>CAVYXJ010000001.1:0-64346 GCA_963772455.1 Candidatus Bathyarchaeota archaeon
GGATCGTTTAATGTTGGTCTTTCGCTTATATCAATTGAGCAAACCATGACTATGCACTTCGGTGGGTATTTAGAGGAACATTGTGATATAAGGATGCCTAAAAAGGCGATGTTTTTTTATAAGTGAGCAACGTTTCATGTTTAGGTTTCACCTTTGACTTTGAAATTAAAGAAAAAGATTTGTTGGGCAGGATCGGCAAACTAAAAACAAAAAGCGGTACAATAGAAACACCGCTGCTGTTCCCAGTCATCAACCCCAGCATCCAACCTATCCCACCCCAAAAACTCAAGGATACCTTCGGCTTTCAAGCAGTCATAACAAATTCTTACATCATCAAAAAAAGATATGACAATAAACCTTTGGAGTTGGGTTTGCATAAGTTTCTAAATTATGACGGCGCAGTCATGACTGATTCTGGAGCGTATCAAATTCTTGTTTACGGTGACATTGATGTGTCACAAAAAGAAATTGTGGCTTATCAAGAGGGCATCGGAAGTGACATTGCTACTATCCTTGATATTCCCACAGGTTGGAAAGTAACAAAAGAACAAGCAGAAATAACCGTGGCTGAAACCCTAAAGCGAGCAAAAGATTTTTTCAAGATTAAAACGCGCGACGACATTTTGTGGGTTAGGCCAAGTCCAAGGTGGAAAACACCTTGACCTTGTCGCTAGTTCAGCAATTGAAATGGGTAAGTTGCCATTCCAAATCCACGCGCTTGGAAGTCCAACCGAAGTCATGGAAAGCTACCGCTATGATGTATTAGCAGACATGATTTTAACGGCAAAGAAAGGTTTACTGCTTGAGCGTCCTTTGCACTTGTTTGGTGCTGGGCATCCTTCAATGTTTGCGTTGGCGGTCGCGTTGGGTTGTGATCTCTTTGATTCTGCCGCTTACGCACTCTATAGGGAGAATCGCTATATGACCGAAAATGGCACATGGCGAGTAAATGAACTGGATTATTTCCCATGCAGTTGTCCAAGATGCTCTGCAGAAACACCAAGAGACTTGGAGAAAAAATCGCCCAAAGTACGTGAAGTTTTCCTTGCTGAACATAATTTATACGTTTGTTTAGCAGAAATAAAGCGAATCAAACAAGCAATTCGGGATGGTCGACTCTGGGAACATACTGAAATGCGGGTTCACGCACACCCAGCATTACTTTCAGCCCTAAAACATCTTCGCCAACACGCTGACTTTCTCGAAAAATATAGTCCAACAGCAAAAAGTAGTGGGTTCTTCTATTTCAACTCAGTGGGACTTGCACGACCAGAAATCACTCATTATCGAAAACGGCTAACTGAACGATATATGCCGCTGCAGAATGCGAAGGTGCTTTTGCTTGTTCCCCAAACGAGAAACAAACCTTTTCACAAATCGCCTGAATTCAAGAAAATCAGAGCGTTATTAAGGAACATAGGAAAGGAACTTTCTGATCAGGTTCATGTTTGTGTTTATTCAGCTCCATTTGGTTTGGTTCCGATAGAGTTGGATGAGGTTTATCCTTTGTCTCAGCATGAGGCTGCACATCCATTTGATTTGGAAACAATCAATTATGTCGCGAAACAAACTGCAGATTATATTGAACGATCACCTTACCAAAGCGTTACATTACTTAATGATCCCAAACATTGGAATGACGCTGTTAAGCAAGAATCCCAAAAAGCCTGCATCATAAAAAGCTTAAAATTTGAATCTGTTGACGCGAGTGTACAAAGGAGTAAAGAAATTTTTAACCGTTTAGAAGTTATCTTGCGCGAACAGCTGAGATGACAGAATCTTTTATGTTCTTCAAACTATCAAGCAAACTAAGTTGTATTTTTTTTTAGCTTCTAAAAGTTTTTAATTGATTTTGGATAACTTTTTTTACCCCTATATGCTTATAGACGCTTAAATTAAAATTTAGCAACTTGACCCTTGAGAATTCATGGAGATGTAATTATAGAACCTCTTTATGCTGATTTCCATATTCACACAGTTTATTCGCCAGATTCACTTGTTCAACCCAAATCGCTCGTTGAGATGCTCGTTGCGCACAAATTCATTAAAGTTGCAGCGGTTACGGATCACGACAGTGTAAGAGGTTGTAGAGCAACTGTCGAGTTAGCCTCCGCTTATCCAGATATTTTGATAATTCCGGGTGTTGAAATTAGTACGCAAGAAGGGGATCTGTTGGTTTTAGGAACTTATGAATTGCCGCCTAAACCTTGGTTGCCTGAAAATATCGTAGATTTTGCTAATTCTATTGGTGGAGTATGCATAGTTGCTCATCCTTTCAGGGAGTATGGAATGGGTGAACGCGCTAGGAACTACAAAGTTGATGCCATCGAAGTTCAAAATGGGGGATCTAGCAAAGGAGCCAATAATCAAGCTAAAGAATTCGCAAAAAGTCTAGGTTTACCTGGTACCGCAGGAAGTGATGCACATCAAGTGTCAGAGTTATTTAGTGTTTACAACAAAGTTGATGCTTCGCTTAGTTTGGACGCTGTTTTGAAAGCTGTAAAGAAAGGTGCCGTGTCTGCACATGCAAGTTCAGGGTCAATACATATTTAAAACAGCAAAGATTCATTTTTAGTCGTTAACATTAACTAAATAGGATTGATCCTGATTGCAAGTTGGATTTTTAGGTGGAGCTAGAGAAGTTGGCAGAATAGGCGTATCTGTAAAGACTGAGAAAACTCAGGTCGTGTGCGATTACGGTGTTATGCTTGATAATGAACCAGGTTTCCCCATGCATATCCCACCTAAAGAGGTTGACGCTGTTATCTTAACTCACAGTCACCTTGACCATTCCGGTGCTGTACCGATTTTTTTTATTAACGATAAAAAACCATTGTACACAAACAAACTTAGTTTGGAGTTAACCCAACTGCTGGTTCAAGATTTCATTCACCTGTCAGGATATTATTTACCTTTTGAATATCTTGAACTCAAAACAATGATGAATAACAATAGGCACCTGGATTTTGGCGTTGAAGAAACCATTGGGGATATGAAAATGAAATTGTTCAACGCTGGTCATACGCCAGGAAGTTCTCAGGTATTGCTTGAAGCTGAAGGCAAACGCTTCTTGTACACTGGGGACTTTAATTTGGAGGAAAGCAAACTTTTAGCTGGTGCATCAATGGACTACGGAGATTTGGATGCGGTCGTTATAGAAAGTACTTATGCAGATTCAGATCACACTGAACGTTCACTGCTTGAAAAGCAATTCGTAGAAGCTTGCACTGAAGTAGCGGAAGCAGGCGGAACTGTACTAGTGCCCTCTTTCGGTGTTGGTCGTTCACAGGAAATGGCTACTGTTCTAGCTGCTCATCATTTTGACTACCCTGTTACCTTAGATGGAATGGCTCGTGAAGCCAGCCGAGTAATTATGAATTACAAAGAATTCCTTAAAGACCCCAAGCTTTTCATGAGTGCCATGCATTCAGCCGACTGGGTTGAAGGCTGGAGAGATAGAAGAAGAGCACTCAAAACGCCTGGAGTGATTATTTCAACTGCAGGTATGCTTAAGGGTGGACCGGCGGCATTCTATGTTTCAAAACTTGGTAAACAAGCAAAAAACGCCGTTTTCTTAGTCAGTTATCAGATTCCAGGTACACCCGGTCGTGAACTCATGGAAAAAGGTGTATGTACTATCGATGGACAAGTTCGAAAGATTAAAGCGAAATACCGTCATTTTGATTTCTCTTCCCATTGCGGAGCTAGCATGCTTAAAGAAGCCTTGAAGCGACTTGGAGGAAATCCTAAAGTCTTTGTGGTTCATGGCGCTGAAGGCAATTGTGAACTTTTTGCTAACTGGGCCAAGACTGAGTTGGGATTGGACGCTGTAGCTCCGAGAACTGGGGAAACCTACCAGATATAGGTTCAAAATCCATATACAATCTTAGGTTAAGAACGTGACTGAGCAACCAAAACCTGAATTGCCAAAAACCGAAACAAAAGAGCCGGACAATTTCAAATTTGAAATAATCTATTTGGTTCCAATACTGGCAAGCCTTATCTTCGGTTTAGGGTGTGCTTATTTGCTTGCACCTCAAGAAACGGGCGGCATTCAAGCTGTACCTATTATTGGAGATTCACCTGGAGCGGCTTTTGGAAATGGGCTTTACTTTGTAATATTAATCGCGTTGGCAGCTACAGTCTTTTATGTTTTAATTAAACGAAAAAACAAACGTGTAATCAAGGGTTTAATTGTACTTTCAATGACGACTGCTTCGTTGTTGCTGTCGGTTGTGTATTTGCTTGCGCTTTTTCCATATTTCGAGGGTGTTTACTATGTAATAGCTGCTGTAGCAATTGGAATTACTATTCTTTTTGATCTCGCTATCTTCCGTTTTGGAAGTACTGCTCGAAATGTCGTGGTCGTGTGTTTAGGTGGCGCTCTTGGAATTTTCTTTGCCAAATATGTTCCCTTATCAAGTGCAATTGTACTTCTAATTTTCCTTGCTATTTATGACGTCGTAGCGGTTTACAAAGGTCCAGTTGGCAAAATAGCGAATTCATCAAGCCTTGACATGCTTCAAGGTTTGAGTTTCTCTTTTAAAGACATTCAAATGGGTTTAGGCGATTTAGTATTTTATTCAATGATGATGGGTGTTATGGTTTTCAGTTTCCCTCAAAGTATTCTGCCAACAATAACATCAGTAATTGGAATTTTGGCAGGTTCAATTATAACCTTTTTTGCGTTGGAAAAGAAAGGCATTTTCCCAGGTTTACCTTTCCCCATAATGTTGGGACTAGGCGCTGGATTAGTAACTGGATTGCTTTTAGGCTTGCCTTTACCTCTTTTTGGGTAGTTTTTTTGTTGGTTACAGATTGGGTTTTATCGTAAATGTTTAAAGCTTTCTTGAAGTTTTAACCAATAGGTGTTTTTACGGAAAAATCAAAAGTGGCAATCGTTAAGGGCGAGCGAGGGCTTGACCCAGTTTTTAAAGCTTTAGATTTGATTGATTATCAATCCGCTCTTGCAGGATACAAGAAGGTTCTCATCAAAATTAACTTCATAACTACTAAAACATGGGACAGTGGAGCAACAACCGATCCTATGGTAGTTGAAGCCCTGATTCAGCGAATACGGAAGCTTTCTGTAGAAGTCTTTGTTGTAGAATCAGACGCCACAATAACTAACGCGGATAAAGCCTTCGAAGCTACGGGAATGAACAAAATGTGCAAGCAATATGACGTCGAATGTCTCAATCTGCGTCATGTGAAAGATAAAGTTAAAATCAAAATCCCAAGCTGTGAATGCTTAAAGGAAATAACAGTACCGAGAATCGTAACTGAATCTGCAATAATAAGCGCAGCTAAAATGAAAACTCACATGGCTACCAAAGTAACGTTGGGCATGAAGAACATGTTTGGGCTGTTGCCAGATAAACTCAAAATGAAGTATCACGCCAAAGGAATTAGTGGTGTCATAGTTGACATAAACACCGTTTTGCATTCGAACTTAACAGTGATTGATGGTTTTATTGCTATGGAAGGCAAAGGTCCCACTGATGGTTCACCGGTAAAAATGGATCTGATAATTGCGGGAAAAGATCCTGTTGCTACTGATGCCACGGGGGCAAGAGTTATGGGAATTGACCCGCATGATATAAAGCATATTCGATTAGCTCATCAAAAAGGCTTAGGCAACATCGATAATATAGAAATCGTCGGCTCGCAACTTGACGATGTGAAAAGGGTATTTAAGACAAAATAATTTAGTTGACAAGGTTGGCGATGTGGCAATCATATTCGACTAATTTGTACAAGGGTTAATTTTTTGAGAGGATTTAACCTAAGCATTTAAAGTAGAAGAATTCTGGCTATTCTTGGCCGTATCCGTGTTCTAGTTTGGCATGCGTTTTTTTATATTCATAATCGTGGTGTTCTTTTTGGTTGCCAAAGACACTTAGATGTTTATCTAGGTCCGATTGGTTAAGAAAAATACAGGCGCAATGAGGGCACTTGTATAATTTGTTGTTGTTTGTTTCTTGCCCCATTTTTTTCGCCTAGTGGACGTTTATTTGTATTTTTTTTCCGTCGAGTTCTGATTCATGCCATTTTGCTTCAATTTCGTTGCATGCTACATGTAAATAGACTTTTCTGGCTCTGACTAATCCCGCCATCTCTAGTAAATATGGTTCTAAAAATCCCCTGCTCTCTGCATCTAACTCGGCAATGTGTACGGACTCCAGTGTTTCTGTCGGCACGAATCCCATTTCTTTACGTAAAGCTTGGACTCGTCGTGCTAAATCCCGCATTATTCCTTCGCCCAACAATTTATCGTCTCGTTGCCCGCTCAAGAAAACTGTAATTGTGTCTTCTTGGCTTGTAACCCAATTTTCTCCTTCAACGTACTCAGGAACTGACACAGTGAATTCGGCGGACTTAACGTTGGTTTGTTCCAAGAACAGTGATTCAAGGTTCTTTAGTGCTTGTAGAGTTTTTTCTGGAGCAACTACAATTGCTTTTGCCAGTGGCCAGCGGCGTTTTAATTTGCCTTGTTGTCGTGCTGCATATGAAATTGAGACTACCTTTAGTAAAATGTCAAATTCTTCTTCCAAGTTTTTGTTTACCATTTTTTGGTTTGGAGTTGGCCATGAAGCAAAATTGACTGATTCTGGTAAATCTTGCTCTATTTGTTTGTAGACTTTCTGGTAGAGTGCTTCGCTTAAATATGGTGTAATTGGGTTAAAGAGTAAAGTTACAGTTTTTAGGGTATGGTGTAGCAGTGCGTAGATGGTTTGGCGTCGTTCAAATGTTTCGGGTTCATCAGTCCAAAGTTCTTTGCGAATCATGGGCACGTAAAGTCTGCTTAATGTTTCAATGACAAAGTCATCCAAAACTGCGACTGCGCAATTGAATTCGCTTCTTTCAAGTTTGTTGGTGTATTCCTGGATTTTTTCTTGTAATTTAGACATGAGCCAAAGGTCAGCTGCTTGAAGTTTTTTATTCATAAAAGCCTGTTCTAAGGTGTATTTTTGTGGGTTGAATTCGTCAAAGGTGGCGTTTTGTAGGAAGAATCTGCTTAGATGATAGAGGGTTGAGAGGACTTGGTAGGGTCGGCGGCTAATTTCGGCTAAGTCAAAGCTCATGAAGTCGATTGGTGAGCATTTGCGTATCATGTAGAATCGGCAAAGGTCTGCGCTGCTTTTTTCGAGGAGTTTGTTGGTTTCGATTACGTTTCCAAGGCTTTTGCTCATTTTTCTGCCTTTTGAATCTTGTGTTAATCCTTGAAATAGAAATGCTTTGTAGGGTGCCACTGGCTTTCCGGTTAGAATAATGTATTCTAGCAGTAACGAGTTAGCCCAACCGCGAGTTTGATCTATGCCTTCGGTTAAGAAATCTGTTGGAACAAACTTTTCATATTCTTCATCCGTGAATCGAGCGTATGGTGAAGCTCCGCTGTTGTGCCAAGTGTCTAACACAAAGTCCTCTCTTCGCATAACTCCGCCGCATTTTTCACATTTTAAAGTGATTCGGTCAACCCAAGGCTTATGTAACTCAAAGTTTTCAGGGATTGGTTCTTGAGCATTTTCGATGAGTTCTTTTTTGCTCTCAATTAGGCGTTTGTTTGAGCATTTCTCGCAGGTCCACATGGGTAAAGGTGTGCCCCAGATGCGTTCTCGGCTGATGCACCATGGTTTTCCTTCTTTTAAGAAACCGAGAAAACGGTTTTTTGGCTCTTCAAAGAAATACTCAATTTTCTCTGCAGCCTCCAACACTTTGCTGTTGATTTTGTCGGTTCGCAAAAAGTATTCTTTTCTTGCTAACCAGACAAGTTTATGATGGGATCGCCAGCAAGTTGGATATTCATGTTTTATTTTTTTGACCATCACAAAGGCGTTGCGGTTGCGCAGTTCTTCAATAACTAGTGCATCTGCGTCTCGGGCAAATACGCCTGTGAAAATGCCTGCGTCGTTTGTAAATTTGACTTCATCATCAAATGGAACAAAAATGGGTACTCCTCTTCGGTTTGCAACCCAAAAATCGTCTTCGCCGTTGCCTGGCGAAAGATGAACTACACCGGTGGCTGTGTTAACGTCGACAAAGTCTTCTGCTACGACTTTGTGGACTAGTGGGTGCTTGGTTTCTAGTTCTGCTTGCTTGGGAATTATGTCTTTAAATGGGTATTCGTATGCCATTCCTTCCAAGCTTTTTCCTGTAATTTCTTCAGTAATTTGGTAATTGGTAATTTCGAGTTCTGCCATGACGGCTTCGACGCGTTGGCGGACCATTATCCAGCTTTCTTGGTGGACTTGGACTTTGACATATTCAGCTTTTGGTTGAACAGCAAGCATGGTGTCTGTTATGATTGTGAAGGGCATGGTTGTCCAAACTAAGAAGAACTCGTTTTGTGATCCCGTTACTTTGAATTTGAAGTATACCGAGGGGTCCTCGACTTCTTTGTAGCTTCCTTCGTAGCCGACTTCAGCGCTGCTAAGACTTGTTTGGCATCCTGGGCAATAAGCTACAACATAGTGGCCTTCTTCAAGGAGGTTTTGTTCCCAGGCGCGTTTAAGGTAGAACCACTCGCGCTCGATGTAGCTGTCTTTGTAGGTCCAGTATGCTTTGTCTTGGTTGATTGCTATTCCTAGTTTTCCGTCTGCTTCTAGCCACATTTGGTGGTAGCGCATTATTGCTTTTTTGCATTCTTCGATGAAGCGTTCCATGCCGAATTTTTGTATTGATTCCCGTTTGTTTCTAACCCCAAGGAGTTTTTCAACTTCAAGTTCCACGGGCAAGCCTTGGCAGTCCCATCCTGCCCAAAAAGGCATGTAGTAACCTTCCATGGTTTTCCAGCGGTAACGAATATCTTTCATGATTCGCCCCCGTGCATGGCCAATGTGGGGAATGCCATTGAGTGTTGGCGGACCCTCAACATAACCTAAAAAGCCTTTAGCTGTCTTTTCCAGAAGCTCCATTTTGTTGCGAATATTATTTTTTAACCAGAATTCACGCATTTCAGATTCGAGTTCAAGCGGAGAATAATTTGTAGGCAAGCTCTGATTTAGGTCAGCTTCAGTTTGGGCAGTCAAATTCATTACCGTAACGCAAAATACACATAAAGACTATATAAGAGTAAACGCGTCTCCCGAATAATAATTTCTAATAATATGCGTTCTCTTCTTGCAGAGGATGTCTCTAATTTCCTGTATCGACTTTTATCTTCAGTTTATAGCCTTAATTGTAAAAATAAGAACTTGTAGCTGGATTATAAACGTCTAAAAAAGCTCTATTACTTATGCTTAATAACACGCTTAAATCTCAAAACGAGAATTAACTATATCGGTGATTTCTTGTCCTTAAAAGAGAACAAAGCGATTGTTCGCAGATTTATTGAAGCATACAATAATCGAAACATGAACTACTTGAACTTAATAGACGATTTAGTTTCACCCGATTATATCGACCATTCCAACAAAGTAAATAGAGAAGGTCTCAAACAGTTATTTCTCATGGGTCTCAAAGCCTTCCCAGATTGGCATGAAAACATTGAAGATATCATAGCTGAAGGAGATAAGGTGTGGGTTCGCCTTTCTTATACTGGAACTCATAAAGGTGAATTTATGGGAATTTCTCCAACAGGAAAGAAAATAATGTCTACAGCTGTTGATATCTATCGCATAGTTGATGGGAAACTCGCAGAATATTGGAACGTAACAGACAACGTAAATATTTTCAAACAAGTTGGTGCTATTGAAGTCACAGAAAAAGGAAAGCACTTCTTCCCAGATGAAAGCTAGAGAAACTGAATAAGACTATCTTCAAAATAAAGCTTCTTTAGAAATTCGTTCGACACCGAAAGCTCTAAATTCTCTTAGCACCGTGTTTTTCCAGAAAAGGGCCGGTAGATCAGTTCGGTATGATCGCCGCGTTCGCAACGCGGAAGCCGCGGGTTCAAATCCCGCCCGGTCCACTTTCACCCCCACCTGCCTACCTACATCTCCTTTCCCGCCATTGTAGGGAAATAGGGGACTCTTGAGAAAATACTCCGATAGTGAGGAACAAACCTAAACGACACCTGCCTCGCAACCAAGACTTTGTTTTTGCCGAACACCTCTGTAAAAGTATAAAGAATAGTCAATTTGAGTTAATCTTATCAAGTGGATGATATTACAATACTATTGGTAAGTTTCATGAAAGTATACATGATACTATCTTGTGATACAATTTCCTGCAAAATAGGCGCGAGAACCAAAATTTTGGATGAATTGATTAGAATGGGACTTTCCAAGAGAGATATACACTTGCTTCTTGGTCCTGCTGAAGTTCTTATTCAACTACATGGGCTAAAAGACCTTGATGAATTTATCCGTAAATGGTTTGACCCAATTAGAAAATTGGCTCCTTTAGATGCAATGATTGATAAAACGGAAACTCTAATTGTAAACTCAGAAGGTAAATCTTACACTGAGGAGCCCTATGCTTTCCTATTCCTAAATAGACAACCAAGAAACTTGGAGATAGTCCAAGAAAAACTTCAAGGTATTCCTAAAGTTTTGTCAGCCGATACAGTCTTTGGACCTTACGATGTTATATGCGCAGTAAAGGCAAATGATAACAATGACCTGCAATTACTAATTTCTCAAATACAAAAAGACATCCCTGAAGTTCAAGTGACATCAACCGCAATTGTAGCTTCACTCTACTAGGAATAGGCAACCTCGCAAGCAAAGACTCTGTTTTTTTGTGATATTAATAAAATAGGTCAAGGAATGTCTACTGAAATTAATCGTGAAATCTATGCAAGACTTTTTATTATTAAAAATAGCAAATGTGCATAAGGCAAAAAAATCGCCTTGTAAACTCCTAAAAGCTTATAGCTAGCCGTCAACAACAACAGTATGGGATAAAAATGATTAACAAAAGAACCCGGAGAAATTAGATAGGCTAATTGAGGCGGGTTCAAATCCCGCCCGGTCCACAACTTCTTCATTTGATATTTGGTGTAATCCTTTAGTAATAGTTATCCATTGACGTAATATCTGGTGGTTTTATGAAATTCAGTGTTGTTGTAGAAAAAGATGAAGACGGCTACTACGTTGCTTCGGTTCCAGAGTTACCTGGCTGCCATACCCAAGCAAAAACCATTGATGAGGTTATGAAAAGAATCAAAGAAGCAATTCAAGCATGTTTAGAGGTTGAGGGACTAAAAAGCAAGGGACGCACTGAGCTTGTCGGCGTTCAATTCGTTGAGGTCCAATCCTGATGAGTCTGAAACCTTAATCTGCTCAAAAAATAATTAAAGATACAGGATTATCCAAAGAAGAATTTTTATCGGGGCTTTAATAACAATCACCTAATTGGGACAGCGGGTTCAAACCCCGTCCGGTCCATAAAGAGCACTGACCCAACTGGATTGTCTTTTAAAGAATCTGCTGACAGAAGTAAGTTAAAGGTGACGTGACCCATTTTTTATCTTTGCTGCCAATCCTTTTTTCCTTTATTTTTTGTCTGGTTTTCTTTCTTAGTTTCATTCTTTGCTTTGTTTTTTGCTTTATTTTTTATTTTAATTAACTCTCCTACAATAACATACAGTCTTTAACCCTTATCCGTTTTGCCTTCCCGCCTCCATTAACCCTAAACAGTCTTTGAATAAATTTCGGTTCAAATCCCACCTGGTTCCACCAAAAATTTTGCCTTAAATATTAATCCGAAATTTTGGTAGATGCTTGCATTTTTCTAGTATTAGAAGAAGACAGAGAGCCTATATTCATCATCTACCAGCACAAAACGGTGAAGACTATTCTCTTGTCTCCGCTTGGTTTGGTTTGCAGGTCGGTTGTGGCGGATTCCTCAATCAGAATAAGCAATTACAGTTTATGGATTAAGACTTTTCTTTTCTCTCATTAGCAATTTAAGAACAACGGTAACGGTAGTCAGAATTGCAAATGCAATTGCCAAGCCAAAGATTACTGACTGAAAAGTTATCTCTCCCTGGGCTCCGTTGCTTTGTTTGGTCGGTTGGGGTGTCGCGTTAGCATCGTGTTTAAAATCTATAAGAATCTGGTGCGTGCTGAAGTGGACGGTGTACCAGACATAATAATTGTAGGCGTCTTGGGTGTAGCCTTGCTCTGGAACTACTATTTTGTCTACATAGATTACTGGTGTTGTTGCTTGGGGTATTCGGCTTTTTGAAATCGTTATATTGCTAAAACCAAACGTTCCGCTTTCTCCTGTAACTGTGAAGGAGATTTTGGTTGTGTTTTGATTAGTCACCCAATTAGCATCGGATATTTGTGAGCTAGTAATGTTTCCTGTGATCTCAAACCCAAATGTTATTGGAGTTGTGGTCGGCGTTGATTTTGGAAAGGGTTGAGTAACAGAGGTTGGTGTAGGCGAAGCAATTGGCGTTGGCAAAAAAGTGGTCGTTGGACCGGGTGTGGCAGGAGGCTTTGCTGTTGGGTTGGGTCCATAGGAAAGGTCTGCGCCACCGATGGCGTATATGCTGCCGTCATCTGATCCCACGTAGACTTTGCCGTCGGCGACTGATGGAGAGGACATAATTCCGCTGCCAGTCATGTACTTCCAGACCTCGCTTCCAGTTTCGGCATTTAATGCATAGATGTACCTGTCGTTTCCAGTTAGGAAGACTAAGTTGCCTGCTAGTACAACCTGTCCGTTAACCCAACAGTCCATATTGTAAGTCCAGATTTTCGTGCCCGCAAATTGATCAAAGGCATAAATGTTGCATTTACTTGAATTGTTGTCGCTGGTTGCCCCAAAGTAGACTTTTCCGTTTGCTATTGCTGCGGAAGTTACGTGGCCATTTGCTGAGTAACCGTTTCCAACGCGGATCCAAATTTTTGTTCCGTTGCTCCATATAACCGTTCCAGTCGCCTCGTCTAGTGCATATTGGTAGCCGTTGTCATAGCCTACAAATACCATGCCATCTTCAATGGTGGGTGAGGTACATGGTGATGAATAGAATTGATTTTTGGCGCTAAATTTCCAAACTAATGAGCCAGTCGAAGCATCTAATGCATAAACGCTCCCATTTATTGCCCAATTGTTAGTCGTATAGCTAGCGATTATAAGGTTGTTGTCGAAGGCGGGAGCGTAGGTAATAGTGCCGTTTGTGGGGAAGTTCCAGATTTTAGAGCCTGTTGAGGCGTTAAGTGCATAAAGGTTTGTATCCTCGCCCGTATAGACTACGCCATTAATTACGACTGGGGATGAGTATCCTCCAAAATACGGTGTAGCGAAATTCCAAATGAACCCGCCGTTTGATGCGTTTAGAGCGCAAAAACCGCCCACGTAACCTACATACAATATACCGTCAACTACAGCGGGTGATGAGGTTATTGTTCCGGTTGTATGGCGCCACAATAATGTGCCTGTGGTGACGTTTAATGCATACATTGATCCATGTTGGTCGGAACCAGCGTAAAGTATGCCGTTGGTTATTGTTGGTGCATTCCAGAAAGTGTCATTTGTTGTGTATTTCCAAAGGGTTTGATTACCCAGCGGACCTGGAGATAGGGAATATCCTGAATGCTTCGGGTTGTTTTGGTACATGGGCCAAGAATAGGCATCTGAATTGTTTGAGTCTACACCTAATACCGATTGAATTGGTGATGCTAACGCAAAACATATAGAGGCAACTACAAAAACCGCCAAAAAAACTCTGAGATTTTTTTGCATTTTTGTCGCCCAAACAAACGCTGCTATACAATTAAGAGCTGAAGTACGCTATTATAATTTACGGAAATACGAGTTAGCGATTTAGTGTCGATTAAAGGCAGATTCTACAAATATAGTTAATAAAACTGGGATTTAACCTAAAAAGAATCAATGAACGTATCAAAAGAGGATGCATGACTCGATACAAGGTCCATTTTCCGTGTTAAAAACTTGGAAGCCGCGGTTCAAATTCCAAGCTGTTTTTGTTGTAATTTCTTTATGGTAACTTTTTGCTTTCTCTGTTATGAATGAACTTCAAGTTATGTTATTTTTGTGGAAGTTGTTATTCGAAGTGAATTTTTTAGGTGAATATCAACTTCTTTTTTGGGCTTTAGTATAACCAAGTTTTGCGCTGAAAAAATAAGTATTTGTTAGAAGAAGAAGAGTGAAAAATTTGTTTTCTTCTACCTTTAAGATTTTTGGGCGGGTGCTTATTTTGGAAGGCCAAGTGGGTTTGCTGTATTTTATCTAAGAATGGGATTGGTTTAATTATTTTGTGTTTGTCTGTTGTACAGTTGCCTTTTTGATTGCTAGGTCTTTTTAGTTTTTCTTTTATTACATGTTTTTTTGGCTTAAGGGTGTTGTTTTATGTTGTTTTTGCTTTAGATTGTTTGTTTTGTTTTGTTTTTGTATGCTTTAGGTATGTGCTAAGGTTTATATCGTCTTTCTTGTATATTCTGACTTGTGAAGCAATAGGTCTGCTTGCGGACATATTGTACACTTGTAGAACAAAAATGCAGAAGCTGAAAAAAGATGACCAACAACAAAGAAATACAAAACAAACTAACAAAAAACTTACTCGACCTAATAATCCTGCAAATCATAGAAGACCATCCAATGCACGGATACGAATTAATGGTAACAATACGAAAGAGCTTTGGCGTCAGCTTTGGAGCAAGCACAATATATCCCCTGCTAAATACAATGAAAAAGAAAAAATACCTAAAGTTTTTCTGGGATATGGATAGTGAAAGGCCAAGGAAAATATATGAATTGACCTCTGATGGAAAAGCCATGCTTGATTATACTGCTGGGGCGCTTGGGGCAATCTGTAAGACATTTGGGAAAAACACTTTGCAGACAGCTAATGAAGATTCCAGAGGAATAGAATTCAACGTTGCGTTCGGTCTGAAAAGAGATTAATTTGAACAATAAGCAAAGTTTTTTAATTGTTAACGCAACCGATTTTAGTAAGATGCGATAACCGATTGCTTGTGAGATAATCGGCCTCAAGCTTTTCTTCTCTATTAATTGGTCTAAATTTTTTCGTATGCTTTTTTCCTAGCTTCTGCATGTGTAACATAAATCGTTTTTCTGGTGTTGTCAACGTAAAATATTATTCTATATTTCCCCGCTCTAAAATAAAATAGTTTTTTTCATTTAACAGTTTGAGACTTTACATTTTTCAAAAGTGGAATATCTCAGTTCAGGATGGTTTAGGCACTATTATTTGATCTATCTTTAGACAAAAAAGATTTATTAGAAAATTAAAAAATAGAAAGTTTTTAGAAAAGAAGAGGATGATGCCTAGCTTCTTCTTTCATTGGAAATACTTGTTCTATTTCTCTAAAGTATTTCAAAACTCTAATGCCTTTTGAAGTTGCGGAGTAGACTATTCTTTCTTTTCTTAAGATTTTTTCTTCAACTAAACCGTTCTTGATCAAGAACTCTAACTGTTCTTTTAGAACTTTGCAATTAACGTTTGATTTATACATTATATGCGTTAGTTTTAGTTGACCTTTAAGCGCTAATACGTTGAGTATATCTATGTAGATTTCAAGTTTAGAGCGTCTCATTGGGGAACTGCCACTCCAAGTTCTACATAATATTCAAAGTTTGATGTAGCTTGTTTAACTACTTTTACTCTATTTTGGAATGCTGTTACCAAGTCGTCAACAAGGATCTCTTGCATTCCGGCTGGCAAAGTTTTGATTTCATCGTTTAATGCTTCAGCCATTTTGCTTTTGAGTTCTTTCCTATTTGTATTGTTTGTTTTTTTCATGCGAGTCATCCCAGTTTTTCGAACTAAATATCAGTCAGAGTATATAATACGCTTATGAATTCAGAATCTATATTGGCTTTGTTTGTAAGCTGTTGAAATTAAAAGAAGTAATGTTTTCCGTTTTCTATGATTTGATTTAATTTTCGTATCCTTTTAATGAAAGTTGTCTTCTTTCGTAAAATCCTCTTACGTTTTTGATTTTTTGTTTTAAGATTTATGCTAAGAAATATTATTCACAATAATTCAATTAGAACTTGTGTTAATTTTCTTTGAAGCGTATGTTTTTTTATTTTTTGATGTCTAATTAAGGCTAGGTGCTTTTCTTTTTGGAGCTTTTTCTCTCTTTTTAATATTTGTTTTTTTAATTTTTAAATAGTTAGCGATATCTCCACATATTAACAAATTCTTTATACTAATAGATTCGATACACGGCTGGAAGTAGAATTAATTAAATGCCAGAAACAAAAGCAATATTTGTCAATGAAGAAACAGTACGATTTCTAAATTATTTAATATTATATAAAGAAATCATCAACAAAAGCGAAAACAATAGTTCAAATATTCTAATTAACGATGCGAATGTTGCTGAGATACTTCCAGATCCTGAAAGATTAGCTCTAAAATAATTTTCTGGGAAAAATTTCTGAGTTGGTCTTCAAAAGTTATAAAAAGGAAAAAAAAATTAATATTTGTTTTGGCTGCCCATTTGTTTTCTTAGCTTTTGCAGATTCTTTGTGTTAGCTGACTTTCTACGCTTTACTAAGAGCACGAAAACGACTGCTACTACCGCGGATGCAACAATTATCACAGCTACAACAACTATTAGGTTGTTAGCGTTTGGATTGCTTACTGTGTTGGCTGCTAAAGGAATAGTAAGTGTTAATGGTTGACCATTATAATCTAAGGTTTCATTGGTCTCTAGGTATCCTTGTTTAATTATTTTGAATGTATAAATTCCAGCTGTTGCATTTTCGAATGAAACATAGCCTGTTGCATTTGAGATTTGAAGTAATGTTTGCGAGCCATATGGTTGGACCAATGAGGTTACTATTGTGTCGTTGAGGGGGGTTCCATTATCATCTGTTATTTTGAACGTTAGAGTAGGTAAAGTTGCGATTGGTGTTAGTGTTGCAGTAGACGTGGCGGTTGGTGTTGGGGTCGGTGTTGGGGATGTAATTGGAGTTGGAGTCGGAGTTGCAGTGGGAGCTGGGCCTGGTGAAACCGTTATCTGAGTTGTTCCTTGTGCACTCAAATAGCCAGTTCTTGAGCCGCTTGCTGTTATTGTGCAGCTGGTTGTTATTGTGAAACTTGGGGCGGTAAAACTTACGTTATAGTAACCGTTTCCCTGCTCTATTATTGTTCCAAAGGACCCACCGTTATTGGAGGCAAAACTTACGATCGCCCCCGTTATTGGGGATGAGTTATCATTGACGTACGCTGTTATTGACGTTGTATAAGCGTTGGTGACGTTGTTTGGGTTTGCTGTTAGCGTTATTTGCAGAGGTGAGTAATCAATGAGCCTGGTTACTATCGAAGTCTGTCCTGTGGTGTAACCTGAGGCTTGGGCTGTAATCGCTGTTGTTCCTGGAGAGTTTGTTACTGTCAAGTTTCCTGTGGCTTGTGTTTTCCCAAAAGGAATTGTTAGAGTTGAGCTAACAACACCGATTGTTGGTTGTGAGGAAAAGAGGTTTATGTTAACGTCAGTTTGTGGGTCTTTTGCTGGTCGACCCTGAGCATCCTGTAGTTGTACTTGGATTGCTTGGTAGGTCTTGTTGTCTGATGGTAGGTTAGTTGGAATGCAGTATATTCCGATTTTTGAGGGAATGAAGCCAAATGTGCTTATGGATTGGTGGTCCCACTGAAGGTCTGTGGCAACTGCAGTTAGTGTTGCTGAGCCTGCTTTGTAAGTGGTGTTCAGTGTAGCTAAAGCATATGGTTGCATGTGTGGAATAGTTATTGGGTCTGTTTTACAGATGGTTTGATCGTTGGACGTTAAGGTGACTATTTTATCTGTTGGATTTACAGCAACATAACCAGTTGCATTTTGCAGTTCCACTGCAATTTGGGTGTATGAGTTTTGGTCAGCTGGAACTTTTGTGGGGCCTATAAATATTTTAAGTTGAGTGGGGTTCGTTGCGATGGGTGTGGTTGTTATAGTTAATTGGCTTGGAGTATATCCTTGTGCTACTACAGTAATGGTTGCTAATTTTACTGTCGCCTCTGTCTGTGCTTTTGTTGTTGTAGTGAAATCAGCAATCGTACATGTTTGGCCTTCAGGGATAGTTGCGGTTGAGGGAACTGTTCCAACGCTTGTGTCTGAGCATAATAAGGTAACTTGAATGCCACCTTGAGGGGCTCTTGCGGGGTCACCGTTTGAATCCTGAAGTTGCAGCATTATTGCTGCGTATGTATTGCCATCTGCTGGTAGAGTAGATGGAAATCCGTAGGCTATTATCGCTGAGGGGATTGGACCAACAGTGGTCATAGTTGCTTGTACAGTAGCATAGCCTGAGGCAGTAGCTGAAATTGATGTTGTTCCTGGGCTAAATGTTGTGTTAAAGTGTGCTGAAGCATAAGTGGCTCCTTTAAGAATTTTAATAGATGAATCTACAGTTCCTATGTTGGTTAACGAGGATGAAAGGCTAATAGTTGTGTCTAGTAATGCTCTAACTGGCTGTTCATATGAATCAAGCAATTGTACAAAAATACAGTTGTATGTATCATTATCTGCAAGTACGCTTGTTGGCCCCGTGTAAATATTGAGTTTGGAGGGGTCACTTGTAGCTGCAAATGAACTATTAGTTTGATTTAATATGACTAATGTAGATGTTAAAACTAAAAATATTATTGCAAAGGCTTCTGTTTTTTTGATCATTTCATTTCCTCATGGTCTTCTCATTATTGTTAATTTGATTTTTTCCATTATGAGATTTGGATTTTTTTTCTTGATGTTTAGAAACCTCGCAAAGAGCGCAAGTAACGTCAGAAAGTTCTAAATGACAATGAAGAAATGCTGACTCTTTGCAATATTTGACTCGGCAATTTGTGGCAATTGGAATTTTCCCATTTGCCTCGTTTAGAAGAACAAAAAAGCTGCATTGACCATTTTTGGCATATCCACATTGGGCTTTTTTTAGTTCTCCAAAAAATGTAAGGTTTGCTAATATCTCCAAAATCGTCAAAACTTCTTCGTTTTTTTGTCGTTCAATTTTATCAATGCGTCTATGCAATTCTTCGATTTCTATGGTCATTGGGAGTTTGACATCCATGGTTCCATTGAGGTAGTTTGCTTATATACTGAGTTAAGGCGTCAATTCTCTTGAAAATCACGAAAGTTATGCGAATTTTGTCAATTAAGCGGTTTTTTCAAGAATTCTGCTGCTTGTTACGAATTAAAAAAATTAGCTACCTACGATATGATAAGAATATTGGAGGTTTTATTATAGCAAAGTGCCATTGGAATTGGTTTTGGTCTCGATCTAGCTGCCATTAATCTTCTGATTCTTACTTCGTTTGCATAAACCGTTCTCTCAGAAATACCGAATATTTTACCGATTTCTTCTTTAGATATCTTCGTTTTCTTCTTACAGACAAAATAAAGGACTCCTGCTGCAACTCCTATGGGATTTCCACCTGATCCTTTAATATGTAACAATGTTTTTTCTGCATCCGAGAATATTTCTCTGCTAAGAGTTATTTTTCGGCCTTTTTCATGCAAATAATCCGCGGATGTTTTACGTTGAATTTTTATTTGGTTTCTTTCTTGGCTTAATGTCTTGTTTAGAATCCAAGTTTGCTTCAAAACTAATTTACTATCAAGTCTAAGCTCTTTTGATATTTCTTTTATTGGTCTTACTTTGTCGTATTCCTTAAGAACTAAGTGCATTAATGCTGCTACAGTGGCCCTTTTGTTTTTGGAGAGTTTATGTGATTTGGCCAAACAATGGTTTTGTTCTCTTATTGTTCGAGCCGCTTCTTCTCTGTAAGGAAAATTTGGGATTCTTAATTGACAAGAGACTGCTCTAAGGGTAGTTAACCATTCTTTGAGTGTTTCAGAGTCTTCTTCATTCCAGTTTGAAAACCATTCAGGCGCCCATTGTGTGAAGTTATTGAGAGACGGTGTACTCTCTACAACTAGTCCGCATTTGGCGCATATTTTTTCCCCGTGTAAGCCTTCGGGATAGACTATTGTACCTTCGCAATTGTTGCACTTCACTCTAATCTTTCTCCAATTGTCGAATCTGCTTTATGATTGCTATTTTTAGCGATTGCTAACACTGTCAATGATTTGCTTAATAACAGTTGAGAACTCAGAATTCATATTTTTTAGATATATTTTATAGTTTATTTCGCATTAAATAACAAAAAATATTGAATTATTATTGTTTAATCTATTTTTATAGAAATATTGGAATTTGAATTAATTGGGGGGAGAAATATTCGGAGTTTCTACTTCTTATGTTAAAAGGAGCTAATCTTTTCTCTTCTATCTTATTGACCCCTCAACCTCAGAAATATATTTTTTTCAAAGCGGTAAAAAAACCGAATAGATTCCAAATACTTAGCGATAGTTAACAGGGTTTATAAGCAAACCCTTGGAATAAAATTCTAAATAGAAAATTTCGGAGGAGGTGCAAAGAAAAAAAATGAATTACAAACAATTTATGAAAAACAGAAAAGCAATTTCGCCAATATTTGCAACTCTTATCCTAATCGCAATTGCAGTTATCGCCGGTGTAGTCGTTTACACATTCACTAGCGGAACATTAGCAACTATGACTGGAGGCGGAACAGTAGCACAAGAACGCGCTACAGTGCAGGCTTCATCACGCACTACAACAGGTGCTATCGTTTATGCCCAATATATGTCTGGAGGAAATGCTATCAGCATAAATGGTGCGATTTTCAATGATGCATCAGGTGCAACTGTACCAGGCGTTCTTACCACTACAACGTTACCAACTACTGGAGCATTAACACCTATTACTATCACAGGAACATTAGTAGCAGGACACACATATACGATCACGTTGACAAGTACAAAAGGTGGTAGCTTCGTGTCACCTAGTTTCGTCGCTTAAGTTATGAGGATTTTTCCTCTAATTATTTTTCATTTTCTTTATTTGATATCTCGAAGATCTTTGTTTTTATTTTATCTTTCATATTCTCTGAAATATGTTAAATATTAATTTTAATTAAACCCTTAAAGTAAACGAAAATAACTAAGCAACATTAATGTGGGAAAGAACACCCATGTGGAGTTTAGCTATTTGACTCTTCCCTCTATTCTTTCTTTGCATTCTCAATCATTTCTTCCTAATTGACGACAAAGGCAAACTATCTTTCCTTCAGAGTCCAAAATAGTTGCATAAGTACTATCCTTATGCACATCAAACCCACAAACCCAGGCGTTTATGGTATGGCGTGAGAGCCCACGAGGTATAACACTTCCCATACCATCAAAAACAAGAAACTAAAAGATAAAAAAATAGTGTAAGATTATTTCTGACAGGTTTGCAGTAATAACTCGGCTATCTTACCTTGGAAGACAAGTTTGATTTATTGAATTCAAAAATACCTAGTTTATTAATTAACATCTCAAATGGAATACTTGAATACTGGAAAAGATAAAAATGAATGTTAACGCTATAGATTCTCCGTTAAAGGATAAAGCGCTTGCTTCTAAGCTAAACGGTTGGATGCGGAAAATTGGAAAACGTGGTACTTGGTCACGTGATAACCGCGCACTTAGTCCAATATTTGCCACGGTATTGTTGTCTTCAATCATTATTCTTTTTGGTTCAACCGCCTATTACTATGCAAGTAACATTACTACAACTACCACAAACGATTATGTTAGCAGCTTATCTAATAGTCAGCAGTCCATAGCTGAGCGCATAAGCTTTGAAAACGTTATTTATTCGCAAACTTTTCCTGCAACATTAAAGATTTATATTCTTAATTCTGGAAGCGCAAATAACCTGAAAATCAATGCGGTATTCATCTATGATTTAAGCCATAACATTGTCGGAGCATATTCGGGCAATTCAATTTCTGCGTTGAATCCTATCGATGAAAGTATTCCCTCAGCGACACCAATTACAGGAAACGCTCTAAACGTCGGAAAGGAAGCTTACTTTACTGTAACATTGGCGGGTCCATCTCTCATCTCTGGTTCAATTTACACTCTTCATTTAATAACTCAAAGCGGAAGCTATTTTGACCATGAATTTACACCATAATTATCGAAGAAATAGGAAGGGCATCGCCACAGTCTTCGGAATGGTATTTTTCCTACTAATTACTATGGTTGTTTTTGCGAGCTTCATGACGATTCTCAATCAAAACACTGGTCTCGAACGTACTGTAATGCAGACTCGGCAAATGGATAATGATAAAGCAAATGAACAGCTCACAATCATCAACCAAGGCAACACTATCAACACTAATAGTGTAACAGTTCATTGTAACCTTACAAACACAGGAAATCTGCCCGTTCAGGTCATCCGTCTATGGGTTCAAGATATATCAAATAATAACATAGGGTATCTGCAAATTGCAAGTACGGATGGTATTTTGCAACAAGGTCGAACAAAATTTTATAATGGCACAGTTAATGTTCAAATAGCTGACCCTGCCAGAGATCTAATCAGATTTTGGTTTGTAACAGCAAGAGGCAACCAATTTACATCCGGAGATACTGGACCTAATATTCCTACAATTGAATCAGGTACAGGGGGAGAATTTTACGTTGGACCGTTTGTTTTACGATTTAGTAACCAATCATTCCAGTTCACAGCTGATAATTCTCCACCTTCACCTAGTAATCCTGCAGGGAGTATGCCTGATGTCTCGGTTCCTCAATCTGCATTCCAAATTGATAATGATAATCAGCGCATCTGTTTTAATATACAAATCGAGAATGTAGCAAAACAGAACATTGAAATTAGTCGGCAATCATTTTTTTTAGTCGAAGTCAGGGAGCTATCTGGTGATGGTGACCCAGGCACAACAGAGTATGAACGCTACTTCCACATCGTTGGGCCTTCAAGCACCCATTCGAGTTTATCGCAATATAGCCCAGATTATATGCAGGTCCTCCCTGCTGGACAGATTGCCACTCTGAAGTTTGGATCTGAAACCGTGGGCGGGACCTCATTCTTGAACCCTGAGAACGAGTATCAACCTCTCCAAGGTGATGGCGATAATGGTAACAATTCTGAGAACCTCTGCTGGACATTCCTTGTCTTATTCTGGAGGTATCAAGGCTCGCAATACACTTTCGGGCAGACAATTACATACGTCGCTATTCAAACATTGCCTTAGAACACAGAGCGAACTATCCACTGGAGAATCTGAGTAAGGCGGCGAAGCTTCAAGAGCACCTGTAACTATAGAGGCGCTGGCGAATCATGTTTGGACATGGTACGAGTTCTTCTTGAAGTACTAAATATCTCGGTTGAGTACTACCAAAAATCGGGCTGACAGGTTAAAAATGAAGCATCACAAAAGTCCTCTACTCTATATTACAATTGAGGCATCATTTGACTATACCAGACGGTGCTTAAATAGTGGTTAGTCATTTTTCTGAAGGGGCATCAAATCAAGAGCCATATCTGCCTAATATTGAAATTAAAGTTGCATGGTTTATATTGACTCCTAAGGAATTAATCGTGTGGTAGCTAGCTTGAAGATTTGGAAACGCGCAAAAAAATCTGAGCAATCACAGTCCCCAACGGAGAATGCTTCAGTTTTTGATGAGTCAATAGCCTGGTGTAGCTGTAGAATCTCACACAGATGTGGCTGGGAAATTAGATGTTCAAGAAACATTCAAAGAGCACTACCCTCTTTTGTTACCCTTCTCTTATGCTGCAATTGTTGAAAACGAAAAAAATGAAGTAAAATATTCACTTCTCGAACCAACTCTAACGGAATTAGATGAAAAATTGTTAGCAGAATTAAAAAGTATTCTGTGGGATGAACTCTCTATTAATACAAAAGGCTTTAAAAATGCGCAAGAATGCTGAGGAATTTTTAAAGTTTAAAATTTTAGATACAGCGATAAAATACCGCATAAATGTTGATGCAAACACGTTGGGCAAATACCAGTATTATATTACTCGAGATTTCTTAGGTTTTGGAAAAATCGATGGCATTATGAGAGATGAAAACATTGAAGACGTTTCATGTGATGGAACTAACTCGCCAATATTTGTTTGGCACCGCAAATATGAATCCATACCATCAAATGTAAAATTCGAAACCTCATCAAGAACTGGAAAACTTTGTCTTCAAACTAGCCTATCTATGTGGTAGGCACATCTCTATCGCACAACCAATTCTTAGATGGAACATTAAACGATGGAAGCCGAGCTCAAGTAACATATGGAACAGAAGTAACACCTAAAGGCAGCACTTTCACAATCAGAAAATTCAAAAAAACTCCTCTCACGATTATCGATTTAATAATATACAAAGCTCTCTCTCCAGAAATCGCAGCGTACTATTGGTTCTTAATTGAAAATAGGCATTCAGTTATGATTGGTGGCGACATCGGAGGAGGAAAAACCTCAATGCTAAACGCCATCAGCCTATTCATTAGACCAACACTAAAAATAGTGAGCATAGAAGATACACAAGAAATACGTTTACCCCACGAAAACTGGGAAATGATGGTTACAAGACAAGGTTTAGGTTCAGGCGCCGGAGCTGTTGGTGAAGCCGGAATCGGCAGCATCAGCATGTTCGACTTACTCAGAGCCGCCCTAAGACAAAGACCAGACTTCATCATTGTAGGCGAAATCAGAGGCGAAGAAGCCTATGCATTATTCCAAGCTATGGCAACAGGCCACTTAGGCTTAACAACTATACACGCGGAAGACGTAGAAGGTGTTCTACACCGACTAACAACAAGGCCCATGAACATTCCACAAACACAAGTTGAAAACCTAAACGCTATCTCAATCGTGCGAAGACTAGTCGTAAACAACATTTCTCTAAGAAGAACAATAAGCGTATCAGAAATGACTGGTTGGGACAAACAAAAAAATGATTTCGCAACCCAGGAAATATTTCGATGGGATACAAAAACAGACACATACCTCAAAGTAGCAAGAAGCCCACTTCTTGACAGAATAGCCGCTCAATGGGGATACTCCCACGAAGAAATAGATCAAGAACTGCAGATGAGGCAAACAATCCTCGAATACATGGTACGAAAACACATACGCTCCTATGAAGAAGTCTCCAAACTAGTCTTAGACTACTTCTCTGATCCACAACAAATATACCGAAAAGCCAAAGTGAGCTAATAATGAAATTTCAACCCTGGACAACCGCATACAACTTGCTAAACAAGAAGCTAGATCGTATCTACCCGCAATTTTCAGAGATACATATTCAACTCAAAAAAGGCGGCGTACTGATAGCATTCAAAGCATACATAGCCTTCATGGTACTGACTTCAATAATTGTTTTTTCAGCCACAATTCCCACAGCATTTATTCTCTTGCCACTTTTAAGTGGCATTCCCTTCCTATCCGGAATGAATTTTGCATTTAGTTTGGTAATTGCAGCGTCAGCAGCGTTGATAACATTGATGGTGATGTATCTTTATCCAGGTATGAAAGCAAGTAGTAGAAAAGGGCCAATTGATAGAAACTTACCTTATGTAAGCAATTTTTTGACGCTACTCTCAAGCTCGAATGTTCCGCCAAGTGTTATTTTCGAATCAATGGCAAAGATTGAAACCCTCAAAGAAGTTCGTTTGGAGTTTAGCAATATTATCAGGGATGTTGGGGTCTTTGGCGGGGATCTTCTAAGTTCAATTGTTCAAAACGCCAAACTAACTCCCCACGATCAATTTGGAGAAATTCTCGAAGGTTATGTAGCTACAGTTAGAACCGGAGGAAACCCAACTGAATACCTAAAAATTACTACTGAGGCTGTGACAAAAGATCGAATAGGAAAACTAGACATGATGCTAGAATCACTCGCTGCAATGGCAGAAATCTACATTATGATGCTTGTCGCCGCTCCACTACTCTTCATAGTGCTATTTGTTACCTTAGGCATGATTGGCAGCAGCTCATTTGGAGGGTTTAGCATGTCACTAATTCTCTACCTATTAACTTACCTTGGAATCCCAATAATGGGCGCAATAATGATGGTTATAATGTCAACTTTCGAAAAGTGAGAGCAAAATGAAAATAACAAAAAAGACAACCAAACGAATATCCCTCATCTCTGGAATTGCAGCCATTATATTTTTCATTATTGCCTCAGTTTTCTACCTAACATCCCCAACATTAGACTACATGATAGTTATAGCATTAACGATAGGCGTTTTACCTCCAAGCATAGCAAGCATAATACATAACCGCTGGAAAATTAAAATTGAAAAAGCAACTCCAGACTTTCTAAGAGACTTAGCTACAGCATCAAGAACAGGAATACCCCTACAAGTAGCCCTTGAACACGCTTCAAAACGAATCTATGGCCCACTAACCAATGAACTACAACTGTTAGTTGCACAAATGAGTTGGGGCATGAACTTCAACCAAGCCCTAGACGAATTAGGCAATAGAATAGACTTACCCTTAATCAAAAAAGCAACTGTACTGATTAACGAAGCAGCAAAACACGGCGGTGATCTCTCCAACATCTTTGACTCCACAGCAAAGTACCTTGATAGCATCAACTCATGGACAGCAAAAAGGCGGCAGCAAACCACACCTTACGTTTTAATTTTCTACTTCTCAGTCTTCATGTTCCTTTTCATAATTATTGTCATTTCCAACATGATGTTTACTCCCTTGAGCCAGACCGGTGCAGGCAATATATCTTTCATAAAGCCAATAATTTCCCAAGAAGCTTCAAGACGACTTTTCCTGCATGCTTCATTGATAGAAGCCCTTTTTGGAGGATTAATTGCAGGAAAAATCAACGAAGATTCCTTCCTCGACGGATTAAAACACGTAACAGTATTAGCAATCGCTTCAGGATTAGCGTTCTATTTATTCCTTCGTTAAACAAAACGATATAAATGTAAATGAGAGATAAATCAAAATGGACGTCGCTAAAGAAATGAAAAATAGACAGCAAAAAACAGATTCAAAAAAGACAGCGGAGCAGCCAAAAGAAAAAGTTAGTGCAGACAAAAATACTGAAACAATCAAAACTATGTCTCTGGAAGACAAAATAGACCTAGAGCGAAAGGGCGCATACATCGAACCTCAAACACGCGACCTCCTAAGAAGACTGCTCGAAGATGGAGATAATGTAGAAATAATTCCCATCTATAATCCAGGTTTAGGATTTGAATATCATTCAACTTTAAGCACATTAAATATTGCTAAAATAGATAAACTCTCAAAAACTACTTTAGAAAACCTCGCACAACTAGGCATACTCAAAAAAACTTTCTTTGACTCAGTGTCAATATGTCCAAGTTGTCAATCAACAATTATTACACTGCACAATCGATGTCCAAAATGCAAAAGCCACAACGTAACTAAAACAAGCTTAACCGAACATATTCCCTGCGGATATATCGATCAAAGAGACAAGTACATTGATGATAAATGTCCCAAATGCGGAGCAAACCCTTGTTGAAGGTCAATATAGAAACATGGGACGATGGTATGTATGCCAAGAATGCAGCGAAAAATTTGAAAATCCCGAATTTGACCTCGTCTGCAGAAGCTGCAACAAAAACTTCACAATAAAAGAAGCCCAAGTAATTGATATACCTAAATTCTCATTAAACCTGCAACGACGAAAAGAAATTAGACAAAACGTAGAAAGCTTAGAAAACATTCAACAACTCCTAACCGATTTAGGATTCAGCGTTGAAATTCCAGGATTAGTAATCGGTCAAAAAAGTGGAATGCAACATCATTTCAGTCTAATAGCTAAGAAACTAATGGATGGACAAGAAAGGGTTATTGCATTAGATCATGCAGTGAGCGAAACCGAAGTTGCGACATCACCATTAATTTTGTATCTATACAAAACCTCCGAAGTCAACGTCGATGTTCCAATTTTTGTTGCCATCCCCAACTAAATGAAACTGCACAAGAAAATTGCCCAAGGTCACGACATTCTTTTAATTGAAGGTTCAATAGCAGAACCAGAAGTAATGGCGCGAATAAAGAGCGAAATTGAGCGAAGATTAGAAACAAAGAAACCAGCAAAAACTTCCTCTACCGATCAACCAGCAGAGGATAAAACACAAAAGAAATCATTCCTAGACAAATTTATGGGAGTAAACAAAAGAAGGTAACCTCCTAAAAAAGCAGCCAACTCAACAATCAAAACGTTTGATACCCTGAATTCAATCGGAACCTAGTTCTACAACACAGGAAAAAAAACTCTACATCTCTTTGGCGAACATTTTTTTAAAGCTTGGCCAAATAAACCAAACCATAGAAAGAATTCAATGATCTCCAAATTTGCAATTGAGATATGAAAAATTGATGCAGTAATCAGACTGTTATTCGGTTTTTAAAAATTCTTGTCGTTTATTATTTATTGACTTAATGAAAGACATGTCTTTTTCTATCCACATCGAAACTGACCAATCTGCAAGAATACATTTAGAACCAGACGGAATTTTCAAATCAAGATTCCTCAAAAATTTTACTTCAAGCCGACTTGCCCCAAAATTAAAAATTCTATGTAGAATAACCATGAATTCTTCTAGTCTTTGAGGGATATCATTTTTTTCCATGTTAAAGTTAACTTCTAACCGAAGATAAAACTCATTCTTTACAGTTACACCTAACAAAGAAAGCGCTTCATCTATGGACTCTACCAAAAATTTATCAAATTGTTTAAAGCTGTTTCTTTCGAATTCTCATTCTCATTTTCTGTCCATTCTTTCAGTTTGATTTTGAGAAATACTGGTACTGTCAAAGTCTATTTGAATCAGAGACTCTTCACGATTAATTGCGAAACTCATAATTTTTCCTTCATGACGAATTTCTTAGGAATAGCGCTAACAAACAGGCAGTTGAATGAATATTTAAACCTAAGACATTTCAAATACTTATCACAGTTCAACATTAAAAGCAAAAATATTTCCAAAAAACAATTCATAACATCCACCTACAATTTAGAAAGCATCACTTACAAAATATAAGAAACAAAGAAAAGAAAAAAAATTTATATAATTTCTTTGACTCGCGATTCAATAAATTCAGCTACCTTTTCTTCACTGAAGCTTTTTTCTTCTTCCTGCAACTTTAACTGCTCTTTTATTGTGTTAAGCAGTTTCTCGATATCTACTGGTTTTATCAGGTATGCATCTGCATTCTTGTTTAAAGCTTCTATAGCGTTTTGCGTTGAGGGGTATCCTGTTACCATTATTTTTCGGGTTCTAGGTACGGCAGGTTTCATGAGTTTTAAAAGTTCTACGCCTTCCATGTCGGGTAGGCGGATGTCTAAGAGCGCTATGTTGTAGGATGTATCTTTTGATTTTTGTACACCTTCTTTTCCACTGGCAGCCATGTCTACTTCGTATCCTTCATCTTCAAGAATTGCCTTCATGGTGGATCTTATGGTGTCATCATCGTCAACAATTAGTATTCTGGTTTCATTATTCAATCATTTTCACCTCCAATTTTTGCGCTGTGTTCAATTGGTAATGTAACTGTGAATGTTGTGCCCTTCCCTTTAGAGGTCTTAAAACTAATAGTTCCCCCGTGAGCTTCCACGATACGTTTACATATTGCTAATCCAAAACCCATTCCTTGCGCTTTAGTAGTGGACAAAGGCGAGAAAAGCTTTGGAAGAGCCTCATCGGGAATTCCCATTCCAGTATCGGTAAAAGAAATTTCCAAGTTGTTACTCTCTTGCTTGGCGATAATCGAAATTAAGCCTCCATCAGGCATTGCGTCAACTGCATTTTTTACCAAATTGATAAAGACACGTTCTAGTTTATCAGAATCAACTTTCATTTTAGCCGAATATGCTACATGTTTTACAACCTTAACTTTTTTTGGAATCTGAACCATGGCTAAAGCTTGAACAATCAAGTTTTCTATTGAAGTTTCTTTTCGCTCCAAACGCATTTCCTTAGAATAATCCAGAAGGTCATTTATTATTTTGTTTGAATGACCCACGCATTTGTCGATTATTTCAAGCATTTCTTTAGATTGCGCTGACAAACCTTGAGTCTCCTTCTTTTTCAAGTAATAAGAAGCGTTCTTAATGCCAGTCAAAGGATTACGAAGATCATGCCCAATCATTCCAGCTAACTCCCCAATTGCAGTTAACCTCTCAGACTTAATAATTTGAGCTTGAGCTTCGGCAAGTTGGCTGGTTTTTTGCTGAACTATTTCCTCAAGATTCTTAGAATATTTCTCTAACTTCTTCTCCATATCTTTACGCAAAGTAACGTCGGCAACAAGAGCAAGAGTCCCAATGTAAACCCCCTGATCATCATTAATCGGAGAAGCCACAATACTTGCGTAAATTCGAGATCCATCTTTCCGAATGATCTCATACTCAAAATTGCCATTCAAACCCGACTCGTATTTTCCCAAGAAATTCTCCGCTTGCTCAACAACACTTCCTTCAAGAAACTCAAAGGCTCTCTTACCAAGCATTTCACTTTGAACATAACCCAACATTTGAGCCATACGAGGATTAACAAACGTTGTAACATATTCCTTATCAAATACCCAAACACCCTCTTGCGCAAGCTCTACTAAATTGCGGTATTGGGCCTCACTTTCCATTAACGACTTTTGGGTATTTCTTATCTCAGTAATGTCATGAAAAACGCAGTGGAGAAACTTTTTATTTTTCATTTCTATGGCTCTTGTACTGACCAAAATATTCTTGATGCTGCAATCTTTAGTTTGGTGCTCAGTCTCAAACTCTTCTTTGCCTTCCTTCAACATTTTAGCGATATGAGACTTCACTTCATCTTCAGATTCTTTAGCTTCTATATCAAATAACCTTAACTTTTCAAATTCTTCCCGACTAAACCCTAATTGCTGATGAGCAACATCATTAAATTCAACAAAACCCATGGTTATTGGATCAACAATCAAAACTCCCAATGGAGATTGATTAAATAAAGCATGATAGCGTTGTTCAGCCTCTTTTGTTTTCTGATCGCTCTTCTTTCTCTCACTAAGGTTCTTTACTACTCCAACGGCGTTCCATTTACCCAATAGCTTTATGGGTGAAATTGATAATTCCACAGGGAATTCGGTTCCATCCTTATGGCGACCAATCAACTCTACATCTCCAACAGTGAAGTATCCCATTCCAGTTTCATTAAAAATTTTCACACTTTGCTCAATACGATCATGTCCTTCTTGACACATTGAAGTTGGAACCACAAGTTCATGGATATTTTTGCCAATTGCCTCTTCACTTGTGTAACCAAAAGTTTTTTCTGAAGCTGGATTCCAATAGGCTACTTTTGATTCTTCATCAACTAAAATAATAGCATCTTTAACAGAATTTGTTATAAGCTGAAACTTTTCTTCGTTTTCCAATGTTAAACCTCACCATTAAACATATTTTCTAATGTGAAATCTGGAACAGCCCTATTTTCACTTCTACATTCGTAGACGCAGCTATTTTTTCCTCTTTGCATAGCATTCCATGCTTCAAATGGATTCTTAATGTTCATGATAGCTAGTAACCTTCTCTGGAACGATAAAATCTAACCTGAGAACATAATAAAACATTATGAATTTGAGATATATGCGGATAATTCATCAATTTCAAAACCGTTTCTAATTCTAACTTTAATTCTTGCTTTGCTCTATCCTTCAAGTTACTTCAACGGCTTTCTCTTCAACAGTCAAAGTTTTCTTAGCATTTTCCTCGTAATTCAGACGCATACTATTCACGTATTCAATGAAGGTCATATCAACAACTAACCACTTAGATAACGGTGCTTCATATTCAGGCCATTTCACAATCACATTGATTTTTGAATGAAGCGTCTTCATCAACTTTATTTCAAGTCTGCCTGCTCCAGAACCAAATATTTTTTGAATAATATCTGAAAACTCATTTATTTTAGTAGGAATTTCATCCTTGTTTATACTAAAATTAGTTTGAAGATGAAAATAAACTGCGTTCTTAACGGGTTCACCCAGAGACGATAATGTTTCATCAATTGTCTCCAGCAAAAGGTCATCAAATTCCGCTTCATATCCGCCTTTTTCAGATGGTAGGGCTCCTATTGTTACTCCGTCATCGACTTTTTGGGTGTTTAGCAACTCAAAACTGTTGTCAGTTGAATTATTTTTGTTGGTGGGGTTTGTTGTAGAGGCGGTTTGGAAATATTCTTCTGTTTCAGACATGTCTTCTTCTGTATAGTCTAATTTTTTTTTTGGATCGTTGCGTTTTGCCATTGTGTCGCCTTTCTTTTTTGTTTTATTATTTGATTATGTAGATAAGGTTGATGAATTTTGGATTCATTATTTATTTTTAATATCTCGACTTGTATATAAATATTAATACTCAAGATACAATACTTTCAGGGCTAATGGGCCGTGATGCTTCAAACGGGGATGACTGGGAGGCTGAATGAAACACCAATCACGGCCAACCTTAACTACTCAAACAAACCAAAACAAATTTATATGATTTATGAAGTCACAATACTTACTAATATAGATTAAACAGTGCCCAACAAAATCATACATTCTTCCTAAAACAAACTTCACAAAGTCCACTCCGCTCTCTTACTTATATTTTCATAAAAATTTTCAAACAAACCAAACAACTTTATTGAACATACCTAAAGGGCAATCAACGCAAACCTGTTCCAGATTTCATCCTTAACAACATTTTCATTTTCTTTTTTCAAAGTTTTCAAGGTTGTGTTTATCGACATATTTCAGTTATAGAAATATGCTTTAAGAAGTCAAAAAAGGATGAGGTTGCTTGGAAATGGCAGAAATGGCAGCAAACCCCGGTTCGAAAGATAAATCTTTAGAGGCTTTAGACTTTATAATTAATGTTCTAAAAGAACATGAACAAAATCTTGACAAATCGATTAGCGAGTTTGCATCGGTAACTGAACAAATGGGAAATATAGATGTATTAAATGGCAGAGTAGAAAAAGTTGAAGAAAAAATAGGCAGCCTGCAAAAAGAAATAACGAACCTGATTGGAATCTTGTCAAATTCACCCAACTCATTTTCGACTGCATCAAAAAAACCTGACCTCCAAACAGAGGCAATAACTTCAGCAACAGTTGCAATGGTTCAAAGTGGACCTTTGGTGACTTTGCATTGCAAACAATGGAAAGACTTTCAATCTTTAGCCATGAATGCACAAAAACTTTCTTTTAACTTCAAAGAGACTGAGAAAGTCTTCCAGGTTGAAGCCCTTAAAGGAAATCAATTGGTTCTTTTTTCAGGGATTCTTCCAAACTTCGCCATAATCATTAAAACCTGGTTGTCTAAGCAAATTGCCATTGTTGAAGGAAATGTTATAGAAGGCTCCTTAAACCTCCAAAAATAATTTTTTTTATCACTAACTATCTGAAGAAAATCATTGAAGTTTGAAATAAGAATCTTTAATAAATTAAATTTTAATTAAATTACATGAATTTTGCCTTTAGACCCATTTGTGGTTCGCCCACCAAAAAAGAGCTTTACTCCATACGGGTTAACCATCTATACCACGCCATTTCTGCAGTCGATGAAGAAACAAATCTTGTCGCCAACCGTCTGGCTTGAACTTGGCGAATTGCTATATCTGACTTCAAATTTGATTCATAATGCAAAAGTGCTTCCTTAACATTTGAATTAGTTTTCAATTCGTTTGATTGAAAGTACAAAAGCCTCCGACATTGCCATAGAAGCCCCTTGTCCAGCAAGAGGACTCAAGCATGCCCAAGCATCACCAATAAGGCATACTCGATTTTTCGTCCAATTCTCCATCTGAATTTGCTCTAGTACATCAAAAAACCCTATGCTTTCATTGGGCATGCTCTGAATTACTTCTTGATTTACCCATTTTGACCCCTCATACATGCTCTGTAAAACACTTTTATAATTTTCTTTGGGAACTCTTTCAATATTAGTGCTTGGAAAAACAGAAAAACACAATCCATTGCTTTTTCATTTACCGGATAATAAATCGCTGAGCGTTTGGGTTCCTGAAAGATTTTAATGCTATTTCCAATTTCTTCTCCATATTTAGATTGAAATGCAGCTATGCAATAACCTAAGTTGCGTCTGAATTGTTGTTCTTGACCAAAAACCATTTTTTCTCACACCTGAATGTACCCCATCTGCTCCAACAACAAGATCATACTCATCTGTATTGCCATTTTGCAATGATACAGTAGCTAAATCTGGTGTTTGATTGATTTTTACAATTTGCTGGTCATATTTAATGTCGATTGAAAGTTCTTTTGAGCGTTCAAGCAATATGTGCTCAAGGTCGGGTCTTCTTAGGTATGTGTATTCTTCTCTAAATCCTTTTTTTACAAGATCAAGACCCACTTTGAAATATTTTCCCTGATTTGTCTACATATTGGAAGTCTTGGGCTGGATACTTGATTTCCTTGATCGGATTGAGGATTTTCATTTTTTCTGCTGTTTTCCAGCTGTTTCCAAAAAAAGCAATCATGTAACCGCTTTTTCGTTCGCTATCTGCCTTTTCTACGACGTCGACTTCCCAACCGGAATCCCCAAGGCAGCAAGCTAAGGTGAGCCCAGCTATTCCTGAACCAGAAATCAGGACTCGTTTCATGTTAATGTCTATTTTACTTAGGGTATAAAAAGAAATTTTTGAAGATTGATTTTCTTTTGAAGTGTTTCTTAGGTCTCTTTTTGGACATATGTCGTGTTTTGATATATTTTGTTTTTTGAAACTCAGTTTAAAAGCATGGAATCGTAATATATCATAGTGAGGATTGGAACATGAATTTACTCAAGAAAATTAACCGAAGTATCTCTATTCTTGCAATCGCTTCATTATCTGGGCTGGAGACCAAAGAACGCAACAGGCGACTTGATGAAAGAATAAAACGCTGCGAAGAAAAGCGAAATGATCTTGTTCTAAAGAGCTAGAAAATTCATTTATCAGAGTAATCGTTATTGATCTGTAAATGATTGTTTTTTATGTTTTTTTGTTTTTAATGTGTATTAGTGTTGTTCTGTAGTTTCTATGTATTGCCATCAGATAACGTTTATTAAGACTTAATACACAATTTGTTTTTGAGAGCAACAAAAATGTTAAAACGCAAAATACCAATATCAGTATTCGCCCTAACACTTGTAGCCATAGCCTTATCAGCCACAACCTACGGAGCAATTTCGGTCAATAAAAGTCTACTAACCAACGGCTCAATAAATGTAACACCAAACTTAGGCCTATACTCTAACGTCGGCTGCACTACTGGACTTGCATCACTAGATTGGGGCGCAATAACAGCAGGCAACAACATAACTAAAACAGTCTATGTCAAGAACACAGGATCTGGCACATCATTAACATTGAGCCTTTCAACAAGCAATTGGACCCCAACTAATGCAAATGGACCTATAGCAATAAGCTGGGACAAAGAAGGTACAAGACTTTTACCAGGACAATCAACCACAGCAATCATAACATTAACATCTTCATCAAGTATAGTTGATATAACAAATTTCAGCGTACAAATACTAATCTCAGGAAACGCTCAATAATCTTATTTTTTTTTCTATTTTTTTGTTTAATTGAATTGCAGATTTTTTCATTTTTATATTTTGGCTTTCGTGATTCTTTCCAAATTTTTTACGTTTACAAAAAAAACGAGTAACCTTTACAGTTTTATTGAAACAAGCACGAAGAGTAAAGAGAATTTTGGCTTAAAAATTACTAAGATCAAGAATCAAGACAATGGCTCGTAATTTGGGCTTTGATTGTTTCACATTCCAGGAACAATGATGCACAAAATTTAAAAGATGGTTCAATTAAAAGAGGTGGCTAATATAGAAACAAGCATGAAAAACTTTGATTTAAATAGATTTTATGCTTCTTATCCACTTCTGTTAGGAAGGGATCACCTAGTAAAAATCTTGAGAATTGGTTTGTCAAAAGTTTATAGATGGAAAAAAAATGCTGTTAATATCGGATTTTTCTACCATTTGACCATTGACTGGCACTTATTATTTGGATCAAGAAGCAACATTACTAAAACAGGTTGCAACACAATCAATACATCAAGGCTGAATCATTTTATAACGACCCTTGAGAAAATTAAATTGAGTTACCCAAACACAAATATGAGAAAAAGTTATATATAAAAAATTAGGAAGGATTTGCAAATATATATCCAATTATTGAATATCGTCTTAAATAAGACTCCCCAATCACTGTATATTGTAAAGGCGTGCTGATTGTTTGATCAAAGCTGAAAAACAGAGTTTCTTCTCAACGCAAATAATCATAGCTGCGTTAAACGAGGAAGAAGGCATAGGTCTTACAATTGGAGAGCTTAACGATATCCTTGGGTGCCCACGTATTTTGGTGGTTGACGGAAGAAGCACAGATCGAACTTCGGAGATAGCCAAGAATTTAGGCGCCGAAATTACTCTGCAAGATGGCTTAGGAAAGGGCGATGCAATAGCCAAGGCTATTGAGCATATCGATTCAACAGTTAAATATATTGTCCTCACAGACGCCGACTACACCTACCCAGCCCAATATGTACCTGAGATGATTCAAATTTTAGAGAACAATCCTAAAGTAGGCATGGTTTGCGGTAACCGGTTCATTGGTTACGAAGAAAAAACAGCACTAAGCAGTATTTTTTACGTGGGTAACCGGTTCATAGCATTCGCACACAACTTGTTAAACGGGGTGTCATTAGCTGACCCACTTACCGGGTTACGCGTAGTTCGAGCTGAAATTCTTAGAAAATGGCAGGTACAGTCCAAGGGTTTTGATGTTGAAGTTGAACTCAATCATCATGTAGAACGAGAAGGCTTTGGCATTGCGGAGGTTCCTATTAATTATCGCGAAAGACGGGGCCAGAAAAAACTAGGTGTCAAGAATGGTGCCGAAATTTTTAAACGCATAATGCTAGAATTCGTAAATGAAAACAGTAAAAGAATTGCATAAAACAAAATATTTTACCATTTTACAACAACTTTTACCTTAGTTTGAATAATCCATTAGTTTTTGAAGATAAAATGTAAACTTTTAGAAATACCATATTAAAATGAGCTCTAAGTTCAGCACTTTTCTTGAATTAAGGACGGTTTGATTTCACTGATAACAAAACAAACCTTAAAAAAAATCCAACTCTTTTTTATCTAGTCAAAACACTTTGCCCAAAAGACTTTTCTGAATCTGTTTTAATTAATGAAATTATCAAACCAATGAATATGATTTGTAAAGATTTTTTTGAATTCTCTTGGCGAGTGTTGACTATAAGGCGGAGCATTGACCCAAGATTACTTACGATAAGTAACCCCAGTCGCTCAAGTTTCCTCTATAATAACCATCCGTTGTGTGCGAACGAGGCAATAGTTTTGGGGTCAAGTAATGTTTTAGCACTTGTGGCATTGTCCATGGTTAGGACTATATATCCGCTGGGTATTGTGACCCTTATGATATCTGTTAATGCGTTTTGAAATCGTGGAACCAAGGAATTACACCTGAACCAATAATCAAATCAAACGTTTGGGTTCCATAGGATAGCTCATGGACATGTCCTGTGCAGGCGTTAATCGGGTTCAAAATGCCTTTTTATTTCGCATGTTTCAATGTTGGATCGAGCATTGCCAGAGTGTGGTCAATAGCTTCGATATCAAATCCTCTTTTTGCGAGAGCTGGTTGTCATGAATCCTGCGCCGCCACCCATTTCAAGAATACGGGCAGTTTTTGGGCGAAATAACCAGTCAACATAACTGAGAGCGGCGGCTTGTCGTCATTGGTAGATGATTTCTAAAAATGTCTTTTTCTTTGTAAGCGTCCATCCAAAACGTTGCCTGAGTATCGAAAAATATATCCAAAAAGCTCCTACTGATGAGTTCTGTTTGCCTTGGATGAAAGCCAATTCTGTTACATCATACGATACCTATTCAACTAAACTAACGATAAACTATCATGACTTTTAACCATTCTTAGTTTTTGCTCTATGAGTGTCCCGGAAAAAACTACTAATATAAACTATAATTTCAAAGTAAATATCTTTGCGTATCCTTCTCCTTAATGAACACGGTTGATTTTGTGCATTGCGATGAGAGTTTTTCTATTTTGGTTTAACTTGGCAAAAATTAAATAGATACATCCCAGAGAAGAAAGATAGGGTGAGGTTGCTGAAGTTAGTTGCTTTAGTGATTGCTTTTGTCCTAATCCTGTCCTTTTTTTTGAATTTAGCCTTTATTAGTTTCAATGAAAATATTGCAGAAAGTGAAAAAAGTGAGTACAACTGGTCAGTTGGCGACCCTTTTCCCGCTTTAGATGGACATAATATATATCCGCCATTAGGATCTTCTCCTTTAGCTTCGACAGAAGCGCACTGGTATGCCGGAAGTGTCTGCACTTGGTTCTCAAACCACAGTGCACGATCAATCGACATGACTATTACAATACCTTATTCCGCACCTAGAACTGACGAATTTTACTATGTTTTACTTTCTGTTTGGGATACCGCTGGAAGCTACAATCAGATTGGATTTTCCAATTTTTATGGCACTTGGGGATTAGTCTATTCATGGACAACAGGTCCTGTGAACAATCTGACTTTCCATTATACTCCAAACGCACTTGCATTATCACTGGGAACTACATACACTTTTGACATTACCACTCAAAGTGGTATTAGCAGTTTTACTGCATATCAAGAGTCCAATCAGATTTGGTCTTTGAATGCACCAACTGGCGGAAACTACTTGATTTTGTCAACAAACTACGCGGGATCCCTTAACTATGCGAATTATGAGGAAATTTGGTATACCTCAGTCTCAGGCGGCTCCCCAGCTTTCGATTTCCACTTCTCACAGAATAACTGGGTTTCCCTCGATGGACAAATTAGCTCTTCAACCAATTGGAGGACCTATTATTACCAATCGCCAAATGACGTAGCAGTAGTAATTTCAAGCAGCGATGTGCTGGTAGATAATCCTACCGGAACAGTGTTATTCGAGACAAATCCTAACTCTGGAGCAACCGTTACATTCAACGGTTTAGCATACACTTCTGGGCAAACCCAGGTCCTTTCTTCAGACAACTATAATGCTGTCGCAAACGCCCCCTTAGGTTATGAGTTCGATCATTGGGAATGCAGTGGTTATTATGGAAAGGGCGTCTACGTTCTCAATTCGGTACAAAACTCAGCTACAGTTCAAGTTCACGGCGACGGCTTCATCAAAGCCATATTCGCCCTATCTACCATACCAACTCCTACTCCAAAACCATCACCAACCCCATCACCAAGCCCTACTCCTACTGCTTCGCCTACTCCTTCTCCTACCCCTTCACCGTCACCTTCTCCATCTCCCTCTCCCTCTCCATCCCAGTTTCCAACACCTACTATAACATTAACTCCAACTTCGTCTCCTTCTCCTAGCCCATCACCAAGCCCTACTCCTACTGCTTCGCCTACTCCTTCTCCTACCCCTTCACCGTCACCTTCTCCATCTCCCTCTCCATCCCAGTTTCCAACACCTACTCTAACATTAACTCCAACTGCGTCTCCTTCTCCTAGCCCATCACCAAGCCCTACTCCAACTGATTCTCCCTCCCCTCCTGTTACTTCAACACCAACCCAAGTGCCCACAACCGCTCCAACTCCAATACCCACTCCTGCAACCTCAACGCCACCTCTTAACACAGTTGTTACGCCTATACCAACCCCATCAAATACGCCGATGCCTATCTCTCCAGAATTAGAGTTAACGTCTTCTTTTGGTAATGGGAGTGAGGTGAAGTCGATCTTCGCTTCAAATTAGTTGGAAAACAACCAATGCAGCTACGACTGTGGATCACTATGAAATTAAGCTTGACAATAGCGTCTGGACAAATATAGGAACTCAGACTCTGTACACATTTACTGGGTTAACTGATGGAAACCATACCTTTAGCATAAAGCCTGTTAGTGCAGGCAAGGTCAGTCAAACTTACTCATTAAACGTTATAGTAGCCGCAACAGCTGAACAAGCATTCCCACTAATGTACGTAGGATTGGCGGTAGCAATATTCGCAGTAGTAACAGCAGCTTTTCTTGTACTAAAAATTGTTAGAAAGCGACCAAAGCTTCAATTAGAGAAAAGCTGAATCATTCTGACTTTTTTCTGATGGAAGACCAGTATTAATCTTCGTGACGTTCTTTGTAGATGAAAATGGGAAATTCCATTACTTCAAAGTGCCAGCTCTTTTTTCTTTTCAGTTTGACAACAAAAAAAGTTTATTGTTTTTCTGGTAAAAATTGTTTATTTGATTGCCGGATTAATAATTGGTATATGTAAATAAAGTAGATTAGTGCAAAGGCTGTTAGAATTATTTCTGAGGAGAGTATCATTGGATTTTTCTCTACTGCCTTAAAATATCCTTGGTAGAGAATGCTTGAGAATGCTAAGATTTGGAGAAATATTGCCCCACCTATGCAGCTTAAGCCTAACCCGTGGAAGACGATGTTGATTCTTCGTTTTAAGGTTTCGTCCGAAATCATATTGTTCCTTTTGCAATTTGTTTTCTTAAGGCTTATACTTTATGAATTCAAAGTCATAATTTCTACTAACTCACGATGAAAACTTGACTAAAAATCCTCTAATCAAATGTATTTCGTTCTCACACAAAATAAAGCCAAAGACTATAGAAGAACGCTTCAAACAACGTGCTAAAAGCAACAAATGTTTCCATTAGTTTAAATTAATTTAGAAGTTTGCACAATAATTTTTTTATCCTTTGAGTTCTAATTAATCTATTGAGTAGGGCTGTTAGAGATTTACGCACTTGGTTCGGTATCTTTGGAATCTGAGATGCCTACAACCGTCAAACTATTGTTGCCTAACCTTTATTTTTAGTTCAAGTATTGATATTCTCGGTAGGAGGCTATGCTCCACAATTTGGAAACTAAAGTAAACAAGAGACAAAGGACTCTTACAAATTATGCGGATCAGCCTTCTTAAGGTGTTATATAGCAATAAAAAATATCTTTCTATCTCATTTCCCTTGTTAACTCAAAGAGCTAAAGGAATTGGATTCATCATGATACACGGGAATTACAAAAAGCATATTTGCAGAACGAATCTGACGTGTCTTTTTGTTGTCAGGCTTCGCACACTACTTCAGTATAGAGTATTTGAAAAATTTTTATCTGAGGAATCCCTATCTTCTCCTTCTGTAGTTTATACTGAGAAAAGAGATGACTCACTGTGAGTAGCAGATGTGACGTATTAGTGATAGGGGCTGGCGTGATTGGCTGCGCTATCGCAAGAGAACTATCAAAATTCAAAATAAAAATAGTGATGGTAGAGAAGGAAACCGATGTCGGTTCTGGTGTTAGCAGAGGCAACAGTGGAGTACTTCACACGGGTCTTTACTATCCGAGGGGAAGTTTGAAGGCTAAACTGTGTGTTGAAGGGCGACTGATGTTTCCAGAGTTGGCAAAACAACTTGATGTACCATGCAAACTCTGCGGAAAACATGTAATTGCTCGAACGGAAGAGGAACTTGAGGACCTGGAAGACTTAAAAGCCGCGGGTGAAGGAAACGGAGTCAAGGGATTAAACATAATCTCTGGGGAAGAACTAAAACAGAGAGAACCCAATTTGGATGCCCTCTATGCGTTACATTCTCCTGTGGCTGGAATCGTTCCCCCCTATCTTTTTACGATTGCTCTAGCTGAGAATGCCTTAAACAATGGCGCGAAAGTTCACGTTAACAACCAAGTCTCCGCTATACAACAGGTAGACAGTGGTTACAAAGTCACAACAAATCAGTGTGTCTTCCATGCCGATTTCGTTGTGAATAGTGCGGGTCTTTTCGCAGATAGACTCTCCGCTATGATAGGTATTGATAATTACAAACTCTATCCTTGCCGTGGCGAATATCTTATCCTTGACAAAAATTGCCGCCAATTAATCAACAGTATGGTCTATCCAGTGCCGCCCAAAATCGCGGGAGTCTTGGGTGTTCATCTCACGCCCACATTAGATGGAAACATATTGATTGGACCTAGTGAAGAATTCATCAACGATCGAGAAGATACGAGAACAACCCAAGAAAAGATTCGGCAACTAATTGAGGGGGCGAAGAGTCTGCTTCCGTCTATACCCCTAAACCAAATTATCTATGGCTTTTCTGCAGTGAGGTCTAAGATTACTTCGCCAGAAGAGAAAGGGTCTCGTGACTTCATCATCCGAGAAGATGTTGAAAATTTCATCAACATGATAGGCATGGAGTCTCCTGGTCTCACGTCCTCTCCAGCCATTGCACGATTGGTAGTTCAAATGATAAAAAAGAAAATGGATTTGAAGGAAAAAACAGATTTTAATCCTATCCGTAGAAGAATAATTCCTTTTAGTGAGGCATCAAGAATAGAGCAAACTTCTTTGATAAAAGCAAACTCCGCATATGGTGAAATCATCTGCAGGTGTGAAAATGTCTCTAAAATGGAAGTCTTAGATGCATTGAACAACCCAATTTCAGAGAAAACAATTTCCGCCGTGAAATACCGTACACGAGCGGGTATGGGCAGATGCCAGGGGGGCTTCTGCTTACCCAAAATTGTTGAAATTCTAAAAGAGGAATATGGGCTGTCCCCTGAAGAGATTAAGTTAAGAAATTTAAATTCGCCTATGTTCATCGGTGAAACTAAAGACCTGAGGAAGGGCAAAAAAAGTGAGTGAGTTACCGTCTCAAGATGTTGATTTGGTTGTGATAGGTGCTGGTCCAGCAGGGCTAGCCGCAGCGATCAGTGCACAGAAAAATGGTATTCAAAATTTGATTATCGTTGAAAGGAACGGTTGGCTCGGTGGTATTCTTCCCCAATGTGTACACGATGGTTTCGGTTTAGAACTATTTAAAGAACAAATGACTGGTCCGGAATATGCTCAAAGATATGTCGATGAAATGAAGAGATTAAAAATCCCATTTATGCTTGACAGTATGGTGCTTGAGGTCACGCCTGAAAAAAAGGTGTTAGTTGTTAGTCCTAGGGGGTTGTTTTGTTTTAACGCCAAAGCCATAGTTCTTGCTATGGGGTGTCGTGAGCGAACTCGTGGACAGATTTGCATTCCAGGAACAAGACCTGCTGGAGTGTATACTGCTGGAGTAGCCCAGAATCTCATTAATTTGAAGAATGTTATGGTTGGCAAAGACGTTGTTATTCTCGGTTCCGGGGACGTAGGATTGATTGTGGCTCGTCGGCTTACTCTAGAAGGCGCTAAAGTCCACGCCGTAGTCGAGATTCTTCCTCACACAAATGGTTTGCCTCGAAATATTCAGCAATGCCTAATTGACTTTGACATTCCTCTTCTTCTCTCACATACAATCACTGATATTCATGGGCAGAATAGGGTTGAAGCAGTTACAATTTCTCCCGTCGATAAGGATTTGAAGCCAATCAAAGGAAAAGAGCAAAAGATTACTTGTGACACTGTCCTTCTCTCTGTAGGCTTGATCCCGGAAAATGACCTGTCAAAAAATTGTAATGTTAAACTAAGTCAAGTAACTGGAGGTGCCATCGTTGACGAAAATCTTGAGACATCTGTGTCTGGAATTTTTGCATGTGGGAACGCTCTTCATGTTCACGATTTAGTCGATTTTGTCACTCTTGAGGCGGAGAAGGCGGGAAAAAGCGCTGCAGAATACGTTTTAGGAAAGCTCCGAAAGGTGGAGAGAATTCCTGTAGAGGTAGGTAATAAAATTCGATACGTTTTACCTCAAAGCATCTGCCGTGGTGCTGACCTTGAGTTTTCGTTTCGTGTGACCTGCCCCGGAGAAGATGTGGATATTGGGTTTTTTGATGGAGAAACGCTGGTAAAGACAAAAAAGTTTCGTAAGGTTCATCCTGCTCAGATGATCAGGATAAAACTGAATGAAAGCGAAACAAGTTCTATTAACTCACTAAAAATCGAGGTTTTAAAGAAATGAAGAAGGAAATGTTCTGTATCGGCTGTCCTATGGGCTGTTTTCTCAGTGTTGATTATATCAGGGCAAAAATACGTGGCGTCAGCGGAAATCGATGCAAAGTTGGGCTGGAATATGCGGAAACGGAGATTTCCAATCCTGAACGAACACTTACAACTACCTTGAAAGTAAAACATGGTAATCTTCCTTTAGTCAGTGTGAGAACTAACAAACCAATACCTAAAAGTAGAATCTTAGACCTTATGAATTTACTAGGAAAAGTTGAAGTGGAAGCACCCATAAAAATCGGAGAACCAATAATCGAAAACATCTTCAATGCAGGCATTAATATAGTGGCTACAAAAAACATCACAAAAAAGACAAACTGACGTTAGTTAGTTGAGTATATGAGTATACATGAAGCGCAAAAGTTTGTCTCCCGTATGCGGCTGGACAATAAAAGCACCATTCACCGAAAAAGTCTACAGGAACAAATAAAGAAGCACCTCGAAGACCAAAAACCTTAATCGATAAAATAGCAAGACGCAGCCGTTGTGGGAGTAAAAAAGGTGGTTAAACTACACTAGTTTGAGATAGGGCAATTTGTCCTTGACATTACATCCTTTTTTAAAGCTTTAGAAATGCGCACAAATTAGTTTTTTATGTTTTGACTTCTAATTAATCTATTGAGTAGGTGCTGTGCTGGTACATTTAAGCACTATTGGTTTGGTATTCTTTAGTGATTGAGGTTCCTCAAACGTTCAACTATTGGGTCAAGTCCAGTATTTGCTAACCGTTTTAAAGTTTTCTTCGCCAGCGATCAATTATCTCAAAGCTTCAGCGTTACAGCTTATCAATCCAGCAGTAAGTATCGCAGCCTTCTTCACCAAACTTCTTGGCCGCACCCCACTATTTCAGACTTTTTTTTGGACTGACCATTAAATTGTTCAACAACATCGCGGCTAGTCTTAAAGGCTTAACATACCTGATTTTCTTGCGTTTTTCTCGTCTGGATTAGGAGCAATAACCGGCTTTACATCTAAGACGTTAACCGCTTTAGAATTCGCTTTGAATCATATTCCGCATCTGCTAAACGTTATCTGCCTCCAAATCCTCAATGAGTCCAGGAAGAAACGGTGAATTGTAACGGTTTCCAGTTGTAATAACTACTCTCGAAGGTAAACAACTTTAGTAAACGTCATCTTACTCCCTTAGTGGGAGATGGCGTTTACCTAAATGTATTACTAATCAAACATTAAATCTAAAATTTCATAAACTGTTTATGTAATAAGAGCGGGAGAAGGATTTTGAAACGGTAACTCTGAGTATTTTGATTTCAAGTATTATTATTTATTTAAGAAGTTACATGGGTATTTTGATGCATTTTAATAGTATCCTTGCTTCGAGTAATAATTACATAGCTTCAAAAATTAATACGGCCAATGATTATAGTTAAAAATTCTATTTGCATGTGTTCATTCACGTAAGATGAAAATTCTCAATAGTTTCTCTCTATTGCATAAGAATTAGAAGCTTAATAAAGTCGCACCTTCATTAAAATTCCTATGCATCATCCTGTGGTTCATTGTTAGGGTCCTATTTTAGTCGGATCAAAACCAAACCAAAACCCAAACTATTGGTTCACTAAGATTGAATCATGTTTGTGCTTTGACCCTTGGATGTAATTATGAGGCTTTACACAGTCAGAAATGTTGCTGAAATTTTTAAACGCATAATGATAGAATTTGTAAATGAAAACAGTAATAAATTTAATTAAAGCATTGTTAATAATAAATATGTCTTCTTTTTTATGAACAGTTAAATTTTTAAGAGCTGAATGTTGGAAACAACATATTAAACTGATTCTTAAAGGTAAAGTATTTTTTAGTTTAATCGAAGAGTGTAAAAGCTGATGTTTTCCCAATAGTAGGGAGAAGGAAAATTATGACTAATTTTTTTCTGAGTGGATTAATTTTTTGTTATTTCATCGGCTAAGATGGTTAAGCTTGGTCAATAAAATCGTATTTTGGGATGGCATTGTTAAATCATGTGCACATGTTTTGAATTTTGAAATATTCTAATTTAATGGACAATGCCTATAAAGGATTATTCACGATTTATTAAATTGCGTTGAGACAAAATTGGTGCTCAAATGAAGATATCTGTATGCTTGGTTTCTGTATGTTTAGCAATAATCATCTCTGCCACGTGTTTTGGAGCCTATGCGACTACATTAGGCGAAATTAATCATGGAGTTATCTCAATCGCTTTCGACGATGGCAGGCAATCTGTATATGATTATGCTTTTCCCGCACTAGCTAGTCATGGCATGACCGCCACATATTATGCAATTTCCAGCAAAGTAGGAACCCCTAATTTCATGACTGTCTCTGAACTTCAAACGTTGCAGAATGCTGGACATGAAATTGGTAGCCACAGTGCAACTCATCCTGATTTTCCTTCTTTAACTGCTGATCAAATTAGGAGTGAATGCATTGAATCCAAGATATTTCTTGAGTCAAATGGTATAGAGGTCAACAATTTTGCTTATCCATATGGGAACCGCAATTCGCAGACTGATTCGATTGTATCCCAATATTATCGCTCAGCAAGGAGTGGGTATATTCCTCCTTGGATTATGGACATCTCCACGGTAGGTTTTAATTTGACTGGCTACGGTGCTGAGACGGGGGATAACACTACTTTGTCTAAATTGAAGAACTTTGTGGACAGTGTTTATAATACTAATGGTTGGGCAATTATCTTTTTCCATAATTTAATCCCTAATAACACTCCTCAACCTTATAGTATTACTACTGCTGACTTTTCTAGTTTTCTTGATTATGTATCAGCCAAAGGTATCCCTACAATGACTATTAATGAAGCCTTGAACCTCATGTCTCCTTCTCCTTCGCCGTCTCCTTCTCCTTCGCCGTCTCCTTCTCCTTCGCCGTCTCCTTCTCCTTCGCCGTCTCCTTCTCCTTCGCCGTCTCCTTCTCCTTCGCCGTCTCCTTCTCCTTCGCCGTCTCCTTCTCCTTCGCCGTCTCCTTCTCCTTCGCCGTCTCCTTCTCCTTCGCCGTCTCCTTCTCCTTCGCCGTCTCCTTCTCCTTCGCCGTCTCCTTCTCCTTCGCCGTCTCCTTCTCCTTCGCCGTCTCCTTCTCCTTCGCCGTCTCCTTCTCCCACCTCAACGCCTTTAATCAAACCAACTACTACCCAAACTCCATCACCCGAACGAAACTACTACTATCTCCCCTACAACAAAAGCGTCACCTAACCCGACGACAATCATAACTCCATCGGTTCAACCGACCCAAGAAGGAATACCGCCAGCGACTTTAGCTGGTACAATACTCGCCGCAATTCTTGCTATATTCGCTACACTGTTTCTATTGATAAAGAAGCAAAAACTGAAAATCTAAACTAAAGCTCGGCTCTCGTTTTGTTTAATTTATTCTATAAGTTTTGAGAAAGTTTTGAATGTGCAGTTTGCATTTGGCTTCAGTTTTAGAGCCAATTTCATGTTTCAAGGAATAAATTTTAACTGAGTGAATGAGAGTTAGTAACACGGTGGAGATTCGTTAATCATGTCAATGATTCAGAGTTATTCGACTGTCGGTTTTACAGATGCAGCATCCTTCGCAAAATCACATTAATTTTCATAAAGAAAATAAAGTAGTTGAGAAATTATCTCAAATAACGAATTGTAATGACCAACTTATTATATCTATGAACTTTTTCAATATTTTTGAGCTTAAGCCAAAAAGTTATTTTGAAAAGTCGCTTTAGAGTAAAAACACCGCCCTTAATTAATGAGGTAATTGGGTCTCAAATAAATTGTTCTCAAATCTGAAACGTGTGGTGGGTAATAAGGCAGGATGTCTTTAGTTGCACTTTTTGTATTTTAGTTAATTTGTTGTTGAAGGATTTTGAGCGGCTATGTTGATCGGGTATGCGAAGATCACTTTGCAAATTTTCCAATTTTAATTGACACACTAAGCGTTAGAATTAACAAACACGGTTAGCAGGCTTCTCAAAAACTGATAAATAAAATGCAATCGATAAGACGACTGAAAATTAAGAAAGAGAAAAAAATGAAAACACAGCTTAGATACGATAAGACAAGCCCAGCTCATAGAAAGCTTTCGAAAACAAAAATTTCCGGAAACTCAATTAAGCACGTTTACAGGGGAATACTTGGTGAAACAAAAAAGCAAGTTGTAATAACTCTTTTAATCTCTGTTCTTTTGTTGTCTCCATTTTTTCTAAGCCTGTCCGCAGCGACAACAACGATCGGTCAAACAACTGTAGGCAATAACTCTGCATGGCAATCTGGCGGCGTAATGGTTGGCTCTAGGTTCACTGCTTCTGGTGGTACTCCTGTTAGTATGTCTGTCTATATCGCACAATCTGGTAGTTCATCGAATACGGCAAAGTGTGCAATCTATTCAGAATCTAATAAACAGCTTATTGCGGTTACTGAACAGAAAACTATTCCTGCTGGATTTAATGGTTGGCTGACCTTCAACTTTGGTTCTTCGTCATCTTTGACTTCAGGATCAAGTTATAGTTTAGTCGTCTGGTTTAAGAATTCAGCGAGTACGGTACGGTACAGTTCTGGTAGTGCTGCCCAAACTTGGTATGCTATTCAATCATACACAGGTAGTTTCCCAAATGGACCATACAGTAGCCTAGGCAGCTATGGACAAGAAAACAACGTGTACTCAATATACTGCACTTTAAACGCTGATGTAACCTCATCACCATCACCGTCTACATCACCCAGTCCATCATCTGTCACCAACACCACCAACTTCGTCATCTACGTTTGGTCAAACAGCCCAGGGCAATAATGCAGCATGGCAACCTAGTAACCTAATGGTCGGCTCAAGGTTTACTGCTTCAAGTACAGGAACGCTAAATTCTGTTACTGTATACATAACTAACGGTGCGTCCACATCGAACAATGTTAAATGCGCAGTATATTCTGAAACAAACAAAGCGTTAGTAGCTATTAGTCAAGAATTAACAATAAGCGGTAGAGCTTCAGGATGGTTCACGTTCCCAACGACAACATCTCCGTCTATAGATGCAGGTCAACGATACAGTTTAGTAGTATGGCTTCAGAGCGCTAATTGTTATCTGCCCTATGCTTCAGGTTCTTCAAGTCAAAGCTGGTACACTCAAGGATCATACGGCACTTTTCCATCAACGTACAATACCAATGGTCAAGAAAACAACGTTTATTCACTTTATGCAACCATAGCACCAACAGGACCAATTCCACAAAACCCAACTCCAACACAAACACCTATCCCCACATCTACACCAACATCAATAACACCACCTCAATCAGCAACAAATGGTGAACTTTATTTGTGGACTGGTTTCTGGATGACTGCTGGCGACAACAACGCTAAGAGAATTGCTAATGCTCGAGATACTAACGGTGTAAACATATGGATAGATGCCGGTAATTATGGAGGTCCTCACTTAACCTCATCTTTGATCAACTATTTTCACGCACATGGCGTAAAGGTTGTTAATCGATTGTGGAGTGACGGTGGAAACGTGCCTCTAAACACAATATTGCATACTTCTGATTCATCTGGCCATAGTAGAGGTTCTGTCGACTATCAATTGAGTATCGGACCCGAAATTGATGCTTTTATGATTGACGAATGCGACCAATGGAACCATGCATCGTATTACGAGGCTATCGCTGATTATGTTCACAGCAAAGGAAAATTGTTGTTTGTGAATACAGGCACCCACAATATTGAAGCGAGAACATGCACATATGCAGATAAGATAAGCACGGAGTTTAGTTGGTACCAATTTATTAATTCGCCACAGCATGCTTCCTTGATTGCAGCGTATCCTCAAAAATTCATCGGCGTCACTAAGGACTATATGTACGATATCAATTTTGTTTATTGTCCACCTCGGTCTGCAAGCGGTGATAGACCTGCTTACAATGCTCCTTTGTCTTTAAGCCGTGCTACTTGGGAAACAAAAACTGCTTGGGCTGGTGGCGTTTTTTGTATGGCTGCTACACCTGCGGATAATGGTTATCTTCCCACTTGGTTTGAGCAATACGTCGCAGCTTTGTGTTAGTTAACCTATAACATTCCCTTATTTTTTTTTGCTTGGTTTTGTACATGAATTTAATGAAGGATCATTAACGTGATCATTATAGTTTATATTGGGATAAAAATTCTTTAATCTATTACCCTTGACTATATCGAATTATTAAATCACTTTTACCTTAATATCAATAGACCAATATTTAGCTCTAAAGTCTGTTTTCTGAAGAGTGCCCTTCAAACACTACTTCAAAACTCTAACTTTGAAGGCAAAACATTTTATTGATACTATCTACATTACTCACTTAGGTTAAAAAACTTCGATTAATAGTCGATATAAAGTCAATTTAAACAACTATTTTTTCAGATTAAATTTGTGTCTATCTTCCATGCTTCTGATTGCCTCGGATATATTATGTATGGATGAATATTATTAATTCTCAAGTAATAAATAGAAGTTCTTGTTACTATGGGTATACTTCCTATGGATTTAGCTATAAAATGCTCATCCGCTCTTGTCAAAGAGGGATTTAGTAATGGGGAGTTCAATTAAATACTGTTTTAAAACCAACATTCGCAAACGTGTTTAACTTTCTTAAAAAAATAGGACTGCTAAAAAATATGGATAGACTTAAGGTCGCTGTAATAGGTTTAGGCAAAATGGGTCTGCTTCATTCCTGTATTCTCGGTACCATTCCTACCGTTGAAGTTACAGCCTTTTGTGACAAAAGTACAATGCTACGTAAGTTAGCTAAAAAGTTGTTTAAAAATACTATTGTAGTAGACGATGTGGAAAAGCTAACCGATTTATCTCTTGATTGTGCTTTCGTTACTGCGCCTATCCCTGCTCATTTTCCAATAGTCAATGCTCTGTATTCAAAGAATATAACAAACAATGTGTTTGTTGAAAAGACCCTTGCTTCAAGCTGGAACAAAGCCAATGAATTATGTGATTTGTCGAAAGAATCAGGGGTCAACATGGTTGGCTATATGAAGCGGTTTAGCTCAACCTTCATAAAAGCCAGAAATCTCTTGTCTGAAAATGTTTTGGGCGACTTGATTTCATTTCATGGAACCGCTTTCTCTTCAGACTTCGCAGCTTGTAGCAAGTCCTCAAAAGGCATTTCGAGAGGCGGAGTTCTAAGTGACTTAGGTTCTCATATCATAGACTTAGCGTTATGGTTTTTTGGTGACTTTAAGGTTGAAAAGGCTTTAATAAAATCAATTATAGGTGAAAATTCCGAAGATTCTGTTAATTTTATGGTTAGACAATCAGGTCTATCGGGAGAGTTTGATATTTCCTGGTGCAAAGAAAATTACCGTATGCCAAACTTTGGTTTAACCGTTCATGGAACAAATGGTATTTTGACAGTTAACGATTATAGTGTAGTCTTAGAACCTACTGGCGGAAAAAAAGTCCAGTGGTATCGACCTGAACTAAATGATCATGTTCCCTTTTTACTTGGTGAGCCAGAATATTATCGCGAGGACGAACATTTTGTCAAATCGATATTGACAGGCGAAAAGGCTGAACCTAGTTTTAAGACGGCTTCCAAAGTTGATCAAGTAATTGAACAGGTTAAACAAGAGGTTTGAAAATGTCATTCGTTGGAAAAAAATTCCTCCTAGTTGGCGATAATCCATTTCATGGAATAAGCCACATTTCTGATGATAGGGCCAGAGCTAGGGGAGCCGAGATAAACAACTCTATTTATGCTGCAAAACTGGTAAAGACCTCACTGGATAATGGGGCTTCCGGCTTCATGTTTTCAGTAAGTGACACTACTCTATCCATTTTGCGCTTACTCACAGAAGGTGCAAGTAGCCGTTCTCCAACTTTATATGCCATCGTTCCTTACGCCTATGAATATGTTAGAATAGCAACTAACCTGGGCACTGTTGGATTAGCCAAAAAACTCACTAAACAAATGGTGCTTTCAGGAAATGTTGGAGCAATCGGAGCTAGTCTGAAGTTCCTAGCAACAATGAACCCCAAGGATCTTCTCAAAGCCTACTTACTCTATGAACTCTCAAGGACAAAAGACGCAATCGGCACCCGTTTCATTTTGGAATCAATGATGCTCCATGAAGTAATTACCGAGATAATTCTATCACTTAACTTGGACTGGCTTGCAAAATCTTACATCGATCTATCCTTAGAACTCGGCATGAAGCCAGGATTCGAAACAAGGAATTTCGCATATTTAGTCAAGAAATTTAATGAATGGGCTATTGATTTTTCTAAAATATCAATCGCAACACCTTTCAACAGATTAGGATTTCAAATGAATCCATCCAGAAAAGATTGCGAGAAAGCGTTAATGGAGGTCTCAGAATGCAATCTGATTGCTATGAGCTCATTAGCCTCAGGGTATCTTACCCTTTCTGAAGCGGCTGACTACTTAGAAAACTTGCCGAGCATAAAGGGCGTTGTCATAGGCGTTTCGAGAGAAAAACAGGCTCTCGAGACATTCAAATATATGAAGGAAAAACTAGGATAAGAAACTTTTAATGAGAAACATCAAAACGACATTATTAGAACTAAATATTCAAGTAAATTATCGATATCTCATCCTTCAGCACTTGAGTCATCGGGAAAACTTGTGGGCAGTCAGTTCAATTACGCGAATTAAGAATTGTAAGAGCAATTAAAGCTGACAGAATTCTTTTTGTTGTTCCTTAAAGGTTGTTTAATGCATTGGAAGATATTTGCTTCCATAAACAACTTTATTTATAGAAAATTGGAATAGCTTGAAAAGTTAAATCGGAACAATCCAAACATTAGACATATCAACTAATTAAGAGGATGAAAATGGATTCTTTGAGTTTATGTATGCTTGCCCCTGAATTCTTCCCAGTTTGGGGAGGCGTCGGTTCATATATCGTTGAGCTAGTAAAGTCTCTACCTGAAAATGTCGATATTCATGTATTAACCCTAAAACGCAAAATTGCGGGGATCCAAGACATCAACACCCGATGCAACGAAATGAATTCGATATTTGGAAGACCAATAGATATCCATTATTTATCGGTGTCAAATGAGACTTTTTTTTACAATCTTCCTTTTCAACTTGCTTGCTTCAAAAAGATTCCTGAATTAAACAAGAAATACAAATTCGATATAATACATTCTCACCTGTGTCACATGCCTGATGTTTTTCAAAAGTTATTTAATCGAATTCAAGTTCCAACGATTTTAACATTGCACGGTACAATTCAAATGCTTAGAGATCAAGCTCTATTAGCTCAGTCCAGTTTTACAGATCTTGAATCAGGAGAAGAATCGATTCTCAAGTTTTATCCAATAATAGAATTATTGCAGCAAAATTATGTGAAACGTGTATCTAGATTTATAGCTGTCTCTAATGCCACCAAGCAACTTGCCGCGGAACAACTTAAAGTTGATAAAAATAAGATTGAGGTTGTTTACAATGGTGTTGATACACATTTCTTTACTCCGCCCACTAAAGAAGAAACCGCTACAAAATATCGGACCCCCACAATTGTGTATGTTGGACGTTTGGTCTCTAAGAAAGGCATCCATATATTGATTAAAGCTATGCCTGAGGTTTTAAAACATTTTCCAGAAGCTAAATTCTTGTTCGTTGGAGGTGGAAACATACCATTGTACCAGCAACTAATTAGATCAATGCAAATCCCTGACAAAAATTTTTCATTTACTGGACATTTAGGTTATTACGAGCGCCCAAAAATAATTCGTGAAGCAACTGTTTCTGTGAACCCTTCTTTTTTTGAAAATTGTTCTTTAAGCATTTTGGAGGCAATGAGCTGTGGCAGTGCTACGGTGGCGAGTATCGCTGGCGGCAATCCAGAAATAATAGAAAATGGTAAGAATGGCTTGTTGGTGCCAGCATTCGATCATGAAAGTTTAGGTAAAGCCATAATCTCTCTCTTAGATAACGAGAATCTCAATAAAGAGCTTGGCAGTGCAGCGAGGCAAACAATAGAGAATTCATTCTCATCTGAAATTTTTGCTCAAAAAACTTACGATGCCTATAGAAATACTATTATTTAGAGTAGAGCTTTTGGAAAACATAATAGAAAGTTAGAAAGGTGTACGTTTGAATATTTGCATGATTACTCGAGAATTCCCTCCTGAATCGGGCGGAATAGGTTATTATGTTTATAATCTATCAAAAAAACTGATTGAAAGGGGGCATAAAGTTACCGTAATTACAAGAGGAACATCGAAAAAGACTTTTAAGGAAGTTGTGGAAGGTATTGACGTTTTTAAAGTTACTTTTTTTCCATTGTATCCAATGCATTTATCGATACATGGGCTGTTCATGAATAGCTTGTTTAAGAGTCTTGAGCCTTTTTTTGACTTGGTTCACGTGCATTCCCCGCTTCCACCGCTGATCAAAACCCATTTACCAATAATGACTACCGTACACACGTCTATGAGAACTGACTCTAAATATCATGAGGTTTTTGATTTTTATTCTCTGCTAGAAAAATTGCAATCTATGTATATATATCCTCCAATTGAATCCAAATTGTTTAGTATTTCAAATAGCATAACAACAGTTTCTTATTCTGTAGTTGATGAACTGAAAGACTATGGTTTAGATCCTGAAAAAATCACCGTTCTGGGGAACGGTGTTAACGAAAAAATATTCGCTCCAATTAGTAAAGCTAAGGATGGACAAAAATATGTCTTATATACAGGGATTCTGCGTGCACGTAAAGGTTTATTTGATTTAGTAGAATGCGCTAAACTTGTTTCTGAAGTAAATTCAGATGTGCGTTTTATTGTATGTGGCAAAGGACCATTCTTGCGAAAGTTAGAGAAAGAAGTGCGTGAGCAAAAAATGCAGAGACAAATAACACTTTTGGGATTTGTCAAGAGAGAGGAACTTATTAGACTATACCAAAATGCAACTTTGCATGTGGTTCCATCCCATTATGAAGGGTTGCCAACTGTACTTTTGGAAGCTATGTCTTGTGGTTTACCAGTTGTAGCCACAAATGTGTGTGGCAATAAGGAAGTAATATCAAATGGCGCTAATGGATTTCTAGTACCACCAAAATCTCCTAAAGCAATGGCCAAGGTTATACTTTGGCTGTTGGAAAACGATCACATAAGAGAAAGAGTTGGAAAAGCAGCAAGAAAAACTGTTGAAGAGCGATATACATGGGATAGAATTACTGACAATGTTTTATTTTCCTATTCTAAGACCATGAGGAAATCAACTGCTCCAAAAATCTGAATTATTTAGTGTCAATTAAATAGTTGAGACTATATTATTTATCAGATTTTTTTTAAATACTTCAAACTTTATGTTAATTGAAAACTTTCAATATTTTATAGTTTACTGATAAATTACCTTTATATTTGAATACTTTGATTGAAATCTTGTAAGTTTCTATAATTGTTGCAATAATTGAAATTAAGAACGATTAATCTTTTATCATAACTTATTAAGCTATGATGTTTTAATTTGTATGAACGGACCGGGAAATAGTAGCTTGGGATTGTCCGATTGAATTTTAAGACTAAAACAAATGGGTTTTTTATACACAAGGAAGTTTGGATTTCTTTGGTAGTCAAATTTGGATATACTTGTATTTCTGTAGTTCAAGATAATTGTTATTGTTGATTATAAAAACGTTAATTAGTGTATATTACGACATCATACTTTTGTGGTTCGAGAATGCGGGAAAAAAGAAAAATATTTTTATTTTTCTTAACTATGATTTTGAGTTTTCAGTTTATAGGAAGTGCATTGACAGAGCAGATAACGTCCCAAACAGTATTATCTCAGGGTAGAATTATTTATCCTCCATCCCCGCCTACAGCAACAACAAGTGGGGAGTTGTATCTTTGGGTTCAACATTGGATGTCTGCTGGTGATAGTGAAGCTCAACGTATTGCATGGGCTGGCGACCAAGGAATAACAGTTTGGATTGATAGCGGAAATTGGGGGAGTCCACAATTAACATCAGCATTTATCAACTATTTTCATGCACATGGTGTAAAAGTTGTTTGTCGATTGTGGAGTAATGGCGGTCTTAATTCGTTAAATGATTTGCTTCACCAAATGACTCCCCGAGATCCTATTCGGGGATCTGTTGATTACCAGTTGAGTATCGGCCCTGAAATCGATGCTTTTATGATTGACGAATGTGACCAATATAACCCAAGTTATTATAAAACAATCGCTGATTATGTTCATAGTAAAGGTAAATTAATGTTTGTTAATCCAGGAGGACCAAACATTCAAACTTCATACCAATGGGCAGACAAAGTTAGCGTGGAATTTCTATGGTGGGGCTTGATAAATGATTCGACAAAAGCAGCAATATTAGCAGCGAACCCACAGAAATTCATCGGGGTTAGCAAAGACTATGGTTATCATATGGATTCTATTTATGATCCTTATATAGCTCCCAAATCTGCAAGCGGCGATAGACCTTCAGCGTTACCTGTTATTAATTTAAACCGTGGAATTTGGGATACACAAACGGCTTGGGAAGGCGGTATATTTTGTATGGCTGCTGTTCCTGATGACAATAGTTATCTTCCAACTTGGTGGGAACAGTATGTCGCTGCTTTAACTTGATTGAAAGATTCTACACTAAATTGGAATATACTTTTTTTGAATTATTAGACTTGAAAGTTTATTGTATTTTTTTACTTTGAGATAAAAGTAGTTGATAAACTCAACTAGCTGTTTGGGATTAAAATGGGTTAAGTATTTATGAATTTTGCTTGTTTACGCTGACTTTACGCAATGAAAAATCACAATTTAATAACTAATATAGGTAAAATATTCGCATAAAATAACGCTGTTATAGGGCACTCAAATGGACAAAAAAAAGATTTTGATTGTTCCTCTTTCGATAGGGCTAATATTACTGCTTTATTCTTGGTTTGCCTAGTTATCCTCTTTCAGTTGGATCTGCTAACGATTTTGTTTTTAATCACGTGTCAATTCTATATTGGTTTAGTCTTGTATTGTTATTTCCGACATTGTACTTGATTGCAGCTACTTTTAAGAACAACCTCTTAAAGTGGATAATGGTTGTAGGCATTGTTCTACTGCTCTATTCAATATTTTTCTTTTATAACCGATTAGCAACATCCGATTCACTCTTTTTCAGAGGACTTAATGAATATTTTTAGAAACCGGCAATTTGGATTCTTCGATACCTGGTAAGGGGTATTTTCAATGGCCTGCTGTTTTTCTCTTTACAAAAATTGGCACATCTGTAAGCGGATTGGACCTGGCAAGTTTTGAGTTCCTAATGTATGCAATTATCGGAGTTATGCTAACTACAGCTTTATTCATTTTTGCCACCAAAAAATACCAGAGAGGCGGCTTTCTGGCAGTAGTTGTCTTTTTTATCGCAATGTACTATTACTTAAACTATCAGTTTTCACCATTTACAATAGCTTTTCTTTTCCTGCTCCTTGCTTTATCATTTGAAGGTGAAAAATGGACCTTAGGTAGGATGCCAATAATACTTATCCTATTTGTGGGTATGACATTGAGCCATTCATACGTTGCAGTATTTTATGTCATTTTTTTAGCAATTAAAACTATAATCAGAAGAAATACCCAGAATAGGAACCTCTTTTTCCTTTTTTTAACGATTTATCTTTTGTATCAACTTACATTAACTAATAATGCTCTGAACACCTATGTTCAACAAATCACGAAACTGGACACCAACGTCTCGGGAATGGCGGGACTTTCAATAACGCCTGTACTTGTTCCCATTGACGCAATAGCCCAAAGGATACTTTCAGCAATATTAGTAATAACTGTTGCGATTTCAGCCATTGGTTTTCTCATTTTATTAATTAAACGAAAAACCCGAGACTTTGATAAAGCTATTTTCCTTACTGGGTTAGGTTACTTCGTATTTGGTCTTGTATTTTGGGTTCTTGGTCCACGTGCAATTCCTCTTGCTTTTATCCCAGTGTCTTTAGGGGTATCCTATTTGTTCGAAACTAAATTTAAAAAGTTTTTGACAGGTCTTTTCTTGATTTTGTTAATTCTCTTAGTTTTTATGCCTCTTCATGGTTCTTTCCTAAAGGGTATTGATTTTTCGCAAACAGATAATGCGTATAATGCTGAAAACTTTATGTTGGAGAAGTACAGCTGGGCAACGGGCGGATCTGTTCTTATGCATGGCCCTGTTAGTGATTATGTTTTCTCAAGGACTAGGGTCGGATGAGCTCAGTGGTACTTTTATTCAAAGAGACGATACAACAAATTTTGAGTCTCTCAACGATTATTCAGGTATACTTTACACCGCAGGTCTAGGACAAAAACTTAACACTGCACTATCTATTGAAAATTTTACCGTAGACAAAACTGTCAATAGTGGGAATTATAATGTTGTATATAATAATGGGTTATCTTTTATCTTATTAAAAGGGTTTAATTAACGATAATTTTCTTTACAGATTGCATATTATCATAACATTCTCGCAAGAAACAATCGAAAATTTTTAGTCATCACCAAATACCAATTTCTAAACAATACTATTTTTGATACACTACTGTTTCATAATAACACAAATTTTTCACTTAAGGACCTTTATCCATTCCAATAGATATTTATTAAAAAAATTTTAAGAAGTATCTATTCAAAAAGATAATATTTTATATATTGTAGTCAAAGAAATCTCAGAGATGAACTTATGATTATTGTTTTTTTCCTTTTTCTCTATGTCTTGTCCTTCGTTATTCTGTATGTCATTAGAAGATACTTGACAGGTAACAAATTGTTTAGCGGTGATACTTTTTTCCATTTATCAATAAGTAGAAGTATAAGGGAAAATAAATGGAAGTATCCATTATCACTAAAGAATGTCATCTTTTTTGAGAGTGATAAAAGATACAACTATTTGACATACCCCCCTTTACTTCACTATATAACTGCCCTTTTTCCATTGAGATTTCATTTGACAATAGCTAAGAATCTAAATTTAGTGATACTCTCTCTTTTGGGTAGTCTAACTGCAATAATTACGTATAATTTAACTTTAAATTTAATCTATGCCCTATTTTCGTGTCTAATTGTTATTGTTAACCTTTCAGCTTTTGATCTAATCACTCAGTTTTCACCAAGGCCGCTGGGAATCTTTTTTTACACCATTATCATATGCATAACGATTTTTTGTCCATTGAACTGGTTTTCTTTTCTATCGATTTCGCTCTTTGTAGCGCTAGCGAGTTTGGCTCATAAATTTTCTTTACAAGCATTAATCTTAGGTTTAGTCCCATATATGATCATATTTAACAAACCTATTCTAGGTTTTTCCTTTTTGATAGGTCTTGTAATATCAATACTAATAAGCAAAGGTTTTTATCTTAAAATTATAAAGGAACACTTTTTTTGGCTCCGGTTTTATAACTTCAAAAGAAAAATCCTCTTTACACATGATCTGAGCTACATATTAGTTAGAAATCCATGGTATATAGTCATTTTTGCAATAATATTTTCAGTTATTGGAAATAATTTGCTATTTTTGAATGTAGACATAAATGCAAAAATATTTTTTTGGGCTATTGTGAACTTATTGATCGCGATTGTTGTGTTGATTCCATCGTTATCCCTAATTGGTGAATATTATAGATATATTGAGTATAGCTTAGTGCCTGTTGGAACTGCAATTGGACTATTTTTGTCTAGTTTAAATTTTTTGGTTATCGCAGCGCTTTTTGTTGCTCTCTTTATAAGTTCTTTATCTTTGTTACGGCTAAAGAAAAGTATTGACAATTCCAAAATGATAGTTAATCCCAGTGATATTCTATTATATCAATCGTTGAAGGAATGTTGTACTAGTAATTTGATTGTAATCCCAAGCATTAGAACTTTGGAAGTCAATTATTTTACCCAATTAAACGTGGTTCATCTAGTCAGAGGACATGGTATTTTGGGATATTTGGCGCAAATTATCGAAACCTACAAAATTGGGTATATTCTAAAATTCAAAGGGGCTGATTCCTATGCCTTATTTGAAGGGATAAGAAATTCACATACCTTAGAAAAAATTAAAGATTTCGAAAATTTTGAACTTTATGCTATACGACAAAATCTAAACTGAAGACAGTATTCTCTCGAGTGGCGTTAATTAAATGGATCATTATATGTTGCTAACCTTGAAAGCATTTTTGGAAAGTCTATATCACAATTGGATAGCTTAGGCTCAAGATTTGTTTAGTTAATTCGCTTACGCAATGAAATCTTGTAAATCTCCAATTTAAGTTGAGGAATAAATTCAGGGAAAACTGATTTGTCAATGTCAAAAAAAAATTCAGCCGAATTCAACGGTTCAGGAAGCAAGCTACTTTGGGTTGAACCAAGCCATTTTCAGTTTGGTCGTTCTCTACATTCAATGGCTGACATTGAAGTATCAAAGAATCTTTCGAAAAAGCAATTCAATACATTTCTAGTAATTCCCAGGTCAAAGAAATCTGTCATAATTAAAATTGGAAACTCAGAAATTCGCACAATAAGCATACCTGTGAAGCATATTCCATTTCTCTCTTCATTAATTTATGCTGTTGATCTATTATTTTATCTTCCAATTTGTCTGATATCAAAAAAACCAGATTACATAATGACAGTGCCCGATGTGTCAATTGTCAGTTTCATACCTCTGGTTTTTCTCTCAAAATTTAGGCACATAAAGATTATTTTGGATATTAGAAGTGTACCCGTGGAGACATTTGGTTTTCTCGGTTTTCTACAGAATTTTTGGTTTACAGTGTCATTGCTGATTGCCAAAAAACTATTCAACGGTATTACAGTTATCACGCCTCTGATGAAATCAGATATATGTAATCTTTATAGTATTAATCCAGAGGGCGTAGGAGTTTGGACCTCGGGCGTTTCAGAACAACTTTTCATGACTAATAGTAACAGTAACGAAATTAATGACCTGAGAGCAGAACATAGAATAACCAAGAAGTTTGTTATCTTTTATCATGGAGTTTTCACTGCAAGTCGTGGTTTGAAAGAGACTATTGAATCTTTAAAAATATTGAAAATTGCAGGTTATGATGTGGTCCTTTTCTTGCTAGGTGCAGGACCGGCGCTTTCTTCATTGACCGAAGTTATTAGGGAAAATCAACTTGAGGATAATGTTATTGTTCATTCTCAAGTAGAATATGAAAAAGTTCCTAAATTTATTCAAATGGCAGATGTCTGTATTGTTCCGTTGCCAGACAATCCATTTTGGAGGTCTCAGTCGCCATTGAAACTTCTAGAATATTTAGCTATGGAAAAAACGGTTATTTTGACAGATATTCCAGCTCATAAGTTTGTAGTTGGAGATAGTGAGTGTGGTGTTTATATTTCTTCAGTAACTCCAAGAGAAATAGCTAGATCACTAATTTATGTTTTGGATAATAGAGATAAGCTATCTGAATGGGGAAAATCTGGCAGAAAGATAATTTATGATAGATATACCTGGAAAAAAGTTGCTGAAGACTTATCAAATTATCTCTTATCGATCAAAAGAAGACATAAGTGAACCAGTTGAGATTTTGGGTGTATTATAGAAATGGGACTTATTTCTCCTATTAAAAAATCTATAGACGATTTCAATATACTCTTTGTGTATCCAGATAAAAGGGCAGTTTATCTCGTTCAGGAACTTAAAAGAATTTACCCCCAAATAGAGACTTTCCATATCGAAATTAATCCAAAAGAACCTTTTTTCCTAAAAAATTTGGCCTTGTGCTTCTTTGACATTATTTTTACAATGCATAAAAAAGATTTATCTTCAAAATTGACCCGTTCGATGCTATATTTAAATACAGTTCGCCGTCCAGCTTTCATAAAAAAAATTTCACACACCGTGTCCACCCACATTAATTTTATGAATCCAAAACCTGATTTAATTTTACAGTGGCAAGCTATTTTTTCACCTTACGTTGGCAAACCTAAAGTTCCTTTTGCATTAATTATTGACAACTATGCTGATCCTCCAGATTCTCCAATTCAAAAAGACGAATTAAGAGGTTGGTCAACCATTTACAAAGAAAGCTTTTATCAACTTCAAAGGGAGCTTTATACTAACGCATTAATTATTTTTACTTTGTCGAAATGGTGTAAGGAAGGGCTTTGTAGAGAGTATGGCATAAATCCTCAAAAAGTTTTTGCAATAGGATGGGGAGCAGCTAAGAACGTGGAAGTTAACAGATTATTATTAAAGAAGGAAACAACCATTCTTGCAATAGGTATAGATTATACCGCAAAAGGATTAGATATTTTGCTTGAAGCAGCACAATATTTGAAAGAGTTTAGAATTACAATTATCGGAAAAGATCCAAGATTTAAGCAATCAACCGTCCCGAAAAACGTGCATATTATTAATCATGTTTCAGATGAAGAGTTAATCAGGCTATATTCTGAATCTGAACTGTTTTATATTTTCTCAGAGTTTGAACCATCAGCCCATGTGCTATGGGAAGCACAAGCATATGGCTGTATCATTGTAGGTTATGATGCATTTGGTATTTCAGAGGCTGTTGTCGACAACGTAACAGGGATTTTGTTGAAAACAAGAGATCCATTTTTAGTCGCAAAAGAAATTAGAAAATTATACAGTAATAAAGATGTATTTAAGCAAATGCAAAATGCAGCGATAAGAAATTATCAATCAAATGGAACATGGGCTACAGTTTGTGATAAACTTGTGCAAAATCTGAAAGGAATCGAAAGATTACTTATAAATAATGAGAAATAGTTGGATCTATTTGGAAGTTGAGACTTATGGCGCCATTAGTTAGTGTGGTAATGTGCATCAGGAACGTTGAAAATTCTATCGGTGCCTGCATTAAATCGATCCTTGAGCAAACGTTCGAAAATTTCGAAATAGTCATAATGGATGACTTGAGCACTGATAATACTAAGAAAATAATTGAAAAGTTTAACGATAGACGAATAAAATATTATCACAATCCTGAATGGCTCGGAATTTCAAAAAGTAGAAACAAAGGCGTAAAACATGCCACCGGTGACTTTATTTTTTTTACCGATGGGGATTGCGTAGTTTCAAGAAACTGGGTTGCTGAGGGAATTAAATTTTTTAAGATACCCGATTGTCTAGGGATTGAAGGAAAAATTTATTACGTATCCAAAGATTTTGAGCCAACCTTTTCTGATTGCATTTTGGAAAATCGAAATGGAGGTAATTTTATGACTGGTAGTATGGCTTATAGGAAAGTAATTATCGAAAAGGTTGGAGGATTTGACGAAAAATTAAATTACCTTGAGGATAGAGATATCGCTCTTAGAGTTATGAAACATGGTAAAATAATTTTCAATCCAAGCATGATGGTCTATCATCCTAGAGTAGTAATGACGCCAAAAAGGTATTTGAAAATAGCAGCGCGTGCAAGAAATCGCGTCTACCTATTTAAAAAGAATGGCGAAAGGAAGTATCTTTTAGGTCGTATTCTCTTCCCGATTGATTTCTTAAAAATTCTTTTTCCACCTTTAATCTTTTCAAGTCTGTTCGTTAAAAGGTTCAAAACGAGTGATGATTATAAATTAGTACCTTATAATTATTTATATGCTATTTTAGAGCGTCTAAATATCTGGGAAGAATGTGCCAAATCAAAAATTTTCTTGATTTAGCTATTAATGAAAATGAAGCTTTACTGAAGTATTAGTAAAGATTCCTCGTGTTTATATCGATAAACAAAACCAGTTGTTCTTTCAAATAAAAAAAATAAATAGCGATTTGACTGTGGACAAACCTAATCAAGGTTTGAATTAAGATTTTAAATGGGAAAAAGGTTAAGATATTTGAATCTTACTATTCGTTTGTCAATATTCCTGTATTTGGTTATCCCATGAACTATCGAAGGGTCGAATGAAGGAAGGAGAAAATGAAAAAATGCAAAGGATGATTACGAAAGTTGGTTATCTTATACAACCGTCTAGATTTGTTCCAAGGACTTTGAAGAGTCTTTTTGAGAAAATGGTCTTTACTTTTGTGGCTTTAGAAATAAGAAAACATATTTTACTTAAAGGAAAGTCGGATGGATACCCAGTTTTTTGTATAGTTCATTGGAATGCTCCTGACTTTCTATTGTTAAATGTCGATCAGATTGAATTCTTGTATCCAAACAGCAAAATTTATGTTTTAGATAACGGCTCAAAACAAGGCAACATTGACGTTATCGAAGAAGCCTTAAAACGATTCAACAATGTCACTTTGTTTGCTGCTGCTCCTAAAAAACGAAATTGGCTTTCGAAAACCGGCGTTGATCGCTTGTTATATACACATACAAATGGTTTACAATTCTTGTTAAACTATTCTTCTGAAAAGGGCGACGAACTTGCTGTTTTCTTAGATCAAGATTGCGTTTTGTATAATAATATTGACAATCTATTTGCCAAATTAGGTAGAGATATAATTCTCATTGGACCAAGATACGGATCTCTTAACCTAGTACATGCATCGTTTATGGCTTTGCAGCCTAAGATGATAAATGAGCTTTTTGGTAAATTTTCTTTTTATCATAAAAATACAGATT
>CAVYXJ010000002.1:0-9218 GCA_963772455.1 Candidatus Bathyarchaeota archaeon
CGGGAATTGAACCCGCGACCCTCGGATTAAGAGTCCGATGCTCTAGCCTGACTGAGCTACGGACCCGCATGGTTTGAAAAAGGGTTTCATTGAGTAATATAGAGCTTGCGGTTTTGTTGTTGCAGCTTGATGCACTGAAGACAAATAAAAAAGAAGGCGTTTCCTATTTAGGAGAATTGATTTTTCTAAACAGTAGCTGAATGTTAATTCGAATGCTTATATATTTTCAATAATCACTCAAACTTAGAGGAGTAACGGATGTCTTCTTCGGAAAAAATTGTTCTAAACCCAATAGGCTATGTAAAAACCCGCGCTGAAAGCGAAGAAGTTAAAGACAAATCGATTTTATCACAGATCATTGTCCGCGATGATTTAGTCGATGGCTTAAGCGGGATCTCTGGCTTTTCACATTTGTTTGTTCTATTCTACCTAAACCAAGTCACCGTTAAACAGAAAGAAACATTAAAGGTTCATCCAAGAGGCAGAAAGGACATGCCCTTAACAGGCGTTTTTGCGACCCGCACCATGCTTCGACCAAACCCCATCGGGTTAACTCTTGTAGAACTCAAAAAAGTTGATGGAAACGTCTTAACAATTAAAGGCTTAGATGCTTATGACGGAACCCCAGTTTTAGACATAAAACCCTACGACTTTTGGGATATAGCAGAAAATGCTAAAGTTCCCGATTGGTGGAAGAAACTAAATGAAAAAAGCCTGACCTAAATTAGGTCGCCTACACCATATTTTGCGTCAATAGCTTTCAAGAGAGCTTTTCGCAAATCCTCACCCTTCAATTCCTCTATTTTTAATGCTTCAAAAGCCTCCGCTAACTCAGAATCTCTAAAGACATCTCTCAACCAATTTTCAAAATCGCCCCGATATAAATGGAACTCTAACGAATCAACAACGACCTGCTTGATGAACCCGTAAAATTCCTCAATCGAATGAGCAGTAAGACCCATCGGCTTATCAACGTCAACATAGAAAAGAAAACTCATCTCGCTGGCAACAATTGAAAATATCTTTAATGCATTTCTCCCTTTTTCAGTTAAGCCAAATCCGCCTCCTACTTTACGCAAAAAACCTTCTTTGGCAAGCTCCTGTATTTCCGTCATAGTCTGGTTTGGGGTTAGGTTTACAGCTTGAGCAAACATGTTCATGTCCATGCGGTTTGTGGCTTCATTCATAGTTTTTAAAATTTTAATATGTTCTTCTTTCAAGAAGCTTCGCCTCACTAACATTAATAGAGAAAGAGGCGAAATTTAAAGATGTCAATCAAACGGCAAGTTTTTTTATATCAAAAAATAAACATTAACTGGTGACTTTATGGACACAAATTACATCCTGGTTCTAGTTACAACTGCAAACAAACCAGAAGCCGAAAAAATCAGCCAAGCACTACTAAAAGAAAAAATAATTGCATGTGCAAACATCATCAACCCAGTCACATCTTTCTTTCATTGGCAAGACAAAGTGGATCGATGCGAAGAATGTTTGGTAATTATGAAGTCTCGCAAAGATTTGTTTGCAGAGTTGGCAGAGCGAGTTAAGCAATTGCACAGTTATGAAATTCCTGAGGTCTTGTCGTTTCCGATTATTGATGGCTCAGAAGCATATTTTACATGGATGAATAGCGTCTTGAAATAAATTCATGTACATCTCCAAAAAATCTTCTAATATTCATGAATCCTTTAATTAAGACAATAATAAATAGTACTTGTTAACTAGTTTTTTATAGATGCAAGTTCTTAATCGTCACAAAATTCTAGTTCTTGTTTCTTTATTACTAATTATTGTAATGGCAATTTCGATAGTGTTTTTAGTTAACAACATTCCTAAACCTTCTTCAAATCCAACATCTTCCCCAACACCCTCACCCTCTCCATCTCCAACAGTAAACCCTCCATCGCCCACTATTACCTCATCGCCCTCTCCAATTACAACATTTAGACCTCCTCCTTCAATAATACCTTCAATTGCACCTTCAACTGCACCTGTTTTTTTACCTGGAGAAGTTGGCACCTACAAAGATCAAAATCTAACTCCGATTAATGGTTACATACAATATCTCATTTCCCATCCGGATGTAGCCATAGCTGGAACCCAACACATTAACAGAGAAACTTACAGATTGGCTATTACAGGTCTTGTAAATAATCCACAAAATTATACTTACGATACAGTCGTTAACAACTTTAACTCAACTCTGCAAGTAGGCACACTTCCTTGTGTGGAAGGCTGGAGTGTAACATTATTATGGCAGGGAGTCCCGATAACGGATCTTCTCCTTCAAGCAGGTGTTAGTCCATATGCAAACACACTGATCTTTGTTGCATCCGACGGCTACTCATCCTCTCTACCACTGCAATACGTGAAAGAAAATAACATTATGATAGCATACAAAATGAATAATCTTACCTTCACAGATCAAACTGGGTGGCCATTCTTTCTTGTAGCCCAAAACCAATATGGGTACAAATGGGTTGAATGGCTAACAGAAATCAATGTATCTGATGATTCAAACTATCTTGGGTACTGGGAAAGCCGAGGTTACCCCAACGATGCAACTGTTCGTAACCCTAACCCAGCACCATTAAATTTAGAACCAGTTATTCTTCCAGTGGCTGCAATCTCGATAGTAGCCATACTTATTGCAGTGGCAGTCTTTTTATCCCGATATAGAGTTTTGCAGAAAAGGAGCTCTTTCTAAAAATCTTAAATGTACAATTATGTCCAAATAAGCCTTAAATAATACATTATAGTATGATTGTGAACCATAATGGAGCAAGATTACAATGGGGAATCGCCTTTGGCAAACCACAAACAAAAGTAAACCCACTAAACTATGTTAAATTCAACTACACAAACAACCCCCTCGAAATATTCATCAAACTCCACCAAAAATACAAAACCACCTACCTTCTAGAATCAATAGAAGGACCACAAAAACTAGCCCAATACTCATTCTTAGGGTTTGATCCCAAAACAAACATCACCGCCAAAAACGGCTTAGTAACCATAACCGATAACAAAACAGGACAAACCACAAAACAACAAACCAATGATCCATTCCAAGCCATTCAAGAACAACTACTACCCTACAGAAATGACATGGTTGATTTTCGTTTTGTCGGCGGAGCATTAGGGTACATATCCTATGACGCCATACGATACATCGAAAAACTCCCAAACCAAAAACCTGACGAGCTATGTTTTCCCGATGTAGAAATGGGCATTTTTGAAGATGGATTTGTTTTTGATCATAAAACTCAACAAGCTTACTATTATTTTAGGGGCGAAAACCGTCTTACAGAAGTAACCGACTTGCTCAAACAACCAGCTCCCACCGAAGAACAGTTCACATACACTCACCCTTCAATCAACACATCAAAAAAAGACTTTGAAAAATCAGTCATGAAAGCCAAAAATTACGTCACCTCAGGAGACATTTTCCAAGTTGTTCTATCCAAACGCTTCCAATTCCAATACACCGGCAGTCTTTTGACCTTCTACAAAAGCTTACGCCAGATTAACCCTTCACCATACATGTTCTACTACAAATCAGATAAACGTCAAATCGTTGGTTCAAGCCCCGAAATGCTGGTCCGAGTTGACAACCAAAAAGTAATTACTTTTCCAATTGCAGGAACAGCACCCGTTACAGCAAACGCAGAAGAAAACAGGCGCCTTGGAAACGAATTATTAAACGACCAAAAAGAAAGAGCTGAACACGTAATGCTGGTAGATTTGGCTAGAAATGATATTGGCAAAATAAGTCGATGTGGAAGCATAACTGTTCCTGAGTTTATGCAAATACACCAATTCAGCCATGTCCAACACATTGTTTCCCAAGTTTCTGGCGACTTAAAAGACAATTTAGAGAGTTTTGATGCATTAAAAGCAGTATTTCCCGCAGGCACAGTGTCTGGTGCACCTAAAGTTCGAGCCATGCAAATAATCGAGGAACTCGAGCCCTCGCATCGAGGACCCTATGCTGGTGCAGTGGGATATTTTAGCTGCAATGGCAATTCTGATTTTGCCATAACCATACGCACATTATTCTCAGAAGGTAACAAAGCATACATTCAAGTCGGCGCAGGCATAGTCGCTGACTCGATACCTGAAAAAGAATGGTTTGAAACAGACCACAAAGCCAAAGCACTCATCAAAGCGCTTGAACATGCAGCAGGAGCCAAACAAAAATGAAAGTCTTAGTTATAGACAACTATGATTCATTCGTCTACAACCTTGTCCAATATATAGGTGAACTAGGCGCAGAAACCGTGGTTTACCGAAACGACCAAATCAGCCTAATTGAGGCAGCTAAAATGAAGCCAGATCGCATCGTCATATCACCTGGACCTGGTAATCCTGAGGATGACAAATTCTTTGGCGTCTGCAAAGCAATTCTACAAACACTAAGTCCAACCATACCAACCTTGGGTGTTTGCCTTGGACATCAGGGCATTATTCATGCATATGGCGGCAAAATCGTTCACGCCAAAAAACTCATGCATGGAAAAACCTGTCTAATAAAACATAACCAAAAAGCAATCTTCAAAGGTGTTCGCAATCCTATGAAAGCAACTCGATACCATTCACTTGCTGGTGAACGAGAATCCATCCCTAATTGTCTCCAAATTACTGCTGAATCTGTTGAAGACGGCGAAATTATGGGCATACGTCACGTAAAATATCCAATTTACGGAGTGCAATTCCATCCTGAATCTATCCTATGCGAAGATGGAAAACTAATCATCAAGAACTTCTTGGAGGAAAAACAATGATTCGAGAAGGAATTCAAAAGCTCGTCGAAGGTTCTGATTTGACAATTGAGCAATCACAGGGAATCATGTGTGAAATCATGTCAGGAAAAGCTACAAACGCCCAAACCGCCGCTTTCTTAACTGCCCTGCGAATGAAAGGTGAAAGCGTTGAAGAATTAATCGCATTCACATTAGTCATGCGTGCCAATTGCTGCACAATTCATCCCACAGTAAAAGGACGCCTAATTGACACCTGCGGCACAGGCGGCGACAAAATAAAAACCTTCAACATCAGCACAGCCGCAGCGTTTGTGATTGCAGGTGCAGGAGTATCAGTAGCTAAACATGGAAACAGGGCAGTCACCAGCAAAAGCGGTAGCGCAGAAGTACTGGAAAAACTAGGTCTAAACATAAATTTGAAACCAAAAGAAGTTGAAAGCTTAATCGAAAAGATCGGGATTGGATTCATGTTTGCTCCAAATTTCCATCCCGCAATGAAATACGCAGCAGAAACCAGACGCGAAATTGGTATCCGTACAATATTCAACGTCCTTGGGCCTCTATCAAATCCAGCAAATGCTAATGCTCAATTGCTAGGAGTCTATGACTCAAAACTAGTGGTTCCAATGGCTTCTACATTGAATAAGCTGGGGTGCATTGAAGCCATGGTTGTTCATGGAATTGATGGACTAGACGAGATTTCAACAATTGGAAAAACAATAATCGCACACTTAAAAAAGGGCAACGTTACAAAACTAGAATTTGTCCCCAGCAACTTCGGCATAAAAACAGCAAAAATAACCGATTTACAATCATCTACTACAGAGCAAAGCGCTAAAACAATCTTCAAAATTCTAAGCGGGAAAACAATTGATGATGCAAAAGCTGAAATTGTTCTGGTTAACAGCGCTGCAGGCATCATAGTTGGAGGCAAAGCAGACAACTTTGCAGAAGGAATGGAACTTGCTCGAAAATCAATTACTAATGGAACCGCCTACACCAAATTAAAAGAATTAATTAAAATGTCAGACGGAAGTTTAGAAAAGCTTGAGGAGCTTGAAGCAAAATATGAGTGATTACCTTGATTTATTAGCGCATGCAGCCCAATTAACCATTGAAAGCGGCTATTATGAAAAAACCCACCATTTTGGTGATTGTCAGGTCAGCTTGAAAAAAGCAATTTTAAACAGCAAAGTGAATCCAATAATAACCGAAATCAAATCTGCATCACCCTCTGCCGGCGTTATTAGAACAAATGTTAATCCAGCCTTGATTGCCAAATCCATGGAAAAAGGAGGCTCCACAGCTCTTTCAATCTTAACAGAGCCAACACAATTCAAAGGATCTCTAGACGCTCTACTTCAAGCTAGAAAATCCGTAAACCTTCCAATCCTCATGAAAGATATTATTTTGAGTCCAAAACAAATCTTTGCAGCTTCAAAAATTGGAGCAAACGCCATTCTACTTATACAAGCCGTTTTTGATAGAGGATATGGCCAAAAAAATCTAAACGAAATGATTGAGACATCTCACCAGTTAGGGTTGGAGGTTCTACTTGAAACACACACAGAAAAAGAATTTCGCAAAGCAATAGAAACAAACGCAGACCTCATCGGAATAAACAATAGAAACCTTGGCACCTTAAAAATCGATTTAAACACGACCAAAGAAATCCTAAAAAACAATAATAATTGCAGCAAAGTAATCGTAAGTGAAAGCGGCATCAAGAACCCAAAAGACCTGCGATTTCTACGTGAATGTGGCGCAAAAGCTTTCCTCATCGGTTCAAGCATAATGTTAACAGAAAACATCGAAGAAAAAGTAAGGGAGTTTGTAGAAGCATGAAACTAAGCAACTATCCAATTGACGGCAAATACGGCAAGTTTGGAGGACGCTTTGTTCCAGAAGTTCTAATGGCAGCTATCGGTCAACTCGAGCAAGCGTATGAAAAAGCAAAAAAAGACCCACAGTTCAAAAAAGAATTAGATTATTATCTATCTGAGTTTGTGGGCAGACCAACCCCTCTTTACTTTGCCCAAAATCTTACAAACAAATTAGGCGGAGCAAAAATCTACCTTAAAAGAGAAGACCTAGCTCACGGTGGAGCCCATAAAATAAACAACACAATCGGACAGGCACTACTCGCCAAGAGAATGGGCAAAACCCGAATAATCGCTGAAACTGGAGCAGGTCAGCATGGTGTAGCCACAGCAATCGCATGCGCCGCTTTGGGTTTGAAAGCTGAAATTTACATGGGCACAGAAGATTGTGAACGACAACGCCTTAACGTATTCAGAATGAAACTGCTAAACGCTACAGTACACCCCGTTGAATCAGGCTCAAAAACACTTAAAGACTCAATAAATGAAGCCTTCAGAGATTGGGTTACCAACATTGAAGATACCTATTACTTGATAGGATCAGTCGTTGGGCCACATCCTTACCCAATGATTGTACGAGATTTTCAAAGTGTAATTGGCAACGAAATAAAAACACAATTCCAGAAAAAAGAAAGCAGATTACCCGATGCTTTAGTAGCTTGTGTAGGCGGTGGCAGCAATGCTATTGGCACATTTTATCCATTTGAGGACGACACCTCTGTGGCACTCTACGGTGTTGAAGCAGCCGGCAAAAGCATAGAGTCAGGCAAACATGCAGCCTCGTTGGGTGCTGGAGCAGAAGGAGTCTTTCACGGCATGTTATCCTATGTTCTTCAAGATGAAAATGGGCAAATCCAAAACACAAGCAGCATCTCAGCCGGCTTAGATTATCCAGGAGTTGGACCAGAACATTCTTTTCTAAAAATCTCTAATCGCGCAACCTACACATCTGCAACCGACCAAGAAGCAATAGACGCATTCTTGATTTTAGCAAAAGAAGAAGGGATTCTACCAGCACTTGAATCTTCCCATGCAGTAGCCTACGCTGTGAAATTGGCTCCAAAAATGAAGAAGAACCAATCAATCGTTGTTACTCTTTCTGGACGTGGAGACAAAGATGTAGAAACAATTGCAAACTACATTGGGGCGAAAATATGAGTCTAATACAAGAAGTATTCCATAAAGCAATGCATCAAGGAAACGGAGTGCTCATTGGCTACATAATGGCAGGAGACCCAAACCCAGAACTTACTCCACAAATTGCAGATGCACTTATCACTGGTGGAGTTGAAATTCTCGAGCTTGGATTGCCGTTTTCAGATCCAATTGCCGATGGACCTACAATTCAAGCATCAAGCGTTAGAGCTTTAGCTGCCAAGACCACACCAATGAAGGTTCTAGAAATCGCCAAAGAAATCAAACAAAAACATAACGTTCCCATTGTAATTATGACATATTATAACCCCGTTTTCAGAATCGGCGTTGACAAGTTTCTCTGCAAAGCTAAAGAGCACCTAGTTGACGGTTTCATAATTCCTGATTTGCCAATAGAGGAAGCAACTGACTTTAGGAAAGCTGCCGAAGCGAATGGTTTAGACACAATTTTCTTAGCCGCGCCATCCACCACTAACGAACGCCTAAGCAAAATAGTCATTTGCAGCATGGGTTTTCTGTATTTGGTATCGCATTATGGAGTTACAGGCGTCAAAACAACGATTGAAGATTCGACAGTTCAATTAATTAAACGAGTTTTGCCATATACTGCTGGAAAAATTCCTCTTGCTGTTGGATTTGGAATATCCAAACCTGAACACGTAGAACGCGTCATTGCAGCGGGGGCAGATGCAGCTATTGTTGGATCCGCATTCATCAACATTATTCAAAATAATAGCCAAAACACATCTACTATGTTAAAACAATTGAAAGCAGATGCGCAAGAACTTAAAACTGCCACAAAAGCAATGAAGTAACCTAAAATAAAGGGCTTTAACCAAGAAAGTTTTATAGTCCGATTAAACTGTCTATGTTCGGCGGTGGATCTTAGGCGGTGGGTTAGGGGTCCATTGTACCGTAAATCCTCTACATGACGGGCTGACATCTGCGGATGAGGCGTCAAAGGCCGCTTGGAGTTTCATTTCCGAACCTGTGACTATCCGTCCTTTGGGGCTGGCGGTCAATGGGTGGCTTCCGTAGGGAAGTTACTTCGTTGTCTACCAGGCGAACCCGGCTAGGCTCGGGAGAGAGCAACCTAAGTTTGGACGCTATGCGCTCAAGGGGGTGCGGGTAAGAGTGTAGGGCTTGAGGTTTCCAGACGGAGTCTGGGCGTCAAACCGCAGTGGTCCACCGCTACTAATCATTGTTTAAGAAAAATTCTAAACAAAGAACACAAAAATGAAAAAATAGTTTTAGAATTTATGAATTACTTATTTTGCTTCATCAAAACCTTTCTTGAAAAGGGCTTTATCAATTACTCTTACATCTAGCTTTTGTTCTAGCTGCAGTTTTTCTAATAGCGTCAAGCAGTTTTAGATAATTTAGAGCTGATAGCATATTTGCAGGTGGATTACCAAGT
>CAVYXJ010000003.1:0-14543 GCA_963772455.1 Candidatus Bathyarchaeota archaeon
CAGACGCTCTTAGCTGACAAGGCAAAAGCATCTGACTGCATCAACGAAACCTGCAGCCTGTTTCTACAAGGTAAAATCAAAAAGGGCGTTTCTAACGTGACAAACGACCAATACAAAGCAAGTCTAGAACACTACCTCCAAAAAGTAAGCGGCGCCATCTCCAAGTTTCTAAATGAACACAGCATAACATTTGACGTCACTAAAGGTCAAGTCATAATAGCGCCGTCTGGAAATTCATCCAAGAAAGGATAGAGAAATCCAGAAATTCCCAGTATTCAATAATAGTTATTTTCCTCGAAAGAGCTGAAGAATATGAAAAGCTTCCACTTTTTATTTACATTTATTCTTATTTTATTCATCATATTTGGTTCACCTCTAAATGTTTACGCTCAGCAACCCACAGGAACGCTCCAGCCTATTTGGAACATTACTCATGGAAGCTCCAGATCTGACGAAGGATGGAGCGTAACAACTGATAATGAGGGTAACGTGTACTTCACGGGTTTCGACCGAGTAAAGAGCCCCATCGCAGACGCGTTTGTAATAAAACTGGATCCAAACGGTGTTGAACTATGGAATACAACTTGGGATGGAGGATTCGATGATAAGCCATATGTAATAACAGAAAGCAATGGGTTTGTGTATGTGGGAGGAGCCAAATTTCTGAGTTTCTCCCCGACAGCAACCGACATATTTATTTTGAAACTAGATGCCTCAAATGGAAATCTTGTGTGGAGTCGCACATGGGACGGCAGTGGACACGGTTACGATGAAGTAGACGGTCTGAAAGTTGACGGAGAACAGCATTTACGTATCCGGATGGGCAACAGGAGAGACTACTCAAACTGACATAGTAGTTTTAAAATACAATTTAAACGGTGATCAGATTTGGAGCAAAACATGGGGCACAAACGGCGTAGATGAAGCTAATGGGCAACTTGGTTTTGACAACAGCTACATTTACGTTGTTGGTCACTACAATGCTCTTCCATTAGGTTTAGGCGGAGATGCGGTTCTTGTCGCTTTCAACAAGGCAGACGGTGCCTACGCTTGGAACACTACCTGGGGAGGGTTAGGGTTAGACGACGCTTTCGGCATGACTATGAGCAATAATTACATCTACTCGGTAGGATTAACCACAAGTTTTAACGGAGACGAGATTTTTCTTTTAAAATACGATACGATGGGCTACTTGTCTGGAACGCAACTTGGGGAGGCAGCAGAGCTGAAGTTGCTCGAGCAGTTGACATTAACTCGGATGGCTCGTCAATTTACGTTGCAGGAAACACCCAAAGCTTCGGCAGCGGTAACTTCGATGTAGTCTTGCTAAGATATAACCAACAAGGTGCCTTGACGCTTGCCAAAACTTGGGGAGGACCTGCTTTGGAGCAAGCACATGGCATCGCTGTTCGCGACTCATTTATTTACATTGTAGGCGAAACTGCAAGCTTTGGCGTCGGACTTGAAGATGCATTTCTTCTGAAAATTGATGCGGACGGAGGTAATACGATACCCGAGTTCGGTTCAATTATTACCTTAACGTTGTTAGTGATGTTAACAACTGTCTTCATATTAGGAAAAAGTGTGCACAAAGGTATCCTCAAATGGTTATCGCTTGCGTTTTGACGCTCGGCTTTGGAAGGCTTGGCAGGCTGAAAGAACTGTTTTAGAAGGCATATACTCTGTGGAGTAATTTGTCTTGACTTACCGATAAGTTGGCGTAAAGAATATTAATTTTTAGATCATTAATTATTATTGGTGATTTTTTGAGAATTAAGTTAACCAGTGTGTATGTTGATGATCAGGAAAAAGCTCTAAAATTTTATACTGAGATGCTTGGTTTTATAAAAAAGGCAGATATATCAGCCGGGGGATATAGGTGGTTGACTGTTGTTTCACCTGAAGACCAAAATGGTACTGAGTTGGTTCTTGAGCCAAACGAAAATCCAGCTGCAAAGGCATATCAGCAAGCTCTTTTCAAGCAGAATATTCGCGCTGCAGCATTCTTTGTGGATGATGTCCAAAAAGAGTATGAACGACTAAAAAAGCTGGGCGTAAACTTTACCATGCAGCCAACAAAGCTTATGGGTACGCCTTCGACTATCGCAGTATTGGACGACACCTGTGGCAATCTAATACAAATCACACATATCCAAACATAATATCTAAAATAAAAAAAGAGTTTTTAGAATTTTTGTTTTCTTGTGTTTGTCAAAATGCCTTAACTAAATCGTTTTTCCCTTTCTTTGCTACTAAACCAACTGTGCAAGTTGCGACTGCTATCATAGTCACAATTAAAGCTAGCGATGTGTTGCTGAATTCTGGCACTGTCGGGCTCGGGGACGTTACAGACGGAGCTTTAACGTACACGTTTCCTGTATCGGCTGCTGTGAAACCGTTATTTGTGATTCTGAATTCAAAGAATTGACGTCCGCTTACTGTTGTATATGAGACTTCGAAGGCTGTTGCATTGACTATGTGCCATATGCCCTCATGTGTGTCAAATAGTGCTGTGCCATCCTCATAAAGAGTTATTATGGATCCTGTTGAGGTGTTTGAATAAATGCCCGCCATACTTGACAGAGTCGGGTATTCACTTGCGCTACTTAAGCAACAAAATGAAGCTGCGCCAACAATAATAACGATTAAAGCAACTGCAATTAATCCAACATTAAGCCTCTTCTTTTTTGGAACTAAATCTAGTTTACTCATTTCTTATCCCTTTAATTTATCCTCGTTGCAATGAACTGCTTAAAAGGTTTGGGATTAATCATCGTATGCGGAGGTTCTTAATTGAAAATTTGAACTCTAAGCGTTTATCTTAAAAGACTTATGAATCAATATTCCAAACTTTCACGTCAGCAGCTTTGCCAACATAAACGATTCTTGAAGATATGATTTCCTAAAGTTTATTTTTGAATAAGCAAAACAAACATGCGCTCACTCGCCACTCTCAAGTCTGGAGTGTTACTAAACGTATATATTTAATGATCAACATTACTTAATACAGGTCGATTTTTATGAGTGAAGAAAAAAACTTAAGATATATGCTTCTCTGTGCAACCAAAGACCGAGCATTTAGACTAAAATTCCTAAGCAACCCAGAAGCTGTAGCAAAAGAATACAACGTAAAACTCAAGCCAGAACATCTTGAAAAAATAAAGAAAGCTGGCGCATTTATTGATTCCTTGAACGATGTTAGACTACCTCCAGGACCAATCTTCTACCCCATTGACCCCATTTTAAACACATGGACACTCGGAGAAATCAGGAACGTACTAAGGTACAGTTACCTGACAAAGATAAACTGGATTCTATATTCTGCCCCAGACTTTAACCAAGTGGGCGCAATTCTCAAAGAAAAGCAAAAATAAGGCTAATAACCTTATTTTTTTTTATTACTCAATCTAAAAGGTATTCCTTTGGTTAATCTTTTATTAACGATGCGCTGTAACCGCGCTTGTAGTTATTGTTTCGCAAAAGAAAAACTCCATTCTTACAAAGACAAAAATGCTCCAACAGAAATCAGCATTGAAAATGTAGAAAAGGCTCTGGCATTTCTCTCCAAAACCCACTGCGACGCAATTCAACTCGCAGGTGGCGAACCCACGATTCACTCCAAATTCACAGAGATAATGACGCTTCTACTCAAAAATAACCTCAGAGTAAACCTCTTAACCAACGCACTTTGGAACCCAGAATTAAATGCTTTTTTTGACAAAATATCTCCAGTTTCCCTTGGCTTTCTATTAAACATAGACCACCCCAAAACATACAAAAACTCAGAAAAAGAAAGACTAGAAGAAAACCTTGCGTTTCTTAGCAAACGAGGAAATATAACATTAAGCTTCAATTTATTCGAAAAAAAACCCGATTATGACTACATCTTTGAGCTTGTAACAAAGTATGGTTTCAAGAATCTTCGCCTAAGTTTTTCGATGCCTGTTAGCGTTGAAGGAAAAACAAACACTCACTTACCCATAGAAGAGTATAAACAAGCTGCCAAATACGTGATGGATTTCACTCATAGGGCTGAACAGTTAGGCGCTACGGTTGGACTAGACAACGCTGTGCCCATATGCATGTTCACGCCTCAAGAATTATCAGAACTCATGATCAAACAGGTTGTTTCACCTCAACGCAACTTTGTCTGCAACCCAGCTATCGATATAGGTCCTGACCTCTCCGTTTGGAGATGCTTTGGAACATCTAAGCTATTCAACAAAAAACTCGACGACTTTGACTCCTTGGGCGAAATCCTGGAATATTACCAACGAATGAGTAGGCTATATCAATTCAAATTTTATCCCCTAAAAGAATGCGAGACTTGTGAACATGCAAAAAAAGAGCGGTGCCAAGGGGGCTGCATAGGGTTTGCACAAGCAAAATGTGAAGAATTGAACCTTTGTGTCTCTGAAATTCAAGATAAAGAACTACTGCAACTAAAACCCAAGCTGTCTAGTAAAGTCTCTCTTCAAAGATACAATCTACCAGTCGACGTTGCAACAATCAACTTCCATGATGGCTTCGAAATGGAGATTCCCCCAGACATGGTAGAGTTGATAGCGCTCCTAGATGGAAGAACCACCATTCTGGAGGCGTTGACCGCAAGAATTTCGGGGGCTTCCCAACCTCAAGAACCAGATGAGATTAATGAACTTCTAATGGAGATTTCCGCTAAAGAGATAATGCCTACTATAAGACGGCTTTTAGATAGAAAAGCACTTTGCTGCAATTCGCCAAATAAAAAGCAAAGATAGAAATCAAGCTCAGCACTATATTACACATGAGTAGTTCTTGGTGATTAAACGTAGATTTTTTGATTCCCCAAATTGTGGGGGCTGCATCTATAAAAGCAGTAGTTATTGTTGGGGTCAATGTTCTCTTAACATCTGGAAAAAAGACAGAGAATATTAGTGCTATTTGGAACTGTATTTGAAGTTACAATTAAAGAAGACCCTCTGGATTTTAATTTTTAACTTAACCTTCTGAGTGCAAAAAAGTTGTAAAAAAAACATTCTATCTCATAAATGAAAAACCTTAAAACTTCATGGCATATAATGTATTGAGCTATGGAATTAAATAGTATAATAAAGTACATAATCACAATAGGTTACATTGTTCTTGCTGTTCTATTCGCTGCAATTGCATCTAGAGGCTTCATGAGTGACCTTCTTGTTGGATTAACAATAGCTGTTGTAGTTTTCATAGTTGTCATACTTGCTGGTTATTTCATTGTTGAAAAATTATTAAAATTAGATTAATTTCTTAGATTTTCACTATTTATTTGAAGCAAGTTTAGGGCTCCCAAACACATGCTTCACGCAGCAAAAATCTATCGAAGACTAAGAGGACTATTTTTTGACGGCGAAAGTATCTAAGATCTGATCTTGGCTTATCATTCTTGATATAATCTGAGAGTTGAAACACGCCTTATATTTTCTTTAATAACTAGTGTTTAGGTGCTTGGAGTTGGAAGAAATGCAAATAGTCAATTCTGTTTCCAAGTCATGTGTTAATTGTGGCATTTGTAATCTTTCTTACTTGGTTTGTGACTTCAATAGGCATGTGGTTTCTTGGGGAACATGCATCCATTGGGTACCGCGTAGAAATAATGTGTAGGTCCAAAACCGTTCAAAGCAGTCTCCCTCTAACTTAATATGTAGACTGACCAGGCAACCGCTAATTAGGATGAATTATGCTGGTTGCAGTGATGGTATTTTTGCATGTTTTTCTAAGGTTTGACGTGATGTACTGTTTCTGCAAACAAAAGTTTAATTATTTTCTCCTAAGCGATGCTGCTTCATTGGTCAGACTTCTATTTTGTCTAATAATTCCATAATCTTTGCGTAGCTTTCAACGCTGCATCGCCAACCAGCAGAAACCATATCGTTTACTGCTATCTTAGCCTGCTCTTTTGAGATGATCTCTTCAAAAACAGCCCTAGCCAAAATATACGGTGTACCAACATAATTGATTCCGTATACATTCGCTGTCTTTCTAGCTACTTCATCATCAATAACTGCCAGTGCATCATATTCTTTGGCGAGAGCTAAAACCTGAGCATCCGCAACATGAAGCCCACGAGTCAATGATAATTGAGAAAGAAACGCCTTATCTTTGGGTTCACACAACTTGAAAACGCCCTTGTCAAACAATTTCTCCAGGGCAATTGCGTCTGGAACACCTTTGAGTTTGCCTTTATCTACAACTTCTTGCTTAACTAACGGAGACGTCAACTTTTCTGCTCTTAAATTCTCAATAATTTTGCACAGTCCAGCTTTCGAAAGATAGATCAAAGGTGTAGAATTGAAAACTAGAGTTTTCATTTATGGTTAACCACTGAAGCATTGGTGAAGTCTTTGGTTACCTCTTCGGGGGTGTATCTGACCCATTCAATGTTGTGTTGCTTGGCCAAATCGGCAAACTCCCAAAGAGAGAGTTTTGCAATATCTGCTGCTTGTGCGAAAGTTGTTTTTCCTTTCTGTAGAAGCTCTAGAGCCGTTTGTTTTCTCCACTCAGTGATGCCTGTTTCGAGAAGATTTCTGACGACCGTTGCTTTGTCTATTTTTTCTGTTTTTGTGATTTCGAGGATTTCTCTTTCTAATTCAGCTGGAACTCTGACGGCTAAGGGTTTGAGGGTCAACACAATCACCGTATACAATAGGTGTCGTTTGCATACATAAACTTTTTCTGCTAACCACTAAATAATTTAGGATTTCATCATTCAAATAAGTGTAGATAATTCCAAAATTGTCTTACTCTAATAAAAAAGCTATCCTTAGAGATAAAATCACTTGGTCTAAAGTAATCTATAGTGTTTGGATAGGACTTATCAAGTGTTCTCGCATTCTGTTCTGCAAAACCTATTGTCTCAATTGCCATGTTTTTGCTCGCCAATAGTTGTTGTATCTGTTCCTCCGGCAGTTTTGCGTACGCTAAAAAACTCTCTACTGAGCGAGTAAAACAGAGTGCGTTTAGGATTTCTGTAGTTATAATGGCCAGGCAATGTTTGGCTGGTTTTGTCGCCCTAATTTCAGCAAACAATCGGCTTAATTGGGCTTTTAAGCTTGGACCGTAATATTTAGATTTGAATTGAATCCATTTTTCTACATCAAAAAATAACAAGAGTTTGTTAACGCAATAATGATTATAATGGATATCTAGTTGCTCAGAAATTTTAGATGAGAAATGGCAATCAACATATCTACTATAATCGTTACAGAAACTAAGAAATTGGCTGCTTTGAGTAAAATCATCTGCAGCATAATCTAGCAGATGACAAAACTCTTCTAAGATAATAAACTCGCAATTCTCCAATGTTTTATTCATCAAATCATCCGTGTTAATCGCTATGGCACACTTTTTTTGTTTGGAGGCATATGCATAAGCTTGAAGCGGTAACTTGCCTTGGAAGTTTCCACCGATTGCTTGAATGATTTGTTTCTGAAAAACTTCAAGTACGGAAGTATTAGCGAAAAATAGAACTCTTAAAGCATTGTAATCTTTAGCTACTTCTGTTTTCGCAATCAATGTGTCGCAAATTATTTTGTAACGGCTAACATCATTTCGTGTAATTGTAATATACAGAGTTTCCATCATATCACATGCTTGAGTTAAGATCGACAAGTGTTTGTGATAGTTATCATTCTCGATTTATATTATCTTTGAATGTCAATGACATAAGTGATTTGTAACGTTCTTATTCGAGAATACTCTAAAGAAACTAAACTTATACTAAGTAACGTGTTAACCTGTAAACTTCAAATAAGGTTCGCCCAACAGGTTTAGGTGAGGCTGTCGAAAAATTCTCTTGCTGTTACTATTTTGGTTTTTTTGTATTTGCCGAGGTTTAGGAGGTGCTTATCGCCTGACACAATTATGTCTGCTTGGGCTGCTTGAGCGCATTCTAGTATTTTATTGTCTTGGGCGTCTTCATCTATGATGTGCAACTTTATGTTGGGCTCGACTAGTCGGGAGTTGAGTTGGATGGTTCGTAAAACGTCTCTTTTGTTTGTGTTTGCTTCTTTTAGGATTTGGGCGATTTTTGGGTACTGGAGGACTTTTGATGCTTCAAGGGCTATGTCTTTGCTGATGTAAACGGTCAGGTTCTGTTTTGTTCGTAGAAATTCGTCTTTGAGGATTTTTCTCATCGATATGGATATCCAAATGTTGGTGTCAAAGACTACTTTGATTTTCTTGCCCACTCGACTGCCTCGGCTATTAGTTCATCGACGTTTATGCCTTTTTCTTTGGTTACTTTTTCGATTTTTTCGGCTGTTTCGTCAAGGGAGGGCTCCTTGGTTTTTCTTAGCACGATGTCGCCGTCGGGGGGAGGTGGAGGAGTTTTTCGCCTGCTTTTACGCCGAGTTTTTTGCGGACTTCTCGGGGGATGACGATTTGGCCTTTGCTGGAGACTTTGATAACGTCCTCGATTTGCTCGGTCATGTGTGGGCATTGGTCTTACAAGTAAATAAATTTTTACAAAATATGGTGGGTATGAGCTGAAATCTCATCGAAATAGAGAATTAATACTAATCATAAAAGCAAATTGTTGTTGCAATAGTTGTTGCGCATGGGTTGCAACTTCAACAGAATTTAAACCCAAATTAATTACCTGCTGGCTAGCATGAACAACAAGTTTACTTTGTTAATGGTTCGGTTGCTTTGGATATATCAAGAAACATTACTTTCTGTTCTCTTCCTTCCTGCTTTGGAAGTAACACAAAACCATATTTCACGTAAAATCCTAAGGCAGATTCTATTGCATTCACAAACATAAACCTACATCCTACTAACTTTGAGAACTTTAATGCTCGGTCAAAACAAAAATCACAAATGAACGTGCCAACATCCTTGGTTTTGAAGTTTTTCACAAACTGCTAGCTGACCAATTAATAGTGCTGGATAATTCTCAATATTTGATTGAGGCCTATGTTGGGCTTCCAATTTTTCTCTTTTCAAGTCTGCCATTGATAATGTAGCAAACCCAACCAAATCATTGTCATGCATGAAAAGGTAAGTTACACCGAGACGTTCCTTCTGAAAATCCAATGCTTCCTTCTGAATGAACTCATCCATGTCTTTGACGCCGCAGCTAAAGCTACTCACGTCGTCGTTTTGATCTAAAATCTTCGGTGCCGATAAGTCTTTAGCAGTTATTCTGTCAGCATTCATAGAGAGGCTGTATTATAGCGGGCAATTCTTAAAAGTCTTTTTTGCACGCTTGAGCCGTTCAACATCTTTCTTTGATGGCTTCCGCTTCATTTCTTTCTCTAATGTAGCCCACTGCTCTGCATTCAACGCAGGTATTGGTTTTGGAAGCATATTATTCACAATCCATTATATTGGGCAATATTAGTGAATATTCACCATAATTCACCAATATTCACGAAGAGCTAATAGTTCCTGGCTGATAAAAGATTTATGGTTCATTGATCCAATAAACACGTTTTATCAGCTCTTTTTCTCATAGCACATAGTATTTGAATATAACAATTATTGAATGAGCATAAGAGTAAAAACCTAGTATTGTGGATGCTTTTGAAAAATCATCGTACAATTTGCTGCTGTGACCAATAAAAAGATGACACAAGGTGCTCTATTTTTCGTATTTGCGCCATTCTAATTAAGAGGATTTTTCTAGCAATAACAAAGACTGTAGCTGCAAACATACAACTACAAAGCCTAAAATAACAAGCATTAACAAAATAACTTATTGATTTTCTCTCGAAAAAAGAGGTTTATGAATTATGCAAAAAATTGTTCCATGTCTATGGTTTGATAAAGAAGCTGAAGAAGCAATAAAATCTTATATAGAAATTTTTAATTCAGCGCCTAACAGCCCCAAAAACTCTATGATCGTTAGCATCAACATTTACCGGAAGGACCATCGAATATTCCAGTAATGGGAATGGAAGGAAAGATCTTGACAGCTATTTTTGAGCTTAATGGGCAACGTTTTATGGCTCTTGATGGAGGCCCAATATTCAAGTTCACAGAAGCGACATCTTTCTATGTGGAGTGCGCGGATCAAGGCGAGGTTGATTATTTTTTGGGAAAAACTATCAGCGGTTCCGGAGTCTGAAGTTTGCGGTTGGCTCAAAGATAAGTATGGTCTTTCATGGCAGATTATTCCTAAACGAATGGGCGAACTGTTATCTGATAAAGATAAAGTTAAGGCAAAAAGAGTCATGGATGCAATGCTTAAAATGAAAAAAATTGTCATCAAGAGCCTCGAAAAAGCATATGAAAGCTAAAGACTAATTTTTACAAATTGCCTCTTTCTTTTTCTTTAAAAAAATGGTTTCTGTTTTTGCAGACATAGAAAATGAAAAGAGCTTCCACATGCTCAAAAAAAAAATAACATCTATCTTTGAAGTTATAATAAATAGCAGGATAATTGATCCAGATTTTAGTATCTCAAAACTATATTTCATTTTCGAAAGTTAATTCAATTTCACTTTCTGTCTAAATTTTAACTTTGTTACTGTGTGATGGCAGTCACATGGTTTCTTATAATTCAAGACAATATATTATATATTATGACATTGTATTGCAAAGATTTTAGAATATTTTGGGAACACCTTAAAAAAACACCAAATAACATCAATAAACGATTAATAAACCTAAAAGCAACCATCGCCACCTCCCACAATCAAGTCAAGAGAAAAACAATATTCGCTGCAATCTGCGTTTTAATTTTAATAACACTAATTACTGTCATCGAGGATTTCGGTCCAGCCAAAAGTATCGTAAAAGCAGATTCTATGATTGGAATAGGAGTTGGCATTTACTGGGACAAAGATTGCAGAAACACAACCAACTCCCTTAGTTGGGGACTCATAAACCCAAATTCAAACAATAATTTGACAATATATGTACGAAATGAATACAATTCAGCCGTTTCCCTAGTATTACATACCTCAAACTGGACTCCATTTAATTCTTCAAGTTACATGTCTCTAAGCTGGAACTACTCAGGGCAAATCCTAAAAACAAATGAAGTAATTCCCATAAAACTAACACTAACCGTTAGCCCCACAATAATTGATGTAACCGATTTCAGCTTTGAAACAATCATAACGACAGTTGCAAAGCATTAACCTAACAGATTCAACAGTTTTGAGAGTTCCTTAAGTTTTAAGTAGTTTTCATAATCGTGACTGCGACGACCATTAATCTTAACCAAAATGAGAGGTTTCTTAGCAACAGTAAGGTCAAGAAAGCATTCTTCACCCAGTGCTGCAATAACTGTTTGTATCATTTTACTATTAGAACGGCGCATTTTGCTTGGTGAACGACTCTTTCGCTTGTGCTACCAAGAAGGAATTCTTTCATTTCGCTTTCTCTCCAAATGAGCCAGGACTATTAAATCAAACCCGCCATCTGCAGCAGTTGAAATTATCTGGGACGGAGTGTTTCCTTCTTTGAGTTCAGTAGTAATTTTAAGCATGGGTTTTAGCTTAATCGCCCTTTTAGCAGCTTTAGATAAAACTGCTTCATGTATTTTTCGAAGATCTTTGATAAAAGCAGACAAATTCGACTGATCACCAATTGTATCTTGAGAATATCCAGGAGTCGGCAATTGTGTAGGTATATTTGCTGGGTATCCAAATTCTGGAGGAGGCTGAAAAACGTTAATGATTAGAATAGATGCCGAAAACTTTTCAGCAATTTCAAGAGCATAATCCAAAGCCTTTTCCGAGTTCTTAGAACCGTCTACTCCAACAAGAATTTTACTTATCAAAACAAGTTCCTCTACCATTTAATTCACATTAGAAGTTCATAGCTTTTTCGAATAATACTTGCGGCTATTAAAATTAATGCGATTGCAGCTTGTTTTCTCGCAACATCCACTCTTTAAGCGATTGATAGATGATTTTGAATTCATAAATCTAATTAAAAGAACCATGCAATGACTTGTTGTTGATCCATCTATTGAACCGTAAGAAATGGATTTTTGCTCTAGTTGTGGGGCTGTGCGTTATCTTTGTTGGAACCTTGTTTTTTGCCAATTTGACCGGTGATATGGCTATTGGATTAATGGGAAGCGCAGAGCAGGCTTCAATTTCACATATTCGAATCGTTGAAGGTGTACCCTCGGGCGACACTATGAAAGTAACGGTTCAAAACTATGGTGGAACCAACTTGATTATTACTTTGGGTTATGCGAATGGGAATCAAGCTTTCAACATTAATTTGAAGCAAGGTTTCATTATTCCAAAAGCATCTTCTCAAGAAATAACTTTGACATTTCCAAACGGTACCTTCGTCTATGGATCCCAATACCAAATGAAACTAATAACCGCCAAAGGCAACACTTTAGCTGATTCTTTGACATATGACTCAACAAGTACCTCTAAGTGCGACCCACTCAAAGACGACGTCGATCCAACCCCAACAACACTTCATATAACTACACCTGAAACTTATCAAGAAAGGAGTGCTCAAACGGCAAAATGGTTATTGACTTCTTTAATTTTAACGACGATTGCAGATGTTGGTGCCTGTTTGTTTGCCAATTATGTGCTTCAACCAAAAAATAAAGGACAGCTATTTGTGTTATTGTTTCTTATTACAGCGATCGTTGTGTTTGGAATGATAACTATATGGTCTAACTTTTTGTTTCCTCCCATGACGATTGGCTAACTCTATAATTTTGAACTTATTTCAATAAAAAAAGAAAATGCCAATATTCACAGTCATGAAACCTCAACGATAAACTTTATTCGGTCAAGTTACTTTAGTAGAAACAGGGAATGTATTCCCTGACATTAAATAAAACTCCTAAACTGTCAGCAACCGCCTTTACCTTAGCCAAATCCACTTCAGGAAGCCGAACTGCTGTGACCTCAACGTCAAGCAACAGCTTGGTTTTCTGAATAAAATCCAGCACAACTTCGAAGCCTTCTGGGAAAATGGGTTTGCAAATTTCGTTGTAGGTTTCTTTGTCACTAGCGTTCAAGCTTACGCTAACTCTGTCAACACCAGCAGCCTTCAACTCAAAAGCCACATCCCTACCCGGATTCAACATGTAACCATGCCCGTTCGTGTCCAAACGAATTTGCAAAGGTCTACCATAATGCTTCTTAACATACTTTGCAACTTCAAGCAGAACATCCAGTCGCTCAGTAGGTTCCCCGAAACCGCAAAAAACCAACTCATCCCAAATCTGCGTATGCAAAACCTCTGTTAGGTCAGCAATGATTTGTGCAATACTTGGCTCTGCCTCAAGTCTGAGATCAAAGCCGCCTACACCACGCTTATAACGTTTGAGGCAAAAATAACAACTGTTAGAACAATGGTTTGTTATGTTTAGATAAAGTGTTTTATCCAGCCAGTAAACGGTTATAGGTTTTCTATTCGCAGACATTCTTCCCAACCAAACCAAAACATGGCTAAACTATAAAAAACTACACACTCGTGACTTCGTATTCAACTTCGTTGCTAAAAGGCTTGAGTGCCCTTAGCAATCCTTTATCCAAAGATGCAACAAAGACCTTTTCCTTGCCTTCATCATAGAGTTGGATAACTAGTGCTATAAGTTCTGGGTCGCCTTTCTTATCACATCCTCTGGCGTCGACTCCAGCTTACTCAAGTGCTTTCTCACGTTATCCATCACTTCTGAATATTTTCTATAATTCACAGTTTCCACTTGAATAAGACCCTGCTCAATAGCAGTTTTAATTCTTGCAACAGAATCGAGTATTCTGTTAGCCAACTCGGGAGATGTTTCTCTGATTTTTTCTGCAAATTCTTTTGGTTCATCAATGACTTCTTGCACTATCGCTTTGGGAATTACGACTTTATAGTTTTGCTTCTTTTTCGCCTGCAAGAAGTTCTTAGTTTCCCTTTTCTATCATAAAATATGAGAATTGATGAGTCTACTGTAAGATAATTAGGCATCGAGGGCGCCAGCTTCATCTAGAAGAGAGACAAACTCAAAGTAGGTTATGCCCAGTGTGGAGGCGGCTTGCCTAAAAGTCATCTTTCCAGCCCTCGCTTTGGCTGCAACTTTATTAAATTTCTCTATTCCAACATCCCCAAATCGACTTTTGTAGAGGTTCGTCACTGTTACTTCCTCGAAAGCCTCCATTAATTTCTCCGGTGAAACTTCAAGCTTGAAATTTCCAGCAAAATATACTCTTTTGTTACCCTTAGCTTCACTCTCAACTGCACTTGCAGCTTCAAGTTCTCGCAGGTACTTGTAAACGGTTGGTAGAGGGTAGCCTAAATGTTTTCCAATACCTTCCGCTGTCTCGCCTTTATGTTTTGCCAGATGTGCGATTATCTTTGCTTTGTTCGGATTCCCTCTATTGCTCGAAGGATTGAAACTGTTTTCTCAGACATACAGGTCAGTTAATAAAATATATAATGTCAACTATATGTATTGTGGACTAAGAGCTAATGTTTTAACTCAAAAAGAGAAGAAACCTAATTTTTATTAGATTAGTTCTCTCATGAGCTGCCTTTTAAAAACTAATGCAACTACTGTTGCTATTCCAAAAACTAAAGCTACTGCAATTGCGATGTACGGGTCC
>CAVYXJ010000004.1:0-24501 GCA_963772455.1 Candidatus Bathyarchaeota archaeon
CAACTATTATGGAATTTATCCTTCATCATATCAAACATCTACAAGAGCTCTTACTAATTCTATACTTCAAAATTATCATCTAACTATTGGTCTTAGTATATTCAATCCTGTTGGGACAAATAATCCAGGCGCAATTTATAATCACCGTGCTTCTGGTTCATCAGACATTACAGGGTCACTTTTAGCTTTAGGCTTAACCAGAACACCTGATGTACGAGTCACAAGTTTGAGCCTTCTATCCTATTATCAGCCCAGATTATACGCATCAGAGTATACTGCGGCTGGAACTTCGCGAATAGTAACTTTACAATTGGGTTTGGTGGGAAGTGGATAAAATGAACAATAAAGGTGCGTTTTCAGTTATAGCTGCTTTGCTTGTTGCAGTAGTTTTGATAGCTTCGGTGATGACTGCTTACTCTTCAATTCGATACACTTCGGTTCAAGGGCAGCCTCAAATTTTGAGTGCAGTGGATGAAACCAATCTTTCACTGAAGCAACTTCTGGGGTTCACTGTTGGCTATTATGGTTCAGTTCTGAAAGTTACTGGTAACGTGAATTATGCTTACCAATTGGCTAAAAACTATCTGGACAGCGGTTTAGATAATGTAGCATTTGTTAAACCCGAATGGGGTTTATCATTGAATGTGTCTGATTTGAGACTTAATGCCAATTGGTTCGCAAACAAGAGCTACAGTCAAGGTAGCATGCAAGTTAATTACGATTTAAACGGATTGGGCATTTTGGGCATTAGTTATAATGCTTCAACTCGATTGGAAGTCCAAATATCATATTCTGTCTCGCCAACTCAAGCGCAGTTCAAAGTATTGACAGACAATGGTGAACCGTTAATTAACCTTGGAACTAAAAATATAAAGTTTTACCGCTATACATATTCGAATTCAACTTGGGAATTCACAGCTCCAACCAACATAATTTCCCACGCAGACGGAACCTACGTTGTTGATCTTCCGTCAGGCTTGAATAGCAATTCATACGTTGTTCAAGTGGAAGACACCCGTGGACTTTCAGTTTTAGCCGCATCTTTTAGCAAGTTCACTTCTTCAATCGCTTGGAACACAACTGCGTTTAGAACCGACTTAGATTATGTTGATACCGCCGATGTGGACATTTTGGGAACTCATGGTGACTTCGGTTCCCAACAAATTGGACCCGATGGCTACTATGACACCTTAACCGAGCAAGCCTCTGGAATTGGAACTCTTAGCTACTATCCGCTTTACTGTAATTTGCTTGGTTCAACGACAATTGCTCAAAGTTCAGGAAATATAACCGCTGATACTGCTCTCGACGATGGAAATAGTCTACAGTTGCGCTCTTACCCCTCAACTTTTTCTTCTCAAACCAATACTCTGGGGTATTCAAATAAAGGGGGAACTTCTCAGAATATAGAGGGTAGAATCACAGGGTCTCTTTTCACTACAAGCAATGGCGGTCAAGTTCAATCAATTTCAGTAAACTTAGTCTCAACGGCAACTAGCCAAAACCATAACGCAAAAGTTGCAATTTACTCAGCTTCAGATAGCCGTCTTATTGCAGGCTCAACAGCCAAAACTATAGTTCCTGGAGATAACGGATGGGTTTCTTTCACATTTAGCGACCCTAAACCATTACTTAATGCAAATACCAACTACATTCTTGTTGCTTGGTCTGATAATGCACAAGGGGCAGTTAACATGTATTACGATTCTGGCTCGGGTCAAGGGTACGCTGACACTAGAAGCTACACTAACTGGCCAAATCCAGACACAAATCTCAATGTTGACTCAGCAAAAAGATACAGTATCAATTGCACATTTGCACTTGCAACCCAGTATATGGCTCAGGCGGAGTTAACTGGAACTTCGAATCAATATAATTGGCAACAGTTAGTTTGGGCAATTGACAGTGCCGTTACCACTGGAACAGCAAGTTATACGGCTCAATTATACAATTTCGCCTCAAGTTCATACCCGAGTAGCGGCGACGGATACATTAGTAGTGCTTCACTAGGAACAACGGATTCCCTGCAAACAAGTACAATAACTTCCAACCCAACCAACTTCAGAAACAACACGAACGGCTGGAAACTGTTGTTAACCGCATCAAACACTACCTCAGCGCAGTTCAACTTAAAAATAGATCTCGCCATTTTGACATCTCAATTCTCCAATTACGCTATTAACTTGCAGGAACAATGGCTAAACGTAAACGCTACCAATCTTCGTCAGGATTTATGTATCAAAACAGGCGCAATGGGGTCCGAACCATTAATTGTTCAGGTTTTGTATGGTGGTTCCTGGCAGAATCTAATGACTCTCATTCCCAATTACTTCAATAATGCTTCGCTTGTACCCTTCATAGATTCATCAACCCTATCCATTAGATTCGTAGGCAGTATTGAAGTAAACGACGGCACACAAGACACTTGGAATATTGACTGTGTATACCTAAAAGATGAACCAGATATTAGCTATCTTCTTAACAACCAAGAATCAACCATCACAATTGAGATTCTGCAAAACGGTACAATGCGTTGGCTTGGTCAAAATATTCAGTTAACCACTCAAACATTGCCAATCCCTCCCATCCCTGTAAAAGCTATTCACGTAAACCAAACCATAAATGGAATAAACCAAGAAGTTCCTTTCCAAATTGAAGATTGGGCTTCTAGTTACCAAATCCCACTGGGGTTAACAAGCAACTCAACAGTTTTTGGCAATCGTCAAATGGTTGTTTTCCTCTTAACCAGTAAGGTTACTGATTTCACGGTTTGGTGGGACGGAATCGACACAGCAGCCCAAACACCGTTGGCATTCACCAACAGATATTTCACAAACGACAATACCAACGCCAATACTCTCACCAACGGAAGAGTTACTTTAGCATTTGGAGGTTTCAACGTTGTATCAACCGTAGCGGGAACAAGCACCTCAAGTACAGCGACTTTCATGCGCATTAACACTGAAGCAAGCACTTATGGGGCAGGATTATCCTACGTTATCCACCATGGGGTAGTCAGAGACATTGTTCAGCAAGAAGCAGAATGGGGTAAAACCAATCCTCCTGCAGATGATGGTGGCGCGAACAATTGTCCAAATCTATATGCTAATATAGTCATAACTCTACCGGCAAACGCAACATACTACACCTACCAGCTTCGAATAATGTTTATAAACTCAGCCCAAGTCCGCTCAATTAGTAGCCTATGCCCGATACAACTAACAACAAATGTACCCTCAGTGCAAACACAAACAGAAAATGGTACACTTGCGGGATTCCCAATACTTCAGAATGGAACAGGGACGTTCCTGAACTCCAATAGCGGCGGTTGGACGCCACATCATTTTAGTCAATTCATTTCCGACAATGGAAAGGGTGCAGGCATAATGTTTACAGATATTGCTAATCAGAAACTTTATTCGTTTGATTCTTTTTCCGCAAGCACCTCTAAGGGTGCCTTAAAAGCCAGTAGTGGATTGCTTGAATTGTTGCCTGTGAGTTCCTCTCAGGTTCAATTTACAAACGCCTATGATATTACTTGGCAAGGTGCGGTTGTAACGTTTGATGGTACTAAACCTATTTGCAGTTTGTACGATGGAACCACGCCGACGGGTCTTTGGATATTAGCCGAGTATCCGCCCACCTTCACTATAACTGCCAAAAGCTAAACCTGAAAAATTCCTAACCACCTTGAACTATGAAATAATTGCCCACAAAATCTTATTAGCCTAAATTACCAACATGCTACTCCAGAAAAGGTAAAAGGGTGCACTGACAATTCAAACATTGCAAGCAATCTTAACAGGGGCAAGCATAACAGTTTCGTTAATCATTTTAATTTATGCTTCATGGTGTGACCACAAAACTCGTGAAGTTAGTAACAGGGTTTGGGAAATCTACGCGCCAATTGCATTAACGCTTACTTTGTCTGAACTGCTTTTATTTGAGCCTTCACAGTTGCCTTTTTATGGCTTAAGCTTTGGTGTAACAGTGGGCTTAGCCTTTCTGCTATTTTATGTTGGAGGTTTCGGTGGTGCAGATTCGAAAGCTTTCATGTGCATAGCTCTTGCCTTGCCTTTTGCTCCTATAGCTTTGTTTTCACCACTTCTGGCTGAAGCGATATCGCCAACTTCACAAATCATATTTCCAATAACAATCTTTGGAAACGCAGTGTTGTTCGCTGCGGCTAGTTGTATTTACATTATTCTGCGTAACTTAATATGGCACAAAAAAACAAAAACTAAAATGTTCCAAGGAACCCTCGCATCAGAATCGATAGCCAAAAAATTAATCGTGTTAATTACTGGTTATAGGATCAGTATTTCGAAAGTAAAAGAAAAGTGGCATATTTTTCCGTTAGAAGACATTGAAGATGATACGGTTAACCTAAAACGCAAGCTAGTTGTTATGCCTCATGACGATGAGGGCCGACAAAAGATTGTTGACCGTTTATCCAAAGCTGCTGAAGAAGGAAAAATAAGCAATTATGTTTGGGCGTCGCCAGGGTTGCCTATGTTGATTTTTGTTACTTTAGGGTTAGTTGTTGCCTTGTTTCTTGGGGATTTTGTTTGGTTGTTGGTTAGGTTTCTTTTAGGCGCCTAATTATGGAAAATAAGAATTATTGTAAGATAGTTTTGCTTCTTTTTGAATAAGAAATAGATGCCGTAACCATCGAGACCGAGCCGAAACCGACTAATGCAAGAGCGATGCTTCGATATGGATAACTTAAGCTTGCGCTTAAAGCAGTGTTTTCGGCAACTGAGCCTTGATATGAATAAAAGACCATGGCTACTGCAAACAATGTAATTGCAGCTAATAGCAAACTAACTTCTGTTTTGAACTTCAATTCCCTTTCCCCTCTCCCAATAGTCTGAATTCATATTCTAAATCAAAAGGTTATTTTAGGCTTTTGGAAATAAACCCTTATGGGGCTGTTTTATGGCTTTAACAGAATCGAAAAAGGAATTGCTGAATTTTCTTCAAGAACAACATTTGAAAACATGTAAAGTAGTAGTTTTGCCCGATTTCTTTCTCGATCGACTATTAAATTTGGAATGGGATGTCTCAGGGTTTTATAGTTTGGTTACTGATGTAACTAGAAGAAAGGGTGGCAGTCTTGATGGTGTTTCTCAAACTGACATGCGGGGAGGAAACGCTATCAATGTTGCGTCAGCTTTGGATAGTTTAGGTGCTGAAGTTACACCTATTGTTTCTACAAGCCAATTTGGTCTGCAGCAACTAAAATATCATTTCAAAAATAGCTCACTTGATACTTCGCATGTGAAGACTATTGGCAAAGCCTCAGTGACAACCGCGATGGAATTTAGTAATAAAGGCGAGAAAACAAACGTTATGATTCGTGATTTGGGAGCACTCGCTGATTTTGGACCTGCAAATTTTGATGAAAGCGACTATTCGCTAATTGAGACTGCCGATTATGTATGTCTGTTCAATTGGGCTGGAACAGTAAAGTTCGGCACTGCTCTGGCTCAAATGATTTTTGATAAAGTAAAACAGAAAGGAAAAGGCAAGACATACTATGACACGGCTGATCCTACTCCTAACTCAACTGCAATTTCTGATTTGATGGAAAAAGTCTTGAAAACTGATAAAGTGGATATTTTGAGTTTAAATGAAAACGAAGCGATAACATATGCAAGTTTACTTGATAAGAACTTGAAAGAGGATAATGGACATTTGGAGTTTGCTGAGTTAGCGATGGAAGCTGCAAAGATTTTAGCTAAACGGTTTCCAGCGAGGATTGATTTACATACTACAGCTTTTTCTGCTTCCTTCAAAGGTAAGAAGGAAGTAGTGGTTCCGGCGTTTAAGGTTCAGGTTCTTCGTGTAACTGGTGCTGGTGATGCTTGGGATGCAGGAAACATTTTGGGTGATCACAATGGATTGTCCGATGAGAGTCGATTAATGTTGGCGAATGCTGTCGCAGCTTGTTACCTCTCAGACCCAGAAGGGTTGCATCCAAATAAAGAAAAATTGATCTCATTTCTAAGATATTATTCTTAGGCGATGCCAAATTATTTTAAGCTACAATCCTCTACCATGCATGTAACAGTTGAATTAAAGGTGCAATAGATGTCTAAATTGTTCGGAAGCTCAGGTGTGAGGGGATTAGCAAATGTCGATTTGACTCCTATTCTTGCTTGCAGGGTTGCATTGGCAGTGGCTACTCACTCAAAGGCCAAGTCTGCTGTGGTAGCTCGTGATACACGTGTTTCAGGAAACATGTTAGAGGACGCTTTGGTTTCAGGTTTAATTTCGACAGGTACGGATGTTTTGATTTCGGACATTGTGCCGACTCCTGTTTTAGCTTATGCAGCTAAAGCGTTAGGCGCAGACATAGGTTTTATGTTAACAGCTTCACATAATCCTCCTCAATACAACGGCATCAAAGTGTTTAATGGCGAGAGTTTATCCTACACCGATGAAGACCAAGGAGCCATAGAAAAAATTATAGCTGACGGAAATTATACCCTGGCGGATTGGCGAAGTCTTGGTAAAACGACCTCAATTGATACTAGTGCAGTTTACTTAAATGCGGTCCAGAAAGTTGTCACAATGAAAAAACGGTGGAATGTTGTTGTTGATCCAGGTTGCGGCGCCGCATTCAATGTTGGTCCACAATTGCTCAAAGCTCTTGGTTGCAAAGTGACCTCCTTAAATGCTCAACCAGACGGTTATTTTCCCGCTAGAAAATCTGAACCAACAGCCGAATCCCTGCAAGACTTGGCAAAAACAGTGAAAACTCTCCATGCCGATATTGGAGTTGCTTTTGATGGCGATGCTGACCGAGTAGCATTTGTTGATGAGAACGGGGTCTTTGTTAATTTTGACCGATCGTTAGCAGCCTATGGTGCCTTTATTTTGAAGAAAAACAAAGGTGGTTTGGTAGTTACTAACGTTGAAGCTTCAATGTGTGTCGAAACGATGGCTGAAAAATATGGTGGCAAAGTTGTTCGGACTCGGGTGGGAGACATTTACGTTTCTGAAGCTATAAAAAGAGGTGGAGCACTTTTTGGAGGCGAACCATGTGGAGCTTGGGTGCATCCCCAGATTCATCTTTGCCCCGATGGACCCCTTTCAGCTGTTCTTTTCCTTAAAGCTTTAGAAGATGAAGGCAAAACTGTTTCTGAGTTTATCAGTGAAGTGCCAGAGTACATTACAATGAGGGAAAACGTTGCCTGCAAGAACGAACAAAAATATGTATTGGTGGAAAAACTAAGTATTGCACTTAAGTCCGAGTTTCCGGCTTACACGGACTTTTCTATTGTTGACGGGGTAAGATTAGCTCTCAAGAATGGTTGGCTGCTAATTCGAGCATCAGGCACAGAACCGCTAATCCGCTTAACCGTTGAAGGGGATTCCCAAGAGGCGGCAAAAGATATAACCCAAAAAGCCACAGCACTTATACACAAACAAGTAGAGGCACAGTAAACATGAAAGCAGTACTCTTAGCTGCAGGTGAAGGTATCAGGCTTTTGCCCATAACGGCGACTCGCCCCAAGCACCTTATTAAAGTTGGGGGAAAACCGATTCTTCAATTCTGCTTGGAGGCAGTTAGGCGAGCGGGAATAGATGAAGCTATAATTGTTACTCATTACATGGGCGAAGCAATCCGTAGTTACTTTGGCGACGGTGAAGAACTCGGGTTAAAGTTAACTTTTGTAGAGCAAAAAGCTATTTTGGGAACGGGTAATGCCGCGGAGGTTGCTGAGTCAAATTTGGATGAGGATTTTGTTTTAGTTTATGGGGATTTACTTTTCGGTGAGGACACGGTGAAGACCGTTTTATCCGAATTTAAGAAAGGAAAAACCGCAGCAGTTATGGGGGTTATTCCAGTTGACAAGCCTGAAAGTTACGGAATAATTGAGCAACATGCAGATGGAAGAGTAAAGCGAATTATTGAAAAACCAGCTGCGGGGAAGGCGCCATCGAATCTTGCTAATGCAGGTGTGTATGTTTTTTCAAAAGAAGTATTTGATAAGATTAAACAGACCAAGACATCTGTTCGAGGTGAATGGGAACTTACCGATGCAATAACAATGCTTGCCCAAGAGGGTAAAACGGTTTTGGCTGTGCAACTCAGCAAAGACGATTGGTTTGATGTGGGAAGACCTTGGGATTTGCTTGATGCGAATGTTTGGGCGCTTAAACGCCTTGATCACAAAGTGTTGGGTTCGGTGGAGCAGGGTGCTCATTTAATTGGTCCTGTCACTTTAGCTGAGTCCGCGAGGGTTCGTTCAGGAGCCTATATTGAAGGACCCGCATTTATTGATGAAGAAGCCGATATTGGACCCAATTGTTACATAAGAGCGGGTACAAGCATAGGCAAAAAAGTGCGCGTTGGAAACGCTTGTGAAGTTAAAAATAGCATACTTATGGATGGTACACATGTTGGGCACCTATCGTATGTTGGCGATAGCATTCTTGGTGAAAAATGCAACCTTGGGGCTGGTACCATAATTGCGAACTATCGCTTTGATGGTGGTTCAATCAAAATGATGATTAAAGATCAAGTAATAAACACAGGCAGGAGAAAATTGGGTGCTGTTCTCGGTGACAATGTCAAGACTGGAATTAAATCTCTGTTTATGCCAGGAGTCAAAGTGGGTACAAACACTTGGGTTGGAGCCAACTTTATGGTAGAACGTGATTTGCCTGCAAACTCTATTGCAACACTTAAGCAAAATAGTGAAATAAAACAAAAAAAGTAGATTATAATTGAAGTGCTCTTGAAAGAGCTCTTCTTATTTCTTTTCTGTTCGTCTGTTTCTTCAATCAGTAATTTATCACCTCAAACTTTTTTTGAACACAAAAGACCATTGACTGGTAAGTGTCATTTCAGTAGCCTTTTTTGAAAACTGAATATAATGTTACTATTGCTGTTCCAGCCGCGGCAATGATAGCGCTAAATATTATCCAGTTTATTGGTTCGTTTCTGTTTGATGCAACGCTAATTGGTTGATTTGTCGGTTGAGTTTCAGATAGCAGAGCTGGTTCTTGTATTGGATTAGGCGTTTGAGTTGGGGTTGCGGTTGGCTGAGTAGTTGGAGCTGGAGTTGTTGTGGCAGTTGGAGTTGTTGTTCGGTCGGGTTCGGTTGAAGGTGGTGTTGTTGGTTGAGGGGAGGCTGTTGGTGGAGGGGTTGTTGTTGGATTGGGTGAGGCGCCAAGCGCATAAATGTAGCCATCATATGAACCTATGTACAATACACCGTTGGCAATCGCTGGCGATGAGAAAAGAAAACTTCCAGTACGATACGACCAGATTATGGAACCATTGAAAGCATTCAACGCGAATACGTAGCTATCAATTGACCCACAGTAAACGACGTTGCCAACAACTGCAGGAGACGAATACACATAGCCAATGAACTGACGTGGTGAGTACGGAGAAGTAAAGAACCATATTTGAGAACCGGTTGTTGCGTTTAAAGCATAGTAGCCATTTCGAGCGCCAATGTAAACAATACCGTTTGCGACCGCAGGAGAAGCATCTTCATGGTCGGTGCCGCTCCCTATGAGTGTTTGCCAAATTTTTGAGCCATCACTTGCTTTCAAAGCGTAAACAATGCCGGCGTCCGAGCAAACATAAATTACGTCATTAACAACTGCAGGGGTAGAGTAGACTTGAGTTCCAGTTTGAAATGACCAAATTATTGCTCCATTGTTGGCGTTTAATGCGTAGACCTTGCCGTCACCTGCACCTTGGTAAAGGACTCCATTGACTATGGAGGGTGAAGAAAATGTGGTGCCGCCTGTAAGATAAGACCATATTAGAGCTCCGTTGGTTGCGTTCAAAGCGTAGATGTATCCGTAATAAGAGCCGATGTAAACGACGCCGTTGACAACTGTTGGAGATGACTCAATCCCACTATTGGTTGAAAATCGCCAAATCAATGACCCAGTTTCTGCATTCAATGCAACAATGTAGCCGTTGTGGCCGTCCCACAGGATACCAACGTAAACAACTCCATCAACTACGGCGGGCGAGGATTCTACTTGACTTCCGCTATTATATTGCCAGATAACCGATCCAGTAGCAGCATTTAAGGCATAGACAATACCGTTGTTTGAGCCTTCATATACAACGCCGTTGACTATTGCGGGGGAAGAACGGATTTTATCGCCAGTGTTGAATTGCCAAAGTAGATTGCCATTTGAAACTGATGCGGTTGTTGTTCCTGTTCTTTGTGCGTCATGGCGATACATTGACCAATCATCTGGGTTGGATTCGTTAGTTGAAGTTGTTGGTGGGGTAGGGGTTGGAGTCGGTTTGGCGCCGTCTACAATGATATTTTTGTTTATATTTCCATTAACTGCAAAGTTGTATTCATAGTAAGTTGGAAAAGGTGTACATATTCCCGAATAGCTTGGGTTGAAAGCAGTTTGAGGGTGAGCATCTATTACATACGTTCCAGCGGGCACATTAATGAAATAATATCCTAAACTATTAGTAAAATATCCTGAACCATAGATTCCGTTACTATTTTTAAATAAAACTGAAGCCCCTATCATCGGAGATCCTATGGAATTAATGACGTAGCCTGAAATTTTGAAGCCTGTCTGCAGTGTTATATTTTTAGTGCCATCAGATGAAATTGTAAATCCTGCTTCGTCACCATTAATGTAGTTTGAATCGTAGGGTGGCCAAACGTTAATGTGGTATGTGCCTGAAGGACCATAAGTTTCGTAATAACCTGAATTATCTGTAAAAACGCCTGGTACAATTGAGGGGACATTAAAGATAACGTCTGCCTTGGCAATTCCAAGTCCGTTTGAATCTAAGACATAGCCTGATATTTTGAAACGCTCAGATTGAGCTTGTACAATACTGAAACTAAGACTAAACGCAGTTGTTAGTAACAACGTGCAAACCAAAAAAATAACAAAAAAGTTGCGTTTTTTTAGAATTATTTTGTTATTTGATATTTTCGATAATTTCAACATTACGTTCGCCAACATAGGCATCAGTTTTTTTGGCAATAAAAGAGTTCTCGTAAAGGTTTCTTGACTGGTTTTAGTCCAATTTCCTTTACTAACGACAAGTATACTAATAACAAATCAATCTTTGGAACGATATTTGCATTTGATTGACCCAAGACTCTTGTTGTGAAGAGGAAACTCGCTTGAGGTTTAATTTTAGAATTGTCGAGCTGCCGTTCAAGCTATGTTTCTGTACCGCTGCTGGTACTTAGCATTTGAACATCTGCTATCTGGCTTGTGTCAGCGTAGATTCCAACTGTAACTACGTTTCTACCTCCAGCATAAATCTGGTTAAGCTCCAATTCCACATACCAATAAGGATACAGTGACACCGAGTTGTCGCGGGTATGAGGCACCATTTGAACCGATAAGGGCTCATCTTTCACTGTAAAGCCGGAAACTGGCTGGCCTTCAATGGTGTAGACCAAAGTTTTCACATGATTTTTTGCCATTTCAATAGCTTGCTCTTGTGTGACCGCCAAGTTAGTGTTTCCTACTGTGTATTGGAAATAGCCGTCTGTCATAGTAGTTAAAATGTTGTTCTGGAACACCATCTGCAAACCTTTGGTTTGATAATCAATACCGTTCTCGGTGTACATCCAAGCAAACAAAACTGTGCCTGATTCAGTGTACATTTTAAATTTGAGGTTTCCTTCAACGAGTTCTTTTCCATCCTCAATTAAGGAGACTGTGTCTAATAATTTGCTCATTTTTGTTAGATAATCATCGCCTGAATAGGCACTGTAGCGTGCAAGAGTGAATTTAGCGTTTTGCAATACATCGCTCGGTTGTGGCTGTACAAATGTGGGTGTACTTTCAGTCATGTGAAGATCATATCGCGAGAAATGGTTGTTTCTGAATCGCAAATCGACAGTTATTTTGTTTAAGTGACTATCTTCTAGAGTGTATTTCATGTTTTCCTCAGCAATTCCGCCAAAATCTGTTCGCCATACAATGTCGTTGGAATCCATAGAAACTGTGTAGATTGATGTATCAATCTTGGTTACGTTTTTGAAGAAGTTTAGGACTTTGTCAGCACCTGCACCATAAGATTGTAGGCGTTGGATATCGGCTGAGAGTGAATGCTGTGCAATAGTGAGCTCGTTTACAGCGTTGAATTGAAGGGTAGCAAAACTTGCTAGAAGTAAAACCGAAACCAAGAGTGCGGCTGAAAAAACTTTCCATTTAAGGGCACTTGAGTTGCGTTTAGGTTCAGTCTTAACTTCTTCAATACCTTTCATGGCGGCAACAGTTGCAACTCCAAAAGAAGACAGTTTATACTGATCATTGTCTCTTTTTGAAATTAGTTCACCAAGACTTTCCAGGTGATATGTCAAATTAGGGCTTGAAACCCCAAGTTCCTCAACCATCTCCATAAAAGTCATTGGTTTATTTCCAAGCATTCGAAGAATTTTGCGTCTAACTGGATGCTTTAGCGAGCTGAACATTATCGAATAAATTTCGTCTTCATGTGAGCCAGCCATGTTAACCCCACTCTATCTAAGCAATATTCAAGCTACAATATTTACATGTTCTAATTTTCTTTAGTAGCTTTGCTAAAAGAGGGCTATCTGTTTCTAATTATGGAAAATTGCGGAAAAGATCCAAATTTTAATTGCAACAAATAATCCAATTCATTAATCTCATTGTTTTTTGTTTTCTATTTAAATCAAAGATAAATAGTTGAAATACAATTTCATGTACCAATCAAGGAGAAATATAAGTTGTCTGTAGCGCAAAGAAAATATTTCACTGAAATCGCAGCGTTAGCAGATAAAACTGTAGCTGTAATTACAACTACTGGAAAAGCTTTCAACGGGACACTCATCGGCATCAACCCTGACAATATGAGTCTATGCTTAGCTGACGCCAAAGAAGATTCTGGAATCTTAGTGCACCGCATATTCTTGAATGGAAACATCGTTGCTCAAATTGCGAGCGCAGAAAAACCCTTCGACCTCAAAGCTCTCTCAAATAGACTTGAAAAAGTCTTCCCAACAATGGTTAAACTCTATGAAGATAAAGGGTTCATCTGGGTTATGGATAAAGTAAAACTAACCGATCGTGGTGTCACGGAAGGTTCAGGTCCAGCCGCAGATCGCGTGCAAAGAGTCTATGAGCAATTCATGAGCGAAGTCAAAGCCTAAATAAACCAGCGCAGTTGCTGCTCCTCTTTCTTCTTTTCTTCTGTAATACTTCTTACAACTCCAAAGGATTCAAGCATCTTTTTTATTTCGTCACCGCTAGCTTCCAGCCCAGACAAATCTACATCTAGGAACAAGTATTTGCCAAGGGTAATTAACGCGTATTTTGCAGCGTTTACATCGGGATTCATTCCAGGCGTATCAATAAGCAATGAAAAACCTTTCATATCTCTAATCCTGGCCATCCCAATGGATAAACCCGCAATGCCAAACACGTGTCCAACCATAACTTTTGTTCCTAAATCAAGTGCCTGCTGCATAGTCTCCAAATCCGTAGCTGTACTGTAAATTCCTGGTATAGGCTGAGCTTCATCTTTTTTGAAGCCGCCAATCGAAATTACAAAGCGACAGCCAAATTCTTGTGCAATATCAAGCACTTTTCCAACTAACTCGTATTGCCCAACGGTGGTTAATGCTTGAGTGTTTCCATACCAAATTATTAAGTCCCGCTCGCCATCCCGCTTAGCATAATAGAGTTCGTTTATGGGTGTTCGTGCTCCGCCATCACCTGTGGTTATTGCAAAATCCTGAAAAGACGAAGAAAAAATTTGAACAAATCGTTTTGCCTTCAACTCTTTAATCAAATGTATCGCTGCAATATTAGCTACAAAGCCAATTCCTGGTAACCCTTCAATTAAGATCGGATCGTTTAATGTTGGTCTTTCGCTTATATCAATTGAGCAAACCATGACTATGCACTTCGGTGGGTATTTAGAGGAACATTGTGATATAAGGATGCCTAAAAAGGCGATGTTTTTTATAAGTGAGCAACGTTTCATGTTTAGGTTTCACCTTGAGCTTTGAAATTAAAGAAAAAGATTTGTTGGGCAGGATCGGCAAACTAAAAACAAAAAGCGGTACAATAGAAACACCGCTGTTGTTCCCAGTCATCAACCCCAGCATCCAACCTATCCCACCCCAAAAACTCAAGGATACCTTCGGCTTTCAAGCAGTCATAACAAATTCTTACATCATCAAAAAAAGATATGACAATAAACCTTTGGAGTTGGGTTTGCATAAGTTTCTAAATTATGACGGCGCAGTCATGACTGATTCTGGAGCTTATCAAATTCTTGTTTACGGTGACATTGATGTGTCACAAAAAGAAATTGTGGCTTATCAAGAGGGCATCGGAAGTGACATCGCAACTATCCTTGATATTCCCACAGGTTGGAAAGTAACAAAAGAACAAGCAGAAATAACCGTGGCTGAAACCCTAAAGCGAGCAAAAGACTTTTTCAAGATTAAAACTCGCGACGACATTTTGTGGGTTGGGCCAGTCCAAGGTGGAAAACACCTTGACCTTGTCGCTAGTTCAGCAATTGAAATGGGTAAGTTGCCATTCCAAATCCACGCGCTTGGAAGTCCAACCGAAGTCATGGAAAGCTACCGCTATGATGTATTAGCAGACATGATTTTAACGGCAAAGAAAGGTTTACCTCTTGAGCGTCCTTTGCACTTGTTTGGTGCTGGGCATCCTTCAATGTTTGCGTTGGCCGTAGCGTTGGGTTGTGATCTCTTTGATTCTGCCGCTTACGCACTCTATGCTAGGGAGAATCGCTATATGACCGAAAATGGCACATGGCGAGTAAATGAACTGGATTATTTCCCATGCAGTTGTCCAAGATGCTCTGCAGAAACACCAAGAGACTTGGAGAAAAAATCGCCCAAAGAACGTGAAGTTTTCCTTGCTGAACATAATTTATACGTTTGTTTAGCAGAAATAAAGCGAATCAAACAAGCAATTCGGGATGGTCGACTCTGGGAACATACTGAAATGCGGGTTCACGCACACCCAGCATTACTTTCAGCCCTAAAACATCTTCGCCAACACGCTGACTTTCTCGAAAAATATAGTCCAACAGCAAAAAGTAGTGGGTTCTTCTATTTCAACTCAGTGGGACTTGCACGACCAGAAATCACTCATTATCGAAAACGGCTAACTGAACGATATATGCCACCGCAGAATGCGAAGGTGCTTTTGCTTGTTCCCCAAACCAGAAACAAACCTTTTCACAAATCGCCTGAATTCAAGAAAATCAGAGCGTTATTAAGGAACATAGGAAAGGAACTTTCTGATCAGGTTCATGTTTGTGTTTATTCAGCTCCATTTGGTTTGGTTCCGATAGAGTTGGATGAGGTTTATCCTTTGTCTCAGCATGAGGCTGCACATCCATTTGATTTGGAAACAATCAATTATGTCGCGAAACAAACTGCAGATTATATTGAACGATCACCTTACCAAAGCGTTACATTACTTAATGATCCCAAACATTGGAATGACGCTGTTAAGCAAGAATCCCAAAAAGCCTGCATCATAAAAAGCTTAAAATTTGAATCTGTTGACGCGAGTGTACAAAGGAGTAAAGAAATTTTTAACCGTTTAGAAGTTATCTTGCGCGAACAGCTGAGATGACAGAATCTTTTATGTTCTTCAAACTATCAAGCAAACTAAGTTGTATTTTTTTTAGCTTCTAAAAGTTTTTAATTGATTTTGGATAACTTTTTTTACCCCTATATGCTTATAGACGCTTAAATTAAAATTTAGCAACTTGACCCTTGAGAATTCATGGAGATGTAATTATAGAACCTCTTTATGCTGATTTCCATATTCACACAGTTTATTCGCCAGATTCACTTGTTCAACCCAAATCGCTCGTTGAGATGCTCGTTGCGCACAAATTCATTAAAGTTGCAGCGGTTACGGATCACGACAGTGTAAGAGGTTGTAGAGCAACTGTCGAGTTAGCCTCCGCTTATCCAGATATTTTGATAATTCCGGGTGTTGAAATTAGTACGCAAGAAGGGGATCTGTTGGTTTTAGGAACTTATGAATTGCCGCCTAAACCTTGGTTGCCTGAAAATATCGTAGATTTTGCTAATTCTATTGGTGGAGTATGCATAGTTGCTCATCCTTTCAGGGAGTATGGAATGGGTGAACGCGCTAGGAACTACAAAGTTGATGCCATCGAAGTTCAAAATGGGGGATCTAGCAAAGGAGCCAATAATCAAGCTAAAGAATTCGCAAAAAGTCTAGGTTTACCTGGTACCGCAGGAAGTGATGCACATCAAGTGTCAGAGTTATTTAGTGTTTACAACAAAGTTGATGCTTCGCTTAGTTTGGACGCTGTTTTGAAAGCTGTAAAGAAAGGTGCCGTGTCTGCACATGCAAGTTCAGGGTCAATACATATTTAAAACAGCAAAGATTCATTTTTAGTCGTTAACATTAACTAAATAGGATTGATCCTGATTGCAAGTTGGATTTTTAGGTGGAGCTAGAGAAGTTGGCAGAATAGGCGTATCTGTAAAGACTGAGAAAACTCAGGTCGTGTGCGATTACGGTGTTATGCTTGATAATGAACCAGGTTTCCCCATGCATATCCCACCTAAAGAGGTTGACGCTGTTATCTTAACTCACAGTCACCTTGACCATTCCGGTGCTGTACCGATTTTTTTTATTAACGATAAAAAACCATTGTACACAAACAAACTTAGTTTGGAGTTAACCCAACTGCTGGTTCAAGATTTCATTCACCTGTCAGGATATTATTTACCTTTTGAATATCTTGAACTCAAAACAATGATGAATAACAATAGGCACCTGGATTTTGGCGTTGAAGAAACCATTGGGGATATGAAAATGAAATTGTTCAACGCTGGTCATACGCCAGGAAGTTCTCAGGTATTGCTTGAAGCTGAAGGCAAACGCTTCTTGTACACTGGCGACTTTAATTTGGAGGAAAGCAAACTTTTAGCTGGTGCATCAATGGACTACGGAGATTTAGATGCGGTTGTTATAGAAAGTACTTATGCAGATTCAGATCATACTGAACGTTCATTGCTTGAAAAGCAATTCGTAGAAGCATGCACTGAAGTTGCTGAAGCAGGCGGAACTGTATTAGTGCCCTCTTTTGGTGTTGGTCGTTCACAGGAGATGGCTACTGTTCTAGCTGCTCATCATTTTGATTACCCTGTTACCTTAGATGGAATGGCTCGTGAAGCCAGTCGAGTAATTATGAATTACAAGGAATTCCTCAAAGACCCAAGGCTTTTCATGAATGCTATGCATTCAGCTGATTGGGTGGAAGGTTGGAGAGATAGACGACGAGCGCTTAAAACGCCTGGAGTGATTATTTCAACTGCAGGTATGCTTAAAGGCGGACCGGCAGCATTCTATGTTTCAAAACTTGGTAATCAAGCAAAAAACGCCGTTTTTTTGGTCAGTTACCAGATTCCCGGTACACCAGGTCGAGAACTTATGGAGAAAGGCGTATGCACTATCGATGGGCAAGTTCGAAAGATTAAAGCGAAATATCGTCATTTTGATTTCTCTTCCCATTGCGGTGCTAGCATGCTTAAAGAAGCCTTGAAGCGACTTGGAGGCAATCCTAAAGTCTTTGTGGTTCATGGAGCCGAAGGTAACTGTGAACTTTTTGCTAATTGGGCGAAAACTGAGTTGGGATTAGATGCTGTGGCTCCGAGAACTGGAGAAACTTATCAAATATAGCTCAAAAATTCATATAAAATCTTTAGGTTAAGAACGTGACTGAGCAACCAAAACCTGAATTGCCAAAATCCGAATCAAAAGAGCAGGATAATTTCAAATTTGAAATAATCTATTTGGTTCCAATACTGGCAAGCCTTATCTTCGGTTTAGGCTGTGCTTATTTGCTTGCGCCTCAAGAAACAGGAGGCATTCAGGCTGTACCAATTATTGGAGATTCACCTGAAGCGGCATTTGGGAATGGGCTTTACTTTGTAATATTAATAGCGTTAGCTGCTGCAGTCTTTTATGTCTTGATTAAACGAAAAAACAAACGTGTTATCAAAGGTTTAATTGTCCTTTCTATGACGACTGCTTCGTTGTTGCTGTCGGTTGTGTATTTGCTTGCGCTTTTTCCATATTTTGAGGGTGTTTATTATGTAATAGCTGCTGCAGCAATTGGAATAACTATTCTTTTTGATCTTGCTATCTTCCGTCTTGGAAGTACTGCTCGAAATGTCGTGGTCGTGTGTTTAGGAGGTGCTCTTGGGATTTTCTTTGCCAAATATGTTCCCTTGTCAAGTGCAATTGTACTTCTAATTTTCCTTGCTGTTTATGATGTCTTTGCGGTTTACAAAGGTCCAGTTGGCAAAATAGCGAATTCATCAAGCCTTGACATGCTTCAGGGTTTGAGTTTCTCTTTTAAGGACATTCAAATGGGTTTGGGCGATTTGGTATTTTATTCAATGATGATGGGTGTTATGGTTTTTAGTTTCCCTCAAAGTATTCTGCCAACAATAACATCAGTAATCGGAATCTTGGCTGGCTCAATTATAACCTTTTTTGCGTTGGAAAAGAAAGGCATTTTTCCAGGTTTACCTTTCCCCATAATGTTGGGATTAGGCGCAGGATTAATAACAGGATTGCTTTTGGGCTTGCCTTTACCTCTTTTTGGGTAGTTTTTGTGTTAGTTACAGGTTGGGTTTATTGTAAATGTTTAAAGCTTTCTTGAAGTTTTAACCAATAGGTGTTTTTACGGAAAAATCAAAAGTGGCAATTGTTAAGGGCGAGCGAGGGCTTGACCCAGTTTTTAAAGCTTTAGATTTGATTGATTATCAATCCGCTCTTGCAGGATACAAGAAGGTTCTCATCAAAGTTAACTTCATAACTACTAAAACATGGGACAGTGGTGCCACAACTGATCCTATGGTAGTTGAAGCCCTGATTCAGCGAATACGGAAGCTTTCTGTAGAAGTCTTTGTTGTAGAATCAGATGCCACAATTACTAACGCGGATAAAGCCTTCAAAGCTACGGGAATGAACGAAATGTGCAAGCAATATGACGTCGAATGTCTCAATTTGCGTCATGTGAAAGACAAAGTTAAAATCAAAATCCCAAACTGTGAATGCTTAAAGGAAATAACTGTACCGAGAATCGTGACTGAATCTGCAATAATAAGCGCAGCTAAAATGAAAACTCACATGGCAACCAAAGTAACGTTGGGCATGAAGAACATGTTTGGGCTGTTGCCGGATAAACTTAAAATGAAGTACCACGCCAAAGGAATTAGTGGTGTCATAGTTGACATAAACACCGTTTTGCATTCGAACTTAACAGTGATTGATGGTTTTATTGCTATGGAAGGCAAAGGTCCCACTGATGGTTCACCGGTAAAAATGGATCTGATAATTGCGGGAAAAGATCCTGTTGCTACTGATTCCACGGGGGCAAGAGTTATGGGAATTGACCCGCATGATATAAAGCATATTCGATTAGCTCATCAAAAAGGCTTAGGCAACATCGATAATATAGAAATCGTCGGCTCGCAACTTGACGATGTGAAAAGGGTATTTAAGACAAAATAATTTAGTTGACAAGGTTGGCGATGTGGCAATCATATTCGACTAATTTGTACAAGGGTTTATTTTTTGAGAGGATTTAACCTAAGCATTTAAAGTAGAAGAATTCTGGCTATTCTTGGCCGTATCCGTGTTCTAGTTTGGCATGCGTTTTTTTATATTCATAATCGTGGTGTTCTTTTTGGTTGCCAAAGACACTTAGATGTTTATCTAGGTCCGATTGGTTAAGAAAAATACAGGCGCAATGAGGGCACTTGTATAATTTGTTGTTGTTTGTTTCTTGCCCCATTTTTTTCGCCTAGTGGACGTTTATTTGTATTTTTTTTCCGTCGAGTTCTGATTCATGCCATTTTGCTTCAATTTCGTTGCATGCTACATGTAAATAGACTTTTCTGGCTCTGACTAATCCCGCCATCTCTAGCAAATATGGTTCTAAAAATCCCCTGCTCTCTGCATCTAACTCGGCAATGTGTACGGACTCCAGTGTTTCTGTCGGCACGAATCCCATTTCTTTACGTAAAGCTTGGACTCGTCGTGCTAAATCCCGCATTATTCCTTCGCCCAACAATTTATCGTCTCGTTGCCCGCTCAAGCAAACTGTAATTGTGTCTTCTTGGCTTGTAACCCAATTTTCTCCTTGAACGTACCAGGAACTGACACGGTGAATTCGGCGGACTTAACGTTGGTTTGTTCCAAGAACAGTGTTTCAAGGTTCTTTAGTGCTTGTAGAGTTTTTTCTGGAGCAACTACAATTGCTTTTGCCAGTGGCCAGCGGCGCTTTAATTTGCCTTGTTGTCGTGCTGCATATGAAATTGAGACTACCTTTAGTAGAATGTCAAATTCTTCTTCCAAGTTTTTATTTATCATTTTTTGGTTTGGAGTTGGCCATGAAGCCAAATTGACTGATTCTGGTAAATCTTGCTCTATTTGTTTGTAGACTTTCTGGTAGAGTGCTTCGCTTAAATATGGTGTAATTGGGTTAAAGAGTAAAGTTACAGTTTTTAGGGTATGGTGTAGCAGTGCGTAGATGGTTTGGCGTCGTTCAAATGTTTCGGGTTCATCAGTCCAAAGTTCTTTGCGAATCATGGGCACGTAAAGTCTGCTTAATGTTTCAATGACAAAGTCATCCAAAACTGCGACTGCGCTGTTGAATTCGCTTCTTTCAAGTTTGTTGGTGTATTCCTGGATTTTTTCTTGTAATTTAGACATGAGCCAAAGGTCAGCTGCTTGAAGTTTTTTATTCATAAAAGCCTGTTCTAAGGTGTATTTTTGTGGGTTGAATTCGTCAAAGGTGGCGTTTTGTAGGAAGAATCTGCTTAGATGATAGAGGGTTGAGAGGACTTGGTAGGGTCGGCGGCTAATTTCGGCTAAGTCAAAGCTCATGAAGTCGATTGGTGAGCATTTGCGTATCATGTAGAATCGGCAAAGGTCTGCGCTGCTTTTTTCGAGGAGTTTGTTGGTTTCGATTACGTTTCCAAGGCTTTTGCTCATTTTTCTGCCTTTTGAATCTTGCGTTAATCCTTGAAATAGAAATGCTTTGTAGGGTGCAACTGGTTTTCCGGTTAGAATAATGTATTCTCAACAGTAACGAGTTAGCCCAACCGCGAGTTTGATCTATGCCTTCGGTTAAGAAATCTGTTGGAACAAACTTTTCATATTCTTCATCCGTGAATCGAGCGTATGGTGAAGCTCCGCTGTTGTGCCAAGTGTCTAACACAAAGTCCTCTCTTCGCATAACTCCGCCGCATTTTTCACATTTTAAAGTGATTCGGTCAACCCAGGGCTTATGTAACTCAAAGTTTTCAGGGATTGGTTCTTGAGCATTTTCGATGAGTTCTTTTTTGCTCTCAATTAGGCGTTTGTTTGAGCATTTCTCGCAGGTCCACATGGGTAAAGGTGTGCCCCAGATTCGTTCTCGGCTGATGCACCATGGTTTTCCTTCTTTTAAGAAACCGAGAAAACGGTTTTTTGGCTCTTCAAAGAAATACTCAATTTTCTCTGCAGCCTCCAACACTTTGCTGTTGATTTTGTCGGTTCGCAAAAAGTATTCTTTTCTTGCTAACCAGACAAGTTTATGATGGGATCGCCAGCAAGTTGGATATTCATGTTTTATTTTTTTGACCATTACAAAGGCGTTGCGGTTGCGCAGTTCTTCGATAACTACGTGCATCTGCGTCTCGGGCAAATACGCCTGTGAAAATGCCTGCGTCGTTTGTAAATTTGACTTCATCATCAAATGGAACAAAAATGGGTACTCCTCTTCGGTTTGCAACCCAAAAATCGTCTTCGCCGTTGCCTGGTGAAAGATGAACTACGCCGGTGGCTGTGTTAACGTCGACAAAGTCTTCTGCTACGACTTGTGGACTAGTGGGCGTTTGGTTCCTAGTTCCGCTTGTTTGGGAATTATGTCTTTAAATGGGTATTCGTATGCCATTCCTTCCAAGCTTTTGCCTGTAATTTCTTCGGTAATTTGGTAATTGGTGATTTCGAGTTCTGCCATGACGGCTTCGACGCGTTGGCGGACCATTATCCAGCTTTCTTGGTGGACTTGAACTTTGACGTATTCAGCTTTTGGTTGAACAGCAAGCATTGTGTCGGTTATGATTGTGAAGGGCATGGTTGTCCAAACTAAGAAGAACTCGTTTTGTGATCCTGTTACTTTGAATTTGAAGTAGACTGAGGGGTCTTCGACTTCTTTGTAGCTTCCTTCGTAGCCGACTTCAGCGCTGCTAAGGCTGGTTTGGCATCCTGGGCAATAAGCTACAACATAGTGGCCTTCTTCAAGGAGGTTTTGTTCCCAGGCGCGTTTAAGGTAGAACCACTCGCGTTCGATGTAGCTGTCTTTGTAGGTCCAGTATGCTTTGTCTTGGTTAATTGCTATACCAAGGCGGCTGTCTGCATTATGCACATTTGGTGGTAGCGCATTATTGCTTTTTTGCATTCTTCGATGAAGCGTTCCATACCGAATTTTTGTATTGATTCCCGTTTGTTTCTGACCCCGAGGAGTTTTTCAACTTCAAGTTCCACGGGCAAACCTTGGCAGTCCCACCCTGCCCAAAAAGGAATATAGTAACCTTCCATTGTTTTCCAGCGGTAACGAATATCTTTCATGATTCGCCCCCGTGCATGGCCAATGTGGGGAATGCCATTGAGTGTTGGCGGAACCTCAACATAACCCAAAAAACCTTTAGCTGTCTTTTCCAGAAGCTCCATTTTGTTGCGAATATTATTTTTTATCCAGAATTCACGCATTTCAGATTCGAGTTCAAGCGGAGAATAATTTGTAGGCAAGCTCTGGTTTAGGTCAGCTTCAGTTTGGGCAGTCAAATTCATTACCGTAACGCAAAATACACATAAAGACTATATAAAAGTAAACGCGTCTCCCGAATAATAATTTCTAATAATATGCGTTCTCTTCTTGCAGAGGATGTCTCTAATTTCCTGTATCGACTTTTATATTCAGTTTATAGCCTTAATTGTAAAAATAAGAACTTGTAGCTGGATTATAAACGTCTAAAAAAGCTCTATTACTTATGCTTAATAACACGCTTAAATCTCAAAACGAGAATTAACTATATCGGTGATTTCTTGTCCTTAAAAGAGAACAAAGCGATTGTTCGCAGATTTATTGAAGCATACAATAATCGAAACATGAACTACTTGAACTTAATAGACGATTTAGTTTCACCCGATTATATCGACCATTCCAACAAAGTAAATAGAGAAGGTCTCAAACAGTTATTTCTCATGGGTCTCAAAGCCTTCCCAGATTGGCATGAAAACATTGAAGATATCATAGCTGAAGGAGATAAGGTGTGGGTTCGCCTTTCTTATACTGGAACTCATAAAGGTGAATTTATGGGAATTTCTCCAACAGGAAAGAAAATAATGTCTAAAGCTGTTGATATCTATCGCATAGTTGATGGGAAACTCGCAGAATATTGGAACGTAACAGACAACGTAAATATTTTCAAACAAGTTGGTGCTATTGAAGTCACAGAAAAAGGAAAGCACTTCTTCCCAGATGAAAGCTAGATAAACTGAATAAGACTATCTTCAAAATAAAGCTTCTTTAGAAATTCGTTCGACACCGAAAGCTCTAAATTCTCTTAGCACCGTGTTTTTCCAGAAAAGGGCCGGTAGATCAGTTCGGTATGATCGCCGCGTTCGCAACGCGGAAGCCGCGGGTTCAAATCCCGCCCGGTCCACTTTCACCCCCACCTGCCTACCTACATCTCCTTTCCCGCCATTGTAGGGAAATAGGGGACTCTTGAGAAAATACTCCGATAGTGAGGAACAAACCTAAACGACACCTGCCTCGCACCCAAGACTCTGTTTTTGCCGAACACCTCTGTAAAAGTATAAAGAATAGTCAATTTGAGTTAATCTTATCAAGTGGATGCTATTACAATACTATTGGTAAGTTTCATGAAAGTATACATGATACTGTCTTGTGATACAATTTCCTGCAAAATAGGCGCGAGAACCAAAATTTTGGATGAATTGATTAGAATGGGACTTTCCAAGAGAGATATACACTTGCTTCTTGGTCCTGCTGAAGTTCTTATTCAACTACATGGGCTAAAAGACCTTGATGAATTTATCCGTAAATGGTTTGACCCAATTAGAAAATTGGCTCCTTTGGATGCAATGATTGATAAAACGGAAACTCTAATTGTAAACTCAGAAGGCAAATCTTACACTGAGGAGCCCTATGCTTTCCTATTCCTAAATAGACAACCAAGAAACTTGGAGATAGTCCAAGAAAAACTTCAAGGTATTCCTAAAGTTTTGTCAGCCGATACAGTCTTTGGACCTTACGATGTTATATGCGCAGTAAAGGCAAATGATAACAATGACCTGCAACTACTAATTTCTCAAATACAAAAAGACATCCCTGAAGTTCAAGTGACATCAACCGCAATTGTAGCTTCACTCTACTAGGTAATAGGC
>CAVYXJ010000005.1:0-147816 GCA_963772455.1 Candidatus Bathyarchaeota archaeon
GATATATTAAGAGTTGCAAGTCAAGGAAAAATGTACGAGGGAATCTTGATTCCTCGCTCAGGCGAAGGAACGGCAATTATAATAAAAATGAAGAGCGGCTACAACATCGGAATCCAAGCCACTGCAGAGGTTAAAGTTGAGAAAATTGGGAAAGGCACCAAACCTTCTTTTGCTTCCCCTCCAATCCCCAAACAAAACCCAGCTTTGCCTCATGTAATTATTATGAGTACAGGTGGCACAATCGCCAGTCGAGTAGATTACCGCACGGGAGCTGTGCGTTCAGCGATTTCAGCTATTGATTTGTACGGCGTAGTCCCTGAACTTGCCGACGTTGCTCGTGTTGATACGGAGATAGTTTTCAGCCTTTACAGTGAAAACATTACTCAAAAACACTGGACAGAAATAGCAGTAAATGTTGCCAAACGCATCGAAGAAGGCGTTGAGGGCATTGTAATCGCTCATGGTACTGACACAATGGCTTACACTTCTGCCGCACTAAGCTTTGCATTGCAAAACTTGCCCGTCCCAGTTATTCTTGTTGGCGCCCAGCGTTCATCTGATCGACCCAGCAGTGACGCAGCAACAAACCTTATAGGCGCAGTTAAAGCGGCGGGAGAAGCACCATTCGCTGAAGTTGGCTTAGCCATGCATGAAACCGTCAGCGATACCGCAATCACGATACACCGAGGCACAAAGGTGCGCAAGTGCCATACCAGCCGCAGAGACACATTCAAATCCATTAATGGCTTCCCAATCGCAAAAGTCAAAGATTTACAAATTATCATGCAAACTAACCAGTACCAACGGCGAGATCCCAGCAAAAAACTAGTTCTTAAACCTAACTTTAGTGAAAAAGTCGCGCTAGTAAAGTTCTATCCTGGACTTGATCCGTCAATAATCGACTTTTACGTTGAAAAAGGTATGAAAGGAATTCTGCTTGAAGGTTCAGGTTTAGGGCATGTTAGCAAATTCTGTTTTTCTGCCATTAAGAATGCTGTTGACAAGGGAGTAGTAGTAGCATTATCTTCTCAATGCATTTGGGGGCGCGTAAATATGAACGTCTATGATACTGGGCGTGATCTCTTATCGTTTGGCGTTGTGCCCCTTGATGATGTATTCCCAGAAACAGGGTTAGTCAAACTTATGTGGGTACTCGGACAAACCAGCGACGTTGAAGAGGCAAAGAACCTATTAAAAACCAACATTGCATGCGAATTCTCACCTAGAACGCTTCCTCAAGACAAAATCATAGAAGGAGCACAATAGTATGTCAATCGATTACGGTAAAGTGGGCTTAAAAGTCGGTTTAGAAATCCACCAACAACTAAATGTCAACTCCAAACTCTTTGCAGTTGCCCGCCTGAACTTTTCAAAGAAGAACCCGAAATCACATTTCTTCGTAGACTTCGACCTACCCAGAGCGAACTGGGACAAATCGATCCAGCAGCTTTCTTCGAATTCCAGAAGGGCGTAAAAATCCTCTATGAAGCAAACAAATCAAGTTCATGTCTTGTTGAGATGGACGAGGAACCGCCTCATCCTATCAACTTGGATGCGGTTGAAGTTGTTTTGACTGCATCGTTAATGATGAACATGCAACCTGTGGATGAAGTACATGTAATGCGCAAAACGGTAATAGACGGCTCAAATACCACTGGATTTCAACGAACCTGCATAATAGGTTTAGATGGCTGGATAAAAGTTGGAGAAAAAATCATTCCTATGCAGGCATCAAGCTTAGAAGAGGATGCAGCACGCAAAATAGCGACACAAGATGAAGGAAAAACCATTCGTTACCGCATTGACCGATTGGGAATCCCACTAATCGAAGTTGCCACCGCCCCAGTAATCTATTCACCAATAGAAGCCCAAGAAGTTGCCTTTGCAATTGGACGGATTCTGCGTGATACTGGGAGGGTAATGCGTGGATTGGGAACAATACGCCAAGACCTCAACGTCTCCTTACCAAACGGCGCGCTAATCGAGATCAAAGGTGTCCAAGAACTCGAATTGATTTCCACGGTTGTCGAGTATGAGGTTCAACGTCAACTTGGCCTAATCAAAATCAAAGAAGACCTCGCAATAAGAGGCATCAAAGCTGAAGATTTAAAACAAGATTTCATCGATATAGCAAACGTCTTCAAAGACACCAAATGCAAAGTTATCCGCAAGGCAATAGACAAAAACCACAAAGCCCTAGCAGTCAAACTTCCAGGGTTTGCTGGGTTGCTTGGGCGTGAATTGATGCCTAATTTCCGTTTAGGCACTGAACTTTCTGATCGTGCAAAGTTCTGGGGTAGAGTTGGAGGAATATTCCACACTGACGAAATGCCCAACTATGGAATAACCATTGAAGAAGTGGAAGTTTTGCGTAAAGTAGTCAATGCAAGTGATGGTGACGCGGTAGTTTTTGTAGCTGATACAGCAGAAAACGTTTTAGATGCACTAAAAGCAATAGTTGAACGTGCCTTGGAGGCAGTAACTCATATTCCGGCGGAGACTCGGACTGCCAAGGATGATGGGACCACAAGGTATATGCGTCCACGTCCAGGCGCAGCAAGAATGTACCCTGAAACCGATATTCCCGCTCAACCCATAACTGTTGAATTAGTAAAAAAGGTGCAATCAAACCTTCCCGAACCAGCAAATGAAAAACTTATGCGCCTTATCAAGCAATATGGCTTAAATGAGAAACTGGGTAAACAATTAGTTGACTCAGAATACAACAACCTATTTGAGATCATCGTAAAAGAGAGTGCTGTTGCTGCGTCTACAGTTTCAGCGTTCTTAACTGAAACATTAAAAGCCTTAAAGCGTGAAGGAATTCAACTTGTCAATGTTTCAGACGACCAAATTAGAAACATCTTCAAAGCCGTTGGTTCAGGAGAACTCGCAAAAGAAGCCCTAGCTGACGTTTTCAGTTGGCTATCGAAAAACGAAGGCAAAACCGTGCAGAACGCAATTGATTCTTTGGGTCTAAAAATGTTCACTGAAGCAGACTTAGCACCAGTCATTGATAGAGTAATCTCAGATAACAAGGCAATGGTTGACAAATTGGGCAAGAACGCTTTTGGAATGTTAATGGGCGCTACTATGAAAGAAGTTCGAGGTAAAGCCAATCCCGAATTAGTTGGCAAACTTCTCAAGGAACGACTAAAATAAACCCTTTAGCTCCTTGAAAACATCTTTGAGCGCAAATCCTAAATTGCCTTACATATTTATAGCATGTAAGAGGCTTAAGCCTATGAAACGTATTGAAGCACGCATTAAAACTTCCTTTGGAGAAGTCGTAATTGAAGGCGAAAGCCCAGAAGAAATAATGAATTTGCTTGAAACTATACCTGAGAATTTTGTTGAGAAACTATCTGACTTTGTCTCTAACAGATTAACTCCATCCGGAGCTCAATTAAAAGGCATAGTTGAACCAACAACTGAAGGTCCAGTAATTGTTACACGGGAAAAACTTACGCATTATGAGGCTGTAGGATTGATTCTTTATGCTTCGGAAGAAAAAAAGAGCACTGCTGCACAAGTTACTAAACTTTTAGATTCAAGCGGTATAAATGCGATGGTTCCTGCTAGGTTAAATGAAATGACAAAGCGTGGACAAATATTCAAGCCGGACCCAAATAAACCAGAGTTTAAACTTACAATTCAAGGCGAAAAATGGGTTGAAGAAGAAGTTCTCTCACGACTCAGAGGCAAAATGAGTTAATTGAAGAATACCAAAAATAATGTTTGTCCATTTTAAGAAAGAATTTCTTCCAAAAAACAATCAAGAATCATAGCTTAAACTTATTTTGAGTCGCTTCCTACCTGGGAAAGCTTATTCAGCTAGCACTACTATTTTTTTATAGAGGAATTTTGTTGAATTTTGTTTTAATGAGTATTGTTTATTCTATTTTGAGTAGTTTGGGTCTTGGCGGATTTGACATTGGTTTTCTAATAGTGCTTGTCATTATAGGTGTGATTATTATTGTCCTAATCAAATTATTTTTAGTCCTAATCCCCGCGATTCTCGTTGCAGTCGTTGTGTATTTCCTCACGGGCGGCGACTTATTCTGGACAGGTGTTGCTTTCCTAGTAGTGGCAGCACTGTCAATATTGTCAAAGCTTTAATCTGCAAAAAATACCCTAAAACTCTTTTTTCCTTTTTTGTTTGCTCTCAATTAAGGTATGTTAGGTTCAGAACTCAAGTTTGAGAGCTCTTATTTTTCTCAATTAAACTCTTTTTTGTTCCGCGGAGTCTTTTTTGTTTAATTTGTGACAAGCCGTTTTCATAAGACTTTTATATTTGGTAAGGGGTTCTTGCATATCAACAGGAATGGACAGGGACCCAAAAATGACGATGATGGAACCAAGTAAAAAACCATTGAACGTACTCATTAAACAATTGCACGGCAATATTGAAGTAGTTTTGAAAAATGGATATGAATACAAGGGAAAAATGATAAAGTGCGATGGGCACATGAACATTCTCTTGGAAGGCGCCACAGAATTCAAAGAAGACCAACTAATGACTAACTATGGTAATGTGTTGCTCCGTGGAAACAACATTCTCTACATAGTTATGGACGCCAACAAGCACTAAAACTTCAGGCTTCTGGCTTTTCCAGTTACATATTCACAGGCTTCTTTTTCAGCCAATTTTATATTAAATTTGCGGCTGAAAAAAATCAACACATTTTTAATATCTCTTTCAAGCAGTTCCCCTGCGTTAGGATGATCTGTTTTTGTTGCTTGGGGCCAATCTATGATTAACAGGTGGCCGTCAGGCTGTAAAATAATGTTATATTCACTAAGATCTGCGTGAATAATAAGGGCTTTTAAATATGATTTTCTGACATTACGCAGAATATCTTTTAAAATCTTTTCTGGTTTGCCAATGTCTTTGTATTTGTAAAGTTGGGCACCTTCAATCATACCCATCGCAACAACATGGCGATTGTGACTTATTGGTTCAGGTACAGATACTCCTTTTGAATAAACCAACTTCATAGCTTCAAATTCTTTCTCAGCGGCAATATGTGATAGGAAAAGCCAGGAAGAATGTTCTCGACTATATGCTCTTTTGCGTCTTGTTTGCCTAAAACTTATTCTTCCCAACCGATGGAATTTTACTGCGATACGTTTGCCAGTTGAACTTAATGCATCGTAGACGTCGGCTTCTTTACCAACACCTAAGCTTTGCCCAAATGATTCAATTACTTCTGCTTTAACAAGTGCGTTTATTGCTAGGCAATCGTATCCTGCATAATTTAAAGTGTGACCATTATAGGTTTCATTTGTTCGATAGGTTAAGCCTAACCTGCTTAATTTGCCCAGTGTAAAGTCTATACGATCCATTGGAAGTTTGGCGTGTTTTTGAATTTGCTCTTTGGGAACAAATTCATGTGTACTCATGCCTGCTTCGATAATATTGAGAATACGAAAATCTTCAATTTCCAGTTCCCTGAATACTCGGACTGCTACTTCAGCGCTTGACATATTACCAGTTAATAGGATGTTTTTTAGCTATTAAAACATGGTTTTCTTAAAGCTTAATTGAGTTTTTTGAGTGGCACTTATATGTGAGAAGTGGTTTTTAATGGGTCATATACCAAAACCGTTCGACATTCATCCTTAATAATTAAAACAAATGGTTTTGCAATATCGCCGTAGATCAAGGAAACGTTTCAAAAGTACTTTCAGTCCTTTCACATCCATTGCGAAGGGAAATTTTACTAGACCTTAGCAATAACGGCGAATCATCATTCACTGACTTACTAAATCTGCTTAAAGTTGATACCGGCAAACTAAGTTTTCACCTACGTTCATTATCACCTTTTATTGAGCAAACTTCAAACGGCAAATACAAGCTCAGTCGAGCTGGAGAAAGCGCAGTTCGGGTTATTCACGATGTTGAAGGCTGGGCAGAAGTAGCCGATGTAGAAGGAAAGGCAAGTTCACTTCCTCTCGCATCTTTTAAAAACAGGGCATCAGCATTTCTTATTGATTTTGGGTTAATTTTTGCAATTACATCTGCAATTACCTTTCTTCCAGATATATTGTCAATTTCTGGTGCAAACTTTGTAAGCGATAGAATAAGCGCTTTGCTTTCCATAACTGTCGGACTACTCTGGCTTTATTCAACTTTGCTCGAGGGATTTAATGGTCAAAGCATCGGAAAACGAATTGTAGGTTTAAAGGTTGTTAGAACTGATGGCAAAAAAATGTCATATGACCATGCTGCCGTAAGGAACTTTGGAAAAGTATTACCCTTACTCCCCTTCGACCTAATTTATGGATGGAGAATAAAAAATAGCGCTTTCATGAGGTACTTTGACAAATTCGCTGGAACAACAGTAATTGATTTGCGTTCCCATCCCACATAAAAAATTTCTATAGTAAAATTCTATTTACCAAGCTTTTCGTTTAGTTTTTGGTTTATTTGAATTACTTAAAAACAACGTGACTAAGATTGAAGAGTACCTTGATAAAGTTAATTTTATCAAGATTTTCATCTAAAATTTAGTTTATGCTTTTTCTCTAAACGTTAGGTTTGTTTTGAGAGATGGTTCTTCGATACCTAAGAATTAATGCAACAGAAATCAAAGAGAGAAACAAAGGCAAAGTTATTAAAATGGGGAACTCTGGAACGGAAGGAGTTGGGGATATTTTGCTTAACGGGATGGTTATTGTTTGGATGTTACTCCAGTCGCCTGTTTCGCCTGTAAATACATATGGGTACATATCATACTGGCCGCGTGTGAAATTAAGATTCAAAACTCGGTGAATGATTCCAACCATCGCTTGTACTTGAAAATCTATTTTATCATCTGCAGTCAGGTTCTCTACCTTATATCCTAAATGATATTGGGATTCAACACCAAGATACCCCGAACGGTATGATAAGATTGTGTATTCACCATTGGACTGGTTTGGCACACTATTACTGTTAGGGTAGAGAAGACTCCAATTAGCATCGTTAATTTTCATGCGAATATTATAAAAAGAAATGGATGGCTGATTCTTAATTGACAACTCTATTGTTCTGTTTACTAATTGGCTTTCAGAAGGAGAAGAAATCAGCTTTGCAGTAAACTCTGGAACAGATGGCTCAGGTATTGACTGAGCAAATACAAATTCAATCATTATCAGACTTGAAACTGCTAAGACAATAACAAGAAGTAGCGAGAAACCCTTGCTGACTCTACCCATACTTAATCTTAGGAATGGGTTGCGGATAAAAGACTTCTCAATACAAGACTCTTGACTGATTTTCCTAAAGGTTTATTGACTAAACTGTTTGGCTTTTCGTTTATGATTTTGGCTTAGAGCTACTTGCTCTGGCTTGCTTTGCCTTTCTGCCTTTTGTTATTACTTGAAGGACAACCACAACTATTATCACAACAGCTACGGCAGCCACCAATCCATAGACCACTTCAGGCAAAATTGATTGACCCTGAGATCCACTATTTGAAGCCGTTGGACTTGATGAAGAAAGCATATTGAATATGATTGATATTTGATGTGAGCTAAAGTGAGTTGTGTACCAGGCATAGTAGTTGTTGCTGTCTTGTGTGAAGCCTTGATTTGAAGCCAGCTGGTTGTCTATGTATATTTTTGGTGTCGTTCCATACGTTACTGAGGTTTTTGGAACCGTAATGTTACTGAAGCCTGCTGTTCCGCTTTGCCCCGTTACGGTCAACGTGATTGTAGTTTTTGCTGTCATTTGGTCAGTTGTGACGGTAGCGTTTGACATTTGGATGCTTGTTATGTTTCCTTTAATTAATAATTCAACTTGGGCGCCTTGATCTGTTATGGCTTTGATGATGCTTTGGGTGGAGCTTGGTGTTGCTGATGGTTTTGGTGTGTCAGTTGCAGTGGGGGTAGGAGTTGGGTTGTTGGTGGTTGTTTGAGGTGGTGATGTTGGGGTAGCTGTAGGCGTTAGGGTTGGTGTTGGTGTGGGTGAGGGGGTAGGTGTCGGCTCGAAGTATACTGGGGGTTTTTCAGGTGGTACATAATCAGAAAATCCAGTTGGCTGCATGAAGGGGTAACGGTCCGAATTGTTGCTGTTAATTACATAGGATGTTTCGCTGACGCCATCTCCATTGGAGTCGACTCCTTGAAAGACGCTCCAGTAGTTGCCGCCTGCTAGGTAGCTTGCGTCGAATGAGTTATTTACTGAATAGGCTAGGATTATACTTGAGGAAAATAACATTTGATGTTCCACAGAGACTTGATTGGTATTGTTAACCATGTTGTTATGGTAAAACTGGTTATTGCTTCCCATGACAAATAAGGCCAGTCCGCATTTCGTTATGTTATTTTGAGCCGCAACTATGTCATTTGTTGCTTGAAGGTTGAGACCTGTTGAGCAGTTATAGATCTTGTTTGAGTAAACAAAATTTTGGTTGCCATAAGTAAAAAAGATGCCGGATGAAACGTTGTAGATGTTGTTTTGGTAGATGTTGTTGTATTGGCTTGCCTCTTCAACTTCTCCAAGGTGTATTCCGTGAGTGCAGCTTTGGATGGTATTGTTGTATATGTCGTTGTATTTTGAAGCGCTTAGATCGATGCATCGTCCGTAAGTCGCTTCATATGAGGCTCTGGGAAAAATGACATATCCAACTGAGAGATCGTTACTGTATATCCTGTTGAAGTTGCTGCTAAAGAGCGCAACGGTTTTTGCTGGATTATTGATTATGGAGTTGTTTGTCGAATCGGTAAGAGCGATTACCCCCTTACATGACGTTACAATGCTGTTGTCGGTTGCTTGTAGTTGTATTGTTCTTCGGTAATCGCTGTTAGGTGCTACATTTCTAACGGTAATGTCATGGCAGTTGTAGACAAACACTTGTTCGCCGCCATCGATGATTTCATTGGATTTGCCAGTTACAAAAACGACGGGTTTATCGTCGATTGTGTTGCCATTGAGGGTTTTCTCGGCCAAAGTGTAGAGGTCTAAACCGCATTTAACGAATTTGTTGTTGGTTATGGTTGTTCTGTTGCAGGTTGCTCCGACATAGAGACCTTTAGCGGAATCGGCGGCTTTTATGGTGTTGCCTTTGACAAGAATATCCTCTGAAAACTCTACAAATATGCCCCAACCCTCAACACCTGAGCCCATACTTTGAGGATTTACTACTTCTATATTGTTGTTTAGTATCTGATTGTTGTGGGTTGACCCTCCATGGAGGGTAATTAAATCACAAATGAATGAACTGAATCCAACCGTGAAATTCTTGAGTGTAAAATTAGCAATCGTAACCCCCTGTACGCCTCTAGCGTATATCCCCATGCCTGTCCCGTTAGATATTACAGTATGTCCTGCACCGTTTACCACTATGTTATCTTTCTCAATTACCAGAAAAGGTGTTAGTTCATGCCCAAGATAGTTTGAGAATTCTACGTTGACATCGCTGGTGAGGGTGTATACGTTGCCATTACGTTGAAGCTTGTCTGATCCTTCGATATTGCCATCGGATTTAATCATTATCGTTCCGGGACTTAGTTGATCGGTTAAGGCATCACTCACATCGGAGAAAAGAAACGGCGAAAGTAAAACCATGCAAATAAGAAAAACAGATAAGTTCTTTCTAAAAAAACCAGTATTTAATTTTAATTCCAGCAAATGGGGTCGAGAATTTCTCAGTTTTCCCATAATGTCTAAGGCATAGACTTCTTGATTTAAGCTTTCTTGTAAAGGTTTCTTGACTAAGCTATTTGGGCTTTCTAAACAACTAATTGTTCTCGTTGTTGCCAGTAGGCGCAGGGCTTTTTCACCAGTTATTATCTCAATTCCTTTAAAGCTCTCCAATTCGAGAAGATGCCCATCTCCAGTTACGATGAAATCGGCGTGTCCATCATAAGCCCTTTCGATGACAATGTTTTCTTTAGGGTCCTCTTTGACAACTTTAAGCTTTATTTTAACGTCTACCACTTCGGCTGAATTAAGAAGGGATAGAGTTATTCTGTGGATTTCATCGGGATTGGTTTTGAATTTTGGTCTACCAAGCACACGAGACAGTTCCTTGAGCATGGGATCTGATGTCACGATTAAAAATTGGTTTTCAATTCCTTTCCTGAAGAGTTCCCTTGGCATCCCACAGAAATCTCCGTCAAAATTCTTATTTGCTGCCTACACATACCTTTGTAACGGGATACATTATGAGTGATAGAGAGCTTAGGGTTTCCAAAATAAAAAATGGAACAGTCATCGACCACATTAGAGGTGGATTTGCCTTAGATGTTGTCAAAATTTTAGGAATCACTGGCAAAGAAAAAAAAGTTATGACTATAGCAATCAATGTACCCAGCAAACGTTTTGGAGTTAAAGATATTGTCAAAATTGAAGGGAAAGCACTCAACTCTCAAGAAGTTAACAGGATTGCTCTAGTTGCCCCTCATGCATCAATCAACATCATTCATGATTATGCTGTGGTTGAAAAGTTGGAAGTAAAACTTCCTAAAGCGATTGAAGGCATAATCAAATGTGCAAACCCATGCTGCATAAGCAACGCTGATGAACCCGTTGTCTCCAAATTCTACATTAAAGATGAGGAGCCTTTAGTGTTTAAGTGTCATTATTGCGGGGTTATTTTAGAGCAAGTTGATGTTCTAGGGCAACTTTAAGGCAACCGTTCCTTAGCCAACGCAAATAATTCTTCGAAATCCTTCACAGTCAAAATTTTGCCTTTGTTAATTTCGGGACATTCTAATGTAAAATCGAAAACGTGCATCCCTTTGCCTGCGTCAAATTTTAATTCAAATGGATAAAACCTGCAGATAAGAGGTCTTAGCTTGTAAATGCTACATTGGTTATCTTTCAAAAAAAAGCATTTGCCTTTTTTTAGCTTTTTCATTTCAAAACAGTATGGTACTTTATCTTTGATTTGTTCAGCAAAAATACGAATGGGTAAGTTAATTTCAGTTGAAATGCCACTAGCTTCAGATTCTAAAAGCAAGATGTGTCTTGTTTTTTGTTTGGTATCTCCGCAACATAAACCACATTTGCTACAATCGAAAAGCAAGTTATTTGGATATGTGAAGCCCACTTTTGTCAACAGGCATTAATTCGCGGTTTACCATAAAAACTTAGTCATTTCCTTATGGGTTTCTCAGGGCTGTTTACCGCGGTGTCCTTCACCATACTGGAACGGTCTACCGAGGTTTTTCTCAAGCTTTTTTCTGAACACTTTATCCATGTTCATGTTTGGGCATGCTAATCGACTGGCATCCAAAATGTAAAAGATAACGTCGATGAGTTCTTCTGCGATTTTTTCTTCAGGTAAACCTTTTTTCCATGCGTCGCTGGCTTCACCTAGCTCTATGAATGCAAAAAGTAGTTTCTTTGGGATGTCCTCGGGTTTGTTGTAGAAGCCTTTGGCTATGACGAGGGCTTCGATTTCTTTTTTCATTTCTTCCAGCTGCAATTACTGTTGCTTCCTGTTGCTCTCAAAAACTACAACTCTCTTATTTAAATTGTAAAGAAAGGATATCTAAAAAATGCCACTCTCCCAAGATATTATTTTAAACGATTAATGAAAATCTTTTTCCATTGATAACAAAATCTAAATATCCTCATCCGCCTTAACTTTTTTAGATTGCTAACCTAGAAAAAAGTGAAGAAAATGTCTGAAGAGACATATGAGGGAATCCCAAGAAACAAAATAGTTTGGCATCCAATCATAAACTACGAAAAATGTACTAGTTGCGGAAAATGCGTAGACTTCTGCCATGTAAAATCTTTCGGATTCGAGAAAAAAGCAGGAAAAAAGAAAACAATCGTACAAAATTTAAATGCATGCGTAGTCTTGTGCAGAGGTTGTGAAGACATCTGTCCAGCTGGAGCAATAACACACCCATCTGAAGAAAAAACTAAGCAATCAATTCAAAAACTCCAAGAAGCAGCATTAACTTAGAACGGTTGCTAAACGAGAAGAAGAAATAATTTGTGCGCGTTTAGCGCAGATAAGTGCCAAAATTATGGAGCGCAAAGGTATAAATGAAACACGTCAAGATACCTTAAAACCCTCAAAGCATAAAAGCGGAAAATCCCCTTCAGCGAAGAGTCAGTTAAACAAAGAATTTATTTATTTTTAGCCTCATCAAACCTTCGCCATAGGAACTAAATAAAACCTATTTTATTTTCCGAATAGAAGTTTTAAAGTTCTATAAGTGCTGGCAGATTTATTTATCAGTAAGGGTTATTTTGAATAACAACAATTGGAGTCTCAGAGCAGGGGTCGCCGAGCATGGTCAAAGGCGTAGAGCCATTTTTTAAAGTGGTGCGTATGCTTCAGGAGCCTATCCTTCAGAGGTTCGTGGGTTCAAATCCCACCCCCTGCACCAACATTAACATAAAACAATCTACTTGATATGGAGTGCATTAGCGTAGAGCGGGCTTAATTTAATTTATTTTGTCTATAAATAATTTTTCGGGTCCAGGCATTCCCGAAGAGCGTTTAAATCTTACAGCAAGATTCGAAAAAGTCATAAAATTATTAAAAAGTTCCAACCCCTAATGGGCGCAGAACCATAGAGTCTTACACCATTCAGATTAGGAAACTTATTGCGACTCTAGCATCCACGCGCAAACACCCCACAAGTATAGCCCTTTCAAATCGCGTACTAGAGAAAATCGACAAAGAAGCCTCAAAACAGAAAATATCAAGAAGAGAATATGTAGAACTACATTTCGAAACAATTTTTACCAGAATCCAGAAAAATAAAAAAGGGTTAGGGTTTTTTGTTCATCCCGTGCCTTAACCACAAGATGAGCCCTATTATTGCAGGAATCCCAAAGATTACAGCTGTCGCGATAAGTAACGTAACCATTGAGCCAACAACGTAGTCTAAAGTGTAGGTTGAGATTGGCATGTTCCAGTTTCCGTCAACATAAACTTTGATTACAAACGCAATGAAAAGTGACGGCGGTGCTGCTCCTCCTGCTCGCCTTGATCGTGAACCTTTTCCAAAGAGATTATATTCTCTCTTTTCTTCATCAGATAGTCTTTTCCACCATTGCCAACCAAGTATTGCGCCAATAACCACGGGAATTCCGATTAGAACAAGTTCCCAAAAGATAGCGTTTAGAATAAAACTCACTATATTGGCCATTGACCACATTCCTAGAATTGAGGGGACAAGATTTGTTGATTGTGCATCTTTTACGAACCAAAGAAAGACGTAAATTGCACCTGCAAATGCCAATATAATTGCCACTAAAAATATGGCAAATATGTTCCAGTGTTTTCTGATGAATGTTTTCCAGTTCGAATTTTTTTCTACTCCAACTTCAACAGTCATCAAATCCCTCCAGAAGTGTGTGAATTGACGGATGATACCGTCCTGGCGCATGCTAATTCGGTTGGTCGCTGAAAAATGATGTTTGTATATTGTTCTGCTTGTTTTATTTCAATAGATACGTTCATTTAATAATTCTCCTCTTAGCTGATAAATTCATTTAAAAGAAAAAAAGGATTTTTTCCTTTTTGCTTAGACAGTTTTAGCAATAAAGGGGTTGCTGTTACGTTGGCGGTTATGTTTCCTGCGATCTAATTCTGAAGAAGGCAATTGCCAAGAGAAGCGCTGCAATCCACATCAGAAGTAGACCTAATCCGAAGAATATGACCAGCACTGCACCTATCAATAGTAGCGTTCCTGCCGTTGAGAATAGTCCTACGTTTGTTTTTGATGCAAGTTGCTTAAGCGAGCGTCTAATGAAGAAAGCTGTTATTATAGCGAATACCCAAAGTGTAGCGAATACCAATATTGCTGCTGTAATGAATGGAATAATGTCTCCAAAGCCGATGTTGTTTGTGTTTGGAATCATTCCTGAAAGAGATGTAATTGTTGTCCAGTCGCCATTCCAGCTAGGAAACACTTTCAGCAAGAAATCTGTGATGTTTGGTAAGACTACTGCAATTCCAATTACCACAGCTAAAACCACGCCAACTATGCCAGCTATTATGCCGTAGAGTGCATTGTCGTAGATTCCTCTTTCTTTGTAGACACTGGCGAAGCCATGCAATCCAACCAAAACAAGTATGGCGCCAATTAATCCGATGAAGGGTATTTGGCTAATGTATGGAAGGAAGCTTATTACTATCAGTATTGCGCCTATGCCGCCTATGGTTTTGCTTGTTTTAAGATTCATTTTCTTTTTCTCCTCTAAGTTTTACCATCAGTGGGGCAGCCTTGTTGAAGCCCTTGATTGCCATCCAGAGTCCTATTGCTAGCTCCCAATAGAAGATCGGTGCTACTGCTATTCCTTGCCATATCGTGATGTTAATGCCGAATATCGTTAAAATGGCTGCAGAGAGTTGAAGCGGGAAACCTATGAGACCTCCAATTGAAATAAAGCGAGGAACCAGCTTAGATCGGTACATTAGGCTTCCCAACATCAGAGCATTTAGAGCCGGCATCAGACTGGGACCGAGCGTGAACGTCCAACCACGTACTGCGACAAGCCCCTGCCCGACAGCGACTAGAGCAGCTGAGTCAGTTCCGACACCTCCAACAGTCTGTCGAAGAGTCACGAGCGCAAGAATACACACAACGCCGATAATGATTGTTGTGCATTCAACAAGACGCGTAATGACAAAGCCGAGTGCGAAGCTCTCGTTTTGGCGCTTGACAACCCAGAACAATGCCACGGCTGTGCCTATAGCGGCTAAAGCGTTTACCAGATCGAGAGATATGCCGCTAATAACCTGAAAGTCGGCTCCGGCGCTTATAATGTAGTTTGGGTTGTTCAACACTGGGGCGAGCAGCATGACCGCCGGGATTGAGCTGATGAAGGTGACTAGGTATAAGATGCCAGCGACTAACGACGTCTTCCTCGTCGGGTCAAATTTTCTGTTTGTGTTCATCTATTCGTCTCCTTTTTAAAATTCATTAAAAATTTTCCTTTCATTTGATGAATTCACCTAAAAATCTTCTCTAATTTTAAACGGGGCATCACCTTGCATTTATAGTAGTGCCGTAAGTATTCCAGCTAGCAAGCCGAAAGTTTTTTTTCCTAGAAAATTATTACTAGTTAACCATGATTTTTCCGTCAAGATTCAATTACATATTCAGTAATAGGGAAATTAATTCTCTGACGGATTTGGGCCTCACTTCATCGCAAATAAAAGTTTACTTGGCTCTTCTGAATGCAGGATGCTCAACTGCAGCAATGGCTTCCAAGTTATCAGGAGTAGTACGTCAGGACATATACCGGATACTAAACGAGCTTATTGCTAAGGGATTGGTGGCTAAAACTCTGGATATGCCCTCCAAATTTGATCCTGTCAACTTAGAAGATGGATTGGTTATTCTGTACGATCGCAAGAAAACCGAAATAATAAATATGCAAGAGAGAGTTTCCGAGTTATTGAAGAATTTCAAAGGTAAGAAAAAAAATACGAGCCTTAACAACGAGCCTCTTTTTGAAATTAAAGCTATAAATGTAGCTAGCGAACTTTCCGGAAAAGAGATAATAGATGCGGCAAAAATTAGTTTAAAGACAATCCTTCCATGGGAAATGTTTGTAAAATTATCAACTATTCACGGCAAAAAGCAAAAGAGAGCCCTTAGAAGAGGCGTAAAAATCCGAGTACTAACAGAAAAACCTGTGGGTAAGTCGCTTGAAGAGTTAGAAAAAGCGAACGCAATTGACCCTCTTTTGGAAATTAGATATGTTCCCCAAATTTCAGGTTTATTTTCTGTTGTTGATGATCAAACTGTGTTTGTTCAAACCGAAACAGAAGATAACTGCTTTGAAGGAAAGATCTTAATAGCAAACAATCCTTCACTTGTGGCAATAATCAATGATTATTACGAAACATTGTGGGAAAAAGCGTCAGAAATACCAATAAAAAAATGGTGGAAAAGAACCTTACCTCAAAAACCGTAACCATTTACTGATAAGTCGAGGGTCCGAACTCAAATATTGTTTACGACTGTGCAAATGAACAAGATGCCAGCCAAAATAACGGCCAGACCGCTCCATCTCAGAACGCTCTTTTCCTTTCAAAACACGGCCATTATTTTTTATAAAAACTTCACGATTATCAGTGTTCTCTGGCTTGGCAATCACAATGGAGGGACATCGGTTTAACGTCTGAGTTTTCCTTGTGGTCGGCTTCTTGGTCTCTTCTGGTTGGGAATATCAAGTATAACGCATTTTTTGAATGCAATCGGTTTCATGAGTTTCCTCAAAGATGCCTTTAATCCGAGCTTTGTTAGGTGTGGTTGTTATGTTCAACAATTATTATGACTTTTCCTTTGACATATCCTTCTCCAAGGTACCGGAGCGCTTCAGCAACCTCGCTTAATGAAAACCGTCTATCAATAACCGGGACAATTTTGCGGGCTTCGCAAAGCTCCGTTATATGAACCAAATCTTCCAGACTTGGTTGAACCGCCAGAATGCGTATTTTCTTACCCGTGGTTCTTCTAATCCATGGCCCCAGAAGCAAAATCTGGAAAAGTCGATATACAGAACCTCCAACAGCAAAATAGCTTCCATTGGGCCTTAGCGCCCGCTTGTAGGCGAAAACCGAACGATTCGCAACAACATCAAGTATCAGATCATACTGCTGCCCGTTTTTGGTGAAGTCTTCTTTGGTGTAATCAATGATGTGGTCTGCGCCAAGAGAGCGCACAAAGTTCAGCTTGCCGGTGTTATCCACTCCAGTTACCTCAGCCCCGTATAACTTGGCAAGCTGCACTGCAAACATACCAGCACCGCCGCCAGCACCATTAATCAAAACCTTTTGCCCAAGCTGGACTTGTCCTTTATCGCGAATCCCTTGCAATGCTATCACTGCCCCTTGCGGGATGGCTGCGACTTGCTCGAATGTCAGACCGGCTGGTTTTAGCGCCAATGTTTTTTCAAGAGCGCAGGCATACTCAGCAAAACCACCCATACGCACCGAGACGTCCCCGAAGACCTCGTCCCCTGGTTGAAATCGCGAGACGTTTCTGCCTACCATCTCAACTCTCCCGGCTATATCCGATCCGAGTATCTGGTGCCGTGGTCTTAGAAGACCCCCAAAGCGGGCATACAAAGGTGAACCTGTCAAATTCTCCCAGTCAGATCTATTAACGGATACCGCCTGAACCTTAATCAGTACTTCATTATCCTTGGGAGTTGGTCTTTCTACCTCTTTGAGCCGAAGAACATCCGGAGACCCATATTTTGAGTGTACGATCGCTTTCATTTTCATATACGCTAATTTACCGTTAAATCATATAAAAATCCTCTTGGGTTTATGGATGCAAAATTCCATAGCCATTCTTTTTCCCATTCCATGTTAAGCTTCAAGAACAAAATTGGTATAACCAAATGCCATCCTTGTTTCTCTGCTAAGTTTTGACAAGCGGCAAATACCAAGAGGCTCAGGTTACAGTGCGCAAACACCCAGTAAGCATAGCACTTTTAAACTGCATACTTCAAAAAATAGACCAAAAAGCCACAAGGCAGAAAAAGTCAAGAAGAGACTCATACCGTGTAGGGGTTAAGTCAGGTACGACCTGTCCCTGTTTTTTAGATAATGTTGTAACGACGGCTTAAACGACGGTGTCAAGCTAACCCCCTGCACCATTTATAAATAAAAATAAGGAGTGTAGAGTGGCGATGTTTCTTGGTCGGTTTGATGTTTTCATATTTTTATTTCCTCTGAAGCCTCAAATCAGAAAAGATAACTTGTTTTTTAGATGCATGACAAAAATTTCCTAAATCTTCGCACAAGTAATAACAAGCTAAGCCGTCCAGTAGTTATTCCAACACCACCTTTTTGCTTCAAAAAGTTCAACATAAATTTGTTTATTAACCTTATCTGTAAGATTTAATAGAAGATATTTTCATGGTAAAACTCATGATACAGATTAGAAACAAAGACAAACTAATCGAAAATGGAGAAACCTCGCTTATCCGCAAATGTCGTGTCCTAGCTCTTCAGTGTCTTGAGCGAGCTGTGAACGCCGCCGAACCAAAGCAGTTAATAAAAATCAAAGTGAAAGTGGAAAAGAGTCTTCTCCAGGTGGAAGGCTGCACATTTGACTTGAGGAAGTTCAAGCATATTTATGTTGTAGGCGGCGGCAAAGCAGGCGGTAAAATGGCACAAGCCATAGAGGATATATTGGGTAAACATGTAACCGCAGGAATCGTAAACATTCCTTATGGCACAAAACAAAGAACATGCATCATAGAGCTTAACGAGGCTAGCCACCCAGTTCCGGACGAAGCAGGAGTAAGGGGTACTTTACGCATTATGGAATTAGCTAAACAGGCTGAGGAAAATGATTTGGTTATTTGCCTTATTTCAGGCGGCGGCTCAAGCCTCATGCCCATGCCACGAGAAGGAATCTCTCTCAAAGATAAGCAAGTAATAACAAATGCGCTTCTCAAAAGCGGCGCCGTAATAACAGAAATCAACACTGTCCGAAAACATCTTTCAGCCTTCAAAGGCGGATGGCTAGCAAAGAAAGCCTACCCTGCAACGGTCCTAAACCTTGCTCTCTCAGATGTCATGGGTGATTCAATGGATTCCATAGCCTCTGGCCCAACAGTTCCTGACCTTTCAACCTTCAGCGACGCCAGAAAAATTCTTGAAAAATATGATTTATGGTTGAATGCCCCAGTTTCTATTCGCAAAATCCTTTCTGAAGGTGAAAAAGGTCTACTTGAGGAAACCCCTAAACCAGGTGATTTAGCTTTTCAAAAGGTTCACAACGTGATAATCGGTAACAACCAAACAGCTAGTCAAGCCGTCATTAACTACTTGTATTCTGAAGGACTTAGTGCGCTACTTTTGTCGGATATACTGAAGGGAGAGGCTAAGGTAGCTGGAGAAGCATTAGCAAAGGTTGCCAACGATATTCTTGTCTGCAAACCTTCTACGCCTAAACTCATAGGCATTATTGCTGGTGGAGAAACAACGGTAACTGTCAAGGGAAAGGGATTGGGCGGCAGAAATCAGGAATTAGCATTGTCCGCCGCATTAAACCTTAAGGATAGTGAGGAATGCGTTATTGCTTCTTTTAGTACCGATGGCGATGGACGGACCAACAGATGCTGCAGGAGCAATAGTAGATGGCTACACTTTAAGGCGAGCAAAGCATGTTAGGGTTGGACCCAGAAAAATATCTTGAGAATAATGATTCCTACAATTTCTTCCTAAAGCTTGGTGACCTCATCTATACGGAAATAACGGGAACCAATGTTAATGATATAGCTGTTATTTTGCGTTGAGAGCCAATTTAAAACAAGAATCTCCCCTACAGTGAATTGGAAATTGAAGCTTTAATGAATTCTTCCAGAAAAAGCTGTGCTTTGAACGAAATAATCCTACTTATTGCCTTCAGCAGTAATCTTTAAAGAGAATGATTTTTTACAGATGCAACCAATAAATTCGAAGGTATCACAGTTGAATAAAAATGCAGCTCGGCTTTATCGTTGGATGCCCAAGTGTATCTGCATGACATAGAAAAAGCAGATATCTTGGTGGGAATTCCATCTTACAATAATGTGCTCACAGCAAGCTACGTTCTCTCTCAAGTAACAAAGGGATTAGATTTTTATTTTCCCAATTTGAGATCTGCAATATTTATCTCAGATGGAAACTCAAAAGACGATACATTAAGATCTGTTAAGAGGGTTTACTTGCCGTCAGGAGTGAAGTTGATTCCAGCCATCTATCTTGGATTATCTGGGAAAGGAACGGCTGTTAAGGCTATCTTGGAGGCAGCGAGCCAACTTCAGGTAAAAAGTGTAGCGCTTGTGGATTCAGATTTACGAAGCATAACTCCGGAGTGGATAAAGCTATTAATCACTCCAACAATGAATGGAACGGATTTTGTAACGCCCTTCTATGACCGTTTTAAATATGATGGAACAATTACAAATTTTTTGTGTTATCCCTTAGTAACCAGCCTTTTCGGGAAGGACGTCAGACAACCGATAGGCGGAGATTTTGGGCTTTCCAGCAAACTTGTAGAAGACATCTTGGCTTCGCCAATGTGGGAACTTCCAGATATCAGTCGTTTTGGTATCGATATTTTTGAAACCTGTACTGCGCTTGCAAAGGGCTACAAAGTAAATCAAGCCTTTCTGGGGGTAAAAAATCATGATGCTAAAGACCCATCCAGCCAACTAACTTCGATGTTTCGACAAGTTATGAATACAATGTTTACATGCATAGAACAATATGAGCCAGTATGGAAGGAAATTCACGGTGTTTCCAAAACACAGATGTTCGGTGACGCTTCATATACAGATACTTCTGAAGCAATTGAAGTTTCATTACAAGCAACTATAGAGGCTTTCAAAAGCAAATATCACCAATACATAGATATCTATAGTTTAATTTTGGAACCGGATATTCAACGCAAATTTTTTGAGCTGCATCTTATAGATAACTCCAATGTTGATTTTCCCTCAGAAATCTGGGCTAAAACAGTTTATTCTTTTGTCGCCGAATTCCATAAAACGCCAACATTTTTCAGAGAGAGATTAATAGATGCCTTAAGAGTACTTTGGATTGGAAGAGTAGCTGCCTTCTTAAAAGACACTTGGCAAAAAAGCCGTGAAGAATGTGAGGAAAAAATTGTTGAAGAAGCAAAAGTCTTCGAAAAACTAAAACCATACCTAATTAAAAAATACTAATGTCGATTGATGCAGCTTTTTTTTGGGTTTTAGGCTTTGGAATAAAAGCAAAGCTTTTGGTTTCATCTTTTTTCTGAAAGGCACACGAATGTTTGAGTATTTATCTTCGTTCATTAAAGCAGGCTTTTATAAATATGCATTTTCTCTTCTAAAAAAAGGATTAACTTGTTCTTCAGAAAAAATCAACTGACAAAAAAGATTGGGGTTAAGTTTTTAGGGGGATAAGTTTGATACTAAGCCAATTATTTTCTTCCACTCTATAGGTATTTCTTGGGGTTTGGTAATGAAAAAAGGCATATCTACAGCTTCTAGCATTTCTAAATCATTAAATTGATTTCCAACTCCCACTGTTCTTATTTGTTTGAACTTCTTAGAAAACAGCTCTTTAAGTAATAATACTGCTTTTCCTTTGTTATGATCACCCATTATGTGGAGGTATTTTCCACCTATGGTAAAATGTAATCCCTCTTTGCTTATAGCCTTAAAGAGTTCTGCATCATTGGATTTATTGTATCGAAACGGCTCAGTGTATTCTCTATGTTTTGCCAATTCTGCAAGCTCAATTGTTAATCCGGTGTCTTTGGAGATTTCTTCAGTGGTCATGTCTCCAAACCCAATTATTTCTTTAGTACAAGTTTTCCTAATTCGCTCAAATTTCTTTCTAATTGAAGAATAAGCAATCCCTAATTCAACAATATCATATTGCTCTGTGTGCTTGGTCCAATATTTCCCCGACTCGAAATAACCCGATGGAGCAAAAATGGCTGCACCGTTTTCTGAGATGAATGGGTCATCTATTCCCATCTTTGTCCTGAAATATTCAATCTCCAGCCTTGTCTTGCTACTGCAAAGTACAATTGAAACATTCAAAGCCTTTAGCCGCTCAATTATTGGGCGTATGACCTCAAAGCTATAGTTTTCATCTAGAAGTGTTCCGTCAAGATCCGAGAAAACAACCGTTCTTACTACTTCAGTGCTCAATAGCTTCTCGTCTCAGTCTTTCTCTTGCATCAGGCATAGCAGAAATTGTGCGCAGCCAATCTGGCAACTGAGTGCTCGTTGGATTTTCCAGATAACGTTTACCAGCACGCATAATTATCTCAGATAAGGCATCCACGCTAGTTTCCTCTTCGTGCCTGTCAAAGTTTAGAGAATTGCTGAGGGCATCGGCATTGTATTGCCTTATTCGATCTTGGGCAAAACGCCTATAGGTCACTTGGAGACTCAACAGAAAAGCCTCTGATACATCTATTCCTTCTGTTTCCGTTAAAACCCTGAGAAGAGTGATCAAAGCCTCATCTGCAGTTCTCAACAAAGCATTGTGACTCATTTCTTTATGTTTATGATCATAAAATCCAAGGTCCACTTCACAAATGCGTTTGTTCGACACATTTCTATAGAGTTCAGCTAGCGTTCCAATTTCCAGACCCCAGTCTCCTGGCATCCTCAAGTTCATAGCTAAGTCACTGTAAATAGCCATCTCGCCTGAGAGGGGGTATCTGAAGGAATGAAGATACCTGATGAACGTCGAACTATGATTAAGTTTTTTTTGCAGTGCATCCAACAAAGGGTTAATGAACAGTCTATATATGCGACCATACATTTTCTTATTCTCAAAATTGACCCGAGCATAGTACCCCTTGGAAAAGAAAAAATCCATTCGCGGCTCAATTACTGTATACAGAAGTTTGGTAGGCAGCATTCCAGAGTAAGAAACAATGTCCGCATCATGGACTGCGAAGGCATAGAGTTCGAGCGAAGCAATTCCCATTGCAATCCAAAGGTCTTTACCTTTGCCGTTAAATTTTGTGATGTCAAGCCCTTTCCCTTTTAACTCCTCGAGAACAGCGTTAACTTGAGGTTTATTACACCATATAATTTCACATGGAATTTCAAAATCAGAGGAAAGTCTTGCTGCTTTTTCATAATCCACGTCATCATTCGCAGAAAGGGCTATGAAGATTTTCCGCAGATAATCGCACTCATTTAACCCTTTGACAATACTTTTCAGCCCAGGACTGCCTAGGTCATTTCTATGCAAGGGGATTATTATTCCCGAAGGATATTTTTGGTTCAGCTCCTTCAACCGGGACTTTAAATTATCGAAATTCATGCTTAAATCGTGTATTCGGGTTATTCTTCCTTGTTCAAAATCCATTTTCTTTTCCCCTTAACTCATTTTACATTATTTAGAGACAATTTTGCTTTTGAGGTTGAATTAATTGAAAAATCGTTATGTTCTTTTAGATCAAAAATTGATTCGTTTAGGGTTATAATAACTCCTATTTCTTGTATGAATGACGTTGGAATACGAATAGTAGGCGTCTTGAAGACTTTTTTCACTCCAATTTCTTTGGCTGCTATTTTGGATACCTTCACCTGTAAATGGGTAACCTTCCATGTCATAGGATCAATATCAAGGCCAAAAACGTCGCCTATATGATTACCTAATTTTCCGATTACGCTTTTACCTAAGAGTTCGTCCAAACCGACCAATTTATCATCAACAAAGAAAAACAAGAAACCAAAGTAAATATTTCTTTTGCACAAAACTCGTTTTAGGTTGAAAGCCTCACTTCGCTAGAAAATAAGTTATAACTAGCGTGAAAAGTATTTGTTGGACAGCGTAAGCGAATATGTGACTTGGCACGCAAGTCGGTCTGTGATAATAGTTAGATGACAATGGCGCGCAGTTCCTTGTTAAATATAGTTGATGAATTTTCAACTCGGACGTTAACATTCAACGTCAAAACATTAAGGACCCGCACCAGTGGGCGAGAGTTAGTTCTATTCCCATATATATAAAATCTTTCAGAAGTCGCTTCTTCAGTTTTTCTACTATTTTTCACATATGCTATTCTCTTAAATTATCTTGGTTTACAACCATAACTTTGATTGTTGCAATGCTTTCTCTTGCTGTGTTACTTAGGCATCGAAAACCTATTAAAATAGGCAAATAAAAAGGAGATTTGTGTTGGGGGTGACTTCACCAATAGTTACAGAGTTCAAATCCCACCCCCTGCACCACGCAGGAACACACTGCTTCTCGAGAGTTTCTTCTAAGCAGAACCACTCTAACAAGAGATACTATAGATAGACGAGTTAAAGCAATAAAATCAACTATTTCGCATGGTTGACTTCCAGGGATTCTCAATAAGGTGTCTATTCACTAAGTATTATCTGGTTCAACCATCATAGTGCCATAAAAAGTTGCACATTCACTTTCTTGTTCCAGTTTTCTCTATTCAGGTATTGCCCTACTATGCAGATTTAACACTCATCTTTCAGCTAGTGTACGTGGCAAAAAGAAGCTCAAATCCACATTTTCCTGAAGCAGATTCAAGCTAAGAAAGATAGGAGAAAAAAATAAAAAAAAGCCCTCAAATTGTTGCTTGACAAAAAAGGGTGGAGAAAACCGTTTATTCAAAAAGTGAAACTGGAATAAAACGTTCCTTTTCCGAGAGCAAACTAAGCAACTGTCGAGCCCTTAAAGTCTTAGAGTTTGGCTTTTGTCCATGCGCGCTAATTCGCGGGTTTTGTTTTTCCTCTTAACAAGAAGACCAGTATCAAGCCAGCCAAAAATCCGCCTATGTGCGCCATGTAAGCCACGCCCCCTGTATCTGAGGTATCAAATAGGGAACCTATACCGCTAAACAGTTGTAAAACAAACCATAAACCAATTACTAACAACGCCGGAACGGGGATCACCCCTCGTCCTGATAGGATACTAACTCTCGCTTTCGGAAACAACAAAAGGTAGGCACCGAGCACGCCTGCGATCGCTCCAGAAGCACCTAAGTTTGGAATATTTTGAACCTATACTAAAGACTAGTTGAGCCCCAGTTGCCGCTAGTCCGGAGAGTAAATAAAAAATTAAGAACTTGACGTGTCCAAAACGATCCTCGACATTGTCACCGAAAATCCACAAGTAAAGCATGTTGCCTCCAATGTGGAGAAGGCCGGCGTGCATGAACATGGATGTAAATAGTGTTGGGAAATCAGCAACTGGGTTAGCTATGAAGCGACTGGGAACAAACGCCCATTGCATTACAAAAGAATCGCCGCCATTTAGCTCTATAAGAAATAAGACTACATTTAACACAATTAAAATATACGTAATTATCGGTGTAATTCTTCGGGAGCTGTTATCATCACCGGTTGGAATCATAGTTTTCTCCTTTTGAATTCTCAGTAGAATACAACAACGGTCAACTAATTACCGCCTTTGCAGCATTTTTAGGTTTTTTAGTATTTTCTGCGCACTAGTATTGTTTCTATTTAGAGGAAGGCGGTAGAATAATAAAAGGGATCGTTGTGTGTATACTAAATTGCGTTGATAATATTTCCGATTAATCAATACTTATCCTTCTATTACCTAGTTGATTTCAAAATGAATCTATCTGTAAAACCCGAGAAAATGTGATGGCACAAAATAATAACATCTTTTTTTAAGCTTTAATTAATTATTTGTGAGATCTGATTAAAATAACATTAAACAAAAAAAAGTTAAATATTTTATCGTTGTTGGGTATCCATCTTGACGTTACTCGCGATTAAAGCAAGTAGTCACTGTTACTTTTGCCCTTTTTTCTCTTGTTCGAATTTACTGAGTCAATCAGGATTCAAGAAATCGGTGTTTCTGCATTTACACCTCTTCCGAATTTGTTTTGATTTTAATTGGTTTTCAGTTGTTTTCTTATGATGAGAAAGAGCACTAAAATGAGTACTCCACCGGTTATGCCTGAAGTAATTCCTACAGTATACCAAGCCGCCCATGCAGGCATTGAAAGCTGTAGATATCTTAATGACCCAATGAGAATGAAGAGCGAAGCAGATCCCAAAAAAGAAGTTATCAACGCAACCAAAACGCTAGTTACGATTCCATAAATTAGTATTTTTTTTATGCGCTTTTTAAGAGCATCTTCTGTATCACGCATATACTCTCGGAGCGCCAATTTTGCTTCATTTAACACTAAGTAAATTATCTCTTTTATAGATACCATATCATACCTCTTTTTCTCAACTAATTTTTTGAAAGATAAAAAAGTTGGCTTATAGCATGTTATTAGGTCTAATCTTCAATTTTTCTCTTTGCTTTGCCTGCTTCTTCTTGGATTTTTCCTTTTACTTGTTCAGCTTTACCCTTGATTTGATCACTTTTGTGACCGGTCATTTTTCCTTCTTCTTCACGAATTTTGCCTTTAGTTTTTTCATATTTACCTTTAGCTTCATCTTTGCTCATTCAAAATCCTCAATAAACTCTTCCTTCACCGTTTTATTAAACGTGTGTGACTGTGATCTCGCACCAACAAACATGCATTAAATTGTAAGAATACAAAATCACCTTTATGAGTGCAAAAAACTGGAAAGTAGCCAATATGAAAAAAGAGAAAATGGAACTTATATTCGTTGTGAAACATCCAAGAAAAAAATTATTTGCCTTTCTGGATGGTCATCATAGATATTATGCTTACAAAGAGTTAGGTTTGAAATATATCAGCAGTGCTCAAGCGGGTGATTATTCAAAAGCGTCATTTTTTATTTTACAGAATACGGCTATTTCCAACCTAGTTCAGTGGTAACAGAAACATTAGAAAGTCGGCTAAGGAGTTTCACCAAAACCTCAAGATTTTCTAGATAAATTTTTGGTTGATTAGACCATTAAATGATAAATGACTATGAGTTTCGCTCCCACAAGAATTTTTTTCATACCTTTACTCGACCATACATCGACTATTACCACGGTACACTTTTTGTTTTATGCTGGTACATTTTCGGTTTTTTCTCGGATCCAATGACGATGTTGAGCGATTGCTGCTATGAAGGCTTCGTTGAATTCGCTGGTTGAACCCAATTGTGATGTGACAATACCTTTATCTGAAACCGTACCCTTGGTTTTCATGTCAACCAAATTAATGTTTTCTATGTTTGTCTCGGAAAGAAGTCTAATGGCTTCGCTTGTAGCTCCTATAGTTTTGCAATGTTTGAAGGCTTGGTTAATAAAATTAATGACATACCCATGTTTCTCAAGGTTGTCGACGTTTTTTTGTCCACCTGGGACATAGACTGCATCGTAAAGGACAGAAGAAGCACTTATAAAGTGTCTATCTACGAGCGTTTGTTTTCCAGCTTCATCCTTGATTGTGCCAAGGTATTGGGATACAATTTCTACTTTTGCACCCTGCGCTTCTAAAGCTGCTTTTGTGGCGGAGAAATCCTTTCCATTGAACCCATCCATAGCTAAAACTGCAACTTTTCGCGTTTTAACGCCCTTAACAGTATTAGCCATACTAAGAGCCTTTGATTCTTTTATTTGTGGGTTTTTTGTTGTAACGTGTGATTTGTTAGAGGGAGGGTTAACTCCGACGGCTTTAGCGATTTGAATAGCCAACTCTGGAGCTATGTTATCGAACATGTTAACAACTTTTTGGCGTGTTTCCTTACTTTTGAGTTTACCGATTTCAAATTGGAACGCTTTAATGATATGCTGTTTCTCGTGATCAGACATACTATTCCAGAACAACGTTGCCTGACTATAATGATCATCAAAGGTTTCACTTCGTTTTCTAATTGTTGTGCCGCTGACTTCTTGGGGATAGTGAACGTAGCTTTCTTTTTGATTTAGTTCAGGTTTAGGATAGTTGTTGTTGATGCTGTTGGGGTTGTAGGCTGTTTTGCCAATGTTTATGGTCATTCGGTGCATGCCATCTCTCTGGTTGTTGGCGACGGGAGAGAGGGTTTTGTTTATTGGGATTTCAGTGAAGTTTGGTCCACCTAGTCTAGTGAGTTGGGTATCTAAATATGAGAAGAGCCTACCCTGCAACAGAGGATCGTTACTAAAGTCTATACCTGGAACCACATTTGCGGGGCAGAAGGCAACTTGTTCAGTTTCGGCGAAAAAATTGTCTGGGTTACGATTAAGCACCATTTTACCAATGCGCTGTACGGGTATTAATTCTTCAGGCCACAGTTTGGTGGGATCAAGGACATCGAATTCGAATTTAAATTCATCTTCTTGGCAGATAATTTGGATTCCAAATTCCCATTCAGGATAATCACCTGCTTCGATAGCTTCCCAGAGGTCTCTGCGGTTAAAGTCTGAATCTTTGCCAGCTATTTGTTGCACCTCATCCCATACCAGTGAATGCATGCCTAGCAGTGGTTTCCAGTGGAACTTGACAAAGAAAGCTTTGCCCTCTTCGTTAACAAAGCGGTAAGTGTTGACGCCGAAGCCCTCCATCATGCGAAAACTACGGGGCAATGCTCTATCGGACATCACCCACATTACCATGTGAGCAGTCTCCGGAGTGTTTACAACGAAGTCCCAGAATGTGTCATGCGCGGAGGCAGCCTGGGGAATCTCATTATCTTGCTCAGGTTTTACAGCATGAATGAGATCTGGGAATTTTATGGCGTCTTGTATGAAAAACACGGGAATGTTGTTGCCCACAAGGTCATAGATGCCTTCTTCGGTGTAGAATTTGGTTGCAAAGCCACGGGCATCTCTGACAGTGTCTGAGGATCCACGTGAACCTGCAACTGTTGAAAACCTTACGAAAACCGGTGTTTTCTTGTTAGGGTCTGATAGAAACTTTGCCTTGGTGTATTGATTCATGGATTTGTATACTTGGAAGTAGCCATGAGCTCCTGAGCCTCTTGCGTGTACGACTCTTTCTGGGATGCGTTCGTGGTCAAAATGTGTGATTTTTTCTCTGAGATGAAAATCTTCAAGAAGAGTTGGACCGCGGGAACCGGCGCGCAGAGAATTGTCGGTGTCATTTATTTTTATGCCTAAATCCGTGGTTAGCGGCTTGTTTTTTGAATCTGCGCGAAAAGGCTCTACATTCTTCTCGATTGTTGGTTGATCTATTGTGTTAATTTTATTTTGGTTTTCTTTATCTGAGTTTTCTGTTTTCTTCAATGTATTCTCACTCACTAAATAATTAATTTACTTTAAGGAAACCCACCGTGGCTAACTTGAAAGATGGAAACCTTTGAGAAGCAATATTGGCTCGTGTATTTCGGTCTCGTTTTAGCTTAACCTGACTTACGCCTTAAAGGTTAACCAAGATCTATACAATAACAATTGTCGTAATTTAAATAATCATGTGACTGTCTGACTGCTATAACAAAAGTGCAAGCTCAGAAAGCATTTCGGGCTAATTATCGAAGTTTGTAAATCTTTTTATTTGGCATTAACTATTTTTTAGTTGGTATGTTTTTTGAATCTTGGTAGTCACATATTTTTTGCAGGCGTAGTCACAGCTGTCATTACGGGCAATCCCTACTTCACTCTCTTGGCTGGGGTAGGTAGCTTCATTCCCGATCTTGACCGAGAATACCTATTTGTTAGCCCAAAGGGTTTTCGCAAGGATCAGTATCATCGTGCACTTTTCCATAACCTTCTTTTTCTGTCTGGGTTATTTTTTGTGAATGTTTGGCTTGCTTTAGGCGCATTCCTGCACAGCTTCATAGATTCTTTTACCACTGACAAAGACAAGGGCGTAGAATGGCTTTTCCCTTTTTCCAGGCTGGTGAAAAGGGGTCGTTACACTTTAACGGCAAAATCAAAAGCCAGGTCATGCACACTGGAGTTGGTGGATCAGAATCCACCTGATCGGGTCTGCTTCTTAAACGAAGACTCTCCAGAGGCGACCAAGCTTTCTGATCCTGATTTGAAAGAATCAAGAGCTGTTCCTTGGCGCAGAACGTATGGACCTGTGTCGAACGGGCAATTATTTGATAGATGGATTTTTGTAGCATCTTTTTCACTGTTAATTCTTTATGCTTTGGTTAACCCTGATTTTGCAACGGCTGGAAAAAACCTCATCTTGTCAACTCAAATAATTCCGCCTATGAGCCTACTTACGGGCATCGTGTTGGTTTTTCTTGGGGGTTGGCTAAAAAGGAACAAGAAATCGAAAAAAGGATACCGCATTCTCTTCGCTGCCGGAGGTGTATTCATGATTTTGTCGGCAGTGCTCTCAGTTGGCGGAATTTCGAGTTACAAATTGCCTTTACAACCTATTTTTGTTGCCATCGCCTGTGTAGTTTTGTTTATTGAAGCATTTTTCGTTTGGCGACTAAGTACCCGCGGTGGAAGAAAGGCGATGGTTTAGCGATTAGATAATTTTTTTCTGGGTTAACTTTTCGTTTATGAGAATAAGTAATTCGTCGGGTTTTACTGGTTTTACGATGTAGGCATCAATACCTAAATCGAGAGCTTTTGACCCTAAATCCAAGGATGGCAAACCTGTGATCATTAACTTGACAGCGTTACTTTCATTGTCGCGTATCTTCTCAAGCAAGTCTGTCCCATCCATATCAGGAAGCCGAAAATCAATCAACAACACAGCGTAGGAACGCTTACGAACTTTTTCCAATGCTTCCTTACCTGTTTCAGCCATTTCCACTTCATAACCATTTTTTGCAAGAAGTCGACTAAAGGTTCTAAGAATAGATTTGTCGTCGTCAATGATTAAGACTATCTTGTTATCGCTCAAAAGCTTCTATCCTTATTTCTATTTTCCATTTATTGTTTATTTATATTGCGGCAAACGTACGGTAAAAGTTGTTCCTTTACCCTCTTGACTTTCAAAAGATACTGTTCCACCAAGTGATTCAGTCATTCGCTTAACTACAGGCAAACCAAACCCTTGACCTTTAGATTTAGTTGTGAACATTGGGGTAAACATCTTGCCTTGTATTTCTTTAGGTATGCCAACGCCTGTGTCCTTTACAGCTATCACTATATCGTTTGCTTCCTTATGCACCGTTATCGTTAGTTTGCCACCATTTGGCATTGCTTGCACAGCATTAGTCACCAAATTGTAAAAAATACGATTAAGGTAGTCAGGATCAGCCACAAGTTTTCTTGCTTCATCTTCGACCTCAACACTTACCTTAACGTTCTTCGGTAAACCGTTTTTTGTAACAACTTTTCGATGATCTGTTTTAAGTCAGCTTCTTCAGCATTAGGGTTAAGAGGTCTTGCGTAATCTTGTAGGTCTTGAACGATTTTGTTAATGTAGTCAATGTTCTTTTCAATTTCATTCAAGCTTTCAAGTATTGCTTCTTCTCTTCACCATCAGGCAGACGCAGCTAATTCTGACTTGGCTAAGTAGACGTCACCTGTTATAGCCTGCAGTGGATTACGAATGTCATGTCCAACCATACCTGCAGTTGCGCCGATAGCGGCTAAACGCTCAGAATCTTGAAGTTGTTTTTCCAATTTTTTCCGTTCAGTAATATCCCTGAAAAGTGTCCCAACAACATTTTTGGAATAAAGGAAGTAGAAGCAGTCTAGCCACTTGTCAATATCCTTGTTATATAGCTCAACATGCTCTGATATTCCAGTTTTGGCAACTCTATCAGGAACCTCAAGCCAATGGAGTTCTTGGTTTGGAGAAATATATTTTGCAGTCTTGTCGAGAATGTCCTCTGCTTTAACACCTATGATTTTTTCGTAAGCATGGTTTACTTTCAAGAACTTATGGTCTATCGGTTTTCCGTTTTTATCGTATACCAACTCAATTAACTGGAAACCATCTTGGCTATTATCAAATACAGAGTGGTAGAGTTGCTCACTTTCTTTAAGTGCTTCTTCAGCTTTTTTGCGTTCAGTGATGTCTCTGAATATTAGCACCACGCCTGTGGTTTTGCCGTCTTGGTCTTTTATGGGTGCACCGCTGTCATCAATTGGAACTTCTCTATCGTCTTTTCGGATTAAGACAGTGTGGTTAGCTAAGCCAACAACCATGCCTTCTCTGAGAACTCGCTCTATAGGACTTTCAACCTCCAAACGAGATTGCTCATTGATAATGTTAAATACTGTCTTCACTGGTTTTGATAAAGTCTCATTTAGTAACCAACCCGTCAGCTTTTCAGCCTCACCATTCATAAATGCAATTTTGCCCGATGTGTCAGTGGCTATGACAGCGTCACCGATGCTTGCCAAAGTAGTTGCCCAACGCTGCTCACTCTCTCGAAGAGAGACTTGCACTTGCTCCAGGTCTGTTTTTGATGCAGTAACAGTTTTCAAATCGGCTGCCATTTTATTGACAGATTTTGAAATATCCGCAACCTCATCATTCTTACCTGCTTCAAGAGTATAGTTAAGGTTCCCAGTTCCTATAACACCTATTCCGTTTTTGAGCTTGATAATAGATCTAGCTGTTCTTCGATATGCAACAAGATAAATGGTAATGAAAAATGCCCCAAGTATGCTCAAAAGAGCGATTGTAAGAATCGTATTTGTTTGGATAGCTTGGTTTGTTTGATCTCGTATATTTTGAGTTAACTGTTGAGAATCAAAAGCAAGGGCTTGTATTTGGACAGCCATCCTATTCCACTGCGTCTGAAAACTGGGTAAAACACGAATATTCTCATTTCTCGGAAAACTAGAAAGAAAAGATGTAACCCCAGTAAACACTGTATTTAGATTTCCCAGATCCTTGCTTACTGTATTGATAAGTGCTTGTTGTTGGGGATCAGTAGAGTTTAATGATGCCTAGCTTATTGGAAAGTGTTGAAAACTTTGCATCCCACATAGTAGTGTACGAATTGTCTTGGTAGAGGAAGTAATTGTTTGAGATATAATTTAGGTCGCTTGCTCCAGTTTGAATTTCATTTGTGAGAACACTTTGATTGTTCAACTCGTTTATCTGTATCATCGTTACAGCTATTGATGACCCAATTATGATTGAAACGATGCTGAAAGTTATTATGCTGATTAAGAGTTGGGTCTTTATTCTCATGTCTATTTCCTCTAGCCGATTATGTTTACTGCCTCAGGTTTAACTGACTTCAAACCATCTTGGTACACATAATTGATAAAGTTAGGAACCGTTGAAGCATTAGTTAATTGATTGTTTATCAGCCATTGAGCTTCATCACGCATAGCTAAAAGCAAGGATTGGTCAAGCGAAAGAGAAAAATCGTTCTCACTCCACGCTTTGACCATATATGCATCGGTTAGATTAAGTTGGTTCTTTAAAATTTCTTTTGCTTCGGCAGGATAATTAATTACAAAATCTTCAGCTTGCGAAAGAGACCTAAGAAACCTCGTCACCAGTTCAGGATGGTTCGTTATCCACTCGTTGGTGGCAATCGCTTGAGCATAAAGCGGCTGACTGCTTTGAATTGACCAAACTACAGCGTTATTACCTAAACTATCCTTTGCTAATTCTGCAGTAGGTTGTGCAGTTGCAACAGCGTCTATGGAGCCATTTACTATAGCATTAACCCATTCCGTCGGCGTTTTGAGGTCAATAAGTGTTACATCTTGAAGATTCAAACTATTAAGTTCAAGAAATCTGCCTAAATAGAATTGAGCTATGGTTCCAAAGGCAACACCAATTGTTTTGTTCTTCAGGTCTGATATTTGGTTAATTCCTCTATCTGCACGCCCGACAAGATAGATAAACTCAGATTTAGAAATGCTTCCAAGTGTGCTGATTTGTGTTCCGTTGAGTATGCTGTTGGTGAGAGGAAATTCTGTTGTTCCCACAACAATGTCCGCTTCGGCTTTTAAAACGCCATTTAATGCACCTGATCCAGTGTCGTACTTAAGTGAGGTAACGATTAAGCCGTTTTGGCTGAAAAAATTCTGATGTTCAGCAACCCAAAAAAGTGTAAGTGATTCAAAGGGTGAATACGCAATCTTAATTGATTCCATTTTCCCCGTGTAAGGCGTCTGTGAATTGAGGTAAACAAATGAACTTAAAACAATGGCTATGACCAAGATGGTAGCAACTAAAACTATGGTTTTATGTTTTGAAATTAATTGTCTTGCTTTCATCATTTGCTTCCTCTAGCCGATTATGTTTACTGCTCCAGGTTTAACTGACTTCAAACCATCTTGGTACACATAATTGATAAAGTTAGGAACCGTTGAAGCATTAGTTAATTGATTGTTTATCAGCCATTGAGCTTCATCCTGCATAGCTAATAGTTGAGCTTGGTCAAGAGTAACTGAAAACTGATAATCTGACCAAACGGTTTTCAAGTACTCGCTACTGTAATTAAGCGTTTTTGCCAAGATAACAATCGCTTTCTCTTGATTGTTTAAACCAAAGCTTTCAGCCTGAACTATTGCTTTTAGGAAACGTACAATCAAATCAGGATGTGTTACACCCCAGCTTCTTGTGCAAATGGCATCAATGTAAGCTAGTTGATTATTTTGTATTGGCCACATTACCGTTTTGTTGCCTAAGAGGCTTTCAATTTGGTTAATGTAGGGTTGAAAAGCGACAGCCGCATCGACCGTGCCATTTGCAAGAACATCTGGCGTTTGTACAAATGGGACAACATTAACAAGGTTAACTTCACTTCGACTTATGTCGTTTAGTTCAAGAAATCTCCCAAGGTAAAACTCACCGTTGGTTCCCATCGGAACTCCAATTGTTTTACCTTTTAAATCTGAAACATTTTCGATACCTCTGTCTGTTCTAGCGACTAAATAGAACTTGTCGCTTTTGCAATAGCTCCCAAATGTGTAAAGGCTTGAGTTTTCCAAGGCTTTTTGGGCAATAACAAACTCAGATGCACCCGTTATGTCTACTTCTCCATTTAGTAATCCGTTTACAGCTGCTGCACCAGAATTAAAATTTTTAACTGTTACGTTTAGGCCGTTGGCTGCGAAATATTGCTGATCATCAGCTATGTAAACTAAGGCATTCATTTCGGAATTAAAAAACCCGATTGTAACTCGTTCAACTTTGCCAATGTAAGGTTTTTGAGAATTAAGATAAATAAATGAGCTCAAAACAATGGCAATAACTAAGAAGATAACGGCTGCGATTATGAGATTTCGTTTTTTTGGCACTACCATATTATCTTAGCCTCAGAATACAAAACTTAATACAATGGCATTGATGTACGCATATATAACTATCGAAAAATAACGATTATTTTCAAATTACCAGCAAATTAGAGAATTGGAATTAGAAAAATGCTAAAATCGGTCTTTTCACTTTTACCCCAAATAACAAGAGGTTCAAGTTACAGTGCAACCCATCCCCACAAAGAACAAAAATTGGGTAGCTGCTCAAGTTCTCTTTATAGAAAAGAGAAAATGAATTAAAAAGTGTTCAAATCCCTCTTTGTTGTCGTATTGTTACAGTCACATATACTTAAGAAAGCTGGCAACTGCTAATACATTATTTAGGTGAAAAGTTATGCGCAAAAAAGAACATCGTCACACAGACACATTGGGTGCCGCGTCATCTCAAGATATACCAGTAAGAGGAGTAGAACCAAGTCAAATTCCATGTGAAGTCTGCGGAAGAACATTCAAAACTCACTCGGAAATGGAAAGACACAGAGACACAACGCACCATGAAACAAAAGGACACGAGGAAGAATAATTATTCAGTTCACGCCCAATGATGTGGGATTATATAACTATCTAAACTAACCACAAACTTGCTTACTTCATATTTTGATGCAATTAAGAATTACATCTCAGGTATTTGGTTAATGTCGATCTTTTTCTATCAGGACCAACATAAAAAAAGTAAGAAATGATTTTAAGATACTAATAATTCAGAAACTCTGCATACATTAGGTGTCAATGTTGGTTGTTGAAAAAGCTGTACATTTTTATTCTTGTCAATTAGCGACATCTAAATCTGTACAACAACACAAACTCCGAAAGCGTATAGCTTGGTTGTCAAATAAAGAGGGACAGGGCAGAGAGTTCATCTCACTTTTCATACCTCCAAACACTCGAATAGATGAGGTAATTGCCAACCTGAAGAAAGAAGCTGATTTAACTATCAGGGAACCTGAGAAGGTTAAAGAACGATTACAAAGTTCCTTTAAAGCTGTAATCCTTAATCTAAAACAGGTTAAGGAAATTCCGGAAAACGGGTTAGCTCTATTTGCAGGATTTTTTCCAGTTAACGAATCTGAAAAAGAAGTATTAAGCTTAGAAGAGATAGTTCCACTTGAACCGTTTAACGCCTATTCTTACTCAATTGGCACCCATTTTGATTTAATGCCACTTAGAGAAATGCTAAGAGACCAAAAAAATATTGGAATACTCGCTTTAGATTCTAAGCAAGCTAGTTTTGGATTATTAAATGGTGAACACATTGAAATTTTAGAGAATATTTCTTCTGGAATTTCCGGAAAATCTGGAAAAGGCGGGTCGAGCCAAAGAAGATATGAACGAGAACGCGACTCCTCAATCGAAAACTTCTTTCACAGAATTGCGGAACACGCAAACAACCAATATATCAAGAAAAAAGTTAACATTTTGATAGTCGGGGGACCTGGTCAAACTAAAAATGATTTCTTGAAAGGTGAATATCTTCATTATGAACTGAATAATATGCTTCTAAACATAGTTGACACCCAATCCGCAGGCAAAGAAGCGCTAAAAGAGATTCTAAACAAATCATCTGAACTTCTTAAGAATATGTGTGGACCTGAAGAAAAAAGAATCGTTCAGAATCTAATGACAGAGTTGAGTAAACAAAGTGGTTTAGCCATTTATGGTTTAGATACAGTGTTAGACGCGCTTAGAAATGGTGAAGTGCAAATTGCTATAGTGACAGATAGCACCGATATGATTGAAAATGTTGCAGTTTGCAAAAGATGTGGGTTTTCAAAAAGGAAGATAGCAAATAAGAAAATTCATGCCATCCGAGAAATGATTGAGAGTCCATGTGAAAAGTGCAATGGGGTTTCATATGAATATAGAGAGAAAGACATTGTTGATGTTTTAGAAGATATAGCTTCTCAAACTGATGCAAGCGTTGAGGTAATTTCATCCATTTCTGATGAAAAAGCATCACTCACAGCGTTGGGTGGCTTTGCAGCTCTTTTAAGATACAAATCAGGATAAACATTGTTTTTCAACAATTAATTTCAACAGATATAATTTTCAAAAGTTTTGAATCATAAAAATGTCTTTGTAAAAACTAAAGACATAAGTTGCCATACCGTTTTCAAAGCCGAATGATATTCTAAAAACAATTGTTTCTAGAACTATTTTGAATACTTGCATGATTTCAAGCTTGTTTCAACCTATAATTTTAAATGGAATGAAATCATTCTTTTTGATAAAAAATTTACTTTCAAATCCGTCAAAAAATTTGCAACTCTTGACACGGAGATCCAGAACGCTGAATGAAAGAGGAAAAGACCGCATGAATAATGAAGTAAAATTATTATCAATAGGGGTAATGATCGTTATTCTTCTATTAGGAGTTGCAACTTATTTTTCTTTTGAGGTTGTATCAGCTAAACAGATTCGCGTAGCTTGCGTGGGCGATAGTATTACTGAGGGAAGCGGTTATCCCTTCCAATTAAATTTGATGCTTGGTTCAAACTACGTCGTTGGCAATTTTGGGGTAAGCGGATCCACTGTTTCACTTGATTCTACGAAACCTTACATGAATGAAAGCAAATTCAAAGCAGCTTTGGATTTTAACCCTGACATTGTTGTTATTATGTTGGGAACTAATGATGCAAACACAGAAGTCACTCCAAATGAAAATGGCGTTGATTCTGATTATTCAAAGCTGGTTTCGGCGTTCCAACAACTTGAAGGTAAGCAACTAATTTGGATTGCAAAGTCACCGCCGATCTTCACAAACAATTCAAGTTACAGCAATACAATTCTCACCACGAATGTACTTCCACAAATTGACAATTTAGCTGATGAAATGAATTTACCTACAGTTGACATGTACAATATTCTCAGCGACCACTCGGATTATTTTGCTGATGGCATACATCCAACTCGTGATGGCGCCGCTTTGATTGCCACTAATGTTTACAATGCAATAACTTTGCCCGATGGATCTCCAGATACGTCTTACTTTGATTTTGGTTACTCAGATTGATATTGGTTGGAAATTACTCTCTATTGCGGATATTACGCAAACTGTTTATAGTAAATCGTGAGTAAAGAAAGATACAGGTTATTGGGATCTTAAGTGAACCTGAATAATGAAAAATTAGTTCTCCCTGTTGATCTCATCCGTTCTGTGGCCATAATTTTAGTTATCTTGCTTCATGCCTCAACTCAGTCTTACTCGGAGGTTGATTTGATGTCGCCACAAGGAGTACAAATCTGGTGGGCATCAAATATCTATGATTCTCTAGCTCGAGTATGCATCCCTTTGTTTGTAATGTTGGCAGGTGCACTTTTGCTTCAACCCAGCAAAGCAGATGAACCACTAAAAATCTTCTTCAAAAAAAGGCTATATCGAATCGGACTGCCTTTCATCTTTTGGGGGGCAATATATTTTGCTTGGCGATTCTTCGTAAATGGCGAAGCATTAACAACTAACTCTCTTATTCAAGGACTGTTAAATGGACCTTACTATCAATTTTGGTTTCTCTACCTAATAATAGGATTATATCTCGTCACACCTATCCTGCGAGTACTAATAAAACATGCAGAACAAAAAATAATCAAATACTTAATTTCCATTTGGTTTTTAGGCACAGCTATAATTCCAATATTAACATTGTTCGGATCTTTCAATTTGAATGCCAATGTCTTCCTTTTGACAGGATGGTTAGGCTATTTTGTTTTAGGCGCATACCTAATGAAGGTACATTTGAGATCTTCAATTCTAATCACAGTTTTTGCAGCGGCTTTTCTCTGGACAATAATTGGGACATACCTAATCATTGGCAATTTAGGTGAAATATTTAATCAGTTTTTTTTATCAGGTTACAGCTTCAACATCATACTGGGTTCAACTGCATTATTCTTACTCATGGCTTCTATCCCAGCCTCTAAAATAGAAAAAAGATTTCCAAATGGCAATCGAGTACTTAGAGTAATAAGTCAAAACACTTTGCCGATATTTCTATTCCATCCAATTGTACTGGAAACCTTGCAGAAAGGTTACTTAGGATTTGCCATAAACATAACATCAATTAACCCAATTGTAGAAATCCCACTTATCACCGCTCTCACTCTGCTCATCTGCCTCGCAATAATTGTTCCTTTAAAGAAAATACCTTATGTAAAAAGAATCATTGGTTGAAATAAAAAATTTTCAAGTCAATTTCTACAATAAATTTCTCTTACTTTTCTAGCAAAACTATTTCTTGAACAAAGTGGGGCTAATCTAAGGAAAAAAGCTGTACCTTGAAAATAATTAAAGAACAAATCAAGTTGCAAACAAACGCATTTCGCGAAAAATTTGAAAGAAATAACTTGAAAAAAATCTTTGCTGATAATTATCCTCTCTTAAGCATACTAATTGGCTACTTATTTGTAGCATTAACAATAGGACCGTTCTACAATAGTGATACTGCAACTGAATACAACGCTGTATCGGGAGTATTGAAATATGGCTTGCCAAAACTGGATAACGGCAATTTCATTAATCAACCCCCATTAGGATTCTATTCTCAAGCCTTTTTCTTCAACATGTTCGGTTCTTCAATAAGCAATGGCACGTCCTTGGTCACCTTGTTTGGGCTTGGATGCATCGTCTTAGTATATGGAATTGCCAATACCGTGTACAATAAGACTACAGCTTTTTTCGCAGCTACCCTTTTTGCTTTTAGCCCATGGCATCTGATATTGTCAAGGACTTTCCTAATTGATGTTCAATGTCTCTTCTTTAGTCTGTTTTCGCTATTTCTTGGAATATTTGCCGTCCGCCGAGATTCAATTAAGTTATTTTTGGGTGGAGGGATCATTTTTGCAATGGCTTTTAGCACAAAATTATATGCTGTGTTTATTCTTATCCCAATTTTGGCTTTCTTTTTCTTCTATAGATCTGAAAAAATAAGACAAAAATTAATTTGGTTGGGTGCATTTTCCGCGCCAACATTGTTGTTTTCTTTTTTGTGGTATCAAACAATTGCGAAAGTCGGAATGGGAGCTATTATTTTTCACACCGATTTTGCAATCCATGAATCTAGCGGTATAGTTCCTTCTTACTTTTTTGTAAGCAATTTCCTCACTAACTATGGTTTAGGCTGGTTATTTGTGGATGCAGCAATTCTATCACTATTACTATGTTTCACCCAAAAACGTTTATTTCGCAGATTTCTTGCTTTTGATATAATCAGCTTGTTAACCATAATTTGCATATTAAGTGTGAACACTTTTTTGGGAGCAACCTTGAAACTTAATTCCCCTTATCTGACCGCGATAAAATATGATTATCAATCATTGCCTTTCTTTGCTTTCTTAGCGGGATCATTGATAACAAAAAGCATTTCACTCATTAATTTAAGCAAGCTAAAGAAAAAATTAACTAAAATAACCTATGTTTTTGCCGCTTCATTAGGATTAATCCTTGTGCCACTTTCAATAGGAATCAACATGAGTTATGTGAATCTATTTTCCACTTGGACCTATTTACTTTTCAAAGCGGACTCAAACATTAAAGTGGGGTATTCATTTTTTAGCGATACTCCAGTTGGTTTAAACAGCGTTCTGTTTAATTTTCAATATTTAGGGTATGCATTAATGCTATCAGGAATTGTTTGGCTAAGCAGGCATAAAATATTTTCATTACTGAAAACAGTAAATGTTAAAATCCATTAAATTAAATATTGAACAAAAACAAGTTACATAATGAAGAGAATATATTTAAGAGAAGAAGAGTGAAAAATTTGCACTTCTTCTTCTCTTAACATTCTTCTACCTTTAACAGTTGCTCTTTGGATGAAGCAGAGACTATGATCCTTTCATAGCTGAAAAAATCCGAAGGGCTTGATTCAACATGTTAGTGTAGGCGCAGATTACGATGCATTGGATTTTGTGGATGCAAAGATCGCCCAGTCTTATCCTCAAGTTAAGCCTATAGCCATTCCTTGTAAAAACAAGTCTTATTTATTTGAGGGACATACAAGAAAGTGATGAATTATGCAAAACGATACAGAAACAAAAATTAAGCAAGACCTTTTGGCTGAAATTCAAAACTTAGAACAAAATTACATAGTAATTCAGGGTTTTATCGCTGGAAAAGAATATGAGGTTACAGTAATCGGATCAAGCCTTCAATCATTCAAAGACAGCTTAAGTAGAGCAAGCGCATTTGTCCTTGCATTATACAACTTTAAAGGCAAAAGAGTCAACATTCCATGGGAACCGCTCTTCACTAACTTGGATTATGCACTCGCGACTTTATCAACTACTCCAAAGAAAGAAGCTGTCCAAGTAATCTTATCCATGGCTAAAGAACAGATTGAACAGGTATTATCATATTTCTCAGCTCTAAAAGAATCACTCAAATGACATTGATTCTCAGCAACGCTTAATCAGAATTAATGCCTTTTCTTTTTGATTATTATGGTTTCTTTTTCTGTAGCTCAAGTAGACTTAGTTTCGCAAATTTTCATTTTTGTTTTTCTTACTGTTGGATTATTTGTGGAGCGGGTTTCCTGCTGGATTCGAAGGCAGAGACTAACTGTATTCAAGGATGAAGAGTTAAGTATAACCCAAATCAAACATTTGTGAAGAAAGATGGCATATTTACGTAACGAGAAAGAAAACCTCGAAGTATCATATCCATTGGAAAAGATTTGGGCTGTAATACCAGAAACCGTCAAGATTTTGGAATGGACAATAGAGGAGCAAGACGACACAGCCCACAAGGCTAAGATCAAATCGAAAGGTGGTTTCTTAGCCTACAATTCAATTCTTTTCCTTGAAGCGTCTTCGGTTGATGAAAATACAACTAAAATGTCTATCTATGCAGAAACACCAGTAACCACAATAACATCAATTATTGATTTCGGCAGGACCAGAGACCGCGTAGGTCAATTTATTGAAACATTAGGTAGGCTTATGGAAAAGAAAGATAAACAAAAGAAATCTCAAGCGGATTAAGCAAAAATCTAATAACATTAGCAAATGTTTGATTATTTATGATACGTGTTCTCAACTTGGGCGACAATTCTGAAAGAACAGTGAGTCATGAAGAATTAACAGGATTAAACCTCTCGAGCCTTTGGCTAGAACTTGTTGACCCTACTGAAAACGAGTTGAGATCGGTATCAAATGCAACACAGTTTCCCATTACTTTTTTGAGATTACCAACAACTGAAGGATACGTCAATTTACGATTAGAACCAGATTACGGTGTCATTAATTTTCTTAGTCATGCAAGACATTGTATCAACCAAAAAAACACACCCAGTTGTCCTAGTTTTTTCGAAGACTTTGCTCGTAACCGTCGCGACAAAAGAAACTCAGAAAGTCATTGATATTGCTAAAGAACGAATGAGCAAAGCTAAAATAGACCCCCCATCCCACGTTATCTATTTTATCATTGATGAAATAGTTTCCTCTCATTATATTCAAATTGAAAAACTCGAAAACCTCACCGCAAAAATGGAAGAGGAAGTCGTTGAGAAAACCTCTGCTGACACATTAAAGAAAATATTTAGACTTAAATCAAACATGGTTAGCTTTAACAAGCTACTTTGGTATGAACGAGGACTAATTTTTAATATTAAAAAATTCGAAGAAGTCCACTTGTCTCCAAAAGCCCGAGCCTTATTTGACACAACACATGAGGATTTGACTCGGCAAATAGACATAGTTGAAACTTATAGAGAAATACTTTCAGACGCCATAAATGTCCATTTATCAGCAATTTCAAACAAAATTAATCTCTCAATAAAAGCTTTAACAATCGTCATATTCTACTTAACAATTGTAACTACAATTACTTCTTTCCCAAACACCGTTGCCACCTTCTTTGGAATTGCCCAGTTTGGAAACACAAATATCCTAATTATCACAACTGCATTATTGCTATCAATTGTTTTACCTCTCGTTTGGCTTTGGAAAAAGAGTTGGCTTACCTCGAAGAGACTTGATTACCAATAACTCTGAAAAATAATAATTCACCTCGCACCATCCAAAACATATTCTAACTATAAAACAGGAAAGCTACTGCGATAACTTGGATAAACTAAACAATAATTTGGGAATAACATGAGCCAAAAACAACCACCCATAATCACTTACAAAGGCAGAAGAATAGGCATCGTCATTTTAGTTGTTTCACAATTAATTATCGGAGCTATCCACGCTTTCTTCGGGTTACTTCTTCTTGTATATGAAAACTTTTCGTTCCTTCCAACAACAGCATTTTACGACATCAACACTTTTATTTTTGGGTTGTTAGCTTTAGTATTCGCAGTCTTTATTTGGCAAGACAAAAAGATTGGGTGGATAGGCACAATTGCAGTTTCGTTATTTGTGATTGCTGCAGATTCTTTGACTCTTCTAGATTTACCAAGTATCCCAGGGATTCCAAAGTTTGCAGGATTTACTGAAATAGCTTATAGTGTTTTGGTTGTGGGTTATTTGCTTCAAACCAGAATAAGAAGAAAATATTTCAATCATAAGAAAAATTAAACTTCTAAAGATATTAGAAAAACCCTAATTTATCTAAGGGTTGCATTGTTGGGGTAGCCTCTGCTTTCCCAGTAACCCAGATAATCAGGGTTATCTGTTAATTCAATGTTGGTAATCCATTTCGCCCATTTGTAGCCATATTGGCTTTCAGCGACGAGTTCGAACGGGAAGCCACGTTCAGGTGGAAGTGTCAAACCATTCATCTTGTAAGCAATAATGATGTTTTTGTCTGTGATGTAATCGATCGGGAGCTCAGTTGAATAGCCATCGTATGCGTAAAAGATTGCTGCCACCGCACTCGAGTTGACGCCTGCTTCTTTCAGCAAATCGTTTACGAGAAATCCTTCCCAAAGAATCTTAACCGACCAACCTTCAACACAATAAAGGGTTACGACTTTTTCATATTTCTGGAACTTGCTAAGTATCTCGTCGTAAGTGTAATTCACTGTTTTGTTAACCAATCCAGTTATTGACAAGCGATAAGTGGAGATGTCGACTTGTTGTGGTCCCTTAATCGAGTTTTCCCTAAAGTCTCCGATTGAAGAAAGGTTTTCGCCTTGGTAATCGCGGATTTCTCCGGGATACAACCTTTTAGGCTGATTCACTCCATAGTAGACGGCTAAGAAAACAAGCACTAACAACATTATTGTTAAAGAAACCGCAATTAATTTTTGATAGCGATTTTTTTTCTCCATTCTTATTCAGCTCAAAAAAGTAAGAACCCTTTAACCCACTGAATGGATGTCCATCATACTTAAAAAACCCAATCCTTATTCAAAAAATTTACTTACCAAAAAATCGAAAGTTGATTCGCAGGATAACAAAATATTAAGCTTTTTTTTAGCGTACTCAAATACTTAGGCAATCCTTCGATGCATTGAATTTCTCTGCCTGCAATTGCGCGTAGAGCATGCCAAAACTTCAGGTTCACCAAGATTTTTTCCCATTCCAGGCTCTCTTGAAGATGTTTAGTACCTTCTTGTCCTCGTCGATCAAAATCAAGTAACAGAATAACTTCTCTTGAACATAGCCTTTGGATTTCTACCGTTGCTTCAAGAAAAGATTTACCTCCAGTCTTCACCATTAAAATCGGGCCTTTAGCGCCCAATTCTTGAAGAGCATCAGCATCTTTCTTGCCTTCAACAATTAGTGGAGTACCTTCCGATGATTTTTCTATCAACTGTGTTATGATTTGCTCTATTTTCTCTAATTTTTCTTTACGGTGTGTAGACAAAACAGTTACCGGGTAATCTTTGCATTGCGTACAGTCTCTAAACAGTCTTTGGCTTCTTTATTATTTTCAAAGTAGCGTCTAACTGGTTCAAGGATGCTTGCAAGTTCAGTTGCAACACCATTTTTAAGATCCATCGGATGCAATTTGCCATCTGAATAGGCTGCCTCAAGTTCTTGGAAGCACTGGAACTCTGCATTTCCGCCGAATTTAGCTGGACGCTCTATTCTAAAGACTGGTTTTTCCCTGAAAATAATGTATTTGCAAATGTCCATTATAGGATTGTACTTTACGGTTCTTTCTGGACAGAACGCTTTACTCATCTTTTGCTTGATTTCCTCTGGTGAATCATAAATGAAGATGCAGGTGTCTGGTTTACTCTTAGACATTTTTGCTGAAGCAACTGCTTCTCTTTCTTGTCCTTCGGGAATTGGCCAAATTCCAGGTTTAGCTAAGCCCTGCAACAAATGGTGATGTACGGAAACCGGTTTCCAGCAACCGATTTTTTCTCCGATTTCTCTTCCAACCATGTTTGCTTTGCGTTGATCCATGCCTAGTTGACAAATTTTGACTTTCATATGGAAGATATCGGCCACCTGCATAGGTGTGTAGAGATAGTCGGAAACGTAGTGGGCTTCACCCTCTTTTCTACCGGCGATTTCAAGAGTTCGAGTTGTTCGAGCTAAAGTCAGGTTCTTGGCTATTATCACTGTTTTTGCCCAATAGTCAATGTCTTTGTAGAGTTCATCCGAATAAATGAATTCGACTTTATCGCCTGGCACCCCAAGGGCGAGCCAGGAATGTCTAAAGAGGTCTGCGGCTTTGCGGATAAGGGTTAAGTCGCCACCAAGTTTGTTGTTTAACCATGCATGCCAAGTTGCCAAGAACGCTTTGAAGTGGATTCCAGCTTCCGCAAAGTCTTTCATTTTATAGGCGCAAATAACGCCTGTTCCTAAATGTGCTAGACCAGAAGGTTCCCAACCGTTATAGGCGATTGGGTGTTCTTCAGTTTCTAGAAGCGCTCTCAAATCCTCTGCAGTGACTAATTCTTCAGTTGGTGGTCTGCAAATTAATTCAATTTTCTTTTCTATGTCCAAATTGGCACCAAACCCTTAGTGGTTATAGGTTTAATGCTAGTGATGAACTTAAAAATTCGCTTTCTACTCTAAATTCGCTAGCTGAATTCTGCCTCTTTAAGAGGAAATAATAAAAAACATTTTTTTTCAAAAAAAAATAGTTTGCTAAGGTATCTGGGTAAATATAATTACAAATAGGTTCACAATATAATTGTTAATTAGGTTACAAAAACCCAAGATAATTATTGATTAAAAAAGGAAAAGATGTAGTTTGCGCGTATAGCATTCAAAATCTGGTCGGTGATAGTACTATTGGAGTCATTTTTGACTATACCGATTATGATGAGTGAAGTCTCCAATATCTCTTCTGACGCGCAAGTCCTTTGCGGGTGCGGGTATTGTTGGATATCCCAGACGAATTGTGTAAGAAATCTTTAACGGGTCAGGGATATCAAGAATCTGCTTCAGTTCCTCCTCTACAGATACCGTTGCTGATAGACTTAGAATCTGCATGCCAATTCCCAAAGCTTGTGCAGTCAGCCAGATATTTTCCATAAGGCAGCCTAAACCGATAAAGCCGTAAATATCCACAGCAAGAGCGGGTGCTTTCTTTCTTGGGTCATATAAAACCATTAGAAGAGTTGGGCTCCCTCTAATGGAATTACTAATCGGTATTGGGGGAGAACGCGCGATTTGGCTGAATTTGGCTGGGTCAACCCAGTCCGGCGGAAAACCAGTTGACAAAATCCCTGCCTTCTTATGCTTGAGCTCCTCCTCTGAGAATGACAAGTGCCCATAGTTATCGCGTAAGAAATCCTCTAAAACGCATGATTTTATACTGCTTATTCTTCCAAGCACCGCTCTGTCGTCGACAACCATGATTTCGTAGTTCTGCATGTTGTGTCCTGTAGGCGCCCAACGTGCAGCCTCCAATAAATGTTCGAGATTCTCCTTAGAGATTGGTCTATTTGGGTCAAATGGAACACGAACGGATTTACGTTCCTTAATAGTCTTAAAAACGTCTTTCAAACGAAAACCCTTTAACACATAATTTATTCTGGAAAATGAACTTTTCGTCCAAAATATCCTTTATATTTCGAAATTGCCTGCTTTTCTTGTAGCCATAACACTTTGGCATAATTATCAAAGGATTTACCAACATAATTCTCAATTAGGTTAGAAAAAGCTGAGATAATTATTAACCCAAAACAACCCTTTTCCTTTTATTGTTTTTAAAGTAAAGTTAGGTATAGCATATGTGGAGTGTGAGAGGAATGAAAGCGATAGTGGTAACTCCTTCATCTTGAAAAAATAAACGTTTTCTCTTTAAATTATCATTTATTTTTGAAATCATCCTTATCTCTTAGTTCATTATTGTATATGAAGTATCCAGATTTGGTTCATTGAGCAGAAAGCTTTTCTCTTTTTGAATGGCATATTTGGAAAGTATGTGAATCAAATTTGGATATTATGAAAGCAATAAAATTAAGGAAAGACCTTCAAATCACCAATTTTCCACGAATGCAACTTCTTGGCACTTGTAAAGAAGGTTATTTGCTATGCATAAGCGCAATTTTAGTTAATGCTTTGCTTCTTAGGCAGATAGAACTTGTTGCTAAAGAAAACAAGTTATCCATAGTTTTTGAACAGGGTTACTGGATGCTTATTGGTCAAAGCAACTAGCGTTCAGGTCGCTGTGAAACTAAAACACGTCCACTTCCCAATAGCTCTTTGACCTGCCAAAGGCGAGTTATGCACCTAAAACTCAGAGTTAAAAGTAGAAGAAGCGCAAATTTTTTTCTCTTCTTCTTCTAATGAATATATTTTTCGAGTTCGTGTTGATAAAGACTAAATAAAACAATTTGCAACCACTTTTCAGAAACTACAAAAATAAGGTCGCTGAGGGCTTGAAACCTAAACTAAATTCCATCCAAAAATATCCGTTTATTTTCTACTAATTTATAGAAGAGCAGTATTCCTTAATTAAATTAGGATTGTGTTTTTAGGGACCATAAGAAGGGTATAACTTGGGAACTCAGGAACAAACCTTACCATCAAAAACTTATTTTTTGCCTTATGATGCTATTATTTGAAAAAAGAAAAGATTGGTTTTTAAATTAAGATTTAACCAAATCAACTTTGCAGGAGTTTATTTTTCTTGCAGCACCTGAAGTTTAGCCTTGTATTCTTCTTCAGATATTTCTCCCTTAATAAACCTCAATTTCAACTGAACTAACGGATCTTCAACAGATTGAGACTGAACAGAAGTATTCTGCCTAAAAATCATCTCCTTAGGTTTATTAAACTCCCAATCCGCCATACCAAGAAGCTCACCCTTACGCTTCATTGAAACCGGCTCAACCGCGATACCATTATAAGCAATTTCCAAAGCATCAATAAAATTCGCCATATCCCCGCGATTTACTCTCTCCACCGTAAAAATAGCACCATCCTCCATTTTAACCGTAACTTCTCCCCACACAACTGCCCCTCTATGCGCACTAATTTGAAGCACCTTCTGCAAAGGCAAGGATTTGAAGTCGTATCTACCCAAATGTTTCTCATCAAAATAGATAAGGCGAATGTTCGTAAGCACTATGTAATTTGTTCGTTCAGCTATAACAAAGCTGTTGAGGGAACTGATAACTTCTTCGCCAGGGGAAAGATTCTTCTTTAAACCGCCGGGTAACTTATCAACTAAATTTTTACTAGAAGGTTTCTCACTCACTTTATACACCATCTTACAAGATTAATGGTATTTTATTCCTGTATTAAAAAGTATGCAGATCACAAAAATAATGGATTCCTTCAAAGGCGCTTACTCGTTTTAAATGTCTGCCTGTAACTCTCTGTTGACACACGCTTGTAACTATAGTTCTACAGTCACAAATCGTTAAGTAGACTCGAAAAAACAATAAATCAGGTATACAAGAGGTGATTAGCCAATGAAGTTTTTCCGTAATATCAAAGCTGGTTTAGCTGGATGGCTCTGGTATGCTATTATATAGTAGTATTAGTAATAGTTCTCATCGTTGCTTTAAGATTCCTTTTTAACCTGATATAAATTAAGCTAAAAAAGAGTCAGTTAAAATAAACCCACACCAGCCATATTTTCTCACCACAATTAATTTAAAAGAAAACAAGCATTCGCTTTTGATTTTAACTTCCACAATCAACTTAGTCTTTCTTAGGGTGAGAAACCACTACGTTAAATCCTTATTTCTTTATTTGCCGACAAGGTGGCGCAACGGCGGTGAAAAATTCCACAGCCACTCTCAAACTTTGAAATGCAAGAGGTAAGCCGCAGAAAAATTCTTCTTGATGTAACCAATTATGTCTTAACCTAAGCGAGAGTCACGATAATTATGTCTGAAAAAAAGACGCCAACAGTCTTGGCTATCTCAGGTTCTCTAAGAAGCCCCTCTTTTACTGATAAAATGTTAGATAGCTTGCTTAAAGGAATGGGTGAAGTGGAAGTTCACAAGTTTTATCCTCATAAGATGAAGATTGGACCTTGCACAAGCTGTTGGAGCTGCTGGCAAGGAAAAAACAAAGGTGAATGTGTCCAGAAAGACGATTTTCAATCAATATACGATATTTACAAAAAGTGTGATTACTTTATCATCGCTGCACCAGTTTACGTTTTTGGTTTTCCAGCAACTGTCAAAAACGTGATAGATAGGTTCTTTATAAACTTGGAACCTTCCCAGATTTTAATGGAGAACGGGATAACTAATCACCCTCAACGGCATGCATCTAAGGCAAAAGGTGTCTTGGTTTCATCTTGTGGTTTTCCAGATATGGAGAATTTTACTCTAATGAGTGAACATTTTAAGAAGTTTATGATGCACTTTGGATTAACTTGGGCAGGCGAAGCTCTAATACCATCAGCTGGGGCAGCAAACGTTCCTCATTTGCTTGATGGCAACATTGAGGCAGTTAGACAAGCTGGTGCCGAATTGGTTAATGGCATAATATCTTCTGAAACAATGCGCATTATTAGTGACGTTCCAATATCTAAAAACGATTATAGGGAAATGACTAATGCCAGCTTCAAAGGAGGACTATCTGGAAAAGCAAAGACTTTTGCCATTGGAATCAAAGCAATAAGAAATAAAGGTAAGAAAAAACAGTTTTGATGATTCTTCCAATGGCATATGTAATCTTCAAAGAGTGTTAAACTCAAATTCTCCACGAAAAACGTCATTTCATGAGTTAACTATTTTTTCAAATCAATTAGCATTTTTAACACCAATTTAAGTGCAGAGTCATAGCCATCGCAATATTCTTTGCTGGAGTCTTTGTCCGCATAGATTTGCTGCACAATTTCTTTTCCAATGCCTTCATTAGTTAGCTGGATTGAGCCTTCTTTTAGCCATATCAAAGCATCAATATACCCGTGTTCTGAGTCTGAAAGCTCATCTGTTGTAGATGATTCTGCTTTCTGCCTGATTATTTCCTCAATCTTTTCTTTTAACTCGTTCTCAACCTTGCTCACTTCTTCTCACCAATTCGATTACTTGTTTGTTATAGAGTTAAGTAGCTATCGGATTACCCAAGCGATTTCGACTCCATTTAAATTGATTTGTATTAAACCATAGAGCCACCCCAAGAATTGGCAGCGTCAGCATCCAAAAATCCGTTAAAGGCAAGAAATCACGGTAAACAGGAACCCAAACAGAAACCACATCATAAATGACAAAATAAACTCCAACTAGACATATGGCAGCCCCAACAAAGCGAAAGTTGGGTTTTCCATGGCGCCAAAAATCTAAGCAAACAACAGATGTAACTATGGCAGCAACAAGTAAGGTCAACCAAGAATTCAAAAACCCAAGGAACTCAAAAAAGCCAGTTTGAGGTGGCGCCAAAGATGAGAGCGCATAAACCCAAAACAAACCATGCCTAACCCAAAAACCAAACAAGTACAAAGGAGCGACAATAACTACCCACTTAATAATCGAAGAGGTATATTGAGTGTGTTTTAGTTTGTGACTCAGCATAAACAAAGCAGGGAAAATAAGCAGGGATTGAAGCAGAACGGAAACACCCGAGTAAGAAATTCAAGAAGGCACTCGTTGAAATAATGGACCCGATCAGATGATTTACCGCCGCAGGTAACAGTAGCAGGAAGTAGAGCGATTCAAAAAGCAAAACAAGCCTAAACTTTTGGAGATATTTAGGGTTATTTTTCAGATAAAGTATAGCAGAGTAAACGGCTAAGATAGCAGCTATTAGGCGAAGGTAGCTTCCAACAGAACCAGCGAGTTCTTGGAACAAAAAAAGAACAAGTTGTAGCTCGGGTTGGCTACTAGTTATGAAATGTGGCAAGACAACAATGTACGGTTGGGAAATTTACAACAAATAGGGTTGTTGTAATTGCCTGATAAAAAGTGTAGAGCAAAAAAGAGATAGCGACAACGATTAGCGCTGTTTTCATAAAAGAGTTCGTTTGTGGATTCACCGCCAATCAGTTTCTTAACAGGTTATTATCCCAAATATCAGCTTTAGCTTTTTCACTTGATTTAATAGTAAGGATAGAGAAATCGATAAAGACTATCATATTTTAATGTGCAGAAATGTCTAGTAACAGAAAACCAAACTTATCTCAATCAGAGTATTTGTAATATTTCTTGCAGTCGCAGCTATAATCTTACTCAACGAACAATATTGGCACTTCTATACCATATTGGCGGCAGTCGGATCCATTATCCTTGGCTCAAGTTATAAAAAAACTAATCCACACAAAATACTTAACCTGATAGTTTCTTCAACATAGTTTTGACAGCAACGCCATATCGATTTAGACAGTTTTCCCAAGCACTCAATGTAAGACAAATTAAGAACAAAGAACTATATAATTTAGGTGAATGTTTTGCGTAAACAACACAGACCAGAAGGAAATACAATCTCCCCAAACAGGAGCAGTTTAGCAAGAAAAGCAAATGCCGCCAATAGTTCAAGACAAAAGCAAGCCAACGCCAATCGTTCAAGACAGACCCAAGCTGACAATTCAAAGAAGAAAAACAGTGCCTAAACAAAATACAAAAAATCAATGAACTGCACAATTATGCATCGAAAGATTGGGCGTCAAAAAAAGAAATCTGATGCTAAGAAATTAGAAATATGGAAATTTAGGTTTCCTATCCTTTTGTAAGCACTATTTCAATTGTTGAAACCATTCGTGATCTAGTTTCGCCTTCTCTTGCCGGCATCTCTTCTGTACCTATCGCGATTTTGCTCACTTTGAGGTCTTTTAGGAAGCGATTTCTTGTTATTTCAGCTGCGTCAACTGCTGTAGTTATTGCTTGTCCTCTGGCCTTCAAAGTTATTTCTTTTGAATTGCTCGATGACATTCCTGTGATAATCGCTAGAACATAGTCCATGGGCATTTTATTTCCAATATATACAATTCCTGATCTTTCAGTCATTTCAATCACCATTTCAACAAAACGTTATGCACTATACAATACAACATTACTTATAAGAACAATTAAAGAAATAGGCGCGTCCAGTTTTTAGTGTTATCAATAGTTGCTTCTTGAAATTGGTCTAAGGTTTTCGATTTTTAATTGTACCATATGATACACATATAGTACAATTTGTGCCATAAATGTCGCAATATTTAATAGTTCGCATCCACAATCCAATATTTACAGGCTGAGGAGCACGCTTTAAGATATGCGTTAAAGCAAAGGAGCGTATTAATTGAAACAGCTGAAAATTGATACGCGACTAATACCTTGCTTTAACGGGCTGGACATAACAGCGTTGCAAAGAAGCAATGAGCTCTATGGTCTAAACGGTGAAAGATCATTTAGCGATTAAGACATTGCTTTGATGGACCGAAACGCAGTTAAGGCTTAGACTCAGCCTGCTCTAACTAATTCAACTAATCCTTCTTCTTCTACCAGACAAAAACAAACAATTAAAAGAAGACTTTGAAATCCTGCTACAACAACGCACCGATACTATGGGTATCAGTACCTAAAAAGTTAGTTTGCTTTATCTTAATTTAGACCGTTTTTGGTTTATTCTTTTCGTGAAACGTATCATGTATTTTTCTGCATCGATAGTTTTTGTTCGACTATCAATAAGCCCTTGTTTTTTTGCCTCAATCAAAGCTTGGTCAAAGGATAATGGTTGTGGATTAGCAGCTTTCTTTTTTGTTATAACTATCCAGATTTCATGATAAATTTCTTTGTTGTCCTCAAAAAATTGTTTAAGCATTGAAACGTTCTGAGGCTCAAAAGTTATTGATTCACCCATACTGATTCCTTTTTTGCGGGCTGTTTGTCTCCCATGTGACCAAACGCTTAACTTCACTGTTGGGCGTTGCCCACCTTTGCTAAGTTCTCTCGGCACGGGAATTTTGCCCTTTGCCCCACCTGTTCCATAATTGGGTAGAACTCGATCGTCATAGGCGCAAGATTTGTGTTTCTTACGTTCCTCTGTTGAGTCCGTCTTTATGGGTGCTCATTTTTGGTGAGGCGAATAAAAGTAGGTGGTGGGTAATTTATGAGTTCCTTTATTGAAGCAAATATCTTATTTCAGAAAGTTGATAAGATTATCGATATTTGATAATTATCGTTTAAATAAACTAAGTCATTATGAGAAGTACAGTACAAGCTAAGAAGTGAGTTAACTTGAGTCACAAACATGATATAAAGAAAACCCATGTTTCATTCATTGAATTTGACGATGTCATGTTTAACAAACTTGCACAAGATGTCAAATACTTTGGTGAAGGCAACTCAAAGGAGAGGGTTTTAGAGTTTGATTTTGAGTATTGCCTTAATTGTGACTTAAGATTGCTTGATGGCAAACCAATTATGACTCGAGACATTTTTGAGGAAGAGTTTGAAAGATTAGTTACCCAAGCCAAAAACAACAAATACGTATGTAGCGAGCAAATCACATTGCAGCATACTGATTTTGAAACATTTGAACGATTAATTAAATGCGCTTTAGAATTGGGCAAACTAAAAGAATGCAAGTTTGAACAAGAGGTTGATTAGATTGGCTGATACTTGGCGCGAACCATACCACGTTGTGATCGAAGTGGAAAATAAACAATGTAAAATGGTCGGCAAATTAGCTTCTTTAGGGTTTAAACACCTAAAAGTCGTTGATGTCCGCAGTTCAAGCAGCGGCTCCGTTCGGCACTTGATGGATGTTGGCGAAGACCAAACAAATAAAGTCCCCAAAGAACTCGCTGCCAAAGGTCATGTGGAAGGCAAATCTTCAGTTTGGCTAGAGAGCGAAGGCTGCGAGGTTTGCAACACTATTTTGGCACATGACGCCTTTTTGGTATCCGGTAAAAGCATGCAGGACAACCTTATAACCTACAGCTTCATGGTTCCAACGTTTGAAGCCTACAAAGGGATAATAAGCGACCTAGAGAAAGCAGGACATCCAGTTAACGTGCGCAAAATCGGCAAATTCGAACAACAGATCGGCGTTTTAACCGAGAATCAGGAACGAATTTTTTGGTTAGCTCTTAAAAGCGGTTTTTTTGATTATCCACGCCAAATTGGAATGGCTGAACTTGCAGCTAAATTAGGAATCAGCGCAGCAACACTATCCGAAATTATTCGGCGAGGTACCCGAAGGTTGCTTGAGCACTTTTTCAAACGGGAATTATAGATCATTGACAGCACCAGTAATTCAGAATAGCACAACGCAAAATAAGGTGTCTGTAGTTAAGTACTTTAACAAGTTTTCAGGCATTTTAAAAATCCCTAACATATTAGGGACAATTGCTATCTGCAAACTTGGATATAAATTATTAAAGGTGTAAAAATTTGAGTCAAAACCAAATGTTCTGTTACCAATGTGAACAAACAGCTAAAGGACAAGGCTGCACAATTGCCGGTGTTTGCGGCAAAACCTCTGATGTTGCAAACCTTCAAGACCTACTAGTATACAAACTAAGAGAACTTAGCCAACTTGTAATTCAGAGTGGATTAAAAGATGAAAAAATAGGCATTTTTACCGCTGAAGCATTGTTTGTTACTTTGACAAATGTAAATTTTGATCCAGAAGCAATAGTTGCTTACATTAGAAAAACCGCAGAATTACACGACCAACTGCATAAACAACTCCAAATCAAAGCCGATTACTTACCATTAGAAAACACACTCGAAGGCTTAATTGCACAAGGCAAACGCTATGGCATAAATGCTGATTCAACAATTAACCCTGACATCCACTCCCTCCAATGGATAATTACATACGGTTTAAAGGGAATTTCAGCTTACGCATATCATGCATATCTTTTAGGCAAAAAAGATCAAAAAGTCTTCGATTTCATCCATGAAGGATTAGTTGCACCATTCAACAAGTCACTTGGTGCAAACGAGTTAGTAAGTTTAGTTTTCAAATGCGGTGAAATCAACATACGTGCAATGGAGTTGCTTGACGCTGGAAACACTGAAACCTATGGTCACCCAGTCCCAACCAAAGTACCCTTAGGGCACAAAAAGGGCAAAGCAATTGTAGTTTCAGGCCATGACCTTATCGATTTAGAAAACATCTTAAAGCAAACCCAAGGCACAGGCATAACCGTTTATACACACGGAGAAATGCTCCCAACCCACGGCTACCCAAAACTCAAAGCATACCCCAACTTCTATGGCCACTACGGAACAGCATGGCAAAACCAACAGAAAGAATTCGCACAATTTCCAGGCGCAATCTTAATGACAACTAACTGCATCCAACGCCCAGTCGAAAGCTACAAAGGCAACATTTTCACAGCTGGACCAGTAGGTTACCCAGGGGTTCAACACATCGAAGGCAAAGACTTCTCGCCAATAATTAAGAAAGCTATTGAAATGCCAGGTTTCCCCGAAGACGTCGAAGGCAAAACAGTCTTAGTCGGCTTTGGCAGAAACGCAGTACTAAGTGTAGCAGGCAAAGTAATCGAATCCGTTAAGAACGGGCACATAAAACGCTTCTTACTCGTGGGCGGATGCGACGGCGCAAAACCCGGACGAAGCTACTATCACCGAATTCGTTGAAAAAGCCCCCAGCAACACAATCATACTAACTTTGGCATGCGGAAAATTCCGATTCTTCGACAAAGAACTAGGCACAATCGATGACATTCCACGACTACTCGATGTTGGACAATGCAACGATGCATACTCGGCAGTCAAAATCGCTCAAGCCCTAGCAGAAGCATTCCATGTAGAAATCAACGATTTGCCACTTTCACTAGTGATTTCATGGTATGAACAAAAAGCCGTTGCAATCTTGCTATCGCTGCTGTACTTGGGTTTAAAGGACATTCGCCTTGGACCAAGCTTACCAGCTTTCATAACACCAAACATCCTCAAAGTGCTGGTCGACAAATTCAACATAATGCCTATCTCAACACCCGACGAAGACCTCAAAGCCATAATGAAATAAGAGATTTTTTTCTCTTTTCACTTTTTTATCTTGACAATACAAAAAACGATTAAAGCTCAAATATTTTTTTTACTTTAATCAATTGTTGAGTTTATTGAACTTTTACAATACTAGCTTTTAGATAGATGAAGTGCTTCATAATCAAGTTTTGTTTTGTCGACAATAATGTTTTATTAAAGCTCCAGACTATCACAAAGCAAAACAGGAAGAGAGAAGGCACTACATCCATTGCTAAGTAAAAAATCCAAAGCAGTACTTTACACACTATTAGCTGGAGCTTTGTGGGGCACATCTTTTCCAATAATAAAAATCGGTTTGGAAACCATTGATCCTTTCACTTTTGTGTTTTGGCGTTTTTTGGTATCCGCGGTCACACTAATAGCTGTCATGCTAGCTCTTAGGAAATTTGAGTTCAAGGTACCGAATAAGAAGCTATTGGTTTTTTTGGGAATTGCAAACGCCGCAGGCTACCTCCTCCAATACGCTGCAATGGACTATACAACAGCTGCAAAAGCTGCATTATTCATCAATTTAAGTGCTATATGGGTGGCGCTTCTCTGCCCAAAATTGTTGGGAGAGACTTTTTCTCGTAAAAAGATTATTGGTGTTATTATGGGTTTGATGGGAATTGTTTTTGTTAGCACAAACCTTGATATCTCCAGTTTAGCTCAAGGTCAGATAGTCGCCGATTTAACACTTATCATTTCAGGTTTCACATGGGCAATCTTTATGATTTATAACAAAAAATTAGTGATGAATTCAACTTCCGCCACGTTCCAGTCGATGACCTGGGTTCTACTTGCAACATTTCTTTTCATAGCACCTTTCGCACTACTGGCAGGTCCCGGTTTCTTTCAATTATCAGGTTGGGCATGGCTAGCAATTATTTGGACAGCTATTGTCTGTTGGGTTATACCCTATTATTTATGGCTGGAGGGACTTAAACATCTGTCAGCATCAGTTTCAACAGTTTTATTGTTGTCCGAAATCGTTGTGGCCGTTATTTTATCAATAATTGTCTTAAAAGAACCTATTACGATATTTTCTACCATAGGTGCTTTCTTTATAGTCATTGCAATAGTCATAGTTTCTGTTCAAAACAAGAAAATAAAATCAAATAAAACTTAAGACAAGCTCTTGCTTGCCTAATGCTTAAGCTTAAATATCAAAAGGATTGAAATATTGGGGCTAAGGAGAACAAAAAATGGCAAAAATATTAACCGTAGCTATAGTTGTAATAATGCTCGTTGTAGGATTCGTTGTAGGATTAGTTGCAAGTCCATTTATAATGGCGCAAAACACATCACATACTGATAGCGTATGGGACAATATTCAGCAAACAAAAGTAATCAAAGTCGGCACAGACCCAACATGGCCACCATACCAACTACGCGACAATGTTACTGGCGAAATCGTCGGTTTCGAAGTTGACTTAGCAAATGCATGTGCACAAAAATTAGGTTTAACAATCGAGTGGAACGATGTTGGCTTTGATAACATTATCCTCTCAGTGCAACAAGGTTCGCTTGATATGGGTGTTAGCGGCTTCTCAATAACGCCAGATAGATTAGACCAAGTTTCATTCACTATCCCACATAGCACCACCGAAGGGCAAGTCGTAATGCTTCAGAGCACTATGGCAGCAAAAAATTTAGCTGGTGTTCACTCTCTTGAAGAATTCAAAACTTTAGGCATCACCGTTGGAGTACAAGCTGGAAACGTCGAACAGAAAGAACTTGAAGATGCAGGTGTGAGTATCAGAACTTGGAGTGATTCAGCATCACCATTCCAAGATATGACCAGCGCAAACCCAAGCGTACAAGCTGTATACGCTGAAACACCAATCACCACATGCTGGATTGCACAATTCGAATCAGAAGGAAAACCAGTTGGCGTTGTCTACAGTCACCCATACTACCCAGTTGCATTTCTCACAGCTAAAAACTCACTTACACTTCTTGACAACATAAACGGCGCGCTGACAGAACTCATCTACGACGGAACAGTAGATCAATTGAAGGCAAAATGGAACGCTTAAGCATACGTGATTAGTATTGGACGTTGGGCAACAATTAGTCTTCATCTTGGAAGGAGTTCCAATAACTCTTTCCATCTCCATTATTTCTTTTTTAATCGGTATAGCAGTAGGATTACCTCTTGCATTCATCAGAGTTTATGAAAAAGAAGTCAGTTTCTTAGTTGACGCTTACGAAAAAATCTTCCGTGGCATTCCGGAAATCGTTTTGTTATTACTTTTCTATTTTGGGTTACGACCTTTTATGCCATTCCCATTTGGAAACGCGTTTTTTGTAGCATGCATGGTGCTAGGATTAAGAAGTGGAGCTAACCAATCGCAGATTTTCAGAGGAGCAATCAGAGGTGTGGGAGATGAGCAAATGATTGCCGGGGTTTCTGTTGGTTTCTCAAAGTGGAGAGCAATATGGCATATAATGATTCCACAGGTTTTCAATTTCTCCACTGCAGGTCTTGGTAGCGAATATGCTTTGCTCATTAAAGATTCAGCTTACGTTTATGTAATTGGCTTAGCAGAAGTTGTGACGCGATCTTTACAGTTGTCCAGAATTCCGCCAACAGATTATGTTACACCATTCGTGCTTGCAGCAGTAGTTTATATTGCAATAACATTCCCCATTGCCTTCTGGCTCGACAGATGGGGAAATAAAAGAAAGAAGAAAATTGGGTTGTAGAAAATGACAGATTTCGTGATGGAAGCAAAACATGTATTCAAAAACTACGGCAAAAATGTCAAGAAAGCCGAAAAAATAGATACAGACATTTGTGTTGACAAAAAGCATCTTGTGGAGGCCGTCAAAGACGTTTCACTGCAAATCAGGAAAGGAGACATAAAACTAATTTTTGGACCAAGCGGTTCTGGGAAAAGCACATTCCTACGCTGCATGGCCATGCTTGAAATTCCAGACAAGGGTGAAATCTATCTTGGTGATGAATGTTTAACTGCCCCGGGTGTGGATCTCAACAAAGCTCGAGCAAGAATCGGATTCGTCTTTCAGCACATCTACCTTTTTCGACACTTAACTGCATTGGGAAACGTCGAGTTAGCCCTTAGGCAAGTATTGAAATTACCAAAAGAAGACGCACGCAAACGCGCGTTAGATGCCTTAGCCGAAGTTAAAGTAACTGACTGCATCCACAAATTTCCCTCGCAAATGTCGGGCGGACAAGCTCAGAGGGTGGGCATAGCCAGAGCCATAGCTCGTAATCCAGATATTATTCTTCTTGATGAACCTACTTCAGCATTAGATCCGGAGCTTACTGGAGAAGTTATCGATACACTACGCGACTTAGCAAATGAAGGCATGACAATGCTAATTGTGAGCCATGAAATGCCTTTTGCAAGAGAAGTTGCCGAGGAGATGATTTTCTATGATGAGGGCTCTGTTGTGGAGACAGGACCTCCATCACTTTTCTTTAATGCTCCAAATACTGATCGAGCTAAGAAATTTATGACAAGAATTATAAATCGGACAACTCGTGAATATTAAATGTTCGAATTCCTCCTCAATCCAATGTACCAAATGTGGATCATCCAAGGTCTATTTCTAACAGTGGCAATTACGCTGTTTGGGGTTCTATTGGGTTTAGGATTGGGAACATTGCTGGCTGTAGGAGACATTTACGGCAAAAAACCCGTTAGAACTGTAATTGCCGTTTACGTTGAACTTTTTAGAGGAAGCCCATTGTTTGTTCAGCTTCTTCTGGCGGTTTATACTGTGCCAGCAATATTTAACATCCAAGTGGACCATGCTTTTTTGGCTTTCCTAGTATTTGGGCTAAACAGTGCAGGCTATCAAAAAGGTTACATGAAAGGTGCGATGGAAACCATACTTAACGATCAAATGCAAGCTGGACAATCAGTCGGATTGTCTAGAACTCAAACACTTCGCCACGTAATACTTCCACAGGCTTATCGCATAGTTATCCCTTCGTGGACTAACGAGTTCTGTTCTTTAACGAAAAGCACCGCTACCTTAGGATATTTGGGTTTTATGGACTTGGTCGGGGCAGGCGTTTCAATCAAAGGCGGCACCTTTGAAATCCTACCTGTATGGATTGTTATTGGGGGTATCTATCTGGTTTGGATAACTGGATTTACTAAATTGATGGATATGATTTATGAGAGAAAGAAGATACCAGGCGTGGAACTTGCTATGCAATCATAAAAGCCCAGCTTTATCATGCTTTAAGTTTCTTGATTAACCACGCCATGTTATTGCCTAAATCATCCATGGTTTTTAGTCCTTCCTCGTCTTTTTCCACGTCACCTTTGTTTAAGCCTATACCAACATTCCAGTAGGAAGACCCTGGAACTATCATTTGGCTGATAAAGAAAAAGTGGTTTATTGCGTCAAATGTTGGAATCCCTCCTGCCCTACGCACAGCCACAACTGCCGCACCCACTTTGCGTTTATACAAATCCCCATTTGCTCGTCCAACAAAACCTGCACGATCAATGAGAGCTTTCATTTCAGAAGTCATCATAGAAAAGTACGTTGGCGAACCAAGAATTATTCCATCTGCCGCCAGCCATCTTCTCAATATAGAGGTTAACGTTGTCATTAACGATCTTACACTGTTTGTTTTGGATTTTTCGGCAAGTTCCACACGCCATGCAGCCATGAATTTGTTCGCCAGCCAACTGTATGAGTTCAGTTTCAATTCCGTCGCTTTCAAGAACACTCAAAACTCTTCGAATCAAAATGGCTGTATTCCCATCTTTTCTTGCACTTCCATTAAAGGCAACTACTTTCAATCAAAATCACAAATTAACAATTATAACATCTGGATAAAAGAATAGCGCAAACATCTATGTTTTCTTTCTTCTACTCCAAACAACTACAACAATAGCCACGATTGCAATTGCCAAAGCAACTAAAACCGCGATTTCAACGGGAAAGTTCTCTACTGGAACTGGCAACTTAACTGGGGATTGCATTAGAGGAAAACGGTCTTGGTTCAATACATCGATTACGTAGCGTGTATCACCTATCCCGTCATTATTGTTATCAGTGCCATTGTAATCACTCCAGAAGTTGCCTTGTTGCCCATCATCCCAGCTATGCGGAGGCTCCGTTGTGTTATAATCTTTACATTCACAACCATTTAACTGCACAATGTTGTTTTCAAAGTCATTATGATTAATCACGATATCAGAAGGAATTATATCGCCTACATTGTTGAAGCCAAAAAACAATCCGCGATTATTATCTGCTATGTAGTTATTCGTTACAGTTTGATTTGATCCTGAAAGCAAAATCCCAACGATATTGTTAGTTACACCATTTCCTGTTATGGAGTTATTCTTGGTCCAAATGTACATACCAATACTGAAATTTTTGACGTTCAAGTCCTTGACCGTTACACCTTCAACGTTTGGGCTTGCCAAATCAATACCTATGACGTATTGAGCCAAAGCTCCGTTAGGCAATTGATCAGGTCCTTGACCAATAAGCCACACATCCATTGCTGTACCATTATAGGGACCTGAAAGAGTGAAACCTGCACCATCAAGTATAATGTTGCTTTTCTGGATTTTTATTGCTGCATACAGGTTATCTGTGAAAGTATAGGTGTTCCCATTCTGTACAATTGGCGCTGAAATTGGACTAACACTACCATCAGCCCGAATCACCACTGTTGATAGAGGCGCTTGAGAATCTGCGGAACCAACAAGAAAAGTTGATACCAACATGAACACTAAGAAAACGAAGGCTAAAATCAGCCTTAACCTTAAGTTTACCACTCTCATTATTCCACCATTACGCTATCGGATTTATTTAACCAATTCCTTGATTTGCAAACTGTTTTGCCAGCAAATTTGAATTGCAAGCAATCTTCACTGGGACACATTTCTACACATCGCAAACAGAAAATACATTGTGAAGACGCAACGTCTCCTTTTCTTTGTTCATAGACTTCTTTTACTTGGGTGGGGCAAACACGTTTGCATATGCCGCATTTAGTACATTTTTCTTCTACCTTATTTAGACGTACACCGCTGATCCATTTGAAGGGTGGAAAACGATTAAACAAGGCGATTAATCCTCCTAATGGACATATTTTGCACCATGATCGACGGAAGAAGAACGCCGCTACCGTAACTATTCCCAATATAATGATGTTGGTTGAGGTTATGAAATAACCTAGTTGCCAGAATTGCCCAGCGGTATCTTGAGTTATCCATTCTGGCTTCATCAATCCAACGCTTGTCTCTGTTAAGACACAAAGTGGTTTCATAGGGCAGACTTGGCAGAATGGTGCTGAGAAATATTCGTAAACAAAGCCCCCTTTTTGGGTTCCAGCCACCAATTGTGTACCTGTTATGGCCTGAGAAGCAAAAACCACACTTAAAATTATCAACAGTGCCAATATGAGGTAGCTTAACTGATGAAAACGCTCATTAAATCTGTCTGAGAAGTTACGCCGCTTAATCCGCAAAGCCTTTCGCAAACGCGTCATTAAATCAACATACAAGCCAAAAGGACATACCCAACCACAGAATACTCTACCCAAAACAACCGCTGCCAAAATGATTACTCCAAAAACAATCGCTAACCTAGCCAAACCTGTAGAGTCATAATGAACTCCCCAACCACTACCAGCATTGAAGAAGGGGTAAATGTAAGCTTGAATTTGCCATAATGCGCACGTTACGGTTCTTCCGCATGGATAGAAACAGCCAAAGAAAGGCGCAGGAAAACCATCTGGCATATCTACTCCAAGAACATTGGTTCCTAATTCGATTTCATGAGCTGCAATTTGAGAGGCAGGCACAGGCAACATGTAGTGATCGATAAATATTCCAAAGAAAATGATGAATATCAAACCAACCTGGATGAGGAATCGGAAGGAACTTATTTTTCGGGTTTTGTTTCTTGTTCCAAAAAAAGCAATAATTCCCCCAACGCTGAGTAAAACAGCGGTTAAGCCAATAATTGACCAGTTAGCCTTGTAATTTATTGGTACACTCGGAGTTGGCGGCGGAGCATCAGGATTAGCGGGGTCAGTTACTTGGGCGAATAATCGGTCGCAGATGTGACCGTCTATGGCGAATATGTTCCAGTATCCTGCCATGTCAAGTTTTTGGTTTACAGTAAAATTGCCTGTTACGGAATCCGTGAGTACATATTGTTCTATATAGGTGTAGTCTGGTCTGGTGAAAGCTACTCTTACCGTTTTGTTTAGATGCTGCCGGACACACTTGCCCTGACACCGTGACAGTTTCGTTGAGGTTAATTTGAGTTTTATCTATATCTGCTGTTATGTGCGGTCCATAACAAGAATCTGCAGGGGCAACCTGTACACTTAGAAAATAAACAGCGATGAGGACAGCAATAGATAAACAGAAAACTGTTCGCTGTTTAATATTCACTCACCCACATAGTCCCATATGGAATCTTTATCTTCATATATCTTTTCAAACAACCGCTAATTAATTTTTAGCTAATTTTGTTTCTCACTTGAATTCAATTGGCTTGGAAATAAAACCTTTTTCGTAAAGATTTCTGGACTAACTCTTCAAAAAACAAAAATGAAAGTTTAGTTTTAAGAGTTTTTAATTCTTACTAATTTATCATTTCATAATTTCAGAGATTTTTTTAAAAGCCAAAACTAAAGGTACAATTGCTACAGAAATTGCTGCTGAAACCAAGAAAGCCAACCCATTAAATCCAGCTGAAACGCCAATAGAAAATACAGTCGCAGCTAAAACAGGTGAAATGGTTTGCGCCAACCCAGCAATTGCCCAAGCAACACCTAATGCTCCACCTTGAGCGTTTTCAGGAGTATTTGTAGAAATCAAAGTGTTTAAAGTAACGATTTGTATTCCAAAACCAATGGAAATCACCGCTGCAACCGCTAACATAACAGCGAAATTTGGTACAATCGACAAAGCTACAAGCCCAACTATCAAAAAAAGGATACCCAGCAATGTTATACTTAATCTGTTTAATCTCTTCCCAAGAATTGGCAAAAGGACTGCCTGAGTAAACACACTTATCCCACCGAAAAAAAAGAAAACCAGCCCCGTTTGAAATGCACCAAACCCAAAAACCGCCTGTAGCCAAGGCGACAAAGATGCCTGAAGAAAAACAAACGAAACAAAAAACAAGAAATAAATTGCCAACAACAAAACAATTTTCCGTTTCCTTAAAACACTTATTAAAGCGTCCAAAGAAACCACGGTTCTCTTTATGTTGAAACTAACTGGTTCAGGCAACAGAAAATAAGCTGAAACCAAGTTAGCAAAAGCCAGAGCTGAAGCCAAAAAAGAAGGCACACCGTAACCAAAAAGGCTGCTTAGAGTTCCACCAATTGCTGGACCCAAAATAAAAGCTAACCCTGCAGCAGCACCCAGAAGTCCCAAGTACCTTAACCTTTCATTTTTAGTAGTGAGGTCTGCAACGTAAGCTTGCGCAACTGGAACAGTAGCAGCGGTAGTTCCTGATAGCATTCTACCCAAAAACATAAGCCAAATACCTTGGGACGCACCAAACAAGAAATAACTGAAGCTTGACACTGCCAACGCTGAAAGCAAAATTTTTCGGCGTCCATAGCGGTCGCTCAAACGTGCAAGAAGAGGGGTGAAAACAAAGGACATTAGGCTGTACGAAGCCAAAAGGACGCCATAAAGGAATGTAGAACCACCAAGCGAAAGCACGTAGAAGTACAAGTAGGGCACGACAATGGCAAAACCCAAGTTATCGAGAAACACAACCGAAAACAAGATTGCAGAGACAGAACGGTTAACGGAAACTCCGCTAAATGCCTTATCATTGTTGGACAAAAAGTTCACTAACTAAATTAGTCTAATTAAGCAAATAAGCGTTTTTCTAAGCTGTCTGCCCAAATGAAATAAGAAAAATAATAGTCACCAATAAGATGACTTAAAAAAAAATTATAAGTGAAGAAAGGAAAATGGCGCGTTGATTCATGTGACCTATTGATTATAGGGGCAGTTTTATGTTTGATGTTGTTTAATGAATTTGGCAAAGCTTATGATTTCTAAGTCGCCTTTGCATCTGGAACAAGTGCTTGGGATTTCCGATGATTTTCCACCAATTTTTATTGGTGCACCACAATGGCAACAGTAGATTGTTAGTGTTTGTCCTTTATCAGAAAGTCTTTTTGTGAGGGCAGCTGCTTCTTTTTGTTCTTCAGATAATTCATTTTTCTTTTTTAAGCTTGCTTTTTGTTCGGTTGAGAAGTTTCTACAAGTTTCGGCTTGAACAAAATACGTATTAAACCCAGCTTTCACCGGCACCAATTTCTGCCCAGTTTTCCCGCAGGACTCATCATCAAAAAGACCGCAATCTTCACAGGTCTTCTTTGAACTATACTCCTTCTGAAGTTTCCACAAACAATCCGCACAGTAAGTATGTTCTTCTTTGTTAATGTTTACTGTTAGGCCTTTGCCAGAGAAGGTTTTTTGGCATCCATAACATTCTGACCGCATAATGTTCACGTTAAAAACTAATATTTGTTGGGCTTTTATTTATTGTTTGATTAGACATTTACGGAAATGTTCGTAACTCAGCCTAACACCGTTTAAATAATTCGGTTTTAGACTCATTTTCGTATAAGCCAATGATGGACTTATTTACTTAACGATTTCTTCCCAGCTTGCCACCCGATCAAGAACTTCCTGCCCAGGTTTTCCGCCATAACTCTTCAATCGTTCTCTTAACTGAATATCCTCAACCACAGCTTTCTGGAAGTCAAGCATCTGACTTGCTCCATCAGTTAAATATAGAAATCCATCTGCTCCGGCTCTTGCACAACGAACACTGGTGGTAAGAACTTCAGCTGGGGTAGGCACATCCTTCGGGCTATCACCTGGACCATAAACGTACAGACTTATGTAAAATGGTTTTTTAAGCAACTTTTTGAAGTTGCGTGCAAGCATTTCAAAATACCATGGCGTAGCATAGTTCTTACTAAACATAACAACATTGAAAGCATCAGCGTATTTTGCTAAATCGTCAAAGTCTACCCCATAACGTTCGTACGAAGTTACGGAGTCTGGTTGAATTGACAAAATAAGTTCCTTTTTTACCACATCGCGTATTTGACCAATGTAATTGGTGACTTCTTTTCTCCGCCATTCAAGCCAACCAAGTCCGCTTTTCTGCCATAAATCTTTGCAACGTGGACATGTGCAATGGTCGTGGTCAGCAAAGTATTGACTGTTTAAGCATATTCCAGAAGACTGTCGATCAACTTCTGCAATATATTTTAATTGTTCAGCTCTATGTTCAGGTTGTGTAGCGCACACAACATCCCAATAAATATTAAAATTCGCATTTCCCATCTTGGCTGGACCCAACGGAGACTGAGAAATCCAATCTGGATGATTTCGGACTGCGACATTGTCAGCGAAAACAGCAATGTTGCTAATCATATCTGGAACTGGAGTAAGCCTGATACCTGTTTCGAGTTTTAATCGTAAAACGTGAAAGTCGAAACCTTGAGGTTTTTGTGGTTGAAATGTGAATGAGCCAAACTTCATAAGTATGCACCTTTTACCGCAAAGAAGTGCTGTTGATATTATAAGGTTTTTGTGAAAACGATAAAATAGATGGATTTATTTTTGTGTCTTGTTTCTTATGGCGGCAAGTTGGAGTTTGCTATTAAGGTGTTTTATTGCATTAAATTTGTAAATTTGGTAAAATGTTGTAATAATTACTTAATTTTGGTTTTTTTACGTCTTTATTTTAATCTTATTTTTGGACATCTTTTTAATGTTAATGTTTTTTTCGGAAGAATAGTGTGCATTAGTCACGATTTATAGCATAATAGTGAACGTTTGTTAATAATATGTTAAAATCGTTTTTCACATGAGTATATTTTAAATAGAAGAGTGTTTATTTGTAGAGATAATAACCAAAAAGTTAAACGAATGTTAAAGAGGAAAATGAAAATGTCATCAGGAGACATATCTTGGATAATAACGGCAACAGCCCTAGTCATGTTAATGACACCAGCATTAGGCTTCTTTTACGGAGGCCTAGTACGCAAAAAAAACTTAGTATCAACAATCGTTCAATGCTTCGTTATCTTCGCAGTCATAAGCATAGTTTGGGCACTCTGGGGCTATAGCCTAGTATTTGGACAATCAATCAACGGCATCATAGGCTTCAGCCCATCACTACTGGGCTTGGGCACTCTTGGCATACACGACGTAAATTCAGCCCTAGCACCTGCAATACCTGAACTCCTATTCTTCGCCTTCCAGCTAAAGTTCGCCGCAATCACACCAGCACTAATAATCGGTGCCTGCGCAGAACGATTCCGCTTCAGATCACTACTAATCTTCATGGTTTTGTGGTCAACACTCATCTACGCTCCAATAGCTCACTGGGTATGGAACCCAAGCGGATGGCTACGAGCCTTTGGCGCCATCGACTTCGCTGGAGGCATTGTAGTACACATTTCCGCAGGTTTGTCTGCCCTTGCAGCAGCACTAGTTATTGGTAGAAGAAAAGGAGACTCATGTCCAGCCCCACAAGGAAGTTCAATTCCATGGAAAGCCCATATGCAAAAACTTGATTCCCCACCACCCGCCTTCAAACCAACTAACATTCCATACGTGCTACTTGGTGCAGCTCTGCTATGGTTTGGCTGGTTCGGATTCAACGCAGGAAGTGCACTTGCTGCAAACGATCTTGCAGTCTCAGCTTTAGTAACAACAAACATTGCGGCAGCGGCAGCGGCAGTAAGTTGGATGATTGCCGACTGGTTGAAAAAGGGAAAACCCTCAGCAGTAGGTATAGCAATTGGCGCAGTAGTTGGGTTAGTCGCTATTACACCAGCAGCAGGCTATGTGAGCGTTTCATCAGCATTGATAATTGGTTTGGCAGCAGGAATAATATCAAACTTGGTAGCCGGTTGGAGAGCAGGCAGATCAAAAATTGACGATACACTAGACGTATTCGCATGCCACGGAATCGGGGGGATATGGGGTTCCCTCGCAACAGGTCTCTTCGCATCAGCAGCTATCAGCGTAGCAATAGATGTTCCAGGAATAAACGGTCTATTCTTTGGAAACCCAGGTCAACTACTCGCACAAGTACTAGCAGTTGCCATAGTGGTACCGTTTGCGTTCTTTGGCTCCTACTTGCTGCTTAAACTGGTGAACGTGTTTTCACCATTAAGAGTTAGCGAAAAAGCAGAAGACGCAGGCTTAGACCTTGCAGAACATGGCGAAGAAGCCTTTCAACTAGAATAGCACATTTCTGTGCTTAATTTTTTCCTTTTTTTGTTAAATGGTAAAGCATTTTTCTATTCTTAAATTTGACAAGATGTTGTTGAAAACCCTATTCTTTGGACAATTTTGCGAATTAAGCGTTCAACATTAGAATTATTCGCATGAATATATCGTTTATTCCTAACAGATTGGACATTTATCTATATTTAGCCTTCAATTCAATTCGAATGTATAGTTTAAATATTTGATTGTACAAAAAAGGGGAATAACTAAGCGCAAAAAGGGGAAAACATGTCCTACAATCCAGCTGATGTCGCATGGGTTCTAACCTCAACAGCTCTAGTCATGTTGATGACACCAGCCCTAGCATTCTTCTACGGTGGCTTAGTTCGAAGAAAGAACCTTGTTTCAACACTAGTTCAATGCATAGCTATTTTTGCTGTAGTAAGCCTAGTTTGGTTCTTTTGGGGTTATAGTCTAGTATTTGGCCCTAGCGTTGGCGGAGTCATCGGAAATCTGTCTCTTGTCGGCTTAAATGGCATCACAATAAATCAAGTTAACACTACATATGCGTCGGGCATTCCAGAAATCTTGTTCTTCGCATTCCAACTTAAATTCGCAGCAATTACCCCCGCTTTAATCATAGGTGCTTGCGCCGAAAGAATCCGCTTTAGATCTTTGCTAATATTTGTATTATTGTGGTCCACTCTCATATATTCACCAATTGCACACTGGCTTTGGAACGTTAACGGCTGGTTGCATGTTTTAGGTGCTTGGGATTTTGCAGGTGGCATAGTGGTACACGTAGCTGCAGGACTTGTCAGCGTTGGCAGCAGCTCTAATTGTTGGCAGAAGAAAGGGTTGTGTTTACTGGAAAGACCAGATGAAAGCATTAGATCGAAAAGAACCTGGCGCACCAGCAATGGGCACTGAATTCAAACCAACAAACATTCCCTATGTCATTTTAGGTGCAGGTTTACTTTGGTTTGGCTGGTTCGGATTCAACGGAGGCAGCGCCTTAGCCGCCGATAGTATTGCTATTTCTGCCGTCATTGCTACTAACTTGGCGGCGGCAGCAGCAGCGGTAAGTTGGATGCTTTTAGATTGGCTAATAAAAGGCAAACCTTCAGCAATCGGAATCTCAGTCGGCGCAGTATGCGGAATGGCTGCAGTTACTGCAGCGGCAGGTTACATTAATTTCACATCAGCAGTCATCATTGGATTAGCTGCAGGAATAATTTCGAATTTGGTGGCTAACTGGCGTGCTGGCAGATCCAAAATCGATGACACCCTTGATGTTTTTGCTTGCCATGGAATTGGCGGAATTATTGGTGCAGTATCAGTTGGTTTGTTTGCAACTGCTGCAGTTAATCCAGCTGTACGTGGGATATTCGATGGTAACACAGCTCTACTTGGAATTCAAGTTCTCGCAGTTGTGGTTGTAGCTGTTTTTTCGTTTGCTGGTTCTTATTTACTATTGAGGTTAGTGGATGTGTTTTCTCCGATTAGGGTAAGTGCAAAAGAAGAGGATGAAGGCTTGGATATGAGCCAGCACGGCGAAGAAGCTTATAACCTTGACTAATTTTTTTGGGGCAGTACAGTGATAAATCGGTTATTTGAGGAGCAAAAAATCTGAAAAAATAAGCTTCTCCTGCAAGGGTTTTTTTGAGTGCCAAAATTACGAAGGTTGAGACTGGTTAAGCATATATAGCGAATGTTAACAATTTCTTTTGGTTGACCCTTAGAATGGACGCTTTCTCCTACGTTTCGGGTTTCACGACTGTTGTACTTGCATTAGGCGTTGCAAGGCTGTTAGTTGGGGTGGGAAGATTATTAGAAAAGCGTGGCTTAACCCGTTTGTATTGGGTTCATTTAGTCTGGGTAGTCAATACTTTCTTATTTTTAGCATTGCAATGGTGGATCCTGTTTCGGTGGCAGAGTGAAACAGAATGGACATTTTTCTTATTCATCTTTTTGTTAGCAAGTCCTACAGTGGTTTTTCTCCTATGTGTAATGCTATTTCACGACCCCATAAGTGAACATACAGATTTTAAAAGCCATTTCTACCAAAGCAGACGTGCATTCTTTACACTCGCAACTTTTCTAAGTCCATTAGATTTCGTAGATACATGGCTAAAAGGAACCTCACACCTTATCGCACAAGGTCCATTTTACTTTGTCACAATAGCGTTAACAACTGTGCTAAGCATAATAGCAGCTACAACTAACAACGAAAAATACCATAAATTTTATGCAGTATTTTTCCTAATCTACATAACAATATTCATTAGTGTCAACTTAAGTGCCCTGCAATAAAGCTCAATCTTCCCTCGCATATCTACCAACATTTTCTGACATTTCTTTTCATCTACCACTTTTTTCATGCATAATTTTTCTGGTAACCCTCAAAGACAAAGCCGCAGCAGTTAACATAGTTGGTAAACCTTGAGAACGAGGCATTAACGAAAGGTCAGCAACCCAAAGATCTTGAGGTAACCATGATGGATGCATTGTTTTTACATCGTCTTTAGTTAAAGGTACCGTGCCGCCAAGATGACCTCCATGAATCATGCCGTCAACGAAGGGTCCCATTACTCCTGACGCTTCCATTATCAATTTTGCTTCAGCTTTCGCTTTACTTAGATTCGCGTGGTCTGCTTTAGTTAGAGATTTTGTTACTGAGCCGTCGGCTGCAACAGAACCTTGTTCAGTGTCTGCAAGTTTAATCATCATGCCAACTCTGTCTTGCATTGATACATCTTTCCAGGGTTTGTGAAACCAAAAAGAGAGCAGATCGAAATATGGTGATAGAATGTAGTTTTCTTTTTTTATAAACCAATTCATGGGAGGTTCATTTAGCATATGAGAATTCTTTAATACTCCACCGATAGTGAGGACAACATCAACCCATAGATTTTCTTTTGGAACTAAATTTGACCATTGCAAAATCTGGGCAGTGCCGATACCACCTGCCGATAAGATGACGACATCAGCTTCGAGTTTTTCTGTTGAAGATCCATGAGAAAACTGGACTCCGCAAGCATGCTTTCCATCCAAGAGTATCTTTTGGACTTTGGCATGAGTGATAAGTGAGATACCTTTTCCCAAGTAATCTCTGTAGACCCTTCTACTATCCCATTTGGCTCCGGTTATGCAGCCTAATTCGCAGTATCCGCAACCTATACATTTGCTTAAGTCAGAAACTTTTGGTGTTGGTTTTGGCCTATACCCTAATTGTTCAGCTTTATCGTACATTTGCTGCGTAAGAGGGCGCCATCTTTCCCTGGGTATAGGTAAGATTTTTAGGGTTTTCTCGATTTCTTCGTATTCTGAAGATAGGTCAAGACCGATTTCCTTAAGACCATTTTCAGCCCTCACCATGTTACCGCATGCAATTGATGTACAACCACCTTCTGTTACACCTCTGAAAATTGCCAAATCTTGGCTTGAACGAGTAACATCATAATGTGGAAAAAGATGTTTGATTGAGCTCTCATCTTTAAGAAACCAAGAACCCCTCAAAGAACTTAGCCATGAAACTTTGTGCGTGAGAGGATCAAAAGGCTTTCCTGCCTCTAAGATTATAACTTCAAAACCATTCTGGACCAGTTCTCGTGCTGCCACTGCCCCTCCAGCTCCAGATCCAACCACAATCGCTTTCAAGTCACAGTCACTTCTCCACTAAAGTGAATATCGGCTCTACAATTTTTACAGCCTTTGGTCATGAATTCTCCAAACTTCATTGTTACGTTTGGTTGTAATCCTTCAATGACTCCTTCGTCGGTGGCGCTTAAGATCTCACAAGTAAGCTTAGAATATTGCTTTGCCAAAGCACATCGATAAATAATTATTTTTACGTTTGATTTATCAACCCATTCTAAATGAAATTCTATTCCTAGTATGCGATATAGAATTTTAGCTGCTTTAGTTAAATCTCTTGGACTATTGCCGACGCCAAGTTTAGCACGAGTTTGTTTGCCTAAGTCTTGCCCTACTGAAAACAAAGCTTTTCTGCCAAGTCTGATAGTTTCTTCGTGTCCAATTGCACTTTCTAATGCTTCAACTAGGTATGATTGAGTTTGAGCCATAATTGTTCTTTGTTCGTTAATATTTTTTGCAGGTCTGCTGTTTTTGGTTCTCTATGTTAAAGCTATTAAGTGTATTTTTTGTGAGTAAGGTTTTGAGCGCTGTTGTTGTTTGGTCAGATATGTTTTTGAGTTCTTTGCGAATGATGTATTTTGGCGTCCACCAAGCCAAGAGGAGAAGTCTAAGACCCAGCATTACTCACCTGACTTTTCAGTTCCTCCGATGTGTAATTCGCCCTCGGGAACGACACCAGTATAGAGTGAGTTAATAATTTTTGTGTATTTTTGGGAAATAACATTGCGTTTTAGCTTTAGAGTAGGTGTCAATTCACCGTTTTCGATGCTTAAGTTGTTAGGGAGAATTGCCCATTTCTTTATTTTTTCAGGGTTAGAAAGACGCTTATTCATTTCTTCCATAGCTCTATCAATGCATTCAAGTGTCGTTTGGTCGTAGTGTTTTTTGTCAACCCATGCAAGAGCTGAGCAATAGGGCTTTGATTCACCTATTAGAATGGCTTCTGCAACATTAGGCAGTTCTCTTATCATGCCTTCGATTTTTCCAGAATAGATACATTTACCATAAGAGGTTTTAATCAGTTCTTTCTTACGACCAAAAATAATTAAGCTTCCTTCATCGGTTAATTTGCCGATGTCACCAGTCATTAACCAACCTTCTTTTAATGGTGGCTCAAGGGTTTTATCAAAATAACCAACAGTCACCTGAGGACCCTTTACCATTATTTCTCCGTCTTCTGCTATCTTTACTTCTGTATATGGCATTGGTTCCCCTACTGTTCCAATTCTGTTTCTTCCCAGTTGATTTATAGTAGCCAAAGGAGCTTCAGTCATTCCATATGCGTTGTGGATTTCTATTCCGAGTTCACGATATTTTTTTAGAAGGTCTTCGTCGGAGTTTGCTGAACCAGCTATCAGTTGTGTGCATTTGTTCAAGCCTGCACGTTTTAGGGTCATGTTTCGTAAAATTTTCCGGATTGATCTTTTGACTATAGCGTTGTTTGTTTTAATGTAGAATCTTCCGAACGAGTTCTTTTCCAGGGCTTCCCATATTTTTTCATAAACACGTGGAACCGAAAAGAAAACGGTGGGTTTAACGCGTGGAAGTTCGCCTTGAAGTCTTCTGAAATCTTCTAAGTAGTAAATTTCTATTGGTGCTGGGATGTAATAGGGAGAGTAAGCCGCCAAAATTCCTTCAACTACATGTCCCATTGGCAAAAATGATAGATATTTTGAAAGGCGGTTTCTGCCTTGCCAAGAGGTTATTGACACTATCGATTCAGCCATATACCTGAGGTTTGCATGTGTAAAAATAACCCCTTTGGGTTTACCTGTTGTTCCAGAAGAGTACCTTAAAGTTGCTATGTCTCCAAAACCTATTGGAGCTTTAATTGGAACTTGATTATCTTTGCCTTTAGCAAGGAGTTCTTCCCAAGAAAGAACATGGTCTACTGGTAGTTGAAGGAGCTGGCGCCCAGCAAATCGAAATGATTGGTACGTCTGTTGTGAGTTCTGGAATTCGAGCTAAAAGACTTGGCATACCAATAAAGAAGAGTTTAGCTCCACTTGATTTCAAAACATCATTTACATCTGAGGGCGGAGTGGTATAGTAGAGTGGAACACTAACACCTCCAACAAGCCCAATTGCAATGTCCAATGCAAAGTATCTGGAACTATTTAGGCCTGTTAAAGCCACTCTATCACCTGACATAATTCCAAGAGCTTTTAATGCACCACTTATAGCTAAAATTTCCTTGTGCATTTCTTGGGCCGTTTTCTTTTGGATTCTGCCCTCGATTAAGTCAAAGTAGGTGATTGAGTGGCTTTTGCTATTTAGTCTGAAAAGAACTTGTTCGTGTACTGTGCGATTCGAGCGGTGGAAGAAGCTATTATATACGGCGTATTCAAGAAGTTTTGGCATTATTTCTTTCCATTTGAAATTGTATTTTCCAAGAAGATTATCCATGTTATCTCGATTGAATTGGCGGTTCTCGCTAAAATATGGAGAAAGGGAAATTAGGGCATCTGAAACCTTTCGGTTTCCAGTGAATGCGCGTTGAAGCTTTAGAACAGTTTTCATTGAAGAAGGTGACATAGGTAAATACATTGGGTTTGGAAGTTTACATAATAATTCAGTCTTTGCCCATTTTTGAGCTAAATCCAATAGTTCTCCGAGCTTTGGAAGTGAATCGTAGGGTGCTACTATATGGAAGGTCATTCCTTGTGCTTTGGGTTCAAAGGTGAGTTGCGCTATAGACATTGCCACATAATCAACAGGAACTATGTTAATTCTTAATGATCTACTTACCGGCATCAATCGCATTTTACCCGTTAAATATAGCCGTAATGGGAAGTAGAATGTGTTAAATGTCTTAATAGCGCCTGTTTGAGAATCGCCAACGACCATTGATGGGCGAAAGATTGAAATTGGAAACTCATTTTTCATCGACTGAACTATTAGTTCTCCCTCGTATTTGCTGCGTTCGTAATTGGTTAAGAACCCTAATTTGTCAGTTAACTCTGATTCAGCGATGATTCCAGTTCTGGCTCCAGCTACATAAGCAGTGGAAATGTAAGAAAATCGTTCCAAAGAATGATTCTTGTTGGCTTCTTTGGCTAACTCCAGAACGTTCACAGTTCCTTGGACATTAGTTTTCCTAAGTTCCTCTAATGAAACAAAACGCCAATCCGCTGCAGTATGTATGATGTGAGTTACCTTTGATGCAAGATCAAGGTAGGTGGTCTCGCTTAAGCCCAAACGGCTAGAGCTAACATCGCCGTAAACAACTTCAATTCTTGTTCCAATTGCACCATTTAGTTCGGGCCAATCCCACCAATCCCGTTCGACTTTCTTTACATCTACATCTGAGTCATTTGTTCTGACTAACGCTAGAATAGTTAAGTCAGTATTTTGCAAGAGATAGCGAACTATTTGTGTTGCAATGAAGCCGTTGGCGCCTGTAACCAACACGGTTTTTTTCATTCAAGCCACTCCGGGTAATGTGTTTCAATAAAGGCTCTGAATAATTGTAAATTACAAGTCTCGCGTTCTCGGTATTGCTCAAATCCTTTCTTAAGTTTATCCTTAACTGAATCGTAATGGTCGAAAATGTCGCCAACATCGTTACTAAGTTCCCAGAATCTGAGTGGATCTTCATGATCAGTGAATAGCTCACTTATCTCTAAATCAGCATAGAGATCTCTAATTCTAAGGTCATGCCCTATTGCAGTCTGAGGAACATAATTCGGAAGAGAAAGCACTGCTGCATGGTATCTTGAAGTAATTAACAACTCCAAACTTCTGAGTATGCTAGTCATTTGTGAAGCATTATATTCTATTGAAGTGAATATTTTTGTCCGTTCAGGGTGCTTCATTAATCCTTGAACTTTATTAACGAAGCTTTTGTCCAAGCCCTCCAAGCTTAAAAGTGCAATATCTTTGTCGTGCTCCATTATGATATCGTCAGCTTGCACGGCCAAAACTTTTGCGAGAACGTCACTTTTTTCAAGACTCGCCTTAGAATGCGTATAGTAGTACGGCCATCTATAACAGTATTTTTTTCGATCCCAAAGTCTAATGTGAACAGGCCAAACATAAATGTCCTCAGCTGCAACCCCAACGACGTGAGATGCTTCTGGCCAAACTCGTTTAAGTAAGCCATTATCTTGAGGGTTTGGTTGAAATGCGAAAGCATTGTCGGCTGTAACTTCAATCGGAGCGGTTACACCCCATTTTTTAAGTCGTTCAGCAGCCGACTTGGTTCTTGCCAAAATAAGGTCAGTTTTACTCGCTTCACGTCGAATCAGCCAACTATTAAAATGACTAGCTGACCCTGCATCTACCGAGTAAGCTATGCAAGGTTTCTTCATTGAGTGAGCATATCTGGTTGCGAGCAAGTAATACCAAAGAAGGGCTGAGCCCCAGGTATCCATATAGCAGCTTCCTTCAACAAGCATGATTAAATCGTTTTCTTTTACAAATTTTCTAATATCTAAAAAGAAAAGGGAAGGTCTGATAGATTTAATTTTGAGAGATGGGCTTTCTTTGAGGTATCTTCTAAGGTTAACTTCATTTAAGGAAGGAACTGTAATGCAGGCATCAGGTCCAAGAACGGAACGTATCTCATCAATAATTACTAGAAGTTTTGCTTCTGCCCCAGTATTATTCGCACCATTATAGCCTACAAGTAAGATCTTCGGTTTCAAAGTAATCGGTTACAAAATACGCAGGCATATACTATTTAATTTTAACTTAAAAAAATTGGAATAGCTTTTAGAACTATCGCTTTCAATAATGATATCAGTCAATTTCTTAGTAGAATAAGCAGAAGATTTCGATATTCATAGTCATACCATAAAGAATGCAAGAGTAGCCAAGTTAGCAAAAAGTAACTTTACGTTCTCTTTTTGTAATCCTCTCCATAAGCAACCACCGATGGAGAGTACAAATAACCGAAAGACAGTTAAGCAATTGCAGCCCTGAAATTGTCTAATATAATACATTGAGCTCTATTGGAGTTTAAGAAAATGACAGGACCAGAACAAACTGACACATCATCGCAAACTAGTTTCTCTGCATCACCAGCAGCTCCCAGTGCGCCTTTAGAACTTATGCAGAAACGATGGTTCTGCATGGGCATAGAGCCTTCGGGAAAAACCTTTAAACATGAAGCTGAATCTTCGGCAACCCTTCTGGAAAAAATAAATCAATCGATGGTTACGTGGGTAGATTACATCACTGATAATCCAATGAAAGATCTTCCTGCTGTGGCGGCTCAAATGGGTTTCAGTGAATCTTTTATTTCCAATCTTTCTTGTTGTGAACAACTAAATTATGAAGACTTTGACAATGAGATGTGGATGAGTTTTCCCTCGGTACAGATCCGTGGAACGGAGGTTAAAGCACATCCGTTGCTTATTTTAATCAAAAAGAACATGGTTTTTACTCTGCACATGCGTTTGGTTGACAAAAGATTCATCCGACTACGAAGATACTCTGAAGCGATTCTTAGAAAAATACCCATCGACGCTAATCCAGAAGACAAACTGACAATTCTCTTATCACGGATAATTGATGCAAACAACGACAGCAATTTTAGACATCTTCGAGTGATAGAAGAATTCGGAGACGAATTAAACAAGGATTTAATGAATCAAGATACTGACAAAGCCCAATTGGGTCCAAAAATATACATAATGAAGCATGCCCTCATCATTTACATGAACGCTCTCTGGGAAAGCGTTGACGTACTTCAAGCTATTCGATATGGGGATGCTCAACTGCTAACAGATGACCAAAAAATTGTGAACCTCTTCAGCGCGATGGTGGAGCAAGTTAAGAGCCAGATTGGATTATCAGAACACATGTCTGAGGTTTTGGCTTCAGGAATAGAAGCTACCCAAGCAATATACAATAACCAGTTAACAACAGCAAATAATCAATTAACATATCGAACAATCAATTGACTATTCTCAATAACCGTTTTGCTAAACTTGCAGCTTACCTCACAATAGTAGGCACAGCACTTTTGATACCTAACACCATTGCAACTATTCTGGGCAACTCTGTTTGGGTGTATGGACCAGAAAGTCTGGGGGTGTACTTGCTTTTAATGATTGGCACTACTTTAGCTGGAAGCATCTTTATGTGGTATTGGATAAGCAAGAAAGGTCTATTGCCGCAAGACAAAGAGATCTGCACTGAACAATCATAGCCACCATTTTAACTTCATTTTGACTTAAAACTCAAATTAGATCGAGGTTTGAAATCTCATTGAACAAATTCTGTGGTCTAACAAAATCACTTCCTTCTCTATTATTTTATCTATACAATTTATATGAAATCAAATATTCATAAAAATTGTATTAGTAAAAAGTTAGTGCGCGAATAACAGAAGAAAAATTTTGCAATCTATTAAATAGAGTTTGAGTAAACCTTGAATAATTTGATTCCACCTTTAAGTGCAAAAATATTATAATCTCAAAAGCTAATGCTACTTGAGTAAAGAAAAATGGGTAATCACATATTCGGTTTTGTTCTCATAGCATTTTTTCTTAGCGCTATAATCATATCAAGTGATGTTTGTGTTTTTCCAGTTAACGCCTTAACTTATGGACCGCTTTCTGGAGGTAATTCAAATTTTGGAGGAGTAGCTGATGATGCTGGTTTTTCAATCAAACTGACACGGGATACTGGTTTGATTTTTGCTGGATACACAAAGTCATTTGGCAATGGTGGCTCAGATCTCTGGTTACTCAAAACTGGTTTGTCCCCGTATACAATGCAAAATGGAGTTACAGGAGCATTCCAGAGGGAACAATGGAATGTAACTTTCGGCGGGGCTCAAGATGACGGCGCATACTCGGTTATTCAAACAGCTGATGGCGGGTACGCTGTGGCAGGGTTTACTTATTCATATGGTGCAGGCGGAAGTGACGCTTGGCTAGTTAAAACAGCAGCTGATGGTACTCTTCAGTGGACAAAAACTTTCGGAGGTCCATATAACGACGCCGCAAACTGCATCCTACAAACCAACGATGCAGGTTACTTGATAGTTGGTTATACTTCTGATGTTTCAAAACAAAGCACATGGGCAATAAAAACAGACTCCACAGGAACAATTGAATGGACTAAAACTTTCTCTGGAAAAGCAGCAAATTCAGTTATCGCCACCAGAGATGGAGGAAACGCCTTTGCCGTAGAATATGACGATTCTTTTGGGCTAATAAAAATCAACTCTTCAGGCGATGAGCTAATAAATATGAAATATGAACCTTCAGCCTTCAAAACGGCATCCGCCCAAAGCCTAGTTGAAGCCAACGATGGAGGCTACATAATTATTGGCTGGATAAATTCCAACGACTCAAGCATACACTATACTTGGATGGTAAAGACTAATTCATCAGGAGAATTACAATGGAGTAAAACTCTCTCTGACCTTGGAGCCGCTGACATCATTAAAATAGCCAACGGCGGCTATGCATTGACTGGCGACCGTGCATTCTTAATCTTAACTGATGCAGAAGGTAACATCGAATGGAACAAGATTAATGACGGAAACCCCTCAAACGATACCCGATACGCAACTTTATACCCAACTAACATGCAATCAATAATTGAAGCCAGCCCTAACCATTTTGTAATGACAGGCTCTGAAAATGGCGGCGAATATGTTAAAATACAGGTAAGCTGGGTTCAAGTCGCACTTAAATCAGGTGAGCAAACCTACCCACCCCAAACAACCATTCTCTCACCAACCAACACAATTTATAACCAGAGAAATTTACCCTTAACATTTTATGTTAACGAATCAACAAAATATCTAGCCTACAACTTAAATGGTTTAACCAATAAAACGATTAATGGAAACATGACTTTAACAAATTTGCCAAATGGTGATTATTCAATAAGGGTTTACGCGACTGACCAAGACCTCAACCATGCCGTATCACAAACTGTCCTTTTCACGATAAAAAGCACTGAGCCTTACACAGTTCCTTTAGTAACAATAGAGTCGCCCAAAAACCAGATCTATAATACAACCCAGATAACCTTGACTTTCTCTGTGGATCAAGAAGTTGCATGGACTGCTTTTAGCTTAGATGGCCACGTCAATCAAACAACATTTCCCAATAATAACATGTCATTTTTTGCAGCTAATGGCGAACATACCTTGACTGTTTATGCAGGACAAAGACAGGATGCAGCAGGATCAGCAACTATTAACTTCACCGTTAACGCTCCACAACCAACCATACGGAGCCAACCTTATCCACCAGTAAACTCTCAAACGCAAGAAGAGATTAATGCCTTTCTCGGAAGTATTTTGGGCGTCTTTTCGTCTTCAACATTTCTTATTGTTGCATCAGTGTTTCTAGTTGCAGCCATTTGCCTTATTATTGCCTTATTATTGATTGCGAAAAGGATGACTAAGAAAGAGCCAAATCAAGCATAACACAGGAAATAATAATTATTTAGCGTATAACACTATATCTTTGAAATATTAGTCGCAGATAATTAATCCAATTAAATTAAAGAAGGATTGGTAGGAAAATATGTTGAAAACTATTCCATTTCTTTTATTTGATGGCAACTGTGCAGAAGCAATGAACTTTTACCATAAATGCATAGGAGGAGAATTATCATTGACAAAACTTGGAGATAGTCCCATGAAAGACATGCTTCCGCCAGAAAAACACAACAGAATTATCAATGCACACCTCAAAAACGGTGATATCGAAATATCAGCCACCGACTGGATGGCATCCCCAGCGCTTAATCCAATAAAAGGAAACACCTTTGCCATATTTTTAACAGGCAAAACCACTGATGAATTATACGTGATATTTGACAAGCTGGCAGAGGGGGCAGACAAAAAATGGTTCCAAAAATTACATGATATGCCAATAGGAGTCTATGGGCAATTTTTTGATAAGTATGGCATTCAATGGATTTTTTTAGGAGCAAAATAGATAATTTTAGCAAATGTCTGCTCAAATCCATGGCAAGCATTTCAGTACTGCCTTCAGAATACTTGGACAACCCAATGATAGTTAGGGAAGCAGCTTTTCTCTGCGAATCAAGCGACCAATAGATAGCAACAGCGCTGATGAAGCAAGCAAAACAACTGCGGCAATAGTTAAATCAACAACTATGGCATAGCTTGGAAACACAATTGGAAGTATTAGAGCGGGAAACATTGGGAAAATGCCTACTATTACGCCTAATGGCTGGTTTGCGCCCATAGGTGTTCTCTGAAGGGAACTAAAAGCTATCATGCAGACACTCACGAGAAAAACTTCTGAGATACCGATTCCAAATGTTAGGACAGCGATACTTGCCAACACGGCCAGACTGGTTCCTAAAAGAACGCCCACAACTGTGTTTAATATTATTGCAAAAACTAGCAAGTACGTTGCAAGAACTAATGAGGCTTTTATGTAGCCTTTGAAAACGTCCAATTGGTCAAGTCCAGTTGAGAGGAGATATTCTAAGACACCGTTGTTTTTGTCATATACATAGAGCATGATTACTGGCATTGCAAATAGAACAGTTGAAAGAGACAGCAAAGCTATTGAGAGAAGTGGAAAATTGCTTGTTAAGTCAATAGGTACAGGCGAATTCACTTCGGGGGGGATTATTGAGGGAATTATTGTCATAAGATTTGCGAGAATCACGCCATAAACAGTTGTAATTAAGCCAATGAAAATATAACTTCTACTAAGACGAATGCTTCTCTTCATCGTAACTTGCCAAAAACTCACATTTATCCCTCCTCAAAGAACTCCTGCAATGGATTATCCAATTCACGAATCTCAATTATTTTAGCGCCCTCCGCTACAATTCTATTAACAATCTCAGCAACTTCCTCTGAACTTTGAACAGTAACTACGAAATATCCATTTTCAAGCTTGGATTTAGGAAGCATCTTTGATAAATCATTTAGAGCCTTGAAACCAACACGATACTGCCTGGTCTTAACATTTTCTATTTTATCAAAAAAAGTTAAGACACCATTCTTTATCACGATTAGATAGGTGCCGATTTCTCTTGCTTCATAAAGATTATGAGAAGAATATAGAACAAACTTGTTCTTGCTTAAATCAGTTAGCAATTGTCTTATTTCTTTGGAGATTTTTGGATCCACATTCGAAGTCGGCTCATCTAAAAGGTACAGATCTCTTTCCCTCAGAAAGATCTTGCCAACAGAAACCCTCTTTTTCTGTCCTTGTGACAAAGAAACAAATTTTTTATCGCGAAGACCTTCGAGATTTAAAATGTCAATGACATGCTCAACATCTCCACCTTCGATATCCGCATAATACTTCAAGGCGTTGTAGACAGTCATTTCTTCTGGAAGTGCATTCAAATGAGAAAGATAAGCTACCTTCTTCCTAGCTTCTTTAGAATTAAACAGATCAGACTCATCTAGCCTGACTTGACCAGAAAAAGGCTTTAAAATACCACAAATTGCCCTAAAAAGAGTAGTTTTTCCAGCTCCATTAGGACCCAACACAACGTAGATTGACGGTTCAGTCAACTTTAGATTAATTTTATGAATTATTTCTTCTAGACCATACCCAGCACTAAGATCCTGAAGCTCTAGCTGCCGCATTCTGAATTACCCTCTGCGATATCTAATAATCATTTACTTTTAAGATCTTACCAAAGAATCGACATAATTTATGTTATTACTCAAAAAAATATGTAAGTGAGACCGTATTGAGTCCGTTTCTTTAGAACAAAATTTGCATTTCAACTTAATGCCAGATAAATACAGTAAATTGCGGCATATCGCAATTAAAGCTCAACTAGTAAAAAATATATTCATATGTTAGGCGAATTGGGAAATGGCGCGGGATGTGGGAATTGAACCCACGCGGCCTTTCGACCACGGACTTAGCAGGCCCGCCCCATACCAGGCTTGGGGAATCCCGCACGCGCTCAAAACAATTTAGTTTGTGCCTATTTTGCCTGCATTCTGTAGACTGTAAGTATTCGGCTATTTTTTGTTTTCTATAAACCTCTTGTGTAATGATTCGAAAAATTAGATTTGGAAACGCCTACCAGTTTATTCTTAGGCCGTCAGTTTAAGAAATGGACTTTCGCATTAACTCTCCAATATAGTTTAAAAGGGTGACCTTGTTAACTATTCTCTTGCAGATTTTCCTGCACTTATACAATGTCACAATGGTGGTCAAATGGGGATTAAACTTTCAAAGTCCGATATAGCGTTCATTAAACAGTTACCAGTTTGCCGTCTTGCAACAGCAACCGAGGAATGTGAACCTGTTGTGAGACCTGTTTGGGCTATTTTCGATGGTGCAAACATCTACTTTGCATCAGAACCAGACACCCCCAAACTTGAACATATAGAAGCTAACCCCCAAGTATCACTTGTCTTTGATGATTATGACGAAAAAAACTGGTCAACCATCAAAGGTATCCGTGTTCAAGGCGAAGCAGAGATCATGCTAAATGGCAAAGAATACCGCTATGCACATGACTTGCTCAAAGAAAAGTATCCCGAATACGCAAGTCCTGAAGGCAGCTGGAAAGAGGGCGATGTACCGATAATCAAAGTTACGCCAGTGTCATTCAACAAATGGGCTTCAGGGCAATGGAAAAAATAATCCTGCCTAATTTTCATCACTTAAGCATAATGAACAAAATCTACTCCCAAGAAAACAACCAATTCCGAATTATCGCCCGTTTTCTTTTTAACCTCAACTTCTAACAAGTTTCTTATAATCCTCCAAACAATCTTGTGTCTATGAAAAATTCTGAATGCACAATCTACATCTTTTACAAAGATAAATGGCTGCAGAAATTTAGAAAAGAACAGGATTGTTGGAAACTTTACAGTCGAAACGGGACAGTACGTCCATGCACTGCAGAACAATTTATCTCTCATCTTCTTCCACCGTTAGCTGGAATAAAAGGCCCAAACGTAACGGTAAAGGTAGAGCCAGACAAAATTGAAAACAAAAAATAATTTACAACCTAGAAACGCATAGGAAATAAATAAGCCAAAAACAAACACCCAATAGTTTATAACGAAAAGCTTATCCCCAAAATACCACTAATAAAGTCTGAGGGCTGAAGGTTGTCACTTGAATCGGGCAGAAAATTAGGGTATATTGCAAGTTTAATATCGATTATTTTGCCAGTTGTTTCAATTGTGGGTGTAATAGTAATTTTCTTCTCAATATTTGTCACTGCTGCAACAAGGATCGGATCAGGTACAACTGCACCCAATCCCCTTGGACTCCCACTGGGATTAATTGGATTTACAGTTGCTCTAGCAGCCATCGGCATAACAGGTTTTATCTTATTTATGGTAGCAATGTATCGCCTTTCAAACTATTATAATGAACCAAGCATTTTCAAAAATGTTCTATACGCTTTTATAATAAACTTAGTCAGCGGCATAATCATTCTAATAGTGTTTTTCGCACTCACTTTAACGTCAATAGGAAGAATCACTCCTACAAATCCATCCTTTATAACCACGTTTATTGCACAATTAGTCATAACATACATAATCGCTTTTGCAATAGGCATTATTTTTGCAATAATAAACGGCTTACTATACATGCGCTCATTCAATAAACTTGGAGAAAAATCCGGAATCGAGGATTTTAAAACCGCAGCATTACTCTTCATAATAGGCGGCATAATTCCTTTAGTAACTTGGATAGCTTGGATTTTTGCAGCATTAGGCTTCAACAAGCTTAAAGCCACTCCACCACCGTCAACATATACCCCCAACACTTATCAACCAACACCATCAAACCCTTCACAGACCAAACGCTGCCCCAACTGCGGAGCAGAAAACCGAGCAGACTCTATCTTCTGCGGAAATTGCGGAAACCAACTACAATAAAAAACCAATCAACAAACAAATAAGAAAACTAAATCTTTGCGCAAACTTTAATTTCACAAAAATTTTATATCTCTGTGCGTTCTCCAATTAAACATTAAGTTGTGATTATATGGCAGTCAAAATTTCACCAGATTATATAGACCTTTTAAACAAGGCAGTCGAACGCGAAATTCAAGTTTCTCTACAATACATTCTTCAACACGCAAAAATGGAGAAACTTGTAAGAAGAACCATCCCTGAAAACATCCTCTTAGACAAAACAACATATGATGCAGTTGGAAAATTCCTAAGAGAAATCTCAATCCAAGAAATGAAACATGCCGCCGCAATTATCGAACGTATCTACTATCTTGGCGGAAAAGCATCAACTAAATCTAGCAAAATCACCGTCGGCAACAGTATAAGCGAATTCTCAAAGCTCAACGCAAAAGCAGAGGAAGAAGCATTAGTGCTCTACCGCGAAATAATTGAAACATCCGGAAAAATAGGCGATTGGGAAACTCGCGAACTTTTCGAAAAAATCTACGGTGAAGAAGAGCAGCACCTGTTCAAATTCCAAGAATACACAAAGTTCCAAGACGAGAAAGAAGAACCAAGCAAAGTACCGCTTCCTGAATGGCGAGAAATCTACACAGAAGACTACTTCACACTCCTCAACAAAGCTGTCTCCGCAGAAATAGCAGGCATCATCCAATACACAAACCAACATGAAAAAATGGCATTACTTGAACTTAGAATGAAAAATACAGCACTTGAAACAATCACAGAAACCAACAAAACAGCAGTTGTAAGCAAAATACTCAAAGAAACCTTCATGCAAGAAATGGATCACCTTGAAAAAATCAGCGAGCGCATCTACCTCCTCGAGGGCGAAGCCACTTGGAAACCAGACCCATTACCAGTTGTCGGCAATACAGCACAAGAATTTCTAGTCCTAGATCACGCACTTGAAAGCAGCGCAATAACCCTCTACCGCCAAATCATCGCTGAAGCGCTTAAACGCGGCGACACATTAACAAGAAGAATGTTCGAAGACATCATTATCCAAGAAGAAAACCACTTCTGGACCTTCGACGACTTCATAAGATAAAAAAAATCTTCATCTCCCATTTTTTGGGAGACATTCTAATTTTCAATAAACTCTGAAAACCTTTCTAAAAGAACTGAAAATGTGAAAACCATGGTAATTGAAAGCATAAATTGGATGGCAGGCGGTCCCCAAGGAAGCGGCGTAGATTCAGCTTCCAATATATTTGGCAGAGCCTGCGGTTATGGCGGTTTGTATGTTTTTGGTAGAAGAGAATACCACTCAAACATCAAAACAATGCACAGCTACTTTCTACAACGAATATCCAAAGAACCCACGTTAGCAAACATTAGCGATGTTAACTTACTTGCGGCATTCGATGCAGAAACCATAGTACGCCACATCGGCGAAGTCATAAGTGAAGGCGGTATAATAGTTGATTCACGCGATCTTAACTTAAATGTCCTAAAGGATATTGCAACTTTTAGTGAAGATTATAAAAATCAAATCCAAACTTACATGAAAGAGAACAATATTGGCGAAACCATCAATGACTTCCTAAGCTATGCCAAACAAAAAAATATCCAGATTTTCGCAATCCCCTACATGGACCTACTAAAAAAAATCGGCGAAAAACTCGGAATCGAAAAAACCAGTTCACTTGCAAAAATGATAAATGTCTTAACAATAGGAGTGTCTTTTGCCTTACTAAAGTATGACCGAAAACTCGTAGAAGACGCCATCAAAGCTACCTTCCCCGAAAAAATCGCCGACATGAACGTCGTAGCCGTAAACACTGCATACGATTATACTGAAAAAAACTTCAACGTTAACAGTTTCAAACACAAACTTGAAAAAACGGAAATTAAAGAACCAAGAATTTTCTTAACCGGCAACCAAGCTGTCGCCATGGGCAAAGTTCTAGGCGGATGCAGAGTCCAAACTTACTACCCAATTACCCCTGCAGCTGACGAGAGCGAATACTTGGAAGCCCACGAAATCTTAAAAACTAAAAAAGGCAGCGAAGAAGCCATAATTGTTCTTCAAACAGAAGATGAAATAGCAGCAGTAAACTCTGCGTCAGGCGCATGCTTAACAGGGGCTAGGGCAGCAACAAGCACATCAGGTCCAGGATTTTCATTGATGGCTGAAGGTTTAGGATGGGCAGGCAACAACGAAGTACCATTAGTAATAACTTTTTACCAGAGAGGCGGACCTGCAACTGGGCAACCAACACGCCACAGCCAACAGGACCTACGGTTTGCTATGCATGCTGCACACGGAGAATTCGCAAGAATAATCCTTGCTTCTGGAGACATCGAAGAGTGCTTCTTTGATGCCGCAGAAGTCTTCAATTTAGCTGAGAAATACCAAATGCCAGTTATTCATCTTCTCGATAAAGGAATGGCAAACTCATCACAGACATACCCAGTCTTTGACTACTCAAAAATCAAAATAGACCGCGGCTTAATCGTAAACGAGAAAGATTTAGAAGGCAAAATATACAAACGCTTCCAATTTACCGAAACAGGAATATCTCCAAGAGCATTTTTGGGAACAAAAAACGGTATTCACTGGTACAGCGGCGACGAACACAACGAATCAGGCAACATAAATGAAGAGCCAAATATCAGAAGGAAAATGATGGATAAACGTTTGAAAAAACTTGAACTAGTCGATAAAGAGGTACCCTTGGAAATGAAAGCAAAGTTTTTCGGCGATAAAGACTCTGAAAACATTGTAATCAGTTGGGGTTCACCCAAAGGCGCCATAATCGAATCGCTCAACCAATTAAAAGACGAAGGTTTCAGCTTGGGCTATATTCAAGTGCGCATGATTCAACCTCTTCCATCAGCTTACCTAAAACAGATATTAACAGGCAAAAAACGAATAATTGACATAGAAGACAATGCAACCGCTCAACTCAGCGGCGTGATAACAGAGAATACAAGCATCGAACCCAACTTTTACATTCTCAAATATACAGGAAGACCCATGATGACAACAGAAGTTTATGAAGCAATAAAAGCAATTTTAACTGATAAAGCAACTAAGAAGCAGGTGTTAATGCTTGGCGCATAAACCATCCGAATACAAAACAGATGTCTACACTGACTGGTGTCCAGGCTGCGGAGACTACGGAATCCTAAGCGCACTACAAATGGCTCTAGCTGACTTGAACCTTGAACCACATAATGTTGTTGTTGTTTCAGGAGTGGGTAACGCGGCAAAAACGCCTCACTTTGTGAAAGTCAACGGTGTGCACACACTTCATGGTAGACTACTTCCATTTGCAATGGGAATTAAGGTTGCAAACCCAAACCTAGAAGTAATCGGAGTCGGAGGAGACGGCGACGGACTTGGCATCGGGGCAGGCCATTTTGTTAACACTGGACGAAGAAACATAGACATGACCTACCTACTCTACAACAACGGAGTTTATGGCTTAACAAAGGGACAAGCTTCACCAACACTTCGCCTCGGCATGCAGACAAAATCACTTCCGAACCCAAACATTAACGATGCTATCATCCCAGTTGCCCTCGCAATCACGTCTGGTTACACATTTGTTGCAAGGTCTTACGCTTTTGATGTTATTCACTTAAAAAACACGATCAAACAAGGAATTGACCATAAGGGCTTAGCGTTTGTCGAGTGCTTACAGCCATGCCCAGTCTACAATGACATAAACACTAAAGACTGGTATGCAGGTGAAGACCGCAAAGATGCTGCAGGCAAACCTCAACCAAGACTCTACAAGCTGGAAGAAACAGGGTTTGATCCAGTTGTCCATGATGAAAGCGAAGAATTCAAGAAAAAAGTCGCGGGTTTAGAAAAAGCGCAGGAATGGAACAACAAAATCCCAATTGGCGTTTTCTACAAAAATGGGTTAAAACCCACATTCCAAGAACGCTTTTCCCAAAGAATACCATTCTACATCAAGAACCCACCAGCGAAACAGCAACTAAAAGACGAAAACAACAACTCTACTCTTGACTTAAGCGAGTTCATGGATAACCTAAAAACAAGTTAGCGTTTCTTGGCTAAGAAACGTAAGGAGCTTCTCCTTTCTCCTCAAAACACATAACGTTAGTTTAGCTTATAACCACTATTTCCGAAGTCGACATATATCATTAAGACTTCGATTCTGCTTCATCATCAAAGTAGCAGTCTTCAGTGAATCTAGGCGTACAAACGCAGTAGAAAACAAGGTCGGTATGGCCCGTGTTGGTTATTTTCTGCGATGTCTCAGCAGGAATGACGATAACATCACCAACACTCACATTAGTTGATTCAAAGTCACTAAAGGTTACTTTGCCCTCTCCCGCCGTAATTATATAGATTTCCTGGATTTTTTTTAGGTGATGTGCTTTAGTTGTAATGCCTGGCTTAACTGTTGCACGCGCTATTGAAACGTCTTTGTCGCTGAAATTTTCAGCAATGTAGCATCTTTCAGGTGTCAAATATTCATATGGTATGTTGGCTTTTACAATTTTTGGCAGCAAATTTCAACATTCCTGGTCTTGTTTGTTTACAGAAAACAAATACTGAATATTTGTACTTTTAATTATATTGTTTACGCAAACCTTAACCAATGGATTAATTGGTTAAAAAAGGGTTTTTGGCGGAAAAGAAGCTTGTTTCAGATTTTTTTATTTGTGGTTTTTTGTTTAAACTTCACGGTATTGACTATGAGTTTAATCGTAGTTTTGCATGTTTAATGTGAAATCAACTTATATATGCGCTAAATGTAGTGTGTACAATAAGCTTACTTACACTACACATTAACAAAAGCATGAGAATTAAAAATGAGATGTCCCTACTGCAATTCCGATAATTCAAAAACCCTCGAAACACGCGACTCCCCAGAAAATACCACACGCAGACGAAAAGAATGCATCAACTGTAACAAACGCTACACTACCTACGAGTACCTTGAGACAGTCGAGTTAATGGTCAGAAAAAAAGACGGCGAACTCCAACGCTTCGACGTCAATAAAATAATCCGTGGTTTACAGAAAGCCTGCGAAAAAAGACCCATAACTATGACTCAAATTAACGAGTTAGCTGGACAAGTACGCCAAGATCTCATGCTTAAAGGAACAGAAGAAGTCGCATCAGGAGAAATCGGCGACTTAATCATGAAATACCTCAAAAACGTGGATCGGATTGCATACATTCGATTCGCTTCAGTTTACAAACAATTTGAAGAACCTGAAGATTTCAGGCGATTACTATTGGAAGTGAAAAAATGAAGTTTGTATTAAAACGTGATAGCAAATTAGAACCCTTCGATCAAGAACGTATTACAATTGCCATTTGGAAAGCCGCTAAAGCAGTTGGCGGAAAAGACAAAGAACAAGCTAAACGAATCAGCGACGAAGTTGTAGCTCAACTAAACAAATTGTATGGCGATGACGGCGTTCCCACAGTTGAGGAGGTCCAAGATGTTGTTGAAAAACGCTTAATCGAAAATGGCCATGCTTCAACATCTAAAGCCTACATCCTCTACCGAAAACAACACACTGACATGCGCGAATTAGCCGCATTATTGAGCTCTTCAGATATGGTGGATCAATATCTCGAAGTTGAAGATTGGCGTGTGAAAGAAAACAGTAACATGAGCTATTCACTTCAAGGCCTCAACAACTACCTCTCATCTACAGTTATCGCCAAGTACTGGATTGCTAGAATTTACCCCCAGAAAATTGCAGAATCACACTTCTCAGGCGACATGCACATCCACGATCTAGGCGTACTTGGACCTTACTGCGTCGGCTGGGACGTAAGCGATTTGCTACTTTCAGGCTTCGGAGGAGTAGCAGGTAAAATCGAGAGCAAACCTGCCAAACATTTCCGCACAGCACTGGGACAAGTAGTAAACTTTTTCTACACACTCCAAGGAGAAGCTGCTGGTGCACAAGCATTCAGCAACTTTGACACATACCTAGCACCCTTCATCCGATATGACCACTTAAGCCAGAAAGATGTTGATCAAGCGCTACAAGAGTTCTTCTTCAACATGAACGTACCAACCCGCGTTGGTTTTCAAGCACCGTTCACTAATTTAACTTTGGATTTAACAGTTCCAGACTTTATGAAGAATGAAGCGGTACTATACAACGGCAAAATTACACAAGATACGTACGGCGATATGACCAAAGAGATGGACATGTTCAATTTAGCCTTCGCTGAAGGTATGCGCCAAGGCGATTCCAAGGGCAGAGTCTTCACATTCCCAATTCCAACATACAACATAACCAAAGACTTCGATTGGGAGTCACCCGTATCTCAAGCAATTTTTGAAGTCACCGCCAAATACGGAGTACCATACTTCTCAAACTTCGTTAACAGTGACATGAAACCTGAAGACGTACGCAGCATGTGCTGTCGCCTACGAATAGACAACCGTGAACTACGCAAACGTGGAGGCGGATTCTTCGGTGCCAACCCATTAACAGGCAGCATCGGCGTTGTCACCCTCAACATTCCAAGAATTGGTTACTTATCAAAAGATGAAGACGAATTCTTTGAAAAACTAGAAGGCTTAATGGAAATTGCTAAACAAAGCTTAGAAATCAAACGCAAAGTACTTGAAACCTTCACTGATAACGGTTTGTACCCGTATTCAAAACGTTATTTGAGACATGTCAAGGAAGCTTACGGCAAATTCTGGAAGAACCATTTCTCAACCATAGGCATAGTAGGCGTCAACGAAGCAATAATAAACCTAATAGGACAAAATATTGCCTCGCGCGATGGACAAGCCTTCGCCCAAAAAACGCTTACCTTCATGCGTCAACGCTTAGCAAACTTCCAAGAGGAAACAGGCTGCATATACAACCTTGAAGCAACCCCCGCCGAAGGGACCTCTTATCGACTTGCACGCTTAGATAAAAAACGATACCGAGACATAATATTCGCCAATCAAAAACATATTAACTCAACCCGCGCCGAACCATTCTATACTAACTCTTCCCAGCTACCTGTGGACTTCTCAGGTGACCTCTTCGATGCTCTCGAGCACCAAGAAACCCTACAATCACTATATACTGGAGGCACAGTGTTTCATATTTTCCTTGGCGAACGTCTACCATCTTGGAAATCAGCCGCTGAATTAATTAAGAAAGTCGCTTGGAACTCAAAACTACCCTACTTCACTTTGTCACCCACCTTTAGCATTTGTCCAACCCACGGATACACAAACGGAGAACACAAACAATGCCCAGTCTGCGAAGCAACCTGCGAAGTCTACTCGAGAGTAGTCGGTTACTTGCGACCAGTTGACCAATGGAATGATGGAAAACAAGCAGAATTCAACATACGCAAAACCTTCGATCGATCCACCATAGTTACATCCGCACCCTTAACTTCTTAAGGAGAAAATAGCCAATGAAGTTTAGTGGATTACAAAAAGTCAGTCTCGTAGATTACCCAGATAAAATAGCATCAGTACTATTCACCCCAGGCTGCAATTTGCGCTGTCCCTTCTGCCATAACTGGCGAATCGCTGTTGATCCTCAACCGCCGTTTCTGCAGGAAGGTATAGCTTTGGAGATTTTAGAGAGCCGCAAAAAATACGTTGACGCAGTAGTAGTAACTGGTGGCGAACCATGTATGCATAAGGAGCTGCCAAAGTTTCTTGCTAAACTAAAAGATCGAGGTTTTATGGTAAAGTTGGACACGAACGGGTTCTTCCCAGATAAACTCGAAGAATGCCTCGGAAGCGTGGATTACGTAGCAATGGACGTGAAAACATGCAGAGAAAAATACAAGCTTTTGGGCGCTAACGAAACGACGGGGTTAATGCGTACAATGGAAATCCTTAAAATGGGTAAAGTACCCTACGAATTCCGCACAACTGCTGTTCCAGAACTCGTTACAAAGCAGGATGCCACATGTATAGGTGAGATGGTTAAAGGCTCAAAAACTCATGCAATCCAACAATTCATCGCCCAAGACACCCTTGATAAACGTTATCAAACACTCAAACCCTACGCACCGGAAACAATCGATGACTTCGCAAAAATAATCCAGCCCTTTACTGAAAAAGTCGTTGTCCGAATCTAGTTCAACATTTAGATTAGTTTTTTTGATTACTATCCTTCTTCAAGATATCAATAGTTTTTAAATTTCTTCAATTTATTAACCCCTATATTTCCAATAGAAGCACTTGTTGTAGTCACTCCACAGTCACAACTTCTAAAAAACCCCAGCAAAGCTTCATTATTTAGGCAAAAACCATGAAAATTGCTATTATTGGAAAAGGCAATGTTGGAACAGCACTTCATAACGGCTTAAATAAAGCGGGATACGAAACAAAATTTGGACATCGAGACCCTGCAGAGCCAGTCGCAGAAGCTGCCAAATGGGGAGATGTAATAATCCTCGCGGTGCCCCATGAAAACGCAGACAATGCCAGAGAGGCAATAAAGCAATTTGCAGACGGAAAAATCGTTATAGACGTTATGAACGCTATTGGACCAAACATGAATTTAGGAATCGAATGCACAACTTCCTCTGCAGAGCAAACACAGAAAACACTTCCTAAAGCAAAAGTAGTAAAAGCGTTTAACACAGTGTTTGCTCAAAACCAGAGTACAGGCAAAGTTTTAGGTGAACAATTAACTGCTTTCATAGCCGGAGACGACCCAAAAGCTAAACAAACCGTAGCAAAATTAACAAAAGATATCGGTTTTGACCCAATTGATTGTGGACCACTAATTTCAGCTAGGTATCTTGAAGCTATGGCAATAATGATAATCAACTTAGCGTACAATTATGGGATGGGCAACAAAATAGGTTACAAATTGGTAAAAGCCTAACCGTCAATTCTCACTATACAAAGCAAAAAACTTAATTGGAAAAATCAGCCCAAATCCAACTCAGAGAAGTTGTTGTTGCAACTCACTCGCAGCGCATAGTGACAACAACAATCAAAGACAACCCTTCTAAAACCCAAAACAAAAATCATTTTGTCAAATAAAAACAACGAATTGCAAATCTACTCAACATAAAAAAATTAAGCCTCATCCATTCTTACGTTTTATTAACCATAAAGTTTAAGGGTAAATGTTTGTTTTAGGTTGCGAGTATTCTACCTTTGAGGTTTGTGGTTTGAGCACTAAAGTTGAAACAATCGAAGAAAGAAAAGCAGAAGTTCTAATTAAATTAAGAAAATACAAGCTTGTTGAAAAAGAAAAGTTTGAAGGCGCATACGCTTACATCATTGATATTCCGCAAGACAAGGAAAGAGCAATAGTCTGGTGCATCTTAGGCGAAGCCACAGTCGGAATCGCAGCTATGAATACTCTCTACAAAATAATGAAGGAAAAAGACCTTGATCGAGCTATCGTAGTCACCGAAGGACGATACACTCACGCAGTTAAACTAGGAGCAAAAAAGAAAAAGGTAGAGTTATTACCCAAATCTTTCCCAGTATTCGACATATTTGAGCACGCATTAGTTCCTTTCCATGAAATCCTTACAGAAAAAGAAAAGAACCAGTTGCTCGCACAATTCAAAGTTAAACCATACCAGATGCCGCAAGTCAAATCAGGCGATCCAGCGGTTAAGGCAATAGGTGCAAAACCAGGGGATATACTAAAAATTACCCGAAAAAGTGTAACTGCCGGCGAACACATAACATACAGATATGTTGTAGAATAAAATAAAAAAAATTATTTTGCAATCATAATTTCTGTAGATTTCACGATTGCAGTTACTTCGTCACCCACTTTTAAATCCAATTCATCAACTGCCTCTTTTGTAATTACTGCGGTGACTGTTACGGGCATTTTTATTTCAACTTTAACCTTAGCTGTTATAACGCCTTTTTCAACAGCAAGAACTTTTCCTTTAAATTGATTGCGTGCACTTAACTTCAAATTTTTCACCTCCAAACAACGTGGATTAGATAAAACTTTATCTAAGTAAATCTCCGCTTGCTTATATTCACCAAGCAAACTTTTACCTAAATCAGTTAGCTTAGCACCGCCTCCACCTGATTTTCCGCCCTTATACGTTTCAACTATATTTTCTTCCATGGCTTTCTGGATTTCTTGAATATAATTCCAAACGTACCGATAAGACATCCCAAGTTTTTCTGCAGCTTTAGAAATCGAGTTTTCTGTATTGATGCTTTCAAGAATTTCAGCTCCGCCTTTGCCTATTAGAGGTTTTCCTTTGTATTCAATCCAGGCTTTGCAGGAGAGCGTGTGCTTTTTGTTGCTAAGCATTCTGATAGGTTATTATCTAAAGCAGATATAAATCTAATTACCACCGAAACAAACATTTTAGACCTTGTGGTCTTGCATTAACTCATTCAGTATTACGAATGCTTCGCCAAGAGGCATTCCCAACAGCTCGGAAAGCTCAATTGCTGAAATATCGGCTTTTTGTGGAAGTATGCAGTCGCGGGTATAAGCCTTATGAGTTGGATACATAACGGAAGCGTGGACTGCTTCAACAAGTAACTGCAAGAGTTTTTCTTTAGAATAATCTTCCAAATTCAATAGACATCACCATTGGATACACCTTTAGGGGTTATTAGTCTACCGCCAAATTCGCCATCTACTAATTATTCAGTTATGAACATGTAGCCTTAATAAAATACAATCGTGTTTTTCATTAGACACGGGCATTTTATCCATCGCAGATCAAACAGGGAGGCTACAACAAACTTAATACCCGTCAGAGGCTTTCTAAATTATTAGAGGTTGACTCTTTTTGAAGGCTGCCATTTATCATGGACCACATAACATCAAAATCGAAGACGTACCTGAACCCGAAGTTAAAGGCAGAAAGGTGTTGGTGAATTTTAAGGCTGGAAGCATCTGTGGAACCGACATGCACTTTTACAGGGGCGAATGGGCATTAAAGAGAGGTAGAATCCTTGGACATGACGCTTGCGGAGTAAAAGCGGATACCGGCGAACGAGTCGTTATGGTTCCAATTGTGAATTGCGGACACTGCCACTTCTGTCTTCGAGGTTTCCCAAGTCTGTGTGTTCGAGCTAAACTCTATGGTTTGACAAGAGATGGATTTTTCGTTGAATCCAAAGCCATGCTCCCTCGAAGCCTTATTCCAATCCCCTCCAATGTCAGCGATGAAGAAGCAGCTATTGTTGAGCCAGTTGCTTTGGCAGTCCGAGTAATAAATAATTTTAAACCAAATTTAGGTGATTGGGTAACCGTGGTTGGGCAGGGACCAATAGGTTTGCTAATGACTCAGGTTGCGCTGCTTAAAGGCTGCAGAGTTATAGCAGTGGATTTAGAAGATTACAGACTTGAATTCTCGGAAAAATACGGTGCCGACGCGATCATAAATCCCAAAAAAGAAGATATGATAAAAGCAGTCCGTAAATTAACCAAAATAGGTTCTGACTTTGTGATTGAAGCTGCAGGAACTACGCACACAGTTGAACAAACGCCGTTTTTGGTGCGGAAAGCAGGCAAAGTTGCGTTAGTAGGAGAGTCTGATGGTTATTTGAATTTAGGAGAAGCCGACGAAGCTAACTTTTTTACAATTTACCTTTCACCAGTTGAATATCCTTCGGCCATTGAATTAATAGCCCGGAAAATGGTAGATGTAAAAGGACTCATCTCTCACAAATTCAAAATAGGTGAGTTTGAGAAGGCACTGCAAACAATTGATGACCCGACAGAAAAGACCTTAAAAGTAATCATAACACAATAAAGCCACAGCCATAGTTCACCGTAAAGTATATTTTTGTTAGAGAAGTGTTAACCCCAACTCTACGGAAAAAGGAGATAACAGTTTTGACTATAGAAGCAGTAATATTCGACTTAGACGGAACTCTGGCCCACTTCAACCTTGACTACAAAGCTTTGCGTTCCGAAGTCAGAACATACTTGATTAGTATACATATTCCGGTTTCAGTTCTGGACGTCAACGAGAACATCTTTGAAATGTTAAAAAAAGCAGAGATTTTCATCAAAAATAGCACAAAATCATCTGAAGCATTTGAGGAAGTTCGCACCCATGCTTTTTCAATCGCTCAAAGATATGAAATGGAAGCAGCAACAACAACTAGCCTGTTAACAGGTGCAGTTGAAACGCTTAAACAACTGCAAAATATGAATTTGACAATGGGTATATGCACCACTAGCGGCGAGAAAGCTGCAAACTATATTCTTCAGCGCTTCAAAATTGACGGTTTCTTCAAGGTTATTATTTCACGGGACAAAGTGAAATTTGTTAAGCCTCACACTGAACAAGTTGAATTAGCTCTTAAAAAATTAGGAGTTCATGCCAAAAACACTTTGATAGTTGGGGACAGCGTTGTTGATATGCAGAGTGCTAGAGACTTAAAAGCCATTGCAGTTGGATTAAGATCAGGCTTATCCACAAAGGAGCAGTTGATGAACAATGGAGCAAATAAAATAATAACATCACTAAATGACTTGCCAGTTTTAATAAAAGAAATAAATAAGGATTAAGTGGCGGTTATTACGCCGTCATCTTTGCGGATGAGTTTTCTTTCCCTGACCAATCTCTTAAGCACTTCTGAGAACACTGATTTGGCTGGTTCACCTAAATGATTAATTCCAAATACTTTTCCAGTTTCAGCAATCAATGAATCATCACTTATACCTAAAGAATATTGGGCAATCAAAATCATAGCTGACTCAACTTCTTCAGGTGCAATGTACTCAGGTCTACGCTTGGATTCTGGGACACCCTGCATTGGAACACGAATCGATGTTACTTTAAGCCCAATTGGCCAAAGAAAGCTACCTTTGATAACTACTTTCTGTTCTCGAATGAGATTGTTTAAGGATTCTTTGACTGCATGAGCGATTTTTGGTGTCACTTGTTTTATTCCCCATGCAGTTGCTAACCGCTCAACCGCGTAATCAAAGTGGACTGGCCCTTCATTTTGTATTAGATCAGAGAGAAGTTTGGTTTGGTTTTCACGATTTTCCGGGAAGTGAAACTCGTTTCTTTGTTTTGAGTCTATTGTAGCTTTGGCTGTGACTAATTTTATGTATGGATTGTAGGTGGCTTTTAGGGGATAGACTTTGTATGATATGCCAATTTTTTCTATCCCTGCAAAAGTGTTTTTTTGAATATCTGTTTTGGGAACAGAGTTTTCTTTTATGTCGATTATTGGTTTTTGAGCGTCATTGTCAATTTGATTTTTTTGCGCTTGTTCCAGAGTTTCTTTTAGTCGTCTGATTTCTGAGTCACGCCTGGCAACCCATGCAGGTGACCAAATACGATGTATACGCCAACCCAGTTTCCTCAATACCTGATCACGAAGTCTATCGCGGTCTCGCGCGCTGCTGCTTGATTTGTAGGTTATTCCGTCGCATTCTACACCAAGAAGGAAACAGCCTTCGTTTACTGGGTCCACTACACCCATATCAATTCGATAACCGCTGCAGCCTACCTCAGGAACAACTTGGTAACCCATCTTTTTAATTTCAGCTGCAACATCTTCATCTAGAGCTGAATCAAAAGTGCCCTCTTTAGCTTTATTTGATAAGGGCTCTGGTCCATGTTCGGCATAATCGAGATAACCACGTAAAGTTTGCAGACCTAGTGCTTTGGCGTCTTTGTCTATGTCAGAAGATCTGATTGAAGTAATCAATACTACTTTTTCTCGAGCACGTGTAACCGCGACATTTAATCGCCTCTCACCTCCTGGCTTGTTTAATGGTCCAAAATTCATAGCCATTTGACCTTGCTGATCAAAGCCGTAGCCAACACTGAAAAATATTACATCGCGCTCGTCTCCTTGCACGTTCTCTAAGTTCTTGACAAAGAAACCTTCCAATCGATCTTCTTTGAAAAAAGGCTCAAAAGCCGGTTCTTCTTTGAGTCTACTATCAATGGCTTCTGCAACGGCATCCATTTGAGCAATGCTAAAGGTAACTACACCAAGAGTTTTCTTTGGGAAGTTCTTGAAATGCTCAAAAACTAGATCCGCAACTCTTTCAGCTTCTTTTTGGTTGTTTCGTTGACCTCCACGGTCATAGATTCCGTCTTGTACATAGAATAGTTTTACACCCAAATTGTCAGTTTGATTCACGGCAGCGGGGAATGTAATCATAGTGTCGTCATAGAAGCGATGATTTGAAAACGCTATTAGATCTTCATGCTTGCTTCGGTAATGCCATCTTAATGTCTTAACTGGTAATCCAATGCCTAAACACTCATCAAGAATACTATCGAAAACTTCTACATCATCGTCACTGAGTTCGTCCCAATCCACATTATCGATTAAATTCTTTTGGAAGAACGAAGTTGGTGGAAGTTGTTTATTGTCACCTGCAACTACGAGTGTTTTTCCACGGTATATGGCGCCGATTGCATCTTCGGGAACTAATTGCGAGGCTTCATCGAAGAGAACTAAATCAAACTTTGTATCGGGTGGCATGAACTGGCTAACGGAAATTGGGCTCATCAATAAGCATGGCTTTAGTTTTACGAGTAGATTTGGAATTTTTTGCATTAAAGTACGAATAGGCATTAACCGTCTCTTCTTCGCTGCTTCTTTTAGAAGGATGTTTGCCTCCGTGTCTGCTGCTTGGATTAGAATATCTTTAGGTTTTCTGCTATTAGCCGCTTCAATAACCATACTGGATGTAAGGTAAATGAGGTCTTGGTCAAGTTTGCGGAAGTCATCAATTAACTGTTCATGGTTCTCTCTTCGAAACCGACCTAGTGTTTGGTCTTCGTTGTAAAGGCTGTTTATCCATTCTTGATAAACGCTTTTTCGGAAAACGCTTCCTAAATCTGCCGCAGAAATTTTCTGTTCAATTAAGTGGTTAAAAAACAAGTCTAGACTTCGCAATGAGAAACGGTTTTTAGCATCTTTGAAATCGATCCAAACTTGAACATCATCGACACGCTCGCGCAATGACTGGACTCGTTCAATTATAACTTTGATATCTAAATCTCTCAGCAATTGGTTTTGATACTTAATTTCTTTTTCAAATCGTTTTTCAAAATCCGCTAGCACTTTCAGTGATGAATCTTTTCTTTGAATTAATTCCGTATTAGATGGAGCTGCGGTTGGTCCTCTAGCTGCAATGTCTGCGAAAGCTTGTGGCACGGGTATATCGGCAAATAATGTTTGCACATTTTTACTCCATTCAAGCACATCCACTATGCCTTGCCAGTTGGTTTGTAACTCTTGGAAACGGCTACCAAATTTTTCTTGAAGCTGGATTTTTTCGCCTATAATTTGTGCTTCTTTCTTTCTTATTTCTTCAGCATTTTTAAGATCATCGAGAAGCATTTTGTAGGTTTGAGGTTCACGTTTGCATGTTGTTAATGTCTGGCTTGTGAGATTATTTAATGGATTTAGTTGTTTTTCTGTTTCACTAGCCCACTCCTTAACAATCGTTATGGGAGTCTGAGATATTGAAACATCTGACTTAGGCATCTTTGACGGAATAAGTGATTCCAAATCTTTTCCTTGTTGTTCCCAATTATCTATGGAAGCCTGAAGCTCCAAACCCAAATTCTTAATCATTGGAGATGGACTTGAAGAATTAGTTATAATTTTGAGAAGAGCTTCAGGGATTTGAGTTGCCCATGACAACTTCTTAATTTCGTCCGCTACTGCAATGGCTTTTTCTGCACCTTGAAAGTCTGTTCTAGTTTTATGGTAATAATGACCCAATAAAGAACGTACTTTTTCTGCGGAATCCTCAATTTTTGAACGAAGCTTTTTGACTTTGCGAGCGTCAATTAGATCCTGCAGTATTGCTTTAGGGACCTTACCGTCGTTTGTTAATCGAGCAATTTGCTTTTGGTCGTTTCGGAAGTTTGAATTAAAGATTTTCAAACCACTCTGATAATCTCCACTGTACCTCTCTATGAGTCCATCTAAGTCTAATTCATAGATGCCGTCAGCATAGGTTTCGTCCAATCTGCTTTTCAGCTGGTTGTGTTCTTGATAGAGTAACTTTGATTTGGACACTATCTCTTTGACTTCTTCAAAGTATTTAGCATCGAACCATTCTGGCTCTGGCTTGTCTTCAGCAAAACTCAACATTGCTAAACGCGAGAGTTGTTTTAATTGAGCAATTTTGAGGTCAGTCCCATCTAATCCCAAGAGTTGGGAAAGCGCTTGGGAAATATCATGCCACTTCTGACAAATTAATTCGGTACTTCTGAGATAAGCTAAGAGTTTTTCTCGTTTCGCTAATAATTCACCTTCTTCCAAGTTCACTCCAGGAAGAAACTGGGTTAAAGATAAAACTGCCATCTGAAGTTCTATAGACCGGTTTAAGACCAAAGTGAAAAGAGTTTGCTGGTAACGTTCCATTAGGTTAGCTCGGGTGTTCTTTATCCAAATACAGATGTCACGATAGGCTTGAGCTTCGCTTTGGAGTTTGTCTAAACTCTGATTAGTTAACCAGTGTGCTTCAGGTTTTGGGCTCTCAAACAAGAGTTTGCTCACATCAATCAACCATTGAATTCGAGCAAAACTTTCTGGTGGAAAAATACCTAGTCGAGCTGAGAAATCTTCAGTTTCCAATACCAAACCATTCAAAATTTCAGATATTCCCTCAAGAGTTGTGAGTAGTTCAGAACGGATTTCAAGATTGTATTTGTCCGCTCGGTATCCAACCCAGGGAAAATCTGGTTCCTCAACTACTTGCCAAACCTTGCTCAATTGTGAAACCAATTCTTCAAGTTCACGCATTTTCTGCGGAGTTAACGTTCCAAGTTCAGTTAAGCCAACAGGGACAAAAGGAACACGCTCCAAACTTGAAATCATACTTAATACTTCATAAGCACTTCGCTGCAAGAACGGTCGCTTCTCATGCAAAGCGGCAACGTAGCCGTTTAATGCTCCACGATATTCCGTCATCCGCTCAAACTCATGAGCTGAAGGGATTTTGCGTGGAATAAGAGTTTCATCAAGACTACGCTTTAGCTCCGCCACTACCTGTTGCTTGTTAGCTTTACTACTGTGAAGTTCAAGACAGAAATGTGACAAACCAACTTCACTTAACCGTTTGTAAACAACTTCTAACGCTGCCATTTTATCGCTGACAAAGAGCACACTTTTTCCATTAGCGATACATTCCGCAATCATGTTCGCAATTGTTTGGCTCTTGCCAGTGCCCGGCGGACCTTTCATTACAAAACTTTGACCTTGAAGCGCATATTCTATTGAAACTCTTTGACTACTGTCAGCGTCAAGGACTTGATAGGTTTTGGCAGGAACTTCAATTTTGTCGACGTCTTTCTCGTCTGGCAAACCGGTTAGGATTAGGTTTTCTTCTTTTATGCCCGCGATTGCTCTGATTATTGGGTGTTGGGTAACTAAGGCTGCGTTAGATTCCAAATCTTTGTAAATAACCAGTTTCTGAAAAGAAAAAAGTCCTAAATCAACCGATGGCTCAGTTTTCCAGCCCATTTCAGAAACAGTTTGTTCAACTAGATTGAAATAGTCAACTAATTTTTGTTCTTCCCACTCTTCGGGCAATGGGGGTAATTCAATTTTATAATCATTTTTAAGTTTAGCCTGCAACGCAGGGTTTAATACTGCTTCATCCTCAACGGGTGGAACAGCTATGTTATAAGGTTGGCGAATTGTTTCTCTTGTTAATTCCAAAGGTACTAGAATTAATGGGGATTGGACTTTTTCTTTTGTTTCTATATCAACCCAATTCAATGTACCAAAAGCTGCGTGAAGAATGCGTACACCTCGCTCCATATAATCTAGAAGGGAACGACTTTGTAGATTTTTGAGGCTGCGTTCAAGATCCATTCGGTTCTGATTGCCAACTACCAGTTGATTTGCTGTTGGACGTTTTTGTAACTCAAAGGTGAGGTTTGCTTCAACTGACGGGTCTGATGTTTTAGTCTCAATTCTCCCTTCTTTTAACTTACCTTTCTTATTTGCTTTCGTTTTTTCGATTGTCTCTGTATTGGTTTCCTGAGGCTGCCAGAATTCTAATCGCTTTTTCTTCACAACAAGAGTTTCAAATATCCTTTGCAAGTCAGGTTGAGTGATGGACAGATTTCCACGTTTGGATTTATGAAAATAAAGCAAATTATTCCTTTTTGAAAGGTCAATTAACCTTGATTTCCAATCTTCAACGCGTTTCATTGGCGATGAAGGAGCAGTTTCAGTCATCTAAGGCACATCCATTCACGAGATACAAGATAGCACTATTGTATGTATGGTTCTTTAATACTTACGGTAATTTAGAAAGCACTTAAGAAATCAGTTATAATAATTTAACACATTAAAAGAGTCAGTTGATACTTATGTCTGCTTAATTGCATCCAAAATTACCTGTTTAACTCCTTCAAGACCTATTTCTCGTGTCTCCAACACCCCAACATTAAGACCACACTTTTCTAAATCTTCACGCATCTTACCTGCATCACCACATGTATTCAGAAGCACAAATCCTTTGATACCGCTGAACATGTTTAAGAAAGCTGCTTCATCAACACCTTCCTTAAGCATCTGTTCCTTTGCATGCTTGAAGAATCCAATCATACCAGGACCCATAAACATCAGGTTATGCTCGGGATCAGCTTCAAAAAATTTTCCTTTACCGCCCAACTGACAGTCGATACAATTTACTGCATCCACTTTTACAATTCCATATTCTTGGGCTAATTTTTTCATCTCATTATCTTGCCCTAAACAAAGGTCACCATAAACGAGCACAACTTTCCCTTTGAATCTTTTTAGAGTTTGCTCTAAAACTTTGCGAAGATTGTGCTCTAAGGCTGCATAATCGATGTGAAAGAATTTACTAACATAAACAACCTCAGCATCTAAGCCCTTTTGTTTGATAATTTGCTGGATTTCTTCTTTTAACACGCTACAGGAAACCAAGCAAACTTCTTTCACTTTTTTGTTTACCATTTTTCTTGCTCCTTTTCTAAATTCTCAAAAATATTTGAAAATCAAGGCTTAAAGCAATAACGTGGCCACTGTGGCCATTGTTGAGGGGAGCTACATGTTCCAAAATCCAACGTTAACGCCATGCCAATTTTCAACTGTTCCTGATTTATTTCCTGTATCATCCCAGGAATTTTCAGACCATTGTCCAGCTCAACAATGCCCACCGCATACGGAACTAATGTTTGGAATTGTTCTGGAGCAATGTGGATTATTGTGTAAGTAAGCAATTTACCTCTACCAGAGATGCTAACCCACTCAAACTCTTGCGAAAGGCAATTGTCACACAAAGGTCTTGGAGGCAAATGGAGCTTTCCACATTTTAAGCATTTTCCAGCCATTAACTTCTGTTGCCCTAAAAACTTATAGAACTGTTCAATAGTAAATGGTTCATTTGTGCTCATTATTGAATGCCCCGGTAAATATGAACCACAGAAGTAGCTCCTGAACCACCAATGTTGTGAGTTAAGCCTATTTTCGCATCTTTTACTTGACGTTTACCTGCTTGTCCAGTAAGCTGAAGATACATTTCGTAAACTTGAGCAGTGCCTGTCGCGCCAACTGGGTGACCTTTGGCTTTTAATCCTCCACTTGTATTAACTGGGATTCTGCCTCCCAATCGTGTTTGTCCACTTTCGATTAGTTTACCACTCTCACCTATCTTGCAGAACCCAAGATCTTCATACGCCATGAGTTCAGCGAAAGTGAAGCAGTCGTGAACTTCAGCTAAATCAATATCATCAGGTTTGAGTTGCGCCATATCATAGGCAGTTTTCGCTGCTAACTTCGTAGCATTTAACGAGGTTAGACTTTTGCGTTCATACAAACCAATAGTATCACTGGCTTGTGCACTACCAACAATATGAACAGGTTGATCAGTATATTGATCGGCGAGTTCTGGTTTGGTTAAAATTATGCAACTTGCGCCGTCAGTTATCAGCGAGCAATCGTAGAGTTTTAAGGGCCAAGCCACATAACGTGAAGTCATAGCCATTTGAAGAGTTATTTCTTTTTGCAGGTGAGCTTTAGGATTCAGGCTTCCATGATAGTGGTTCTTAACTGCTACTAAAGACATGTGCTCTTCAGTAGTTCCATAATCATGCATATGTGCAGTTGCCATTAAAGCAAATAATCCTGGAAACGTTATTCCGTGAAACTGCTCAAAGGGGTAATCAGAAGCCATAGCCAAATACTCAGTAACCTCAGAAGTAGTACGATGCGTCATCTTTTCTACGCCTCCAACTACAACCACATCTGTTAAACCAGATAAAACAGCGTAAATTCCAGACCTTAATGCAGCTCCTGAAGAAGCACACGCAGCTTCTGTGCGCGTTGCCGGAATACCAGATAATCCTGCCCAATCCGCAATAGTGCTACCCGTGTGTCCTTGATGTTCATAAGCTTCGCCCATATGACCTATAAACATGGCTTTGATGTCTTTTTTTGGATCCAGTTTGGGGCAACGGCTAAACGCTTCAAATGCGGCTTCACTAAAGAGTTCTCTTGTCAGTAAACCTTCACGTTTACCGAATTTTGACATACCAGCACTGATTATGCTTACGAGCGGTTTCCCATTCAAAACTAATGGACCTCTTATTGTCTATATATCGATGGCAAGCAACAATAAAAACTATTACAGAACAAAGTCACTTAGAAATCTCCAAATATTACATTAAAACATTTTTTCTTCAAAAAAAGATAGGCATCACTGAAATTAAAGACCAAAGACATAGATCCTAAAAATTAAAACAGGCACCACCACAATTAACCCAAACAGGACTGAAGTCACCGTCATAACTTGCAGAGCCTTGGAAATTTGCTCAGCTGAAATTCCGTGATCATCACCCAATTTATAACAACCTTGTTTTTCAAGTTGGATATTCAACGCTCCAGCCATGGCGGATATAGTATAGCCAGCATTCGGACTGGCAGTTTTATGTTTGTCACGTTGCAATATACGGAAGGATTCCCGCGAATCTTCCCGCAAAATAAACGCAGCAGCAACCATCAAATAGGCTGTCACGCGAGCCGGAATGTAATTTGTTATTGTATCCATTTTTGCTGAGAACCAACCAATGTTCTTGAATTCAGCGTTCTTATAGCCAACCATTGAATCCAAAGTGTTAATCACGCGGTATGCAAAAGCGCCTGGAACCCCGAAGAGCGCATAAAAGAAGAACGGGGCAGTTATACCATCGGTTGTGCTTTCAGCAATTGATTCGACAGCTGCAGAAATAATCTGTCGTTCATTGAGACTGTTGGGGTCGCGTCTGACAATATAGGGCAACCATTTTCGTGCTTCAGTTAAATCGTTTTGTTTGAGTGCTTTCGCAATGGGTTTAGTATATTGTCCCATGCCTCTTATGGCGAAAGTTGCTTTGAAGAGGATTGCACCAACTATTATATAGAATATTTCACCGTAGGGTAACGTTCTTAGCCAAAAAAGTAACAGAAATATTGGAAGAGCAACAACCAACATGATTGCTAGCGCCATTAAGACACCATTTGCTTTTTCAACGCTGGGATTTGGGTTTTTTACTTTTCTTTTGAGATACAAAATCATTTTGCCTATCCCAATGGTTGGATGAATCCTATCAGGATACTCCCCTAAGACCAAGTCAATCATAAACGCTAATATGAAAATCAAGATAGAATCAACAAACAACGAAAAATCAAGTGTAAACATAAGTCTCGACTCAAACTGCCTTTACTGCCAGTTTAAGAGATGCAATCAACTGTTCATTTTCAGCGTGTGTTTTAACGGCGATTCGAACATAAAACTCATCAAGACCCCTAAACGAGGTGCAATCACGAATCAAAATCCCCTTCTGCAACAGTTTACTTTTCAGTTCTGAAGCAGTTAAGCCTGACTTGTAAATATTGATGAAGAAAAAGTTAGCATCTGGACGAGAAAATTTTAACGAATCAAATTTACTTAACTCAGAATTTAACCAGTCTTTTTCTTTATTAATGAGCTCACGCGTCACTCGAAGATGTTCTTCATCCTTTAAAGCAGCAACAGCAGCAGCCTGCGCTAAACAATTTACATTCCAAGGAATCTTTGAGCAAGAAAGAACATTTATCATTTCTTCATTGGCAATGCCGTAACCAACTCGAAGCCCAGTTAAACCAAAAATCTTTGTAAAAGAGCGCAAGATAAAGAGGTTAGGGTAGTTGCTAATTTTGTTAATCATAGTGAGAACTTTTTCGTTTTCAACAAATTCCAAAAAATCTTCATCTAAAAAAACCAAGATATCTTGCTCAAGAGCCAACTCAATTATTCTTGTAAGGGTTTCTTTGGGAATAAGCATGCTAGTTGGGTTGTTTGGGTTGCATAAAAAAATTATTTTAGCGCCAGTCATTTCAGTCTTGAAAGAGCCTGCATGAACATTAAGACCCTTGCCCAACTTGAGGAACTTGGGTATTTCACCAGTTTTACGAACAGCACTTTCATACTCACCAAAAGTTGGTGCTGGAATCAAAGCTATTTCCCCTTTTTTAAGGAAGCTTTCAGCAAACAAGTACATGAGTTCAGTTGAACCGTTCCCTATGACGACATTATTCTTATTAATGCTTCCAAAGTGACTAGAAATGACTTGTCTTAGTTCATTAGAGTTTGAATCAGGATATGCTGCAATTTGGCTGAAGGCTTTTTTTGCAGCCTCAAGAGCCTTTTTTGATGGACCTAACGGATTTACGCTTGAACTAAAATCTAAAATCTCATGGGGCTTAAGCCCACTTTCCTCTGAAGCACTTAAAACTTCTGCGCCGTGAACGCACGGCTTGAGATTTTTAACGTTGTCCCTAACTATGCTCTCTATAGGCTTCATTGTTTTTCTATTCCTTCAGCATAACGCTAAATACTCAGGTTTCTTTTTAACGTAAATCATATAAATGTTTGGTTGGATGTTCCATCCAAAACAACTTTTGAGTAAAAGGGTTTTTGAGAAAGCAAAACAATGATATTAATTAAAAGTTAGAACATGGATGATTTTTATGAGAGATAAAACAGATGAACACATGATTGAGGAACTGAACCAGACAATCCAGAAAAAAGACCCCAAAGAGCCTATCGAAAAAACCCTAGTCACTTTTTGTTCAAAAACCGGTATTTCGATGGAGAGTTGCCGACTCTATTACAAGCAATTAGAGAAAAGGGGTAAGGTTAAGGAAAAAAATAGCTATAAGTTATAATCTCTTTTAAAATTGCAAGGTTTCAAAATTGAACGAACTTGTCTTCATAGGTTTAGGATTAAACGATGAGAAAGGCATAACAATTAAAGGACTTGAAGAAACAAAGACTGCAGACCAAGTATTCATGGAACTCTACACAAATCTCATGCATGACTTTAAACTACAAAGGTTTGAAGCATTATGTGGAAAAAAAGTCCAGATTGTATCAAGAAAGATGCTTGAAGAGGAAAACGGCAAAGTAATCCTTGAAGCAGCCAAAGTGGGTAAAGCAGTATTTCTTGTTCCAGGTGACCCTTTCATTGCAACAACCCACGTTACATTGCGTATTGACGCTGAAAAACGGGGAATAAAAACAAGGATAATCCATGGAACATCCATAATGTCTGCAATCATCAGCTTATCAGGCTTGCACAACTATAAGTTCGGAAAAACCGTAACCGTGCCCTTTCCCGATAACTTTTCTGAAACACCCTACAATGTTATCGCTCAAAATAAAAAAGTCGGCTTGCATACGCTTTGCCTTTTGGATTTGAAGGCGAATGAAAACCTTTTTCTCTCTATTAATCAAGCCATCAAAATGTTACGAGAGGTTGAGGAAAAAAAGAAGTTTGGAGTAGTCACTTCGGACACTGTTGCTATTGGAATTGCAAGGGCAGGAGGGGATAAACCAACCCTGAAGGCAGATTTTGTCAAGGATTTGGAGAATTTTGATTTTGGTCAACCACCTTACAGCCTGATTTTTCCAGGTGAGTTGCATTTTATGGAGGTTGATTCGTTAATTGCTTTTGCGGGTGCCCCCGTTAATTTTAGGAGTCTTGTTAAGTGAGTTTAGAAGAATTAACTTTTAAGTACATTTCAATGGCTGAAAAAGTCTTTAATGAACTAACCCGAACTCAAACACCCATCAGCTTAACTGAAGAAGCCGTAGCCGCTGTTCTTCGTTATGCTTTTGATTATCTTGAAGATGCAAAGTATTATAAAGCTCAGGGCAAGCTTGAAACCTGCTTAACCTCAGTAGCTTATTGTGAAGGGCTACTTGATGCCTTAAGATTAATTGGCGCTGTGAACTTTGAATGGCCGTCAAATCAAAAAGAAAAATTGTCATAGCATCGGGCGTTTTTGATCTACTACATCTTGGTCACGTAAGGTTTCTTGAGGAAGCCAAAAGGGCAGGCGGCAAAAATGCTAAACTGATAGTTATTATCGCCAGAGACGGAACTGTTGAAAAAACTAAGGGCAGAAAACCTATAATGTCAGAAGACCAGCGCTGTGCCCTTGTTGAGTCGCTTAAAGTTGTCGATGAAGCAGTCCTCGGTTATGAAGACCTTGATATTGGTGAGGTCATTGAAAAAATCAAGCCAAATGTAATCGCATTGGGATATGACCAAGCAGATATGGAAAGAGGAGTCAAATCTTACCTAGCTAATCACAAAGTTCCTGTTAAAGTCGTAAGGATTGACAAGTTCGCGGAGAATACTTTAGATAGTTCATCCAAGATTAAACAGAAAATAATTGATAAACTCTCCAAGTAACAGGTTTGCGTCCCATGGGTTGCGAGAAATATAAACCGACATACATTCTAATTGCAATAAACGTAGTCATCTACATTGCAGGTGCTATCATTAGTGGAGATGCATTAACCACAGGCGACAGCGTTATTTTACAATGGGGGCAAGTGAACCTTTTTGTATTCCAAGGTGATTTCTGGCAACTGTTCACATCAATTTTCATACACGCATCAATATTTCATTTAGTTGGCAACATGCTGTTCTTGCTCATATTCGGTTTGCGTGGCGAAGAATTATTTTCACTCCCGGAATACGTTGGAATCTATCTTTTGGGAGGCTTAGCAGGAAACATTCTATCTTTAGTTTTTGGAATCGGTTCTAGTAGTCTATTTGTTTCTGTTGGAGCATCAGGCGCAATCTTCTCGCTGTTTGGGGCTTGTGTGATTTATGGTAGACGTTCAGTGCGACAGTCAATTCTTGGAGCTTTAGTTTTCGCGTTCTTTCTGTTCTTCATTAATGTTGGTCCAAGTGTAAATATCTTAGCACATTTGGGAGGTTTAGTCTTCGGATTAGCCATCGGCTATGTACTTGCTGCACGACGCAAACCTGACCACCAAGAAAAAATTAGGCAATCTTATTCTACGACTATTCCGTTTTAGCTACTTTGAGTGTAGACTTCAATTTTTAATTTGTTGCCATTTTTTAGACATAGCGCCTTTCTTAGACAAACAGGTGCAATTATCTCAAGCACCGAGGCGTCATAGTGACTTCGTAAAGCTGTAACCAAAGCTCCTTTAATTTCGCCGCCAATGATGACGGGGTAACATTTTACTAAACCAAATGTGCGGTCTTCATTTTGGAATCCTTTGACTTCAATTGCTGGATAAGCATCAAGTTCCAAACGGGTCTTAATGTCATAATCCGAAGACAACTTGAGATTGAGCGTACCTGGGTATGGTTCAAAACCTAATTTTTCAATAATTTGAACGCGATAATAATCTTTTCCAATGTAATAGGCGCCTTCACCTAACCCTGTAAAGACAGTCCCTTCTAGAGTGACTGAGGGGGGATAAGATTTCTCAATCAAAACCTTTAATGCTGAATACAATTTTTGCAACTCTCGTGTACCTTGTTCTTCAATTTTGATTAGGCTACCGTCTGAAGTTATATTGCGTTGAATCCAACTTTTATGTTCAAGCTCAATTAAATAACGTGATGCTGTTTGCTGGGATATGCCAAGTTTCTTGGCTAAGTAATCGGTTGAGATTTTAGCAACTCGTCTGTATGCACCCATTTCTGCGAGTTTTAGCAGCATGTATAGTTGCTGCCACTCTTGCTTCTCAGTCAACACATGGGTCTCCAGTGACTTAGAGATAAGGGCTGGATATTTAAGCGGCTCGAAACCTTCTCGAGAGTTGAATAATTGAAGAAATATTTTCAAATAGACTTTAATCTTAAGTCTTTTGAAGATGAAAGATCAATGCGATTAATAATAATTAGAGTTAGTAAACAAACCTTTACTAAAAAAAACTTTTTAGTCAAGAAACCTTAACGAAAACGCTTTTACAATTGATTAAGCTAGCATTGAAAAGAGAGAATTTAAAAGAAAAGTGAGATTTGTGGCAACATACTACCTCAAAATTGATTATAAATCCACCATGAGAAATAAAGAGCAACCATGTTTCTGCACAAAATTCCAATAAACTATTCGTTGAAGTAAAGATAATTGCCATAAGAAAATAACTTTGGTAAAGGTGACCTAATGTTAGTCCAACAAGTTGAATCCGTAGAGAAAGAAACAAAGGATAATTTCGTTTACCCTCAATACGACAAGTGTTGCATCTCAGAAATACCAAACACTATTCTAAACCTGCTAGGAGCAGGAAATGGAAAAACAAAACCTCAATTTGAAGATATCTATCAGCCAGATGGAATAAACAAAGTTGTGCTTTTAGTAATCGATGGATTCGGCTTCAAACAATTCATAAACCATCTTAAAGAAAACCGATTTTTGTTTAATCTCACAAATCAAGGTGAAATGTACCCTTTAACAAGCGTCTTTCCGTCTCAAACAACAAACGCATTAACTACCCTAAACACTGGTCTAACACCTCAGGAACACGGACTCTTCGAGTATTTCATCTATCTTAAAGACATTGGCGTCGTCAATGCATTACAATTTGAACGATTAGGTTCTAGACAACAAGACAGATTAATAAGCAAAAGATTTGACCCAAGTATCCTCCTTTTACATAATAAAAACATTCACAACACCTTAAAACAAAAAGGAGTTAGCACCTATACACATGTTAACGCATTAAATGCCTTCAACGTCTTATCAAAATTAATTTTCAATGGAAGCAAAATTTTTCCATCAATAAAAGCTTCTGATACAATTGTTAGACTCAGAAAAAATATTGAAGAAAACATCGGCAAGGGCGCTTATTTTTTTGTACATTTAGATACACTTGACACTATTGCACATGAATATGGACCAGACAGTTACGAATATTCGGCTGAACTATCATCGATAACTTATTTATTAAATCGGGAATTAGTGCAAAAGTTGGATACAAAAGCAGCCAAAGAAACGTTGCTTTTAGTAACTGCTGACCATGGGGGTTTGAACATTGATCCAAAAGAAACAATTTATCTCAATTGTTTACCTAAGGCAATATTGAATTTGCAAGTTGGTAAAAATCAAAAACCAATCATGCCAATAGGTGGTCCCCGAGAACTATTTCTTCATATTAAAGAAGACAAAATTGTTGAAACTAAAGAGTGGCTAATTCAAAAAATTGGTAATAAAGCCCAAATCATTGAAACTAAACAAGCTGTGGAAAAAGGTTTGTTTGGTGTGGGCATTCCGGATAGAGAAGTCGTTGAAAGAACAGGAAATATAATGATTTTGCCATATAGAAACGAAACAGTTTGGTATGAGAACTCGGATGTTAACAGAATACGTTTTCTTGGACAGCACGGAGGGTTGCATGAAGAAGAAATGCGTGTTCCGTTTACAATAACTAAGCTCAGTAACTTAAAAAAATAGCAACCTGAAGGAAAAGTTTGCTCAAATAAGATAGTAAGTGCGGATATGTTGATATTACCAACTATTGGTAGAAACCAAACCACTAAATCTTCGCCTACCTTATGCTTTATTTTAGTCTAGGAAAACGGGGGCTTAACTATAGCAAACGTCTTCGATGAAATGGGAGTTTACTGGGCAGAAATAGCCGAAAAGAACCAAACAGAACGACAAGTCCAATTTTTAAAAAACCATCTTAAACCTAATGAATACGTGTTAGACCTTGCATGCGGGTCAGGGAGGCATTCAACCGCGTTAACTGCCAATGGATATAATATGGTCGGTTTGGATGCCTCACTAAAGCTTCTTAAAATTGCCAAGCAACGTTCCCAAGATATAGTCGTTGTTCGGGGAGATATTCGCTTTTTGCCTTTCAAAACAGGCACTTTTACAGCTTCAGTGAGTGTTGACACGAGTTTTGGATACTTACCTTCTGATGCAGATGACCGAGTCAGCCTAATTGAAGTGCGGAGGGTTATGCATCAAGGAGGTCTGTTAATGATGGATGTCTTTAACCGAGAGTATTTAACCCTAAAATACAGAGGAAAAAATAATTCAACCAAGAAAAAGGATTACCCAAATTTTGTGCTCCAACAAAAAAGAACCATAAGTAACACGGGTGATTGGCTTTGTGATTTGTGGACTATTACCGTCAAGGGAAATCGAAAAGTCAGGGTTTTTGAACATAAGGTTCGTTTATACAAACGGAATAAGTTGAAGAGTTTGCTTGAAGCATCTCATTTTAAAATTAATAAAGTTCTTGGGAACTATGGAGAAGAAGGCTTTAATGAAAATTCTCAACGTCTAATCTTTCTAGCAGTAGCAGAATAATTTTGGTCATCTGTTTTTAGGATGGTTGAGTTGATTTAGCGCAAAAAAGTTATAAGAGCCTATAAAGACACATTGAAGAATCAGATAGTGACAACTTATGAACGCTTGGAAACTTCGGCTTTCAATGGCTGCAACCTTGGCCGTAATATTTGGATTAACCACTCTTGTATTTACTATTGTTTTAACATTGGCTGGAATAGGCCTGAGTTTGTATACCATTGGAATATTCGTTGTAATTCTCAACATAGCCCAATGGCTGTTGTCACCCTACCTTGTAGGCTGGATTTACAAAGTTAAAGAAATGCCACAAAATGAAAACCTCAATATTCACCAGATGATCACAGATTTAAGCCAGAAAAGCGGCATATCTAAGCCAAAACTAATGCTATCACAAATTCCACTGCCCAACGCATTCGCGTATGGTTCACCATTAACTGGAAGCAGAGTTGCAATTACTCAGGGACTTTTAAAGAATCTTGATGACGGGGAAGTTGAAGCGGTTTTAGGACATGAACTTGGTCATCTAAAACACCGCGATGTACAAGTCATGATGGTAGTTTCATTCCTACCTGCATTGTTCTACTATATTGGCTACTCTCTTATGCTCTCAGGGATGTTTGGAGGGGGAGAACGCAAAAACGAAGGAGGAGGAAATAACGCATTATTTGGCATCGCATTCATGGCTTTCTCATGGGTGCTTACACTATTTACATTGTATCTGAGTCGTTTACGTGAATATTACGCTGATAGACACAGCGCCCAAATCGTTGAAAATGGTGCACAAAAACTCTCCACAGGCTTGATCACAATCGTACAAGAAAGCAAACATACAGTAAAACAAAATAACCAAAAGAAAAGCAGCAGTTCTTACAAAGCCCTTTTCATCGCTGACCCGGACCGCGCAAATGTAGACGCAGCAGAACTAAATGCAAACCGCATAACAAACAAGCAAGACCTTCTACGTGAAACACTTTCAAAACAACCCACATCAGTTGACAATTTCGCTGAAGTCTTCTCAACCCACCCAAACATTATCAAGCGATTAAGGGCACTGCAAGAACTCAGCCAGAATCCATCAACTTACTAAAAAAATATTCTTTCATTTCTACTGTTCAAAAAAGGATTAGATTTCTTTTCTTGAGCAATAATTGAAATCTCACCGTGACCAGGATACACTAACAAGTTCAAGGGCAACTCCATCAGTTTTTTTAAAGAATTCCTCATTTCGCTCATGGAACCACCTGGAAAGTCAGTTCTCCCGATTCCACCTGCAAATAGTGTGTCGCCTGTAAAAACAAGTTTTTCACCAACAAGACATATACTTCCAGGTGTGTGTCCAGGAGTGTGAAGAACTTTGAGAGTCTCGTTGCCAACTTTAATAAGACTGCTATCATTTAACAGAGAATTCGGGGGAAAACTATTTTTTTCTAAGTCTTTGATAAAATTTTCATCAAGATTATGAATGCATATGGGAACGTTGAACTTTTTCTGGAAAAATGCATCACCTTGGATGTGATCGTCGTGTCCATGGGTGTTTACTATAGCCGTGATTATCAATTTTTTGGTAGTGATATAATTTAGAATTGGTTCGGTTTCAGAAGAAAGTTCAAGTCCTGGATCAATTATGATTGCTTCTTTGGTTTCTTGGGAAATTGCAACGTAACAATTGGTTGATAGCATACCAACAGTGAAGGTTTCAACGAGCATACAAATCGACATGAAAATAATCATTGGTAACCAAAATAAAGTGTTCGCTTTAGCGCTGCTTAGTGTCTGTTTTATTTCACATTGAAAAGATTGAGTTAAAACGTGAAATATCGATTAAGAGTCGGAGGTCTGGAAGCCAGTGACTTTTATTGTGCTTCGACATTTGGCGCAAATGATAACTAATTCTGCTAGTTCGTCATTGACAACTGTGGTATCTAAAATTTCGTAGTTTTCCTCTGATTCGTCGTCTGGAGATATTTGTAATTTGCATTTGGGACATTCGAACGAGCCATCGCCTTCAAGAATAGCCAAATCTACTTTGTATACAGAAGCTTTTTTGTCCAGCTTTTTCATCATCATGTTACTTCACTCTTTTTCTTTAAATTTTTATTGACCGTTTTAATTAAATAACGATTATGAATTTCTATTCAATATGTGAGCTCCATTTAAAAGCTTGACGCAAAAAAAAGGATAAATTAGTGTTTTACACGCCATTTTTATTTATGTCTCTGCTTGTTTTTCAAAGTTTTCAGGAGAAATGTAATCGCCATACATCTCCTTTGCTACAACCAAACGTTCTCTCTGCAAATATAGAATACCGAACATTTCAAGCGGTGTATCTATGACGTTTTCTTGGTAAAACCTTTGCACTCTCTCAATCTTTGCCAAGTTTTCTTGAACGCGTATGGTGAATTGTTTGTTGTATTCTTCTTTTGAGTAGTTTTTGTTAAGGACAGATTTGAAGAGTTTTTTGAGGTCTTCATATTTGGGTATGTATCCTGTGGGTGTTTTTAGTGCGCCGACTTCGTTGTGTACGCGGAGTTCCATCCATTTTATCCATACGTGTTTGTCTTGAGGGCTGTTGAGATATTTGTCGGTGCCAACTTCTTTGAGGAAATAGTTGACGCCAAAAACTATTGGTCGCTTTTTGAGTTTACGTCCAAAGTCTAGGTTGTTGTGGACGTTCTTGCCCATAGGAATTGAAATGAAGTCTTGTATGCTCATCATGTTGATTTCTGGTACGCCTTCTTTGCCAATGGTAGCGAATGTAGTTTCCGTTTCTAAGGATGCACCATATGCGACTATACCGTGGTCCCAATTGAAACTTTGTTGTACAGGAACATACGCTTTCACGTCCCGTCCGCCATACATTATGCCACTGAGTTCGACGCCGTTTGGATTGTCAAGTTCTGGATCAACATTTTCAAGCGCTTTTAGGGCTACTGCGTATCGGGCGTTTTTGTTTGCTACTGGAATGTCGTTGCCGTTTTCATCTTTCTTTCCTTCGTACCATGTGCCTGTGTAGTTGCAACCTTCTTTAGGAAGCTCCTGACCCATGCCCAGCCAATATGGTTTGCCATCTTTCACCAGAATGTTGGAGAAAATAATTTCGCCTGGATTTGTTAGAACTTTCCAGATTAATGCATCATCTCTTGAATTCACGTCTTGTATTATACCGAAGATTCCTGACTCAACGTTAACTGCGCGTGCGGCTGAGTCGATATCTCGTATGTAAGCGATGTCATCGCCAAGTATGGTTTCACCTGGAAGCATTGCAGTTGAGGTTTTGCCACATGCACTTGGGAAAGCGCCTGCAAAGTAGGTTTTGCGTCCGCCTGGACCAAACACTCCCATAAGGAGCATGTGCTCTGCAAGCCAACCCTCACTGCTGGCTTTTCGGATGGCTAAACGGAAAGCAAGTTTTTTGAAGCCCACACTGTTACCTGCGTATTGGGTGTTAACGCTGTAAATGGTGTTGTCCATATGGTCGATGTAGATGCGTTTTTTATTGTAGTCCACGCTGACATTGTCGCTGTTGAGTTTCCCAGCTGAGTGCAAGACACGAAGGAAGTCACTTTTGGTTCCTGCCTTGACAAATTGCTCGTATCCCGGTCTGTAAAGTAACGATTCAGAATGCGCTACATACCATGAGTCGGTGCATTGTAAACCCAGAATTGTGAATTTTGAGTCAGCGGGTCCGAGGGCGATGAAGCGCACTACCATCGTTTTGCCAATCATGGAACCACGGAGTGTCCCCATAACTTCAAGGAGTCCTTCTTGGCGATCCATTTGGTTAAGGGCTTTGCTTAGTATGATTCCTTTGGGCACGAGGTATTTGGTGGCTTGGCGGTCACGTCCTTGATCCTGTTCGCCGTCAAAGTGAACAGTGTGACCGGGTATTGTGAGGATTGCTTGTTCTTCGCCTGTAGCTATTGCTTGTTTACGCACAAACGCTATGTCATCGACCGAGTCGCTGCATATGAAGATTTTTTCTGGGTGACATAGGTCACTTTCTTTTGCGATGAATTCGTGTACGTTGGGGTTATCTATTGCGCTTAGTTTTTGGAAGTCTTTAGGACTTAATTTGGGTTGTAATGCTTCAAGGTACGGATTCATAATAATCATCATACTCCTAAAGTTCGTTTACTCTTCCAGGTACACGTGGAAAGGGTTGACATTCAGCAATGTGCTTAACTCCTGTTATCCAGCCGACTAAGCGTTCCATGCCTATGCCTGCACCAGCGGTAGGTTTAAGCCTGCCTTCGTTAGCCATCTTCAAAACTAAGGTATAGTTTTCTTTTTTGACTTGGTCGCGCTCAATTTTAGTTAGGATCTTAGAATATTCATACTCGCGTCTGGCACCTGAGAGAACTTCACCAAATTGAGGCAAGAAAAGGTCATAGTTGTCCCATTTGCCTGTTTTAAAGTCCTCAAAATCATAGAATTCTCTGGGGATGTTCGTTACCCACACCGGTTCGGTTATTTCATTTGTAATTCCAATTTCCCATTCTTTACCGTATTTTGCTTCAAGTTCGACACGGTCATAGATTTTGAACGGCGTTTTTGGCTCTTTAAGAGTTTCACATCGACATAAGGTGGTTAATTCACTCTTCATTTCAGACTTTAAGTCTTTAACCAAAGTAACTATCGCAGCTTCAACTAAATCAAAAATGTCTTTGGAGGATGCACCTTGAGCTTCAAAGTCTAATTGGGTAAACTCATAAATGTGCCTACCAGTTTTTGCGCGTTCTGCTTTTTCGATGCGGATGTTGGGCGAGAGAATGAATAGTTTGGGGTAGGCAGTTGAAGCTGCAATGAGTTTATGAATGATCATGCTGGCAGTCGTTCGAACTGGTTTGCCATAAATGTCGACTTCTATTCTTTTCTCTATGGACGCTCCTGGGTCAGGCCAGAGAGGGTCGGTGCTTTGGCTTAATGCCACTGGTAACAACCATTGAAATCCTCTATTTACATATGTTGAAGTGAGGCTTTTTAATGTGTAAGTCATGATTTTGCCTATGCAGGCTTTTCTCTCAATTTCCGAAGCCGTCAGTTGGTCCAACGGTTTGGGAATTTCCATTAAATCTTGTTTTGACATTTTGATCACTGTGAATTTGTTATCGTGTACACAGTGCGGGGCGAGTAATAAATTTTATACAACAAAACATAGATTATTTACAACTAATTCAAGTTTTTATACTGGAAACATGTAATATTTACATATGAGCGTTAAACTGGACGAAAAAGACCTTGCTATACTCACCCTTATTCAAGAGAATAGTAAACTGACTGCCAATCAAATAGCCAAAAAAATCAATGCACCGATTACGACAGTTTTCGCTAAAACCAAACGTATGGAAGAAATGGGGATAATAAAACAATATCGCGCAATACTTTCATCCGAAAAACTCAATCTTAGCACCGCAGCTTTCATCTTAGCCTCTGTCTCCTATAGAGCAAAAAACGAAGATGAAACTCCAATTTCGCAGCGGCAAGTGGCAGAAGAAATTGCTCGCTTCCCAGAAGTTCAGGAAGTCCATATAATTACGGGGGATTGGGATTTGTTAGTTAAACTGCGTGCTGAGAACGTTGATGCTGTAGGTAAGTTTGTGGTTGACAAGTTGCGGCTTATCAAGGGCCTAGATAAGACTTTAACATGCATGGTTTTCGAAACTGTAAAGGAATCAACAAGCCTTCCTCAGACATTTAGGAAAAGCCTATTGAAACCATAGTTAGTTAAGTTGAACTAGAATAGTATAGCAAGGGCAAAGCGAGAAGCACGGTATTTTTTCCTTTAGAAGTCAAAGAATACTCTACCCGAAGAGGTGGTCCATCTGTGACCTTTCGATTAATGTAGCCGTGGATTTGCAACATCTTAAGTTTGTCTGAGAGGGTTCTTGAGTTGACGCCCAAGATTCTTTTTATTCCTCCAAAACCAATTGCATCTTTAAGAATAAGGGTATATAGGATTTCCAGGCTCCACTTTTGGAAAAGCAGGTTAAAAGTATCCTGAAGGCTTTCCAATTCGTCTTTAAGTTCGGTCGGAGTGATTTTCTGTTTCAATATGATTGCATTAAAAGTCTCTTCTATGCCGTGAAGAACCTGATTCATTCGAGCTTCCACTATCTTGCGAAAGTCCGCGCTCAACGTTAGGGGGGCACTCATGGGCTTACACTTGGTGTAGTTTTGCTCACTTAATAATTTATTAAGCTTTACATATACAACAAGGTATACAAAGTAAAGTTGATTTGGAGAAATAAATCAAATGGAAAAATACGATGCAGTAGTTGTTGGAGCAGGAACGGCAGGCTGCCTTGCAGCAAAAACCATTGCTGAAAAAGGCCTAAAGGTCTGTATAATTGACAAGAAGCCTCGCGAAGAGATCGGAGAAAAAATCTGCGGAGATGCTTTAGGTGAACATCACTTAAAATTCTTAGGTCTTGAAAAACCTACAGGGGGCGAGTTGGAAGCTAAAATTGACGGTATTAAAATCTACTCTCCAGACGAGAATACTGTTTTCACTATAGCAGATAAAGACTTTATTGGTTACCTACTTAATCGACGCTTATTTGGGCAATGGCTAGTTGAAAAAGCCACCGACAAAGGTGCATTACTACAAGATAATATGAATTTCCGTTCACCTATATTCGAAAAAGGATCTGTCGTTGGAATTACTGCTAAGAATATGAAGACCGGCAAAGTCGCTGAACTTCGAAGCAAGGTGGTGGTTGACGCTAGCGGCTACTTTGGCATGGTACGTAAACAACTCCCGCCCGAGATGGGCATAGACCGCGATATAGCTAATCAAGACGTTGAAGCATGTTATCGAGAAATTCGACAATTAAAACAAGAAACAGAAAATACCCGCTTCTGTGAGATCTATCTTAACCAAACAGCCTCACCAGGTGGTTATATTTGGATTTTCCCTAAAGGTGGCGCACGCGTGAATGTCGGGCTAGGTATTTGTATGCGCGGCAACTACCCTAATCCCAAGCAGAAACTATACGAAACAGCCTTCAAGAAACCTATCTTTGATGGTTCTTTGGTTTTAACTGCCGGATCTTGGTTTGATCCAGTCCGAAGACCTTTAGACAACATGGTTTCGAATGGTGTTATGTTAGTTGGAGATGCAGCCTCGTTAGTTAACCCGATTCATGGGGGCGGCATCGGGCCTTCAATGCTAAGCGGCTACTTTGCAGGACAACAAATTATTGAAGCACTCAGCAAGGGTGAACCCACCAAGGAAGCACTCTGGGGTTACAACAAAAAATACATCGATACCTACGGCAAAAAACAAGGCACTTTAGACATCTTTAAAATGTTCCTCTTATCATGCAGTGACGCAGACCTTAACTATGGCATGAACGAGAAATTAATGACAGAAGACGACGTACTCAAGGCTGGAATGGGCGATGATTTCCACCTAAACATCACCGAAACCGCCAAACGCGTCTTCAAGGGTCTTCGTCGTGTTGGATTCCTCAACAGATTGCGCCTAACGGTTACAATGATGAGGGGACTTAGTGCACACTACAACACATATCCTGCAACACCTGAAGGCTTCGAGCCTTGGCGTTTGCAAACAATAAAACTGATTGAAGACGCCAGAAAAAAACTTGTAGATTAATCTTCCAACAATTTTTTATTTTTTTTTCTTCTGTAAATGCTTAAATTCCCAGCTTACATGGATATTATTTGGTGAAAAAATGGTTTATTGTTCTAACTGTGGCGAAAAAATAGATGATAATGCTTTCTTCTGTCCAAAATGTGGCACTAAAACCCTAGCTGGTAAAGCTTCAAACGCATCTTACCCAACTGATGAGATACGGGACGCCTTAAATAAAGTTGGAATTGAATTAGAACGCGCATTCAATCTGGCGGCACGTGAAACACAAGCTGCATTTAGAAAAGCAAGTGAAAATATGAAGCAAAAAACTTCTTCTAACAATACTTTTAATCGAGAATCTGTTGTTTGTGCCAGTTGTGGAGCAAATAATGTTTCTGACGCAGTTTTCTGTCGTAGTTGTGGAACAAAAGTAGCATCTGCTGAAAAGTCTTCAGGAAGCAAGTAATAAAATGAGTTTGAACAAGACGCTGATAGCGTATGTGAGTAAGGGTGGAGCTACTGAGGAAGCAGCTAAGAAAATAGCAGAAACCTTACGTTCAAAGTTTCAGTTAGAAGTTGATTTGGTTGACCTCAAAGAGCAAAAACCACCTGACTTAGAGAAATACCAGAACATAGTGACAGGTGGTGGCGTCAGGGGAGGCAGAATTTACGGTAAAACGCTAAAGTTTCTTGAAAACGATTTAAGTGGTAAGAAGGTGGCTTTTTTTGTCTCTTCTTCCTGGGCGGGTACACCTGGAAGTTATGAAAATGCAAAGATTAAGTTTGTGATAAACACTTTATCCAAATATCCCAAAATTAATCCTGTGAGCACAGAAGCTTTTGGCGGACGTATAAGATATTTTAGAAAAACTATGCTGGATAACACGGACTTAGTTAAAGTTGAGGCTTGGGCAGAAGAGCTTGGAAAAAAATTCACACAATAAACAAAATATTAGCAAAGCAAATGCACTTCTTTGCCCTACATGTTGCGTTGAATACGTTGAGGTTGAGTTTGATTTTGAAATTGATGGGTTAATTTTGCATAATGTTAAGGTACTTAGATGCCCTGGGTGCGAAGAAGAAGTGTTTAGCCCTGAAGAACATGAAACGATTCGGAAACGAATCATTGATTCAAAAGAGTTTTAGAAAAGCGTTTTGAAGTTATTAATTGAATAGGATTCAGAGAATTAATACTTAGATCAATTCATTGTTTTTATTAAGAAAAAAATCTCTTTTTTAAGTAAAAATCATTTCAACATCTTTGAGGTTATTGTCTGTGATATTGGGTATAACCTTGTTTTTGCGGGTCGCAAGGTTTTTATGTTCCGCTTAAATCTGTAAGGTGTCGCCAAGATATAATAGACGGCAAAACAATGGATTGATTGACCAAAATGGTTAGAAAAGCACGAATCCGGCTCACAAGTACTGATTACAGTAAATTAGAAGAGGTATGTGGAGAACTCAAAAGCATTGCCTCAAAGACAGGCGTGAAAATGAATGGACCAGTTCCATTACCCACAAAACGTTTGCGCGTTCCAGTCCTTAAAGGTCCATCAGGCGAAGGCACTGCAACATGGGATCGATGGGAGATGCGTATTCACAAACGCCTTATCGATATTGACTCTGAAGAACGTGTCATGCGTAGAATTATGCGCATACGTGTTCCAGAAGAAGTCCATGTCACAATCGAACTTATTTAGTTCTAATTATTTATTTTTTGTTTCTTAATTCAGCATATAGTATATTTTCTAAATCTTCGATGTGCCTAGCAATTAAGATGTGAAAATCAAAGAAGTTTGAGGAACATTTTAGTCTGTTACCGTAATGACTTGGTCAGATGATCAAGGAGTAGGAATAATCGTTGTTTTAAAGAAGAGTATCCATCCTGTTATTGCTATTAAAACGGCAGAGGGAATGACCGCGGCTACCCATACTCTCTTGTTTAAATTGAAAATTTTGTAGCCATCGAATACTCCGAATGGAATTAGATTAAAGATTGCCATGAACGCGTTGATATATGCTGAGAAAATCAGCATTAACCGCCAGTAAATATCAATTATCGGCAATCCAAATGCTAAACCCAGAAACAGTGCGGCGAATATCATGTTGGTAATAACTCCTGCAACTGAGATTTTCACCATGTCCTTAGATGTGGGCGCGTTTCCTCCAATCATCATGGCGCCGGGTGCAATCATTTTGAAGGGTAAAAACACTGAAACAAGCGTTAATATGGCTCCAAATGTTGTTAGACGGAATTCCGCCCACATTCCTGCTTGTTGAGCCATTACTTTGTGAGCGAATTCATGAACCAAGAAAGAAACTGTCATAATTACTGCGAAAGCGGCCATAACAGCCCAACTCCAACTAAAACTATACCAAGCCATCGATAAACCTACGCCTGTAACGAGTGCCGCTGCAACGCCGATGTTTTTGAGTTCTTTTGGGCTTGTTGTGATGTGGTTTTTGCGTCTGTAAGGGTCTTGACCGAACACATAGCTGTAATTGTAAGAGTTGTAGCCTTGCTGATTCATCACTCGCTCTTGGGTTTGTTGGCGAGCGTTGTTGATTGCTGGGCACTTGTGGTTTTCGGGTAAATGGTGGTCACCGCAGAATTGTCCGCCGCAGAACGGGCAGCGGAACGGTATAAAAGACTCTGTATTGCATTCTTGGCATTTCATGTGGGTCTAGCGCCTTTTACACTAAAATGCATATGGTATCTTATATTTTTACGCCAAAATAATGGATAATTCACCTAAGTTTAGTGTTGGCAGAAAAGATTCTGACTTAAATGGTCAATTTATTCTGGTCAAAAATAAAAAATGCTCTTTAACCAAACTTGCATAAATGCTTTAAAACATGCAAACATTATCAACTGTACAAGAAAAACATTAGGTGACTCGCCAATTTGAAGCCATTTAGTTTTGTGCACGCTGCAGATTTGCATTTGGGTTATGCTCAGTACGGTTTAGAGACTAGAAGGCAAGACTTCGACGATGCATTCAAAGAATTAGTAGATAAGACAATCGAGTTGAAACCTGACTTTATGATTATTGCAGGTGACCTTTTTCATCAGGCGAGGCCATCTAATCATACCTTAGAAAATACTATTCGAAGTTTTAAACGGTTAAAAGATGCGGATATCCCAGTTTTGACTGTAGATGGTTCACATGATTCAGCCCCTAATACAATAACTAGCACGATTCTCTATCCACTTGATAGCGCAGGTTTAATCATCCATCTTCCGAGGCATCAAGGCGCATGTTGGAGTAAAGAAAATTCATGCTACGTCTACGGGATACCTACCTATCACAATAGGAATAAAACCCAAGAAGCGCTTCCAAAATTCATGGAGGATAATCCTCCCAAGCCGAAGTCAGGAATTGGCAACATTTTTGTTTTACATGGCGCGCTGGATTTGCCAGATGTCAAGGGACCTTTTGAAGCGGAAATCTCGCCCGATGAGTTGCCGGGTGGATTTTGTTATTATGCTGCAGGTCACCTCCACAAACAATGTATGAGCAAACTTAAAGACGGTATCTTAGCATATAGTGGCAGCACCGAAACCGTAAGTTATGACGAAGCCAAGAATATCAAAGGTTTCTACCACGTCAAAGTCGATGAAAAAGGTCAAGTTAAACCAGAAATAATAGAATTGACTTCACCCCGCAAGTTTATCATTATGGACGAACAGGATTTTACTGGCATGGCTTCAGCCAAGATAACTGAATTAGCAATCCAAATGGTAAAGGATTCCGATGAAGAAGGTGCAGTGATTATTCCAGTTCTTAGGGGAACTTTACCTTCTGAAGCAAATCGATCAGAAATTGATGTTGCAAAAATCCGAAATGCGGGGGAAAAAGCGCTGCTCGTTCACCCAGTTGTTTTGCTTAAGGAGACGGTGGTTTCTGACGAAATTGTACGTTCAATATTTGAAAGCGGATGCAAAGATTTCAAAACCAAAGCTTTTGAATATTTCCAGCAAATTTTTTCGGAAAGATATGGCAAAGATGAAGCAGAAAAAATCGCAAAGGGAGCATTAAATTTAATTGAGCCCTTAACTCGAAAACAGGATGAAAAAGTTAAACAAGCGATCGAGGAACTCGCGAAATGAAAATTGAAATCGTGCAGTTGGAAAATATCCGCAGTCACGTAAAATCCACTGTACCTTTCACTCGTGGGTTTAATTGTCTTGTAGGCGGTTTAGGCTGTGGCAAGTCCAGCGTCATGTACGCGGTTGATTTTGCGTTATTTGGAGACTCGATTGGGAGAAGTTTTGAGTATTTGCTCCGTGAAGGCAGCGACTCGGGGAAGGTTACGATTCAATTCAAGCACAATGGGAGAACATACAAGCTGATTAGAGGATTGAAGAGGAAAGGTAAAAGTATTAACCAAGATTTTGAGGAACTTAAGCTCTTTGAGGATGAGAAACTTGTTGCAAGTATGAAAACTGATGCTATCGCTGAGCAGTTAAAGGCAATTACTGGGTTAGATAAGGACCTTTATCGAGAAATCATCTGGTTTAGACAAGAACATCTCAAAGAACTTTTAGATGCAACTCCGCGGGACAGGCAAAGACGCTTAGATGAGCTTTTTGGATTATCGGATTTTGAAGTTGCATGGAGCAACATTGCTCAGTATCAACGGGACTATGACACTGAAAAAAGGGTTTATGAAAAAGATCCTGATGTTAACGGTTTGGAAAAACTCAACAACGAATACAACAGGGCAGGAGAAGAATTCACTCTATTAGAGATGGATTTGGAGAATTCAAAGCAGAGACTGGCAATTACCAAAAGAGCTTTGGATGAAGCAAACTCCAAACTAAAACAGTTAGAAGAGAAAAAACTCGCTATAGAAGAACTAAAACGAAAAGAAGCTCGACTAACCGCTAACATCACCAACATGAACAATACTTTTTCATCGCTTAACGAACGTATAGAAGGCAAGAAAAGTATAGTTGACAATTTGTGTCAACGCAAAAATTCACTGGATTCTCAAATAAAAATATGTCTAAATAGACTTGAGCAAGCAGGATTACCAGTTGATCAATCCATTGAGCAATTAGGTTCTTGTTTAGCTGAGATTGACGATAAAATCAGCAGTTTAAAAGCTGAGCAGGAAGCTACCTCTCGAAGCATGCAAACTGACCAGAAAAGAGTAGTTCAGTTAGCTGAAGAGAGTAAATGTCCGCTTTGCATTCAACCCTTGGCGGGCGATTACAAATCAGATATGTTAACGAAAATACAAAAGGAAAACATTGAACGAGAAAAAATAATTAATCAACTTCGAATAGAAGTTACAAATCTGCAAAAAACTAAAGTTATTGCTTCGGAAGCCTATTCCAGCTTGCAAACTTGTGCAACTCGTAACGCGGATTTGAAAATAAGAATAATTGAAGAAGGAAACAACCTCACCACCCTTTCAAGCGAACTTGATGAAAAAAAGAAATTTGATGCTGATATGCGTTCGCAATTAGACATTGTGGAACTTGAAATCGAAAAATTTAACCTCTCAGACCTCGATGCAGCTCGCATGCAAAGAGAACATACTTTTAAGCAATTTTATGTTTTGGAATCGGATTTACGCACAAAAGAGAATCGCAAAAAAGACCTATCTCAACGTTTAGATGACACCAAAGAAAGAATAGACATTGCACAGGAAAAAATTGAACGAATGGAGAAAATCGGAAAAACCGTTGAAATCCTCGGGGCGATCAGGGATGCTTATCGCAGCATTCAACCTAAACTAAGAAGTGAGTTTGTAAAGGTTTTACGCAATTTTGTTCAGCAGGTGCTTGATAGTTTAGTTGGTGGGGAAGGACCAATGTTGAATGTGGTTATCGATGAAACTTATTCTCCATACGTGAAAAGTGAGACAGGCGTGGACCGGGAAGTTTGTAACCTCTCAGGCGGAGAAAGGACTTTGCTTGCGTTTGCTTATCGACTAGGGCTGGGGCAAATTATTATGCAATCACGAACGGGTCACGGCTTGGGGATGCTAATGCTTGATGAACCTACAGAAAACTTGGGCAGCGAAGATGGCAGCATAGAGCGGTTAGCTGAAGCCATTAGCCGGTTTAAAGCAATTGAACAAATCATTGCGGTAACTCATAGTGAAGCTTTCGCAGGTAAAGCTGACCACGTTATAACTCTAGAGAAAGAAGCTGGTGCAAGTAAAATATCCATCGAGCGCTAAATTGTGCTAGCGCCTCAAGTGGAATACTACATTTAACTTTTAGATGTTGTGAGTTTTGAGATTAAACTAAAGAATAGATAATAATCGCTATGCCAAAAATGATGCTTGCTGAACCTGTGAGAGCCTTAATTATTTTGTGCACTTTCTCCAAATTTGAAGCTGTATAAGCGATAACCGACCCAACTATGCATGCAATGCCCACCATTCCTAAGATTACGCCTACCCCAAAAAAGAAGATGAAGACTGTTCCTATCGTAAGTGAGTTAACTGTTGACAGTGTAACCAGCATTAAGGCTGCGCTGCCTCCGAGTCCTTGAATTGCGCCTGTGATTGCTGATTTGTGTAGATGCGTGTGAGAATGTTCGTGTTCATTGGTATCGTGTTTGTTGTTATGTTTGTGAGTGTGGGAATGCGGATGTGTATGTGAATGGCTTTGTTCATGTGCTGCTTGATGAATGCTGTTTCTTTCGGTGATTAATGGCCTAACTACAAGTACTCCTAAAATTATCAGCAGAACTCCAGCGGCGCAATCAAACAATTTTAGAACAGTTTGTGGTATTGCAACGCTAAATGTAAGCACCAACAACCCAATTGCTAATAGTACTACTGAATGGCCAATTCCCCAGACTGTGGCTGAAGTGATGCATTTACGTAGACTTTTATTATTGCATACTAATGCGGATACTGCCACAACGTGATCTGGGTCTAATGAATGCCCCAAACCCAAGCCTAATCCCGTAAGTAGGATAAAGATTATCGACAGATCCACGCCAATGCATACCAATTAATCAAATAGTAATACTTTTCCATACGGTAACGCGAATATTATCGCTTATTAAATCATTTTTGTTTATTTGCAGTTTTAACGATAGCTTCCAAAACGCATTTTGTAAAAGGCCCTAATTGTGGCTGGTCTTCGGATTTTGATTTATTTAAGGCAGATGTTAAAGTAGCATCGGAGGCACACTTCAATGTTGTTTTAACAATTTCTTCAAACAATATTGAGTCTACTGAATTGCCATTTTTTTCGGGAATTAATCCTTTTAATAAATCTTCGTCAAGCCTAAGAGTTGCAATTACAAGCCTTGCAATTTTGTCATCCAAGAGGATTAATTCAAACTGTTTTTCGAGTTGTTTGTACCTTGGGCTTTCCTTAGCTATTTTGCTGTCAAAAACCTGAGATATTATAGTTTCAAATGATAGGCGTCTATCTGCCAATCTTTCAACAAGTGTTCTTTTTGAGGAAATGTTCTCTTGTTTAAAAATGGCTATTTTTACTCCCTCTCGAACACACTTTCCAATTAACTCACCAAGAATCGTGAATGTCCCAGCGTACTGTATTGACTCGCCTCTTTTGGTGCATCCAACTGCAACGCTATCTGTCAAGGTCCCAGTTGCTAGGTCTCCTGAAAAACGACTTCTGATGTCTAATTCTCTAAGGGCAACAGTTTTGGCTTCAGTTGCTGTTTTAATTACTTCAACCATGCAAGCCTCAGTTAAATTTCCATCAACTATCACTACAACATTTATTGTCCCAATCTTTGGAAGTTGTCTACTCTTTGAAGCCGCGGGTTCACCAGCTGTTACAGCTACGGTGGCTCCCGCAGTCACAAAAACAGTTAAAGTAACGTCATCATATTTTTCAGTGAAGTATACCAAGTTTTTCATTTTGGCTGCAGTCATCAACCCGACCACTTTTTCGTTTGGAAGTTGCAGTTCTTGTGCAGCTTTAACTAAGAAGTCTTCAGGACCACTCCAATGCATGTCACTCTTGTTGCTTCCGCTGCCTTCTGGAACTTGAACGTTAATTATTCCATTTGCCTCAACCAAGCCTCCATTCAAAAGGGCAGAACTGAGTATCTTCAAAGGAGTCTTAGACCAAATAACAAGGGTTTGATTCTTGACTTCGGCGTCAATGTTTTCGATTTCAACGTTCAATTTCATAGGGTAACCCTTCAGTTAAATTTTGAATGATGTTAATTTTTTGGTTATTTAAGCCTTGGCTTAGATTGCTTACAGTCATCTGGAAACCAGAAATTTTTGTAAATATTGCTAATCTATTAAGAGTAAGGCAAAAGTTTCAGGATTCTTGTTAAAAGGTAAAGTGAATTTTATGCCAGCTTTCTCAGCAGTCGCTTTAACGTTAACTCCGACGCCTTCTTGGGAATATCTCTTCATTTCCGGATGGATACAGATTCCTTTTTCCACATTGCATTTTTCACACAACTGACAAGTCCCCGAAACTAAACCTACAGCAAGCAAATATCCTTCGTTTGCAGCTGCTTTCTCGAGTTTATGAACAGTCTCAAGTAATTTTTTCATCTCAGCTTTCCACCCCAACCAAAACTTATCGACTTTTTCCTTCATGTCTTCAGGAATAGAGTGGGCACCAGTTTTTGAAAGATATTTGATTAATTCTGAATCACCCTCAACCTGTGTTCTAAATTTCATAAAGAGGGCATAGTGGTATTCGCTTACGATTTTTCGAAATTCATTTGGTGTTGGAGCGTGAGGGGGGCATGCTAATGTTTTTCCATATTTTTCACAGCCAAGTTTGCATTTGAAAACAACACGGTCTTCGATGACAATTTTTTCGACTTGAATTATCTTCGCTTCTGCAGCACCTAAGTCCATTACCTGTTTTCTAAGAAAATCAAGCGATTTTATTTTGTCAGCTTTTTTCATTCTATTTCACGTTCAGGTTTTTTCAATTTTCTGCCTGATGTTTTGGGTTGGTAAAGGCATGCTGGGTCTTGGTTTAGGCTATCTTTGCTGTATATGTAGGCTCGTGCTCTGCAGCCACCGCAAATGATTTTGAATTCGCAGATACCACATTTGCCTTTGAGGTTGTTGCGGTCTGCAAGTTTTTTCAGTTTTTCCGATTTGGGCATTCGATTCATAATTTGTTGAATGCTATCAGTTCTAATGTCTCCAAATTCTAAGCCAAGTGGTGCACAGGCATAGGCTTTTCCATCTTCGAGAATTTCCAGCCATTCGTATTTCTTAAGGTTATCACACATACTACATGTACTTCTTAGTTCACGCGAAGGCTCCTTGGTTTTCAGCAAACGGTTGTTGAACATTTCGTAGGGAACTATGAGGATTTTTTCTTGGACTTTCTTGCTAAGATCATAGATTTCGTTTAGTTGGTCTTCTCTTTGTTGTGGTGTTGGCTCTAGTGAACCGAGCAGCTTCAATTGATTTTCAACATCTATGGGTTGAGGAATTAATGATGCTAGATGGAAACTTTTTGCGCCCAAATCAATTGCAAGTTGAACTAAAGCTGAAATTTGATTAGCTACAAATTTTGTGTTAATCACACTCATGGCAAAAGGAATATCAAATTCCTTGCATAATTTGCAAGCGTCTATACTATCTTTGAATGCCCCTTCCCCGCGAAGTTTATCATCAGTTTCCTTTAACCCCGCGAAGCATATGATAGCCTTGCAATTCGCTGCGGCTAATTCTTTTGCGACTTGGTTATTGAAATGCCAACCTGTAACTTTCACATAAGGAGACATCTTCAACTCAGCAACGTATTGAATGAGTTCTATGAAGTCCTTACGCATCAGCGGCTCGCCTGTCCAGCCAGCTCCAGAAATGAAAAGGTTATCTACTCCAAAATCCGCAGCTTTCTTTAGCATAACTTTTGCTTCCTCGGTTGTTAGTTCGTTGGAAAGGGGTTTTCCATCTCCAAGAGAAAAAGCGTGCTTAACAGGATAAGCCCGGGTGCAAGACCAAATGAAGTGGTCTAGTTTGTTGCCATGTTTTTCGGAACCGAAAAGTTGTTTCTTATTTTCTTTAATAGACACTAAACATCATCTTCGCCATCTGAGGTTTTTCTAATTGATTTGAGCTGGTTCTTCATGTGGCCTGGAATCTCAGATTGTGCGTGCTTGCGTAATTCAATCCTGTCATGGGTTGCATTTACGAGCGTGGGTAATTCGGAAGGATGTTTGATGAAAATTGCTCCAGATTTCCTTAGTTCTGCCATAAAAGCAGTTGCTATTCCAGAGGTAAAATCTCGACTTTCCATTGGCACTTCATCGATAACATATGTGCGGATACCCCGTTTTACTGCCTCAAGTGCCGTTTCCAGATTAGAGAGATTTCCATAACCAAAGGGAACTGATGTCACCACTACTATAGCGGATTTAAATATCATTTCCGAGAGCGCCCTCTTTGATTCCTCGGATATAGGTGAGAAAGGTGCCTCACTTACTGTTGGAATTTTAAGAAGCTCAGCGGTTTCATAATCTGTGTCCAACATGTTGAGAACACCAGCAGTCACTTCATAGCCTTCATCGACTAAAGCTTTCATCACAACGGTTCCTGTTCCGGCTCCCGCAATAATGTGAATAGCACAGTTTCGAGGTACAGAAGATTTCTGAGGGCTGAGAGGAATTACAAATAGAGAGTTTGTTACAAGGCTTTTCTTTACAATCGCGTCAACGTGGAAAACAGCTTTAATATTCTCACTTGTTAGGACATTTTCTACAGCTCCAGCTGCAAATATTGTCGCTCCCTTAAGTAAGAGAATTGAGCTGCAATAACGTGCTGCCAAGTTTAAGTCGTGAATTACGGCTAAAACGATCAAGTGTTCTTCAATGCAAAGTTCCTTCACTAGATCCATGATTTCCAACTGATTAATCATGTCTAGATGAGTGAGTGGTTCATCGAGCAACAGAACTTTTGGCTCTTGTGCTAGGGCACGGGCGATTACGACACGTTGCTTTTCTCCACCGCTTAATTCGTTTATTGGGCGGTCAGCTAAATGCCAAGTGTTTGTTCGGTTCATAGCTTTCCTGACGATGGTTAAATCTGACTCTGATTCCATTTGGAACCTTTTCATGTGGGGATTTCGCCCCATCAATACTATGTCTAACGCGCTAAAACTGAAACCTATGTTGCTTTCCTGTGGGACAATTGCCATTCGTTTGGCAAGGTCCATGCTTTTAATGTCGTAAATATCGGTTTTATCGAGAATTATAGTTCCTTTGTAGGGCTTGAGAGTTCGACTGATGCTTTTTAGAAGCGTTGTCTTTCCTGAGCCGTTAGGTCCAATTATTCCAACGAAATCGCCTTCTTTAACTGTGAAGCTGACATTTTCCAAAATCTTTATTGAACCATAGCGGCATTCGACTCCATCCACACTAAGTACTACCATGTCCAATCAGCGCATCCTACAGTGAGTAACTTGTCTTCCTTTTTCTTAGCAAGTAGATAAAGAATGGGGTTCCTGCTAAAGCAGTTATAACTCCTACTGGTAATTCTGATGCCCCTGTAGCTACCCGAGCGACGGAATCGCATAGAATGAGGAATATGGCACCAACAATCGCTGATGTGGGCAATAGAATCCTGTGGTCAGGTCCAATTACCAGCCTTGTCATGTGGGGAATTATAAGACCAACGAATCCAATAATTCCGCTTATGGAAACTACAGCGCCTGTTATCAATGAGCCTATGAGGAGAAGTATTTGACGTACTCTTTCAGTGTTTACTCCTAAATGTTGAGCCGTGTCATCTCCCATGGATAACATATTGAGGTCTTTTGTAAAGAAATATGCAACAACTGTTCCTACTAAAACAAATGGAAAAACAATGTAAATATGAGTCCACGTAATGTTGGAGAATCCTCCAGCAATCCAAGCGACAATGCCTATCAAAGCTTTACCTGAACGTAACTCGAATACAGTTTGCAAAGCCAAAATAAAAATGTTAACAACTATACCTGACAACAAAAGTGTGGTTATTGGCACTTTGTTTCCTACGCGTGACATAAAATACACTATAAAGACCGTTAAAACTGCACCTAAGAAAGCGACTATTTGAAAAAGTCCAAGGCCAAAAAAATTAAGGATCAAAGAGCCGGCATACAAAGTAGCTAAAGTGTAGCCAAAAGAAGCTCCTGCTGAAGCGCCTAAAAGGTAAGAATCTGCCATTGGGTTTCTAAAAACACCTTGATACATAACGCCGGCGGCTGCCAATCCAGCACCAACTAACGCTCCTGCAAGTATACGCGGTAATCGAATTTGGATGATAATTGCTTCGTTTACGTTAGAAATTGTTGATGAGTCTACATAGTTATTAAGGAAGGGAATTTGTTTGCCCAATATTGTAAGGATGTCTGAGAAGTTGATGGGTGCGAAGCCTATGTTTAAGCAGAGAATAACAACAACTACAAGTGTTACAATTAATAGTAATAAGATTAACTTCCATCTGGAAGATCGTTTTGAATATTTTTCTTTTACTTTATCGGTAGTCATATCTTAACCAAAAAAAAGGTTAGGGAAGTTAAAAAAGGTCTGGGTAAAGTGCTTTGGCAGCTGTCTCTATTTGTTCCGCGATCCGTGGTCCTGCTTCAGCGAAGAGGTCTCCGTTTACGACGATTACGTTGTTGTTTTGAATTGCGCTAATTGAGCTCCATCCAGGTCTTGCTTTAACTATGTCAACGCTTCCATAGAAGGGTGCTTCATCTGTTTGTGCCATGTTAGTGGGCAGTAATATTACGTCTGGGTTTTTCTGGACTATTGTTTCTGAGCTAACGGTAGGATACTGTTGTGTTTCTGCTCCGAAGATGTTTTCTCCTCCAGCCTTAACAATTACGTCGTTTATGAATGAATTATTGCCTGCAGACATTAGTGGAGGTGTCCAAACTTCATAGTACACTTTTGGTTTAGGTAAGTTTGCAGCTGCTATTTTGGCTTCAACGGTATCAATTCGGCTAGTTAGAGAATTCACAAGTGTAGTTGCGTCTTGGTCTGCTCCTGTTGCTTTGCCCACAATAGATATGTCTTTGAATACGCCGTTGACATCGTTGGGATTGAGCACTAATACTTTGTAACCTAAGTCTCTGAGTGTTACAACGTCTGGATCATTGATTGGTGTGGCTAGAATTAGGTCAGGATTTAGTGAGGCAATTGTTTCTTTGTTGGGTGTTGAGAAGCCTCCGATACTTGTCATGTTTCCAGCAGCAATCCAAGCGGCGAAGTCATAGGGGTAGTGGTCATAGTCGGTTACAGCAACTACTCTTTCGCCTACACCTATGGCGAAGAGGATTTGTGTGTTACTTGGTGCGAGCGAAATAATTCTTTGTGGAACCGAAGCAAAATTGGTTTCATAACCTTCGTCATCAATTACAGAAAAGTTTTGGGGTCCTGTATTGTTTCCTGCGTTGTAATTGTTGAATATGAAAGCGCCAGAAATGATTATGACGATAATTATTATTGCGGAGATATATATTGCATATTTTTTGTTCATAGTTTCCTTTGAACTCCTATTACCTGGATGGATTATCCAACACAGTATATAAAGTTTGACCAAATACGACTAAACCACATATTATTTAAAAAAATGACTCCGATTTGAGAACAAATCAGCTGATAGATCACATTCAGTTATGAATAAATCAAAAATTATCTATCTGAACATAGCATTAAAAAATGAAATGCCTTTTTGACTTGTTGTAGTATTGGTACAGCCACTTAGGTTTAAGAACACATTCGTTAACAATTAGAATAGATTGTTAACGATTTTTTGAGTTCTTTAGGAGGTGGATTTATGGAAACTACAGACAAGAGTGGCAAAGTAAAGTTTACTTTCGAAATGGAGTTGAATCAACCCATAATGGAGCTTGTTAAACAAGACATCGACATGATGATGGATCTGGCTTCTCAAGGCGCCGACATTATGAGAAAGAACATGGGTGATAGAAGGAAAGGTCACGGAATGGGTATGATGATGCATGGTCAAGAGTAAGGATACACACAGTTAAAGAAAATCCAAGCTGAACTGTGGTTCATCAGCCACCGAAGCAATAATTTGCTCGGCAAACTCCTCTTGTTCTTCACTGCCATTGACAGCAATCCAGCATGAACCTTCTGCGCCGCAAACACCGCCCGCGGCAATTAATTCAACTTCAGCACCCGTTAAAGCCTTCATTGCTTCCAGTTCAGTAAATACTTCTCCTGAGACGGGCAACAATCGGTATCCATCTGTACCTGGCGCATTTAGTTTTTCAGCAATGCTGTTTAAATCGCCGTTTATTCGTTTCTCTAAACCTATGGGAATTATGAGTTTCACTCGACGTCCCACAATCACTGGCAAAGTTAAGCCTATAGTGCCCGCTTTTGGATGACCTATTAAAATGGCTGCTTGTTTACGATTTAAATCCAAGGCGTTTGCACCTTTCAAAATAACATCCCCTTCTTTGAGGTCATCAATTACATCAGCGATTGTTTTTCCTTTTTCCCAAACACCTTTTATTAGTACTACATCTCCAGGAAACTTGCTTTCATCAGAAAGTCTTCCTTCGGCTGTCACCGTTTTGGCTGGAGGGATTGTTATTCCTCGGAAGAAATGTTGCCTTGAGAAATTGTTATCTATTTTGTGTCTTTTCAGAATTTCTTCGGCTACATAACCATTCGTTGTGCCAGCGATAATAAGAAGAGTTCCATTTTTTAATGCTTTATTTATAGCCGGGTGATTTGCCAAGGTTCTGGCGATTAGCCGTTTACCTGCTTGGGGTGTAATTAGGAACTGTTTCATTTAGTGATCAACTCTTATTCTATAAATCAGCTATACAGAATAAAAGTATTAATCTTGGCGAATTCAATTTTCATGAAAATATGAAGTTTTATCTATTGAATGGAACAGCTTTAAAAGCAAGCACACCATAGATTGGGAGGTTTATAAGGTGAGTATTTTGGCTCAAAAAGTTCACGGAAGAATAACTAATTATCGCACTGGAATTAGAGAACAAACGTCAAATGAGTGCTTAATTGAATTTGAAAATGTAAATTCTGAAGCTCTCGCATGTAAAATAATTGGGCAAAAAGTTACTTGGACAAATGGAATCACCAAACTAACTGGAAAAGTTCGAGGGCCACACGGCAAGAATGGAATGGTTAGAGTAAGGTTTGTACGTGGAGTTCCAGGACAAGCAATCGGCACATTAGTTGAACTGATTAGCTAAATTGTTTTATTTTTTTTAAAAATAATTAATTTTGTTGAAAAAACTGATTATAGTTCGCCTACGTCTGGACCTTCGTAGACGTATTCGCAAATTTCGATTTTTCCTTCTCTAACTATAACTTGATAGTCTGCTTCACAAATTGGGCAAGCGACTATTTCGCCGTCTTTGAGTCCATCTCGTTTGAAGGTGTTTCCACAATCAGTACATTTTAGAATAATAATTTTGGCCTCCTATTCCATTTTGAGATAGTTGTGGCTTCTAAGCCAGTCTGATTGGTTTTTGCGGTAACGCCAGAAAATGTCTCCTCTAGTGTCAGATTGGAAATCCCATGGTGAAACTAAAACAATGTCTCCCTCGCGAATCCAAACACGCCTTTTTAGTTTACCACGAACTCTGCATAAACGTTCTTTTCCATCTTGGCATTTAACTGTAATTCTTTCGGCGCCAAGCATCTTTACCGCCACACCCAATACGTCATTTGAGGAAGGTAGGACCATGCTGTCGAGGCTGCCTTCATTTGTAATTTTTCGTTTACCCATTTTTTTCACCTATTTGGCTTATGCCAACATATTAATCAGAATAGTTTTGAGAAAAAGCGTATAAGTGGTCTAACTCTTCCTCTTAAGAATTCTAACCTTACAACAATTAGGGATGCTGCAAGTATATTAGGGTAGCTTGCTACAAAATACTTTTTTTTCATAATTTTTCAGATATTTTAGATTTAGAATTCGTTATACGGCTTATTATTTGAAAATCAGCTAAAATTTTATGTATTTACAGAAAAACGTTTTGTTCATCAATTCCTTTATAAGGATGCAAAAACATTCATGGTTGAAGAGTTTCTGTTATCCTCTTGGAATAACTAATTGAATAATTGATTCTTTTCAAAAAATAAAAAAGAGGTAAATGAAAATGTGCCAATTAAGAGCTGGTTTAGTTAAGAACTGTCGCAGGTGCAAATCGAGTATTCGACTCAATTGCCCGATTAAAAAGCAAGTGAAAAAGAAAGATTACACTGATAACAAGAAACGAACCGGATCAGAACAAAAATCCTAATCAGTTCCCTTATAAATACGAGTTTTTTTGCTCGTCCATAAAATTTATTTTTAATGTAATCAATTTTCTTTTAACACAATTACTTTTAGTTAAAAATATCCTGGTTTAGAGTAATCAATTTTTCAAAATATAATAAAAATAAAAAAGAAAATTGTTAAGATTTTAAAGATGCTTAGCTTAAAATGCTTAGTATCTTCGTGGTGGTCTTCGTTTTGAGTAGCACTCTCGGCAGTAAACTGGTCTTGTACCGTCTGGCTTAAAAGGAACGTCACATTCTTTTCCGCAGTCAGCGCAAGTTGCCTTGTGCATCTCTTTGTTATTATACATTCTCTATTTTCAACTCCTACTATTTTGGCTGTGTAAAAGTCTCTTTCACACAGTACCTTTTAACTGTCCTTCGATGCTTATAAATTGAATGCTTTACCCTTACTGATTTATCATCAAAACTTAATTAAAGACATACTTTCAGAGGAGATTTTTATGATTTTTGCTAGCTATCCGATTCGCTAAATAGCACTTAACCGTAATAGGTACTTTAGTCACGAATCTAATCGTCAACCTAATATAGTTAACATAGCATTATTAGGTAAATATTCGGGCAATTGAGAAAAAGTATGAAATGGCATCCCTGTGAATTCGCTTTTTCTCCTGACTTTGACTATGATTTGAGTGGGATAATTTGAGACAGAAAAAATCTACATTAGGCGAGCATCTTGCGCTTCTTTCGGTAAAATACAACATTTATCCTAACGAAGTTTTTCAAGCTTTGATTACGGCACGAAGTAACGAAAAAGCAGTCTGCGGCAACTTAACGGTCGAGTACCGTGGTAAAGTAAAGGGTGAAACAATTTTTCTCATAACCAAAGACAGTGCTGTCGTAGCACAATTCCGTGTTGGCGAAGAATTCCTTTTGAGGAAAGACAATCCATTTGAAAGTTGGATGAGCACTGATAAAATCCGCAAGAAAATCGCTAAACAAAATACTGAATCAATCTACACATCTATCCATGATTTAAGAGCAGGCATGAAACGTGTTAATTTGAAAGCTGAAGTTATTGAGATTCCTAAACCAGCTCAAGTTCACACTCAATTCGGCAATACAGTAATGGTAGTTAACGCCTTAGTTGGAGATGACACTGGAAAGACCAAACTTTGTCTTTGGGAAGGACAAATAGGGACAATAGCGGTTGGAAACAACATTGAATTAAAGAACGCACAAGTATGTGTTTTTAGAGGCGAAAGACAACTGAGACTTGGCAAAAATGGTATTCTAAATGTATTGCCAAACGCCGCTGAAGCTATCCAAGCGACTGCAGTCAGATAAAATAATTTTTAAAAAAATTAATACTTTATTTTTAGATTATTTCCAATCAGTTCTTCTTCTGGACCAAGCTTGCTTTTCGTTAGAATCTGCTGATCCCTTATGTTCGGTACCTTTTGAGGTGCTGTGTTTAGCTAAGCATTCTCTGCAATAGACTGGTTTTCCTGCTGTTGGTTTGAAGGGTACAGTGGCTGTTTTTCCGCAGTCACTACATTTAATTTCGGTTACATTAGATCTTTGAGACATTAAATTACTCCATACTATTTGAAAATTCGGAAAAACTTTCCTATTTTTCGAGCATTTAAAGGTAAAAGGTTGACTTAAATGTTTCCATAAAACAAATAAAAGCTGACAAGGATAACTGTTTTTGGATTCACAATTTTTAAATTGAAAATAAATTGTACCAAACTCAATACTAAGTTTGTCTAATTCATCCTGAAACGATTTTTGACATTCTTATTTTCTGATGATATAGTCTTTCTTGTCTTATTCTGGTTTTTAGGAAGACGGTTTTTATAGCTGTCTGAAGTATTTGGTGGGATAAGAGAAGAGGGAATGTAATTATTTGACCCTTATAGTTGACGATGCTGGCAGTGGAGATTTGCTTTTCGGCGTGGTAGTCGGCGCCTACCATGAAGAAACAAGCGAATTCAAATACGAATTAATCGACGTTAGATTCTACCAGGACATATTTCGCGAAAAAGAATACTTGAAGGAATCCGCTCGTGTTGTATCTGGACTTGTTTCCCGTTTCAACCTCAAATCTGACGAAGCAATTCACATTTGTCAAGGCTGCATCTTTGATGTTGCAGCAGAAGATCTGAAAAAAATCTATGGCGAAGACCGCGTTAAACGCGTAAGAGTCTTAGGTGAAGCTCAAAGACTAGTTGAAATCGCTTATCTAGACGAAATCCGAAACTTAGGCTACGAACCATTAGCAGAACGGGAAGAGAAAAGAGGAAAAAGCTTTTTTCATATGATGCGCTGGTTAAAAGATAACCCGGAAATGTTAAAGTATGCAAAGACTGGGTGGCCTCGTTTAAGAAATTACCAAATGTTCAAAAAGTTCCAGTCAAAGCAAACATCTTTTAATGTTGTCTGCAACGATTGCGGAGTTGAATGTGAAGTTCCCTTTAAACCCAAAGCTAACAAACCAGTATATTGCCGAAAATGCTGGTCAGCTCATAAACCCCAAAGAAACGGCAAAACAATAATACAATAAAAAATGGTTGAATAAAAAAATGAATGTAATATTTGATTTTAACTCCAACTGGTATGTACTATTATTTGGATTCTTAGCAGCATGGGCTATCTTGTTTATTGTACGACGCAAATGGATTGCAAAACAAGAAGTAAAGCAACAGGTTTTCCTTGCTTTCGGTGGTATGTGTTCATTAGCCCTTATGGAATTTTTTGCGGTTTCCACAGGACTTTGGAATTATACCCCTGGCAATTGGCCCGTTATTCTATGGCCCACGTACTTTGCTGCCATACTTTTCGGTTACCAACTGTTAAGGTCAATCGAAAGTTTAATCCCACACAGACCCATCATCTAAATTTTCTTTTTTTAGCTCGTTTTTAATAAACATTGACAAGCATTGAATGACTAAGCTGTTTACTTAAATGCTATAACTGCCTTGCCGAAAAAGATGACAATAAGTGTGAATGCTACAATCATTCTTGATTTGACCAAAATAGCAACCGCTTCTATGGAATGTATTGCTATAAAACATGAACAACTATCTCAGAAAAAGTTAGTGTATATACAAGCATATTACATAGCCTTATAAGCCGATTTCGCCGATGCAAGATGCCCTAATAGGAGGCGAAAAAAAGTGTTGAGTAGAGATTGCGATGGCTGCACCCTTTTGCACATGTGTAGTGAACGTTACAGAAGAGTAAGCAAAGACGAAAAAGTTTACTGTCCAGATGGAACAGCACACCTAGTAGACCAAAATTAACCCCTCTTTTCCTATTTTGTTTCTGTTTTTTTGGGGCAAATGCTGAAAAGCAAGCATAACCAAATTACTGATTAAATGGTGATTGTGTGAACAAAGCCGATTTCTTGACGTGGAGCCGCAAATACGATAAAGCGTTTGGTTGGCAAGCGCAGCGGGAGCGGGAACTCGGAGCGAAATTTCGTAAGAATAAATCGTTATCAGTTGCTGATTTAGAAGCGGTTGTTGATTGGAAATTTAGAGATGATTCTGAAAAGAAGACACGCACTTTAGCTTTGGTCACCCGAAATTCCGAAGCAACTGTTAATCGATTGTCAAGTCAGGCGCTTAGCATTCCAAGTTGCGAAGATAGTTATAGGATGAACTGCATAACGCTGCTTGAGGGTGTTACTCCAGTCTTAGCAAGCGTTATTCTTTCCTTCTTTGATCCCAAACAGTATTGTATATTGGAAGCCCATACCTGGAAAGCATTACTTGGTAATCCGCCTGCAAATATGCTATCAACTCTAAATTATCTAAAACTGCTTGACGCTATTAGAAAAACTGCAGCTAGACAAAAGCTAGATGTAAGAGTAATTGATAAAGCCCTTTTCAAGAAAGGTTTTGATGAAGCAAAATAAGTAAATCATAAATTCTTAAAACTATTTTTTCATTTTTTATGTTCTTTGTTTAGAATTTTTTCTTAAACAATGATTAAGTAGCGGTGGACCACTGCGGTTTGACGCCCAGACTCCGTCTGGAAACCTCAAGCCCTACACTCTTACCCGCACCCCCTTGAGCGCATAGCGTCCAAACTTAGGTTGCTCTCTCCCGAGCCTAGCCGGGTTCGCCTGGTAGACAACGAAGTAACTTCCCTACGGAAGCCACCCATTGACCGCCAGCCCCAAAGGACGGATAGTCACAGGTTCGGAAATGAAACTCCAAGCGGCCTTTGACGCCTCATCCGCAGATGTCAGCCCGTCATGTAGAGGATTTACGGTACAATGGACCCCTAACCCACCGCCTAAGATCCACCGCCGAACATAGACAGTTTAATCGGACTATAAAACTTTCTTGGTTAAAGCCCTTTATTTTAGGTTACTTCATTGCTTTTGTGGCAGTCTTAAGTTCTTGCGCAGCTGCTTTCAACTGTTTTAACATAGTAGATGTGTTTTGGCTGTTATTTTGAATAATGTTGATGAATGCAGATCCAACAATAGCTGCATCTGCTCCCGCTGCAATAACGCGTTCCACGTGTTCAGGTTTGGATATTCCAAATCCAACAGCAAGAGGAATTTTTCCAGCAGTATATGGCAAAACTCGTTTAATTAATTGAACTGTCGAATCTTCAATTGTTGTTTTGACACCTGTAACTCCATAATGCGATACCAAATACAGAAAACCCATGCTGCAAAAGACTATTTTGCACAGGCGTTCGTTAGTGGTGGATGGCGCGGCTAAGAAAATTGTGTCTAAACCATTCGCTTCGGCAGCTTTCCTAAAGTCAGTTGCTTCCTCTATTGGCAAATCAGGAATTATGAAACCCGTCAACTAGGTGCTCTTTAGCTTTGCTGAGAAATTTGTCAATGCCGATTCTGAAAACGGGGTTATAATATGTCATTATCAGAATGGGAATGTTATGTTTTTGTTTGATTTCTTTGGCGATTTCTATGACTTTCATTGGTGTTGTCTGGGCAGCTAAGGCTCTTACGCTTGCTGCTTGAATTGTAGGTCCATCGGCAATTGGATCAGAAAACGGCAATCCAAGCTCGAGAATTTCAACTCCACCAGTGATAAGTGCATCTGCAATTTGTGGAGTAAGTTCTGGGTTTGGGTCTCCTGCCATTATGTAACCAATGAGCACTCCGTTTCCTTGTTGCATTGCTTTGTGGAATACTTCTTGTATTAGATTCATATTTTCGCCCCAATGTAGTCTGCAATCGTTTCTACATCTTTGTCTCCACGTCCAGACAGAGTGACAACGATTGATTGGTTTTTCTTCATTTTTGGAGCCAATTTCATAGCGTAGGCTACTGCATGTGAAGATTCAAGGGCTGGTAGAATCCCTTCTTCTTTTGCTAAAATCAAGAATGCGTCTATTGATTCTTGGTCGGTTGCAGATGTGTAGGTTGCGCGATTAGAGATTTTTAGAAAAGAATGTTCTGGTCCAACTCCTGGATAATCTAAGCCGGCTGAGATGCTGCTTGTGTTCTGGATTTGCCCATTTTCATCTTGAAGAACATAGGATAACATGCCGTGAAAGACTCCTTCTGCTCCAGCACCCAACGAGGCTGCATGTTTGCCTGACTCTATGCCTTTGCCGGCTGCTTCAACACCGTAGAGTGCCACTGAGGTGTCATCCTCAAATGGATAAAATGTGCCAATAGCATTGCTGCCACCGCCTACACAAGCTACTAATGCATCGGGTAATCTGCCTTCTTTTTTCTGGAATTGTGCTTTTATTTCGTTGCCAATTACACTTTGAAAATCCCGTACAATCATTGGGTAAGGATGGGGCCCACGACTGATCCTATCAAGTAATAGGTATCTTCAATGTTGGTAACCCAATCTCTGAAGGCTTCATTTATTGAGTCTTTAAGTGTTTTGGAGCCTGAATCAACGGGGTGTACTGTAGCGTTTAGTAGTTTCATTCTGAACACGTTAAGGCGTTGTCGTTCACAATCTTCAGTGCCCATGTAAATTTCAGCTTTCAAACCCAAAGCGGCGCATGCGATTGCTGTGGCAACACCATGCTGACCTGCTCCTGTTTCAGCGATTATTCGGGTTTTGCCCATTCTCTTGGCGAGTAGTGCCTGTCCGATTGTGTTGTTTATTTTATGGGCTCCACCGTGAGCTAGGTCTTCTCGTTTAAGGTAGATTTTTGCTCCGCCTAATTTGTTTGTAAGATTTTGGGCAAAGTAAAGAGGGGTTGGTCTGCCCACAAACTCAGATAGATAATAATCCAATTCTTTTTTGAACTGTGTGTCTTTTTTTGCTTTTTCATATGCTTGTTCGAGTTGTCCTATAGCTGCCATTAGAACTTCTGGAACAAAGCGTCCTCCAAACTTGCCGTATTTGCCGTCAATTGGATAGTTGCTTAGTTTCATGCTTCTACAAACTCCCTTACTTTTTCTTCGATGTTTTCTGTTAACATTATGCTTGAACCGATGAGGAAAGCTTTTGCGCCACATTCACGTAGAAATCGGAGGTCTTTTGGGTTCTTGATTCCGCTTTCACTTACGATTACTTTGCTGCAATTATTATTGTTTTTTAGGATTTCTTTGGTCGTGTTTAAATCGATTTTTAGGGTGCCAAGGTTTCTGTTGTTTATTCCGATGAGGTCTGCGTTTGTTTCTATTGCTGTGCGAAATTCTTTTTCTGTGTGTGTTTCAAGTAGAACCTCCAACCCTAACTTGTGAGCGGTCTCAATCATTTCGTTTAGATTTTTTTGGCCATATCCTCTATCAAAAACGGCTTGTATAAGTAGAATGGCGTTTGCTCCAATTTTTGAAGCTGCAAAGATTTGTTTTGGACTCAAAATAATATCTTTCATGAGGATTGGAAGGTTTACGGATTTTCTAGCTTGAAGTAGAGCGTCTAGAGATCCTTTGAATTGTGTTGGCTCTGTTAAGATTGAAAGAGCTGTGGAGCCTCCTTTTTCCATGTATTTGGCAATCAAGGCTGGATTAACATTTGTTCTAATAACGCCGGCAGAGGGTGATGCAGATTTGATTTCGGTTATTATTGGATTCACTTTGCTGTTTAAAATTGCTTTTTTCAAGCTGACCTGACAATCACCAAAATGGTGGGTTTTTTCATAATAGCCGCTTTCAATGGTTAATTGGGCTGCATGCGCTAATAAATCAAGGTAATCACTCATATTTTGCTTCAAGCTCCTCAAGCTTTTCTAAACTTCCGTCTGACATTTTAATTAATTCTTTTAATTTGGTGTAGGCGGTTCCATTAGTAATTGATTTTCGAGCAAGTTCCATTCCTTCTGCAAAGTTGTCTGCTTTGCCTCCAACTATGATGCCTGCAGCGCTGTTAACCAGAACAATTTCAGCTTTTGCATCATCAATTGTTTTCCCGCTTAGAATTTTGAAGATTGTTTTAGCGCTTTGCTCTGTAGTAGATGATTGTAAATCGGTTATTTTTGCTGTTTTTATGCCGAAATTGCTGGGGACAAATTCTAATTTTGTAACGTTGCCCTTTTTTAAGTGTGCGATTATTGTTTTTCCAATTGTTGAAATCTCATCTAGTCCATCAATTCCATGAACAACCATGGCTTCAATGCACCCCAGCTTATTCAATGTAGAAGCCATTGGAACCACCAGTTTTGAGTCATAGACTCCTAGCAATTGAGCATTAGCATTTGCTGGATTTGATAGAGGCCCAAGGACGTTGAATATTGTACGGATACCAATTTCGCGTCTGGTTTCTGCTGCGTATTTCATTGCGGGATGGAAATTTGGAGCAAACATGAATCCAATCCCGATCTTTTCGATTAAGCTTTCAACTTCTTTTGGTTTCAAATTTATGTTTAGACCTAGTTTTTCCAGTACTTCTGCGCTGCCGCTTTTGCTGGTGACTGCCCTGTTTCCATGTTTAGCTACTGATACTCCTGCACCTGCAATTACAAACGCTGCGGCTGTGCTGATGTTGAAGGTTTTTATTTTGTCGCCGCCTGTGCCGCAGGTGTCAATTAGCCGTCCTTTTACTGTGGGATGAATTGTGCAGCAATTGGCACGCATGACTAATGTGAATGCGATTAATTCTTCAACGCTTTCACCTTTCATTCTCAGGGCAGTTAAGAAAGCGGCGGTTTGGGCGTTTGTAGCTTTTCCCGACATGATTTCACACATGATTCCCTGTGATTGCTCTAAGGTCAAATCAGAACCTTCGACGAGCTTTTGAATTCCTTCTCGAATCATTGTTTTTCCTCCAAGAAGTTCTTGATGATTAGTTTTCCGTCTTCGCATAGAATAGATTCAGGATGGAATTGCACTCCATAAATTGGATATTTTACGTGACGTATGCCCATAATTTCGCCGTCCTCAACAGATTCAGCAGTAATTTGGAGACAGTCAGGGATGGATTCTCGTTCACCAGCAAGTGAATGGTATCGAGTTGCTTTTAACGGGTTGCGAACACCTTTGAAGATTGCTTTTTGGTTGTGTTTTATGAGACAGGTTTTTCCATGCATGAGTTTTTTGGCGTGAACGATTTTGCCGCCATATGCATGAATAATGCCCTGATGTCCAGAGGCAAACACCCAAGGTTGGTATGGTTGGACTTAGTGTTTGTAGAATTGCTTTGCAGACGCCAAAGAATTTGTCATCCTCAGGATTACCAGGTCCAGGTGATATGACGATGCGATCTGGCTTCATTTTAGCTGCCTCAATTAGGCTGATTTGGTCGTTTCGGTAAACCACGGTTTCTGCGCCTAGTTCACCTATATATTGGACAAGGTTGTAGACGAATGAATCATAGTTGTCTATAACTAAGACTTTCATTTTTATTTGGCTCCTGCTGCATGTTCAAGCGCTTTGATGAGTGCTTTGGCTTTGTGGCTTGTTTCAAACCATTCTTTTTCAGGTATCGAGTCAGCGACTATGCCTGCGCCGACTTGAATGTATGCTTTGTTGCCTTCTGAGAATAATGTACGTATGGTTATGGCAAAATCAGAGTTGCCATTGCAGCTAAAATATCCCACTGCACCAGCATAGGCTGCCCCTCGATGCGAGGGCTCGAGTTCCTCGATTATTTGCATGGCTCGAACTTTAGGTGCACCAGACACTGTGCCTGCGGGAAATACTGCTTTTAATGCATCAAAACTCTCTAAATCGTCTTTTAAGTCGCCAGAAACTTGGGAAACAATGTGCTGGACATGGCTGAATTGGTGTATTTGCATAAACTCAGGAACAGTTATGCTTCCACATCGACTTATTTTGCCAATATCATTTCTTGCCAAATCTACCAGCATTACGTGTTCAGCTCTTTCTTTTTGGTCGTTTAATAATTCGTTTCCTAGCGCTGGTTTTCTTCTACGTTGGCTGTAACGGGTGCTGTTCCTGCAATTGGAAAAGTAATTACTTTTTGGTTGTCGGAACTCGGACTGAGCATTTCGGGGCTTGAACCAACGATTTGACGTTTATCTGATTTGTAGTAGAACATGTATGGTGAAGGGTTAATCTGGCGTAAGCTTTTGTAGAAGGTCAATAGACTGCCGGTGTATTGGAATTGGAAGCGTTTGGATAGAACAACTTGGAAAATGTCTCCTGAGGTGACGTAATTTTTGGCTTTCATGACTGATTTTTCAAAGTCTTTTTTTGATGTATTGATTGAAGGGTGAGTGTATGTGAACTGTTCTTCGGTGGGAGCTGGTTGTTTGAGCAAGTCGGTTACTTCTGTGAGGCGGTTTTCGCCTCTAAAATAATAGTAAGCTTGTTGAGTTTTATGATCAAAGACAAATCCATCTTCAAAGATGCCCATTTCTGTATCGGGAAAACTTAGGTCGTCAGGTTTTTGGTTTGGGATTATTTCGATGTATCGTATGGCGTCATATGATATGTATCCTAATGCTCCGCCGACAAAACGAAAATCTACCATGTCATTTCTGTAGGGCATTAGTTGTTCTTGAATAACTTGGAATGGGTCGTTGGTTTGTTGTTTTGTGGTTTGTCCTGTTTTGTTATCGGTTATGGTTACTAAGCCGTTTTTGGCGTTGATGTTTGTTTTGGGGTCAAACCCTAAGAATGAGTATTGGGCTAGTTTTTTGTGGTCCTTCTATTGATTCTAGAAGGTAGGTGGTTTTGTATTTTTGGTGAAGTTTGATGAATATATCAAGGGGGTTGTTTGTGTAGTTGAATTTAACATAGTTTAGTGGGTTTACTTTTGTATGTGGTTTGCCAAAGGCGATTCCCCATTGTAATCATGCTCCATTATGGTTCACATATACTATAATGTATTATTTAAGGCTTATTTGGACATAAGTGTACATTTGAGATTTTAGAGAGAAAAACTCTTTTTCGGAAAAAATCTATATCGGGATAAAAAAGACGGCCAATGCAATAAGTATGGCCACTATCGAAATTGCAGCCACCGGAAGAATAACTGGTTCTAAATTTAATGGTGCTGGGGTAGGGTTACGAACAGTTGCATCGTTAGGGTAACCTCGGCTTTCCCAGTACCCAAGATAGTTTGAATCATCAGATACATTGATTTCTGTTAGCCATTCAACCCATTTGTACCCATATTGGTTTTGAGCTACAAGAAAGAATGGCCACCCAGTTTGATCAGTGAAGGTAAGATTATTCATTTTATATGCTATCATAATGTTATTTTCTTTCACATATTGCAGTGGTAGAGAGGATGAGTAGCCGTCGGATGCAATAAAGATCAGTGTGTTTGCATATGGACTAACACCTGCTTGAAGAAGAAGATCCGTTATCGGGGCTCCCTGCCATAATAATGTTACACTCCAGCCTTCTACACAAGGAAGTGTGCCAACTTGCAGAGTTGAGTTAAAGTTGTTTACGACTGTATCGTAAGTATAATTTAGTGGATTATTTACAAGACCTGTAATCGCCAATCTGTAAGTTTCTCTGTTAATGTGCTGGGTTCCAGCTATGGCTACATCCGGATGGGAAATGAGATATTGTATGTAACCATTAATCGGCGTTAGATTTTGATCTTTGTAGGTGTCGACTTCTCCAGGTAAAAAAACAGGTGCAGTTGA
>CAVYXJ010000006.1:0-87720 GCA_963772455.1 Candidatus Bathyarchaeota archaeon
CGGTGATTGGTGTCGTCACTAGTTTATCGGCAGTTAAAGGAATCATTGCAGGAGCAACGCAAGCTGAAGCTGTAGCTGAAGGTGTTGGTGCAGCTGCAAAAACTGCGGCTTTAGGTCCCACTGGCGCTTTGACGGGTGCAACATGGGGCTTAAACTCTGCGTTGTTGGCGAATCCAATTGTTTGGGTTGTGGCCGCAATCGCTGCGTTAGTGGCAGCGTTGATTCTTGCTTATAATTATTGTCAGCCCTTCAAAGATGCTGTGGATGCCCTGGGTAAAGCTATTGGCGACGGACTTGGCAAAGCTTTAGTGGTTAAAGGTGCGTTGGAGTGGCTTTGGAATAACGTTTTGGTTCCTCTTGGCAACTTTCATAGTTGGCACTTTCATGAGTGCTATTAATTGGTTAGGCGAGAAGCTTGGCTGGCTTGCTGGACCTCTAAAAGCTGTTGGAGACGCATTCGGTTGGTTAGCAGGAGTAATCGGCGGCGCCATAAATGCAATTGGCGCAAAAATAGAAGAATACAATGATATGATGAAAGCCGCTGAGGAATCAACGAAAAACGGCTTATCTGTGATGGAGAACTTTTACCGAAACAAATACGATTCTATGACAGCGAAGGTTGATGAAGCCTTAAGCAAGCAACTTGAAACTATCAGAGTCTAAGTATCAGGAAGCTATTGACGCTGAAAACAAAGCATATGAAGAGGATCTATCGGCTTTCAATGCTTACTGGGATAAGAAGCTTAGTGTTACTCAGTCTGAACTGCAAAAGGTAGATCAGAAAATCAATGAGTTCTATGATAAGCAGGTTAAGGCTGTTCAGGATTCTACTCAGAAGCAGATTGATGTTTTGCAGTCTGCCTACGATAAGGAATTAAGTGATTTCGGGGCGTTTTGGGATACTAAATTCGGGGTTTCTAACACTGAGTTGGATAAGGTTCAGGATACAATTACATCTCATTATGACCAGGAAATCAGCGATACCCAAGCCTCTTATGACACCCTTATCGATGAGGCAAATGCTTTCTATGATGGTTTGCAAGCTGTTACTGATGCTGGGTTAGCTCAGCTTAGAGCATCTAGAGAAGCAGACTTTGATAATATGGAGCTTTTGATGCTTGAGGAGAAGGTTTCTCTTGAGCAAGCTCATGCTGCTGGCTTGATTTCAGATGAGGATTATCAGAAGCAGAAAACGGCGCTTGTCTAAGGCTTATAATGATGAAAGAAGCGTTCTCACGGATTCTTACCGATTGAAAGAGTTGCAGATGGAGAAGGAAAATAAAGATGCTTCAACGACAATTGCATCTGAACGTGAAGCTGCTTTAACAGGTATCAAAGCTAATGAAGCAGCTGCGATAGCTGGTATTGAAGTTAAGAAGAATGCGGATCTGCAAGCTGCGCAGCAACAGTATAATCAGATTACCCAGACAGATTTCCAAGCGTTGACAGCTGCTATTTTGTCTTTAAAGAATAATGAGTCTTCTCAAGTATCTGCTATCGAACAGAAGAAGAATGCTGACTTGAAGGTTGCAGCTGACCAATATACTGACATGCAGACAGCGCATTATAATGCTCTTAGTTGCTTTGGCAAATGAGAAGGCTAACGACGATTGCTGAATCTGAGAAGGCTGCTGCAGAAACAAAGAAACAGATGCTTGCCCAGATAGAAGCCCAAATCAATGGGAACATGAATATTTCAGCTGAAGAAAAGAAACGCATCATAGCTGACATGAATGCTTCTTGCCTTGCTGATACTCAGAGTCAATGGACAAACATCGCTGACACTATTCAGGCTGCTATGGATAAAATTAACAATCAAAACGCTGTTTTTCAATCTGCTCTTAATTCGGGGAAAATTACGGCTGAGCAATATGCGACTGCTATAGAGTTTCAGAATCACGCAGGCAAATAATTTGGCTGCTCAAGCTAGTTGGAATGCTCAGAACGCGGCTTTTGCTCAAGCATTAAGTTCGCAACAGATTACTCAGGCTCAGTATAATCAAGCGATGGCTTATCAGAATGCAAATAAGCCTCCTGGATTAGCGGAAGGCGGCATTGTTACTGAGCCTACTTTTGCTTTGATTGGTGAGGCGGGTCCTGAAGCAGTTATTCCACTCAACAAGTTTAACTCTGGAGAGCTGTCGAATCAAACTTTTGTTTTTAGCCCAAACATAACTGTGAATGCTTCGCCAGGTATGGTTCAGAATCCGCGGCAGATGGCCAGGGAGCTCCTTGACGAAATGAACAGCCTTATTCGGAATGATATGAAGTCTAAAACTTTCTTCACCCAGGGATGATTTGATTTGACTATTACTTTGAAGGCTGGAACACGTCCAATTCAACTTGGCACTGTGACGGATCTAAAGTTTAATCGTGTTGAGCGGGATGGCTCTGTGGATATTCCTTTGGCAAGGGGAGCAAGCCGTCAGGGTTTGGGTAGTCAATCGGCGCAGATTAGTCTTGCAGGCACCTTTGTGGGGGAGTCGCGGTTTGATTATTTTCAGCAGTTTGACCGCATACGCATGATTGGGCGAAGTTTGAAACTTGAAAGCAACCACCTTGCAACAATCGCTTACCTCAACAATGTTTCGCTGGGAAAAGTTGTTGGTGATCTCCTCGGCTACAACCTTACCCTAAAAGAGAGCCTCTTCAAATCTATTAGCGACTGCGAAGATCAAGTGGGGTGGTACGCTGACTCAGGCAACCTCACAAATGAATATGATAGTCCAGAGCCTAAGGAAGGCGATTTCTACCTCAAAAACTCAATCGTTAACGGAGACTATTTTGAGCTTGATTTTGAGCCAAGTGACCCAGTAGATTTAAGCTCAGTTGAGTACCTCGCTTTTTGGTTTCAAGTGAGCGCAGTTACCTACATCAACCAGGCTTCAATACGCCTCGACAATGACGATGAGTATAGTTACGCTTACTTCCAGAGCAAGCTTCTCTTGCCCAACGTATGGTATCGAATTCTCTTGCATAAGAGCGAGTTTACGAATTTTCAGACTTACAACTTCAATCAGATATGGCAGTTCCGCGTTGAATTGAGCTTAACCTCTAACCAAACAATGAGTATTATGATTGACGATTTCGGAGTGTATGAATAAATGCCAAGATATGTAGGAAGAACATTCGATCCGAGAGTACACGTCATAGACGCCAACGGCGACCCAGTCACAGGAGCTACAGTGACAGTGAAGATTCTTGAGCCAAACGGAAGCGATTGGGATGGGACATGGAACGCCACTCACCTCAGCGACGGCATCTACTACACCCAATTCACTCCTGATTCTGCTGGAGACTGGACAGTAATCTTTTCATGCAGCAACCCAAAATTCTCTAAAGCCGTAGTGTACCACATCTCTTACCCAGTGAGTTTTCAGTTCCCAAAAACAGGCATGAATCAGGTGTTCCCCTCAGATACAAACTGGTATGAACTTTTCACCGCTTACAGCGAGGATTACACCCAGAGGAAACTTTACATGGCTTCTTTCCGCCAAACAAACAATGAGAACGCCCAGAAAACTATCTCCTTCATTTTCAACATGGATGCCATACGCTCAATGAACCTAGAAGGCACATTTGATTCAGGAGTCATCTATTATCTCGTCCTCGAATTGACTCAGGAAGGCGACTACACTTACTTTTGGACACAAACCAAGAGTTTCCTCCTTCAAAGCTATGGTCAAGACGATAACGGAACCCAAAACATGACTACACCGCTTGAATGCCGAAACTTTGACATTCAAGTGCGAATCCCTTCGCCGGGACCCGGCACGAACCAAGAGATTCGTGGGTGGCTCGCAGTTACAGTTGACAATAGTAGCCAAGGCGGCTCGTACATAGGAGATTAGAACATGACTCGATTAGTTGGAAATGACATAAACAGCCTCGTTCAAGTGGTTGACAGCAACGGCGATAAAGTAACCGATGCAGTGGTTAACTACAAAGTTTATTTCTATGATTACGACGACGATGAAGTTTGGGAAGTAGCCCAGTCAGGGTTAATGACTCATATTGGAGATGGACTTTACCAAGCTGAGTGGACTCCAAATTTCTATGGAGAATACGTTTTCTACGCTTACAGCACTAACCCAAAATTCCATGAAAGCTACACTTACTTCGTTGAGGGAACAACCGAGTGGTTCACAGAGCAATTTACGGGAGCTACGATTGACAATGAAGATGAAACCGACATTATTGCTTTTAACACAGGGGGAGAAAATCGTCACCGACACACAATTGTCGAGCTCGACATGAGCGATATTCTTGGCGTTGGCGAATCTGTTTTCATCAGGGTCTACAAGGAACATGACGGTTCCTCGAGGCTTGCTTCAAAAACCATTTACCCAGATGATTACGGCAGTGACATCGAGCTTGTTTCCGTTGATATGGGCATCTTGAGAACTGATACTCCAGAGCCATATCAGCATCGAATCACGATTCAATTCTTAACCCCGCATGAAGGTGGACCACCTTACCACAATGTTACTTGTCGATGCTTAGTGCAAGAGAAGCATTCAGGAGAAGACTAAAATGAGCAGCAATGTTGGAAGCAAATACATTTGGGTTCATAAACCAATTCTATTCACTGACATACAACTGCCAGTCGTACAAAACACATGGTATCCAATCATTGACGTTGAAGGCGGCGTTAGGGGACTATACCTTACAGTGGTTCAGCAGAACAATGAAGCTGAAGCCAAAAACATTGAGTTTGAAATCACTGTTGATGGAGAAATACATTCAACTACAATTAACGCTCAGAACCTGCATTATCATTCTGTAGCATTTGGCATTGATGACGATTACAACTTGATGTCTTGTGTCCATGATTCTTTTCCGGGCTACATGATGATGGGTAGAACTTACTATGGCAACGGAATCATACTCACAGTTCCTCTTGAATGCCGAAGTTTAGCTGTTAGAATAAGAATGACAAGTGCTGTAGGCACGAACCAAGCTCTTCAAGGTAGATGCGCCTACGACAAATTGGAGTCTGTCTAAATGTGTCAGCTCCCACTTCAAAGAAACTGAATCCTGTTGAAGAAGACTACATCACAAGCACAGTACACGCGGTTTCTTCTACCCCTGACGAGCCAGTAGTCGAAGGCGAAACTGCAGATGTAACCGTCGATGACGAAGACGTCCATGAAATCACTGTTCAAACTTCTCATTCTTGGTATCCTCCTTGCCTATCCCAGAAGGCGTTGACCAAGACAATTTTCAAGGTGACGACAACCATCCTCTTCACCGTGGACGCTGGATAATCTTTTTAGGCTACAATCAAGAGAACGCTGGAACCCATTATGGACAGAAATACTGTGAAACTCTCTCTAATCGAGCTCACTTCAAAATTAATGGTTCAGGCGAAGCCAACAGCGACGACGTGTTCATTTCAGCTTTGACAAGAGTTGAAGTTAGGCAGCCAATGACTATCGACTTTGACTTCGAGATTAAGGAAGCAGTCAGTCAAGATCCCAGAGCCTTCCAATTTGCCCTATGCACACCTGACCCCAGAGATGGCTTCATCCAAGACAGCAACTTGTATGGCAGAGTTATGTGGTCTATTCAAGCCTTAGTTTCTGGCTCTGGCAAAACTCACTTCTGGAGCATCGACGCTGGAGGCTCAGGAGTATCTACTGATTCTGAATCTTGGGAACCTGACCTGCTTTATCACTTGAAACTTACCCTCACCCAAGAACAAGGTATGCTTAAAGTCACTTGGCTCCTTACAAGCGGAGGCTACAGCTTCGACGGCGGCATGTATATCGAGAATAGCAGGTCAAGAACTATCAGAAGCCTCTTCACCGCCTACAGCACAGAGCAGAATGAAGCCTACACCGAATTCTTTGTCGATGACTTCTCAGTGTTTCGCCCTACATCTAAAAAGACCAAAGTTATCGTTAGCATCAAGCACCTTGACACTTTCATTATGGCTTCCGAAGACGTAATTGACTTTAATGTTTCTAATCGTGAAGGCAGTTACCCTTCAGCTAGTCTTAGCCTCAAGAATATCCATCACAAATACCATGATTTGAGCGTGGTTGATGAAATCGAGATTCGAGCTGGATGGGAACATAAACTCTACTTGCTCTTCAGAGGCAACCTGGACACCCCAGAAAAGCGGTTTCCGCCATGCACTCTTGACATCGCTTCAAACAAGGGATTTGCCAGACGACTTGACTTCCTTGAAACACATAATGAAAGTTGGGTAACTGAGGATTCAGGAGCTATCGTCCAGTACCTAATCAGCGAATACTTTAGCGGAGTATTCACAGCTGACTGGGTAGCGCAGGGCATAGAAACAAGCCTTGATTCAGACGGTGAAATGGTTGGCAGCTTAATTCAGAAGCTCGCTTCAATGAATGGCTTCATAGTTTATGTAGACTTCAACAAGTGCCTTCACTTCTTAAGGGCTGAGGATGAGGAGAGCCAAAGCAACTTAGTGCTGAAGGAAGCCGAAGATGTCCTCGACATCACAAACAGGCTTGTAGATGAAATAATCAATTCAGTCACTGTGAACGGAGCCACCGATTCATACACAGCTGAAGATGCCACATCAATCGCAGCTTACTGGAGGAGGGAGAGGTCTTTCTCAGATGAGAACTTGACTTCTGCAGGCGCTGTCCAAAGCAGAGCTGAGGAACTCCTCGCTGCCCTGAAAGACCCATTCCAAGAAATCCCCATTAAGCTACCCGAAGTTTTCCTAATCGAGCTGTACGACCGATGCGTCATCGATTGCAGCCATGTAGGATTAGATAATGAGGAGATAAGCGTGAAATCCACCAACTACAGCTTTTCCAGTGGAGGCTACCGAACCACAATCAACGGCTTGCATAAGGGCTTCAGTATCGCTGAGCTCCTCGCCGACACCAACAGGAAGCTTCAAGGAATCACTTAAGGAGACAAAGATATGGTATCGAAACAGCATGGAACCCTCCACTACAACGCCTCTGAAATAACCGCTATGGGTTCAGGTATGGGTCCTGGCTCAGGTGTTGTTCCAGTCGGCGGAATAATCATGTGGAGTGGACTTCTTGCTTCTATTCCGGCTGGTTGGCATCTCTGTGACGGCGACGCTGGAACACCCGACTTACAAAGTAAATTTGTTAAGGGTGCTGCTGCGGGGCAGAATCCAGGAGCCACGGGAGGCGGAACAACTTATTCTCATTCTAGCTGTTCGGTTGCTGCTCACTCGGATCTCTCTCATTCAGGCGGAGCCGTGTCGAGAGGAACTGCTGGAGTTACTCTTGACCAACATGCAGCTTTGAGCCATTCTGGAGGTTCAGTAACCAGAGGGACAGCTGGAGTGACTGTAAGCGACCATGCAAGCCATGTCCATTCAGGAAGTGCAGACCACGCCACCCACGTTCACTCAGGGTCAGCAAACCACACGTCTGTCTCGACTAAGCAGGGTTCATCAGCGGGCAACGTGGTGACGACTAACACCCATGGAAACACAGGAAACAACACTTCAACTTTGACTCATGGCAACACAGGCAACCCAACCGCAACACTCACCCACACCGTCAACGAGCCCAATGCAGGTCAAGGGCACGACCACGCTTTCAGTCAGCCATCAGCTCATGGAGCTTGGAGCCACACCGTAACAGAACCGAACGCTGGAGCTGGACATGACCACGGATTCACTCAGCCTTCAGACCACTCAATCTCAGCTCATTCAGTCACTCAAGCCAGTGACCACACAGGAGTTGAACCACCGTTCTTCGCCTTAGCATTCATCATGAGAACAAGTTGATAAACATGGCAGAAAACATATCTTTGGAAGAAAAAATAAAAACTTCTAACTCCGAATTTGAGGCCTTAGCCCAAAAATGCAGCATCCCCATGGATAGGTTAATGCAGATTCTCTTCCAGCTTGAACTAGTTGAGTTAAACAAGCAACTATCGATGCTTCATGAGCACATCGATGAGAAGATGCCGCTTAAGAAGAAATGGGGCAAAAAATAAGCATCCATAGATTCCAGAGGAACCCGCTAAAACATACGCATACCATTCCCCAGCAAAGACTAACCCTAGCTATTCGGAATATAGGTATTTTTTGGTTATTAATCAGAAATATGGCTAAAATTTCATGTTAACTTTGTTTGAGAGGTGATTCTGTTTGGATGTTGCTTTAATTGTCCTAGCATGCGTGGTGCTTGGTGCGTTAGCTCAAACACTTGTGCGGTTTCTATCAAAAATCATACAGTCTTCAAGCCCAGTTAGTTTTGATGTGAAGTATTGGGCTACGATGGCGCTCTCAATTATTCTAACTTTGATTGCTGCACTTGGCGTCTTCATGGTTTTCCCAATTCCTGAAGGTTTGCCGCTTGTGTACATCGCTGTTTCTGCGTTGCTAGCTGGTTTTGCTTCTAACGTTGTTGTGAACTTAACTGTGGATACCGTGGCCAAGCAGTAGTTGAGGCCTGTCTAAATTAGGTTGATCATGGAGAGATAGAAGGTTGGCGCTTAAGCTTTTAGAGGACTGCTTTTCATGTTCTAGGGCTTTCTACAGTTTTAGCCGCTGCCCTTTTTCTATGCTGGACCTTCTACATGATTTCTACGCAGGAACACTTGGTTGTTTATGAGGATAACCTGTGGATTCGCACTGGCGAATGCGGGTTAGCTGTAGTCGGCGTTGTTTACGCATTGTATCTGCTTGCATGCTTCATCCTCAAAAGCAAGCGTTGAGTCTGGCCTGTTTCTTCAATTACAAACTAATGTTTTTGGGAGGTGAAAAAAATTGAATGACTGCAATCTTAATGGCAATACTCGGCGTAATAGCAGGCACCATATTCATTACATTATACAATTTTGCATGGAAGAAAATCAAGAAAGAACTGGGCTTCGACCTATCCTATGTCTTCACGATGCTTATCTCAGCGATTGCTTCCGTAGCAATCTTGCCAGTTTTCTTTATCAATAATGCTTTGCCGCCAAACAACGGCCTCTTTGTCTTTTTAGCTACTGCTTCGATGGGTGCGGTCCTTAACTTGCTAGTGAATGCTCCGGTGTCTTATGGCCTGGGTAAATTGAATGTGTTGAAGACCGCTTTGGCTTCCGCGAAGGTTTCTTTGCCTTCATCCTCATCTATAATTAGTAAATCTAAGGCACTCTTCACCGCGATCGCTATCGTTGGCTTATGTTTCTTGCTTTTAGCTACCTGCGTGTTTGCAGCTGTAACCTTCTCAAAAACCGTCAGCTCCACCGGATCTGTAACTGCAATCGGCAACATAGCAGTCTTTAGCGATTCAACCGGACAAACATCATTGAACACTATTACCTGGGGAGAAGTGGCGCCTGGATCTTCAATCACTGTGTCAATCTACGTGAAGAACACTGGCAACGTGCCTATGACTTTGGCGATAGCGACTGCAAACTGGGTTCCAGCAACATACGGCCAATACCTAACGATTTCATGGAATTATCAAGGGCAAGCAGTGCAAGCGGGTAATCTGCAGAAAATCGATGTGACTTTAGCATCTGTAGCTAATTCGCCTGGCGGAAGTTTTAGCGCAAACATAATCATCACAGGAACTTCGCAGTGAGAGGTGAATTGAGCATGGAAGTTGAACGTAATAAGCTGGGTAAAACAGTTTCGGATTACCGTTGTAGCTGTGGGCATCTGCATGTCGTCTTTGTTTATTGGCAATTTGCCTTTGAAGCGGTGTTACAGATGCGGCAAAAAAGACAACTGGAAATAGTTGTCACAAACCTTTTTTCTTTATTCTTTTTTTAGGCATTTCTACTTATGGTTGTGCGAGAGCACCGAACCACCATTTTGGCCTTCATTCATTTCACTTTGCTCCTTGAAACCTTCGTTTTAAGACTAACGGACCTCTGGTCTTTTTCTTCCACGTCTAACTTAGGCTTCACATCAGTTTTGAAATGGTCTGGATAAAGTTTCATGTGAGATTCACGAGCGCATGCGCTACCGTAGAAATGTGTTCCACATTGAGGGTTTGGACAATCGTTGGAGGTTGGAGCCTGCTTAACTGTTTCTTCAAGTTCCTTCTGTTTTTTCCATTTTTTGCTTATGAGTCAGACAGCTCCGTGAATAGTCTTTTTAATTCGTTTTCTTGGGCTTGCATCATTGACTTACTGGCCTTCTATTGGATGGTTTTGTAGGTATTCTTTTTTAGCATTTAAATTTTTGGTTTAGCGGTAGCTTTGGCTTCTTCTTCATCTTCTTTTCTTTCGTCTTCCTCGATTTCTTTTATCAAGTCTTCGTCTTCAACTTGGCAAGTGTTCTCCTCATCCACTTCAACAACTCGGTCTTCGATGCGATGTTTAGCTATTGCAATCGCTTCTTCTTTGGTGTCTGCATCCACAATTTCAGAGAAATATTCAATTATAAAGTAATTCTTTTTTGGTTTGGACATAGGTTAGTCTCCTTTATGCTGAGCTTTCACCATCTTATTATGTCTAACGGGAAGCCTTACAGGATATGGCGCCATGATAGATCAGTGATTAGCGAAGAAGCCTTATTATTCGCTAAGTATTTGAGAGGAGAAACAAAAGAGTGGAATCCTCGAATCGTTAGCCTCTAATTTTATTGTCGTTCATTTTTGAAGAAATACAAAAAGTATTTTCTATACTTTATCTCTCCCAATTTAAACCTATCTCATGGAGTCTTAAAGAAACAACTGATGAATGGATTTTCATTTGAGGGAATGTTAGGAATTTCAGAGACAGAAAAGATAACTCCAGAAACTTGGACTCCTACTAAGTAAAGTGAAGTTTACCAATAACATTTTATCAATCTGCTATTCTATTACTAAGGATGAGTAATATGGGCAGGAGATTAGCATTAGTCCTCATAGTACTTGTATCACTTTCAAGTTCTTGTCTAATGTTTATACCATCAGTCAGGGCTGATGTGGAAGTTATTCAGACATCTTGTGGCATATCGGTAGACAATATAATTGAAGGACAACCAATCGTTATTAAAGTTCAAATATTCCCTGCTCCTCCCTCAGGTGAGGTTATTTTCTAATTATCTGTGGGAATTGTATCACCGCTACAAGGTATCAGCGGGAATGGTCCTTGGGACCAAAAAAATATCTTCACTGATTCAAATGGAGTTGCAACAGTAACATTTTATATACCAACTTTTGGCTCGGCTGCTAATTGGAATGTCTGGGTTTATTTTGGAGGACAATATTTAGCCAATAACACATTGTATTATCAGTCAAGTCATTTGGAAAGTAAGTTCTATATCTCTGCAGTTCAAACACCAACACCTTCTCCTACAACCAGTCCAACTTTAACTCCTTCACCCACACCTTCCACAACTCTGACTCCCTCACCTTCAGTTCCAGAGTTTTCTTGGCTGATTATTCTACCCTTGTTCCTTTCAATACTCTCTGTTTTAGTTCTACTTAGAAAGAGAAAAGTTTCTGAGATAAATTAAACGCCCTCTGAAATGTACGTCTTAACGTTAATAGGTACATTATTTTCCTTATGAGCGTGCGTATTCTTACTCTGCTTCGTAAACGTTTGACTACTGAAAAGCGTTCTGAACCAGCCGAAAAAGCCAAGTAAGAGAGAGAGGGCATTAAATTTTAATCTCGACTTTCCTTGCAAATTCAAGTCTAGCAATCCTTAAAACTATTCTCGCTATAGGGCATACGTTGTAAGTTGAAGGCGAAATAATGGATGTTTACGTCGATGAATCAGGCGATTTAGGCTTCAAGGCTAAGGCAACCCGATTATTTTATTGTAGCTTTCTTAACTTGCGAATCATCTTTTAACATTCGAAAAGAAATGAACCGGACTCTAAAGAAATCTGCATTGCAAGGGCAAGTACCCTTATGTGCATAACGAGTTAAAATTTTGTAAAATGAATGATGCATGCCGAAAAATAGTTCTCGGAAAGGTTGCCGCCACTGAGTCTTACAAAGGCGTTATTGTTGTGGAAAAAAGCAGGATTGATAGTAAGCTGAGAAATGACCCTGTAAAATTATACAATTACTTGGTTGTTCATAACGTAATGTCGGCATTATTTCCCTTTTTACTTACTAAAAGAAAGATGCATCTCGTAATGGATAAGAGTCTATGTAAAAGCCGAATAGAAGCATTCAACGATTATGTGAAAAATAAAGCGAGCTATATGTCATATGCAAATGGAGCCGATTTGCCTTTTAACTGCGTATCGGCAGACCATTTAGATTCAGTAAGAGAACCATGTTTACAAGCCGTTGACTCTATAGCTGGCGCTTACTTTCAAGCTTACGAAAAAAACGATCCGACTTACGAAAATATCATTAAGAGTAACATTAACTACTTCAACAAGTTATGGCAGTAAAATACGCGAACCCTATCCTATTACTCCCATCCCACACGTGCGGGCATCATCGCCTCGGATAGGCACTTACTCGCGATGACCAGTAATTAACTACTCATTATTTAAAACTTTGCAGCAATAATCTGTAACAACAATCCATGTTTTTAGACCAAATGAACTTTATGACCTACTACTGAGCTCAATTTAGGCTTTCAGGTATCCACTATCACTTTTTTATTGTTTCTTGAAAAAGTCTTGACTTCTTATGTTAAGTCGTCGGTGATGTATGGGAGTTGGATTTTGAGGGAATTAAAAACAATTAATGAACCAAACGTTGTTATCGCCGTTCTTTCCATGCGATCCTTCGGAGTTGGCAGGAGCTATGATTCCAAGTTTTACTAGTATTCCCGCAGTTCCTTCGTTAGGCGATTCTACATACAGGTTTTGGCTTTTTGTAAATTGTTTTCTGGATTCTGTAAAGAGTATTGTTCCGTGCCTTTGCGTCTTTCTGTAGAGATTATGTAGATTTGTCTAAGACAAGGCTTGTTTTCGTCTAATTTCATATGATTAGCTAACCATTCTTTATCCTTAGGGGGTTCGAGGCGTAACAAATTCCATGTCGCGAATCCTATAGGTTTTTCGTCAAGATAAATAATATAGGCTGTAAAGTCTTTTGGGTTTGGACGATGCATGAAGGAATGCTCTGGTTCTTGCCGAAGTTTTTTTATGAATGAATATATTGTTCGCCAGTTTGCAGCTTTGGCTTGTTTGACTTCAACTGACAAATTAATCTCAGATAGTTATGAATCAATAAGTTTAATTAGTTAATGCTAAAAAAGCTGAATTAAAGGCAAAAAGTAAACGTGTGACTTCTTCATTTTGACTGAAGCCTCTACTGCTTGTCGGTGTTGGTTCTGCATTTGCTTTAAATGCAATTTAACCGATGCATATGTTCCAAGTGATTGCCAATGAGAAAGAATTCAGATTGTTGGAGGCTTAGTGGGTTATGGGTAAGACTGTTCCAGCCTACCGTGTGGCTTTAGAAGGTTTGTGCCATCGGTGGAGGCGGCGGTGGCGGCAAAATGTTGTTTGGCATAATATATGGATAGGCATATATTTTTCCTACAAATAGCCCTGAACTTAAGTAAATTACTTTTTTGTTTTTTCTCTCCCACATCTTATATGTTAAAGCTGATGTCAAACAGACGACAGCAGGCATGGGATAGAGGAAGAAGAGAACAATTGGCAATCCTTGTAGTAAAGTGGCATATTGCACTGTCAGGTAAAAGAACAATCCAAACAGAATTAGCAATATGCCCAGAGTTAGTAGAAAATGGAAAAGCGATTGAGAATAGAGCCCCTTCTTTTCAATTCCATTGAGTACTATTCTGTTATTTGAGAACGAAATGACTATTCCCGTGAAAATCCCTATTGAGACCAAAGCATATAGAATAATGGGACTGAGATGAATTATCTCATGTCTAATAGTCAGCATATTTAGAAAAGCCAGTAATGTCCAAAAGAAACCGAATGCAGTATAATAGGGAACTAATCGATAAATCAACAGGTAGCTCCAGTATTACCATCTTTATTACTTGCTTAAATAATAAATGGATTAAAGGTTTCTCTACTCATTTTTCTTTCATATCCTTCTACTAAACAGGGTATCTAGAATTAGATTGAATCCCGCTTCACTTTCAGATGAGTCTCCACTGAGCAGAAAAGTCTCTTTGACTCATGTCTTAAATGCTCAAAACTGCTTTTTGCTATCCTTCAACATTTGGGGAATTATTCATGAGCCAAAACATCACGGTCAAGCCTACGCTTCTTATTCAATATCAACCGGTTTTTCCTCTTAGCATAGCGGGTGTAAGGGAGGTTTTTCCTGGGTTTGCTTTGGGTGATTTTGCTGTTTTGCAGGGTTCATCTGTTTTGTCTTTGGCATCTTTGTTGTGTGTGAAAGCGCAACTTCCCAAGCAGCTTGGTGGACTTCAAAGCAGTGTTATCTTCATCGAAGGAGGCAACACCTTTAGATTATATCAAATAGCGCAGTTAGCCCAGATTCATCACCTTAACCCACGGAAGGTTTTAGATAACATTTTCATTTCAAGAGCCTTCACTGCCTACCAAGAAACCCAACTCATAATGCATCAACTAAAAGAAGCCATCAAAAAATACAATGCGAAACTGGTAATTATTTCGGACATTGCCGGATTCTTCTTAGATACAGACATTCCAGAAGTCGAGGCTCTAAGAATCTATAGTCATGTTGCGACTTTTATTTCAAATTTTGCAAGAGAAAACCAAGTAATTGTAATCGCAACCTACCCTGCGCACGCGGAAACTTCAAGAAACAATCTTCTCCACAAGCAAACATGTGCGAAAGCAAACGTTATTTTATCAATTAGCAGATCGGCTTACGCTAGAAAGATTTCCTTAGAAAAACACTCCTATCTCCCGTTGGGCTTTGCCGAGTTGCCAAATGAAAGCTTAACTATCGATGCTTTTGCAGATTATGAATCACCTGCGTCAACTATCCAAGAACCTAAAGAAACCGAATCAACAGGACAAAAAATCACCATTTCAATGGGAGCAAGTGGAGGTGAACAAACACGGTTAAACTAAAAACGAGAATGATTAGGACCGACAACCTTGAAGATCTAGAACATGGTGAAAAATATTGGAGAATTGAGCAAACACGTTCTGGCGGCTATGAACTGGTTGTTCCTACTGAATTAAATGAAGAGGTAAAACGCTTTATGGGCAGCAAAGATTTTGAGATGGATGTCATAAAAGAAGGCGACGATACACTAAGGATAGAACTTACTCCTAAGAAATCAAAAAACAAGAGGTAGTTAAAGAAGTTGAAAATTCAACAGAAAGAGTCTAAAAAAATATCTTGAGCGTAATCTTGCTCCCGCTGTCACTGAAGAATTTTGCCCTGTTCACTTCGTCTATGAGGCATAACAACACCTAATGAAAGTTAAACAATGATAGAAGCCTCTGCAAACCGTTCACGCTCCAGCTAAGGAGGCGAGGAAACTAAACGCACGCTTGCAAGAGTTAACCCGATAAATTACACTAATAAGCGCTTGCCTTTAAGCAATTGCATACATAACTCCCGGCTTAGTCAATATAGCCTTGCAAAAGTGTATTAACTATTAGACACTTTCTTAATGTGGATGCAAAAACTATGGAAGCGATGTTAAAGAAATTTGGAAGAAGCCAAACCGTAGTTCCAATAGTACGAACTCGCACGTTAACTTTAATAGTTCATATGCCAAAAAAATCATAAAGTAGGTCAAGCCCCCTTGTTGGTTACAAATTGTCGTAGCGTGCGCAATACTCACTGATTGGTTAACATAAAACTAATATCTGTGGATAAACTATCTAAAGTTAGGGATACTTATGGGCGATAATATCATCGTTAAAGGAAATAAGAACATCACAGGAAAAGGCAACGTGGTGGGACATCACAATGTTGTTGGAGATAGCAATGTCCTGACCAACCAGGATAAGAACGATCTTAAAGAAAGCCTTGAAGGATTTCGAGAGGAACTAGCTAAATTGAACCTGCCTAAAGAGAAATTTACTGTTGCAAATGGAGATGTAACTGCTGCCATAGAAGAGGCAAAAAAAGAGCAGCCTGACAATAAGAAAATTCAAAACCGGTTTAGCGATGTTCTTGAGTCGATAAAAGAGGTTGGCAAAACTGACGCGGTGTCAAAATGGGATTGGACAAAAAAAATTTTAACAATACTAGGGAAAATCGGCTTATCGATCGTGCTATGAGTGCAGTTTAAATTATTTTTTTTAAAGCATCTCGTCTACTTGCATTAGCGCCTTAGGGCTAAGAATGAAACGGCCAATGCATTATTTTCAATAACCAGTTTTATTTTTGTGCGCTTAGCCCCGATAAAGTAAACTAATAAGCGCTTGCTCTTAAGCAATTGCATACATAAGCTCCCGGCGTAGCCAATATAGCCTTACAACATTGTAGTTACCGATTAAATTTACTCCTTGACATTTGCAACTATTGGTTTTTTGGTCTACCACAAAAAACACAAAACCAAATCTAATTTGTAAAGAAAGTTTGACTGAGCATTTTTGAGAGTTAGTCAAGAAAGTTTGACGAAAAGGCTTTTCAATAACAAAAGATTGATTCGAGTTGACGAATGAAGATGAAAAGAGTGCTGACGTTCCTATGCCTCATTCTGGTTTGTTGGTCACTCGTTGGAATATCGCACCAGTCTTTTGTTAAAGGAAACCCGTTTGATTTCCAAAGAGCTCATGTAATTTTGCTAACTCCTGAAAATATATCACGCTCGCTAGAACCCCAAATAATCCATTTAAGAATGACAAATACTGAAAATGCATCTAGCGGTATCCCGCCTGAGTGTTCTCTAATTCTGCATGAAGCTAACTTAGATAGTTTCAGGTTCACTTTGAGGGTTGTCACAACGGCGTTGTTCTGGCAGAGCGAAAACGTTGAAGCGTGGCTCAATGTAGACAGTCAAGCGCCAGTAAAACTTGACCGTACTGTCCTTGATAAACAAACTGGTCTCGCTCTTGTCGGAGCGATTTTTACAAGTGACTATGATTCAAGCCTAAGCGGCTTAGGTGAAGGTTATCATACAATAATAGTTCGAGTATTAAGTCCCCCTGACTATTCTATCAGCCATTTATCCGTCAATGGAAGCAACCCGCTTGACCATTTTTATTTCGAGGGCAGCGTTCTCTACAGAATCGACACCACTAATCCAACTATCGGTAATATTTCTATCAAAGACTCCATTTATTTTAGAAACGACTTGGAATTAAACTGTACAATCGATGAACAATTTTCATGGATCGCTTACAGCCTCGATAACCAAGCCAACGTTACCATTAAGACTAATCCGTATTATGATTATACTTTAGATAATGCAAGTAACGAAACTATACAAGTCAACACAAATCTAACAAATTTAACTGAAGGCTCCCACAGCCTTACTATCTATGCTAAGGATGCTGCAGGTAACACGGGTGTTTCACAGACAGTCACTTTCACCGTTGTCAGACTCGAACCTTATATCATAATGACCGTTGTTTTAGCAGGGGTAGCTGCCATTACAGCTTTGTTAATTCGTAGAAGACATCGCAAAATACCGCCTGTCTAGTAAAAACAAGCAATATCTGCATTGTTGGGTCTAACTGAATTTTGTATTAAATTATCCCTGTGATGAGGTATCTCGTCTACTTGCAAATGCGCCTTTGGGGCTGAGAATGAAGCGGCCAAAGCATTCTTTGCAATAACCGGTTTTGTTTTGGTAGGAGATTTTTCGGCCACATTTGCTTTTGCAGGTTTTTGGCACTACAAACCTCCAGATTTCAGCTTAGGTATGTAAAGAAACAGCAAACGACGCCTAATCAAGAGGAGAGGCTCCAAACATGAATTCAAAGGTAAATCTAATATTGGATTTGATAGAATAAGAGTTCAGAGAAAGAAAATGAATAAGAAGAAAATTATTGCGATTTTCATAATAATTATTGCAGTAATATCGCTTCTCGTAGTCATTGAATTGGCTATACATCCCATCATTCCAAGACCAACATTGCCCGCAGGAATCTACCAAGGCACGTTGAGTTCAGTATCACCGCCACAGCTTGCGCAGCCTGATACAAACACATCCGTTCCTTTGGTTTGGGGAATAACAATAAGCAATGGTGTGTACTCAGGTCTGAATTTGCCTAACGGAACATTAATTTTCATAGTTTCATCAACAAACATAACATCCTACTCAAATTTCATAACAGATCTGTCATCATCAGTATCAAGCGGATTGAGCGCTCCAACCTTTGAGCACGGACCAGAAGTAGTCTCTTTTTCGGGAACCATATTCACCTTCAAGGATTATGAAAACAATTTGTGCTATGGTTTGGATAATGCAAGAATAATGCCGCCAGCACCACAACAGCATAACAAAAAAAACGGCGCCTGGAATTCACCTCATAACAACTCGCTGTAGCGCTATTTACGACAATTCCGCGGTCTGAGATGTCTGGGAGTTTCCAGCCTTCTTTTTTCTTCCTGCCGATAAGATTTTTTATATCTGGTTGATCTAAGGCAAAGCGGATGTGTTCACAGTTGCTTGCATCACATATTGGGCAGTAGATTCCTTCGGGGGTGATTTTGATGTCTGCTACTTGGCCTAGTTTTACGTCTCTGATTTTTACGCCGTCACTGGTGCGGTTTAGCATTTGGAAGTGTTTGTCTGCCCCGTAATGGTCGAGTAGTTCTCTGAGTGCTTTGTTGACGAATTCTTCTTTGTTTTTGAATCCTTTTTTGCCGATTAGTTTGTCTGCTTCTTGGGAGAGTTCTTTTGGTATTCTCACGGTGACGTAATCGTCTTCTTTCCTGCTTTTTTCGTCTTTTGTTTTTTCGGACATATGTTGGCCTTCCTGGTTTAGGCGTCAGATAGTTTCCAGAAAGTCTTCCTTGTTCTTAAAAAGAATGTGGTTTAACGGTTGCAGAATGCAATGCTTAGTTGAGTCTACTTTCAGACTTCGGCTCAAGAGATGGTTGTGGTTCAGGTTCCGGCTCTGGATTTCGACCTGGCTCAGGGTTTGGTTGCGGATATGGAGGCGGTACCTGAAATTGAAACAAAATTATGTCGTTAGCGAGTTATGGGTAAGACTGTTTAATCTTATATTTTATCAATTATTTTAAAGATTAAAAAAAGGGAAAAAAGTTTAAACCATTATTTTGTGTTTTAGTTAAGCAATGAAGTTTGAGTCAGGTATGCTTGGGTTTACACTAATATTGAAAAGAACGACTCCTTCTCCCGCTGTGTTAGTGTATGAGTAGTCTCCGCTTCCAGACCAATGCTCAAGATTATTCAAAAAGTCTGTCCATTGGGGACTAAAAGATTGCCAGTCAGCAGTGAAATTGCCCTGAGTCCATGTAGCGCCACTATCAGTGCTGCTCCAGGATTTTTGTTCAGCTGCATTCAAAATGTAAGCATAGTTGGCGAAATCAACGCGAAGTGTCATATCGTTTGAATGTATGTTTTTACCTTGCCATTTATGTTCTAGGACTATTCCTTGGGTTGTCACGTTAGCGTTAAACGTCAAAGTGGTAGCATCTGCGATCCCATTAGTCGAAGGCGTTGCTGTAGGAGTAGGGGTAGGGTTTGTAGATCCGCCGTTTCCATTATTCATCAATGCATAGGCTGCAACACCGACAACAATTACGATTACTAAGACTGCAGCAACAGCATATATCGTTGTTTTATTCATTTTAATCACCATTTTCTCCTATCTTTATTCTTTAGATGAATTTTTAATATAAGTTTTTTCCAATCTCTATTAAGGTCGTAGTTCAAGCAATGGAATTACCATGATTTGGGATAATTGCTAAATGACAAAGGAAAATGAGGAGTAAACTAAACAGGTGTGCTACTTTGTTAAGCAGAAGTTACTATATAAAAAGTAGCATAGCACCAAGATGATTTATTCTTATTGAATATTAAGTAAGACGGTCATTCTGAGTTTGTTTTTTTTGTAAAAATTGTGATCCTTATAAAGAAAATCTAAAATCAACTATTTAGGGCAGACCATTAACCGCTTGGATATCGATAAATTATGAATAAGAATTTTTGCTAACCTGATGCCTATCCTGCTATCATCGGATGGTATTTGAGACATTTGTTTATTTTCTCCTCTCTTAATGTGGCAATTTCAATAGTAATACCCATCAATCAATCTTTGCATTTGAGCCACCATTTTTTTGGCGAGAAATAAGCATAGAACCCACAGTCGCCATAATCGCAGTTGTAACAATAACAATCACTGCAATATCAACAAAAATGTCTGCGTATGCAAGCCCCAATTGTGCAGGCAGAGTGGCTAAAACTGCAGTCGCCAATCCCCTAGTCAAAATCACAGTCAACATACCATTCTCTTTTTTCAATGGACTCTTAAGCGTCGTCAACCACACCGCGCCATAACGGGTCCCCAGCATGATAAAAGAAAGCACAATACCCGACACTAAAACCGTTAGACTCGACACTGATGCTATGATACCTAAGAAAACAAAGAAGAAAGTGCTGATTAGAAAAGCTATTTCTGCTTGAAAACGCTTCAAACCTTTGCTTACTGAACACTCTATTTTCCCGTTATTTGAGTTGATATCGATGTTTTGCCTAAAAAACCCAAGAACGTCACGTTCATTCCCAAGTATTAAACCAAAAAGCAATACACTCAACACTCCGCTTCCACCTATAACCTCTGACAAAGCATACCCAAGTAAAACCGCCCCCAAAGTTAGCATGTAAGAAAACGGAAGAGTAGACACTTTTTTTAACGCAAATAACCAAGCAAAACCCAAACCCACACCAACCAGTGCCCCGATGAGGAATTTACCTGCTATACCTAACCCAATCTCTGTCACATCAGCTTGTCCAGTAATTAGAATATCAATTATCGCTATCGCGATTACGATGCTAAAAATGTCAGTTATCGCAGATTCCAGTATGAGTATAGTTGACCCCTTTTCGCTAATTTTAATTTTATACGCCAAAGAAACAACCACAACTGAGCTGCTTCCACCAAATATCACCCCGAATAGCAACCCATAAAGTGCGGACATATTGAACACAAACATCATGAATGCTGCTACGCCAACAGTGCTGAAGATAAAACCTAAAATCGCCAATAACACAGCTTTAGGGCTATTAATGAGGGCACATTTGATGTTTAAACCCATTCCACCATCAAATACGATGTATGCTAAAGCCAACGCAGCAATGTAGGGTGCAAAGGTCTTCACGGATGTTGGGTCAAAAGCGCCGAATATGGGTCCAAAGAGAACGCCTAAAAAGATTAGGATAAGTATGTCAGGAAAACCAGTTTTTTTAAACAGAAAGTTGGCTAAAAAACCGATGAAAATTATCATTGAGGCTATAATGAGTGCGATTGAGATAGCATCGACCAAGCGTTATCCACTGTGGCAACCATATGTTTGAGGGCTTTTAAAAGTTGCCAAAATCACTCTGGACGGTAATATAAAGCAAATTCTATGTGACCGCACTTCTCCTCTTGTCTAGTTCGAAGAATAGTCCTTCTGGTCTAAATCGAATGTCAGCTATTCTGGAGTTGGACAAGTTTAAAAAAAATTAATAAGCTCCCGTGGAGGGAAGCTTCAAAATCTTTAAAAAAAATTAAGCTTAACCTAGAGGTTAAGTAGGAATTCTTCGAATTTGTTTGAGATATCTGGGCGTTTTTGAAGTATATCAGCGAACTTGTTTAGAAAGTCTTGTTGTGGAGTTTGAGGCGCTTGATGTGTCGTTGTTAGGAACTCGAGGTCTGGGAGGGCTTCGCGGTATTTTTTTCTGAGTTGTTCAACGGCTGGTTTGCTGTAGGGCGATTCTTCGGCTTTAACTTTTCTGCCTTTTGCTTTTCGGACCCAGTTAACTGAGACGCCTACGTTTTCTAAGGCTGTTTGAAGTCTAGATCGGCCATCGTGTATTCTATATTTTACGCCGGCTTGAGAAGATATATGACTCATGAGGCGAGGAATCTGTCTTCTCTTTAACGGTTTATGTATGAATCTTTTGACGTTTAGGAATATGTGATCTGTTGGTTGCCAGGTATGGTTGAAACTTTTCGCATACCAGGAACGGTAATCGAGAAGAACAGCTTTAGCTTCTGGAGTTAGAAACGTAATTTGCTGAACGCCTTTATATTTTCCTTTTCCATGTCCTTTGAGAATCTCTGAAGGCAGCTTTAGACAAGGAATATTTTGTTTTTCCCAATCTTCTTCAAAATGGTTCCAACATAATTCTGATAAGGATTCGAGAGCTATAGCAGTGCAGGTAGCGAACATAATTAACGCTTGGTCTCTTGGATGTGTACATTTTCGGAAGAGCTTAAGACAAGTTTCTTTGGAAGCTACACTTTGAGATCTCTTAGTTGTATATTCGAATTTTCCAGCTTCTGCTTGAAGCTGATGATAATTAGTTCGGTAGAAAGCTTTGACAGAATTTATGATAAGCCATTTTCGGCTATCAGGAATGTTAGTTATTTTAATGGGGGATATCATGAATTTATCCAGTAGTTTTTCTGCATCTGAGTTTTGAGTGTTTTTTAAGTCTAAGATTTGCTGAGGGGTCTTGAATTCTCCTTTTGTAGTTTTAGCTACCCATTGACAGTAGAGGTAGATATTCTGCCCAGCTTGAAGTTTGTTAGAGTTTAAGCGTTGAAGGTAGTTTTGGACTGTTTCGTTCTGGTCTATCCAGAGTTGAATCGAAATTTGATTTAAGCCGTATTTTATTTTATTTGGCATCTTTTATGGTCCTTAAGCTCAGTGTCCACTGGAATTAATATAAATATTTCCTATATTGGAACCATTTGAATTAAAATGTTTCCTATTGATTTTTTCCTGTTTGTCTAATTATTTTTATTCCTGCCCATTGGAGGGCAAAATAGGATACAATTAGTCGGAACCACAGATTTACTACTCTTGTTAGTAATGCAACTGAGACTGCTACTGCTGGGTCAATGTATAGTGCAGTGAATGTTAATGTCATAATTAGTTCGGGGAAACCAAATATTGTTACACCAACGGTTTGGAGTGTTCCAGTTAGAGTAAAAACAATAAGCACTATATCGACGGGTATGGGCTGCCCCAGTGCGATGAATGTTAGAAAAACAACTGATACTTCAAAAATAAAACCCAACACGGCAAGGATGATTGGTTCAACCAGTTCTTTGGGTTTTCTTTTTAACTGTTCAATGCTTACGTGGAAGTTGTCAAGTAATTCTTCAGCTTTTGTTTTGAAGTTTTGGGGATTCCAGCTATGACGAAAAAGTAAAGCTATCTTTATTACCCATTTGATGAGGGTTTTGGTTGTTGTTGGTTTGAAACTAACATAGTAAATTACTCCTAAAGTAAGAATCGAAAGGGCTAGAACCAAGCTAATTAGCAAAGTTGCAACAATTGGTAGCGAATATTTCAAGAGCACAAGGGCCAATCCAAGGCTTAAAGCCACAATTGTTAGTGTCATTGTAAAGATTTTTTGTCCTACTACAGAAGCCCCGATTTTTCCAGCTTGAGTTTTTGAGTCTTTAGCTAATAGATAAGTTTTTGAAACTTCGCCAGACCAGCCTAATTGGGGAACTGTTGCTTCAAAGAATAATCCTACCCAAGTGTAAAGGAAGGCTTTTCGTTTGGTGATTTTTACTGATAAATTGTTGAGTAGTCGTTGCCAAACGAGTGAAGAACAGATTGTGTATAGCAGTAAGCTATGAATGCTCCCGCGTATATGGTGAGGTTTGTTTTGGAGAGTATACTGATGACTTGTGTTGGGTTAACAAAGAAGTAAATGTATAAAACGAAGGCTATTAGCCCCAAAATTAAAACTAAGAAGAATAATGTTTATGCGGAATGGTTTTTTTATTGGGTCATTGGGGCTTCAAGTCTTGTTAGATTTGCGGTTTAACTATTAAGTGTTAATCAATAGTCAAGCTGTGTTAAAAAATAAGTATTTGTGAGAAGAAGAAGAGTGAAAAATTTGCACTTCTTCTACCCATACCAATCTTCTTCTCTGATAAAAAAATTTTATTCTGTATCTTCAGGTGCATGCTCAATCCAATCGCCCTCTTTGACACCCGCAAGATGTTAATTCTTATAGGTGACATAGAACTGATTAAAAAAGAAAAAAACGGCAGATTTCATTAAGGGCGGCTTATTCTTCCATCATTATTAATGTTAAAGTTGATCGTACTCTGCTGAGTGATCTTATTCTGCGTGTTACCATTTCTTTGAGTTTCTCCATTGAGTCAGCTTTAACCTTAGCAATTATGTCGTAAACGCCGTATGAAAAGTATGCTTCCTCTACGCCCTCAATGGTTTTGAGTTCTTTGACAATATCTTCTTCTGCTCCTGATTCGACGTTTATTAATACAAAGGCTTGTGGCATTTAGAATCTCCAAGTACTTAGTACAACACTTGTGATTAATATCTTATGCGTAAAATCCCTTTTTTGTCTCTGAAACCAAAAATCATATGAGCTTAATGCGCCTATGAAGTTATTTGAGGAGACATAAAGTTTGGTTTATTGTACAAGATGTGGAACCCTCAATCCGGATACTGCAATAAATTGTTCTAACTGTGGGGCTCCTCTCGCTGGACCTGAAAGTAGACCTTATTCAAGGTACGAAAGACGAAGATATTACCAAGAGAATTATGGTTACTCACATAGAGGAGGGGGTATTGGGCTTCTCATAGCAGGATTATTCATTATCCTAATTGGGTTAGCAGCCTTTGCTGGTTTTACGGCTTTCTGGAATTATTTCTGGCCGATTGTAATGATTATTGTTGGCGTATGGATTCTTGTGCTAGGTTTACGGCGCAACCGCAGACGTAACCAAACTACACCATCTTAATTATTCGGATGTACAGAATACAAACTTCAAATTGCACGATTTTACAGTTTGGTACACAAAAGAGTTATATTAATTCGGCATGAAAGATGTAAGATATTGCTGGGAAATGCATGGTTAAGTTCATTTTCGTAACAGGCGGTGTGCTGAGTTCCGTTGGCAAAGGTATCTTAACTTCCTCTATTGGAAAAATGCTTCAAGCAAGAGGATTAAAGCCTACAGTTGTAAAAATAGATCCTTACGTTAACATTGACGCGGGAACAATGAACCCGTATATGCATGGCGAAGTCTTCGTTACTGATGACGGTGGCGAAACTGACTTGGATTTAGGCTGGTATGAACGATTCTTGGATTTAAGCCTAAAACAAGAAAACAACTTAACCACAGGAACAATTTATCAGATCCGTTATTGAGAAAGAACGGCATGGAGATTTCTTAGGGCGTTGCGTCCAAATTGTTCCTCATGTGACTAACGAAATAAAAAATCGCATTAGAAACGCTGCTAAAATGGTTAATGCTGACATAGTCTTAACAGAAGTTGGAGGGACAGTTGGCGACATTGAGGGCTTGCCGTTTCTAGAAGCGATTCGTCAAATGCGTGTTGAAGAAGGTTATGAAAATACTTTTTATGTTCATGTTGCTTTGGTGCCCGTCTTAGACGTTACCGGTGAAATGAAGACTAAGCCTCTCCAGCACAGTGTAAATGAATTGAGGCGAATCGGTATCCAACCAGACACAATTGTTGCCAGAAGCCCCACAATGATTGACGCTGAAGCACTAAGAAAAATAGCTTTATTCGGCACGATTCCTGAGAGTGCAGTCTTCTGTTCCTACAACGCTGAAACAGTATATCAAGTTCCTCTAATTCTTGATAAACAGGGTATGGGCGACTTTATTTGCCAGCGTTTAGGCTTAAAATGTGACGGTAAAGATTTTGGGCAGTGGCAAGTTTTTGTCGACGGTATGATTAATCCTGAACATGAAGTAAAGATCGCATTGGTTGGTAAGTATGCTGGATTATCAGACAGTTACGTTAGCATGACTGAAGCTCTACGTCATGGAGGGGCAGCGTGCAAAACAAAAGTCTGTATTTCTTATTTAGAAGCAGAAAAATTCGAACGTGAACCCCAATGTGTTAAAGACTTGTCGAATTTTGATGGAGTTTTCGTTCCTTACGGATTTGGTCCAAGAGGTACAGAAGGAAAGATAGCGGCTGCTAGTTATGCACGAGAGAACGATATTCCTTTTCTTGGTATTTGTTATGGCTTTCAGTTGGCTGTTATCGAATTTGCTCGAAACGTTTGCGGGTTGAAAGATGCTAACAGCACAGAAATCAATCCTGATACGCCTTACCCAGTTATTGACTTAATGCCTGAGCAACGTGGAATAGAGATTAAAGGTGCAACTATGCGTTTAGGTGCTCATAAAATAGTTTTACAAAAAAATACGTTAGCTAGTAGCATGTTTGGGCAAGAAGAAATCCATGAGCGCCATCGACACCGCTTTGAAGTTAACCTTGACTATATCCAAGTGTTGAAAAATAATGGTTTGTGCTTTACAGGGAAGAGTACTGATGGCAAAAGAATGGAGACTTTAGAGTTACCCGATAAATATTTCTATTTTGCCTCACAGTTCCATGGAGAATTCAAGAGTCGCCCAGGAAGACCTTCACCGGAATATGCAGGGTTCATTCAAGCTTGTGTAAATAAGAAGCTTGGCAAACCAAAAACGCCCATTTGTTAAAGAGAAATGGTTAACTAGAAAAGGCTATAATGCTCAGTTGATACTTGACCTTAAAGGAACGATTAAAAATGGAACCTACTGGAAAAAGAGATTCAAATGCATATAGCAAGAAAATGACTGAAAGCAAGGATGAACTTACTGTATTACAAGAAGAGCTTAACAACATAATTGTTCGATTTGTTCTGCGTGCTCTGCGTATCTATCAATCAACAAGACCTGAGCCATTGCGTGTCAACGAAATTGCATTGCTTGTCCGAAATGAAATCAAAAATGTTTTGACAGATTTGAATGATCAAACAAACACTGATGTCATCGCAAAGGTGGCAAAAGAAGCTTGGGCAAAAGAAGCCAAGCAATAATTTTTCTTTTTTTATTAAGTTCTGTATGATTTTTGTAATTAATTTTTAATTAATTGAATTTTTTTAAAAAGATTAATGGGAAGAAAAAAAATTTGTGTGCTTACTGCGTTATTTTCGGCGACAGAATTCTTCCATTATCGACATCAATTTTGGAACCGCGTAGACTATGGCTCTATCATCTAGTAAGCCTACTAGGGCGCCTTGTTTGTCGACAACTGGTAAGTGTTTGATGTTCCAGTGTTTCATTAGTTTTGCTGCTTCTTCAACGGTTGCGTTTTCGTCAATGACTACGAGTGGGTTTGTGTAGACCATTCTTGCGATGACTGTTTTTAGTGGGACGTTAGCTTCAACTGCTCTGATTAGGACGTCTTTTACTGTAATGATGCCGGTTGGTTTGCCGCTTTGGACGACTAGGATTGCGTCTTTGTCGAATTTGTTCATTATTGCAACTACTTCTTGCATTACTGTGTTGTTGTTTACGACTTTAACGTCTTTTTGCATGATGTCTTTTACGACGACATTACTTGCCATTTAATTTTCACCTATAACGCTATGAGAGAAGCAGTTGTTGTTTATCAATTTTTTGTTTATTGCTCGCATTAAGTGCAATGCTTAAAGCCTTCTTTCATTTCTTTCATTTTAAGGCGACAGCTTTGGGTAACAACGATTCTAAACCCAACCAACAGTTCTGTGCAACTTTAGATAAAGCAAAAAACTACGCTGAAGTCTGGAAAATCGTGAAGGAAACCGCAGAATTTACTTTAGGCAAACGTAGAGATAGCATGATGTTGTTTTTAGATGATTTACCTCTTCAACTTGGCGCCTACTATCCAGTTGGAACTAACAATATAGTTTTAAACCGCGCACTAGTGGAAATTGTAGAGGCATCTATGAGCGATAAACCCACAGTCAACGCATTAATTTACAATCTTTTGCTCCACGAATACCTTCATGCACTTGGCGATTTATCTGAAACTGGCGTCAGGCGGCAAGTTGTGGAAGTTGCAAAGAAAAGTTTCGGTGAAACATATATTGCCACGGTAATTGCTTGTAAGTCTCCTTGGGTTTTGCTTAAAGATATTCCGCTTGGACCATATAACGCGCCAAAGCGTGTTATGCAAATTGTTCATGATTTTGAGAAAACAAGTCGATATGTCGTTTAGGTTAACGATGTAGATAATTGGTTAACCTGCTTCAAGAGTTGGAATTCAAAGCTTAAATGATACAACCCCGTTTCAATTCCAAAAGAGGCAAAAGGTGTTGGCTAACCAAAAAATATCCGATGGCGACTACGTTCTAATTTACTTAGACGCACGCAGAACATACATGATTAAGATGCAAGCAGGACAGACTTTTCACACGCACAAAGGATACCTGAAACTTGACGAGGTCATCGGTAAAGAATATGGCGAACCCATCAAAAGCAGTATGGGTATCTACTTCACTACCCTCAAACCTAGCTTAACCGATTATATCATGAAGTCCAGCCGCAACACACAAATCATTTACCCCAAAGATGCTGCATTAATTGTTATGTTTAGCGGCATTGGACCAGGAAGCCGAGTTATTGAATCCGGAACTGGAACCGGTTCACTAACAACAGCTTTGGCACATTACGTTGGATCAACAGGTAAAGTGTACACTTACGAACTTCGCAGTGAATTTCAAAAAAACGCTGCCAAAAACTTGGAACGAGCAAAACTGATAAGCCATGTTGAAATGAAAAGCGGCGATGTCACATTAGGCTATGAAGAGCGCGATGTTGATGCCGTAATCTTGGATCTTGCAGTTCCTTGGTTAGTTGTTCCGCATGCCTTCACAGCTCTTAAACCGTCAGGTGTTCTTGTTTCATTTAGTCCAACAATCGATCAAGTAGTAAAAACCACTGAGGCACTTCGCGAAAATGGATTCGTGTTCATTGAAACAATTGAATGTTTGATGCGTACAATGCAGGTAGAACGTGGAAAAACGCGACCAAATACTATGATGACTGGACACACTGGTTATATTACTCATGCAAGAAAAATCATTATGCCTCCAGTTCAAGAAACTCCCCAGGTGTCAATACAAGGAAGAAACCGTAGTCAGGAATGAGCTTCAGCAAAACGATTTGCTGAAAGATCTAGTAGAATCTCAAGATGAAAATGTTGAAGAAGTGGCAGAAGAAGAATCTGCCTAAGCTCTATTTTTCATTTTTCGTTGTTTTGATTCAGGCAATGGCATGCTTAGTGACCAGACGGCTTGTTTTAGTTGTTCGCTCTTTTCGCCGCGTGTTAAGCCATAGTAAGCTCCAAGTATTTTGCCGAAGTATGGGATGAGGACTTGGTCAAATGTCTTGTAGATTAGTGGGTTGGCGAGGCGGTTTTCTAGGAAGGTTGGTTTCCAGATTTTAACATTGTATTCCCAGCATTTAATGAAAAAGTCCCATCTTGCTTTGGATAGTGAATCCATTTCGGCGCCTTTTTTGTTCATCAAGACGCAGTTTTCGAGTGGTACAAAGAAAAGCGGGACGTAGAATGCGTTGAAATCTTTGAGTTTATCCATTAATTCCAGTGTTTGAAGCATGTCTTCTTCTTTCTCATCTGGTAACCCAATAATCAGTGTTGCCAGAGGATACCAGTCATTATCGTTTAAGATACCGAAAGCGTTGGTGACGACTTCTTGCCATTGTTCTGGTTTAAATGGCAACATCTTTCCTGCCATGTACTTCTTCATGAGACGTGGACTTCCAGTTTCGACGCCTGTTTCAGCTGTAATAATTGGTTTTTTACCGAAAGAATACCAGCTTTTCTCAATGAGAATTTCTGATAGTTGTTTAATCATTAACGGATCATGCCAAATAGGAGCCAACGACATGTGTGACGCTTGGATGCTTTTTACACCAGGGTAATCAGCCACGCTCTTAACTAGTTTAACAACAGCTTCTCGGTTAGGAATGAATGTTTTGTCAGTTGTGCCATAAAGGAAAAGATCTTCTGTGATTAGAGTTATGTGGTCACTGCCTTGGGAGGTACTTAGAGCCACTTCTTGCATGATTTTTTCTATAGGTACATCGACTTTATTTTGCATGGTTGGTGTACAGAATTGGCAATTGCGTCCGCATCCTTTGGAAATTTCAACTGCGCCGTGGACTGCTACATTCTTGTTCAGAGGCATTTCTTGATTGTAGTTCCAGTTGCTTAGGGATTCATCAGCTTTAGCTATACGTGGAATTGGTTCTCCATTTACAGCTTTTTTGAAGATTTCCAATATTGGTTTTGGTCTTCCACCGATAAGAACACAATTTACGCCGTAATTGTCAGAAACATGTTTGCGTTCAAGCTGCCATGAACCAAAGCCCCCTACAATTATTTTTGGCTTATATTTTCTGATGCTAGGGTGCATGATAAGTTTCTTAAATTCGATGGCGTTTAGTGGTTCGCCGCCTCCTACGATTGAGGAGTATGTTTTGCTTACGTAGCCCATACCTGTTGGGTCCATGGAGGAAATGCCAACAACTTTTGTTTGTGGGCCTATGAAGTTTTGTAAATCGTCAGGGTGAACTACTGCGATATCTTGCGGTGAAAAGCCGCCTTCTAGAAGGATAGCTTCAACTTTTCGTAGTCCGTATGGAGCGTAGTTGGCTTGTCCGTCAGGTTTGCGTCCACAATGTGGATAAAGTGTTTTTCTGACGTATGATAATGGAAGAGGACCTTTGCCAAAGCCTCCCACGAATGCTATGAATGGATTATTGAAAAAATCGCTCATTTCTGTAGTATGATGCGGTTAGAACGATTTTTCTGCCCAATACTGCTGATGCCAACCTTGTTTTCCTCTTAAATAGGCTTAATGATTAGTCCATACCCCTTTTAAGAATTACTATCGATTAGTATGTTGGCTTTATGGCGATTACCTAAATTTGGTACGGTACTTGTTTACTGTTTCTTATTCTTGACACTTTTCCTTTGGCGGAATTTGATATTCATTATTATAGTTCTTTAAAAACGAAAATCACGTTCAAAGAGTCACGTTTTTATTGAATTTTTTAAGTGGGCATATAAATCAAATTTTAGCTGTCTCCTTGCAGTTAGAGTTGTCGGGATGGAGAAAGGAATTTTGGTTTAGAAAAAATTTAGTACGAAAGTTAAAATTGGAAGCTTTTAAACTCTGCGTTTTAGCTTATAAGTTAAAACAATTTTTTATACCGTTGCTTACTCAGTGAAGTCAGAGATAACTTAGGAGAAATTATTTTGGTTAATCATTTCATAGATCGATGGACAAAAAAAGAGAGTGAGCCATCTATTGCATCAAAAATTAAGAATGTTGCCAAGCCTCAGCAAGATTTGAAAGAGCAAATAGGCGCGGTAATTCAACGTTTAGATTTTCAGACTCAATCTTTGGATAGGGCAGTAAAACGTTTTGAGGTACGTGATGGAGATATCTTTCAACGTGTTGTTAAGGCAATGACTGAAAGAGATACTGCAAGAGCGAATATTCTTGCCACAGAACTTGGGGAAATACGTAAAGTTGAAAAAATGTTGTCCCACGCTTCTCTTGCTCTGCAGAGCGTTTCAATGAGGCTTAGTACAGTTTCAGAAATGGGTGACGTAGTTTCAGTTTTGAGTCCTGCAAAAAGCATGTTAAACAGCATTCGCTCAGAAATGTGCAGTGTTCTTCCAGAAGCAAGTCAAGAACTTGGAAACATCGGAAATCTACTCTCAGACATAGTTACTACGACTAACCAAGGAAATGATATTCCAGAGAATAATATAATGGCAAGTGCAGATGCAATGGCAATTCTAGAAGAAGCAGAGGTAGCTGCTGAGAAGAGGCTTGGTGAAAAGTTTCCTGAGATTGGTTCGGGAGCTGTTATGAATAGGCGAACGAGCATTGAAGTATAATGCTTGACACCATATTTGAGAATCTGAATAGGTGTTAACGTTTCCAGAAAAATTATAGCACTCACTAAGTGAGAGGTCCTCCCTTTTTAGATCAAATTGTCTACCTACGCAACTTGAAGCATGCTGATCAATATTGATGTTAGCTTTCCGAGAAGAAAAGTCAATCCAGACAAGAATAAGCCTGCTATAATTAACTCTATTACTTTCTTTTTTACGTCAATTTGAGCTACAACTGCAGCCAATGAACCTATTATCGAAAGCAAAATTACAGTGATTATCACCGAAGCTAAAATCGAAAAATCTATCGAATAACCAAGTAGAAACGGCAATAAAGGTAAGATTGTTCCAATAGTTTTGAACAAACCGTATTGAAGTGCATTTATGAATGGGTCACCCAAAGTTTTCTCTCCAATTCCATATTCTTCCTCAGCAATTATTCGATCAAGCATGTTTTTTTTAAGAGCTTCAAGTGCAATTGACTTAGCAATTTCTGGATCGTAATTCTTGTTCTTCATGTACTTTTCAATTCTTTTTTGATAAGCTTCGGGTGCGCACTCGCAAGTCAACTTTATGCGTTTAAGAATGTCTTCTTTGAGCCGTTTTTCGGTTCTTGTGAAAAAGTAGGAACCTACAACTGTACTCAAGGTTGCAGCAACCCCAACTATTAGACCTGCTACGCCGATAAAAATAGAATTTGCATAGACTCCTGAAAGACCAATGGCTGTAGAAAGCACAATAACTAAACCATCACTTGTCTGAGAGAAAATGGGTCCTATTTTATTTATGAAAACCTTGTATTTGCCAGAGTACTCAACAAATTCTTGTTCATGTGCCAGTTCATCCAACAAGAAAATCTTAACGTTCTTTTTTTCAGTTGGAGAAAGCAAATCAGACTTAGATACTTTCAGAAAAATCTCAATGACTCTGCGTTCCCCAGACTCTAAAAGCTTCAAGGTTAATCCTAATCCGAGTAAACCGTAAATGAAAGCAAGAAAAGAAACCTGAAATTGACTTACCTTTACATTGTTAGGGTCGATTTTTCTATCAAGTAAGAAATTTCTCCAAAAAGCAGAGTGCCCTTTCTCTACCTCAGAAAACTCTAGTAACTTTTTTGAAATATCATCTTTACGGAACTTTTCGGCAAGCTTTAGATAAATGAATGCTACTGTAAGCTCTGTTTTTAGTCCTCTTTTAGCGATATTAATGACGTCGGACTCAGAAATCATAAGTTTAACATCTGCTTTATCATGCCATTAAAAGATATGTGACTTCACGATGCAACTACATTTTAGAAGATTGTATTCAAGTGACTGAGTCTTGGCCGTCTATAGTCTAATTAATTTAGTTTGTGACCCGAATCAGAACCAACAACTCCTTATATCATCGAAAGCAACAATTTTTTTGTATTCTGGTGGATTAAATGAAAAAAATGTTAATTTTGCTGGAAAATGGTGTTGAAGATTCTGAGTTCATTTATCCTTATTATCGTTTTCAGGAAGCAGGTTACAAAATGGATATTGTTGCACCAAAAGCAAAAAAGGAATATATTGGAAAACGCGGAGGAACATTCATCTCGGAATTTTCGCCCAATGAAATTGAGTTGGATCTTTACGATGCGGTTATTATTCCTGGTGGACAAGCGCCAGACAAAATGAGAATTCATCAAGATATGGTAGATATAATAAAGTCGGCAAATGGCAAAGGAAAAGTTATTGCTGCAATTTGTCATGGACCGCAGATGCTCATTGAGGCTGATATTGTTAAAGGGAAACTGGTTACAAGTTGGCCTTCTGTTAGAACGGATTTGAAAAATTCAGGAGCAAGAGTTGTTGACGAAGCTTCTGTTGTTGATGGAAACATTGTGACTTCTCGTTCTCCTAGTGACTTGCCAGAATTTTGTAGATCAGTGTTAAATCTTTTGGCTACTTGGCGCGACAATTCGGCATAATAAAATTCAAGTGTCATGCGGAGCTTCACATGTTGGAAGGACAAACGCATGCTGTTGCTTCTGAAGTTATTGCTCCAGTGTTAATTGAATTTTTTAAAAAATAAAGTATCTATTTTCTTTTTGTTGATCGTTCTTTTTTCGCCTGGGAAACCTATACTTCTTCGATAATATAGGATTTCCCAAGACGTTGCCGTCTGGGTAACTCTGAGCTTTCATCCAAATTAATGTCAAGCTAATGCCTTCTCATCATTCGGCAACACAATAATTACGTCAGAAAGATAAAAGGATTGATACATCAAAGAAAAATTGTCAGGGAACACTTTTATTTTTCGAAACAGATAATCAATGCAGGAGTTTAGAAAATGGATTTTGTTGGAAGTCAAACCGAAAAGAATCTTTTAGCAGCGTTTGCAGGAGAATCCCAAGCGCGCAATAGATACACATTCTTTGCTAGTGTCGCAAAAAAAGCCGGGTATGAACAAATTGGAGCGATTTTTGAAGAAACAGCAGGCAACGAGAAAGAGCATGCCGAACTATTCCTTAAGCATCTCAAAGGCGGAATGGTTGAAATAAAAGCTTCGTATCCAGCAGGCTTAATCGCGTCAACTGCTGATCATCTTAAAGCTGCAGCTGAAGGAGAAAAGTTTGAGTGGGGAACACTCTACCCGAATTTTGGAGATATCGCGGAGAAAGAGGGTTTTCCAGAAGTTGCTCGAACATTCCGAATGATTGCAAACGTTGAAGTCTACCACGAGCGCAGGTACAACAAATTACTTGAAAGTCTTCAACAAGGCAAAGTATTTAAAAAAGACGCACCGGTGAAATGGAAATGCAGAAACTGCGGCTTAGTCATCGAAGGATCAAATGCACCCGATATGTGCCCAACTTGTCAGCATCCCAAATCATACTTTGAAGTTTCGGGTGGAAAACTACTAACAAACACACTTTTTTCTTTGTTTTATTTTCCAATTGGCAAAATTACTGAGATTTAAGTTCTCTTATTGCAAAAAATTACTTTTTGGTTTTTTCTTTTTCATATTCCTTTACCATTTGCTTTAGCTTCTTTTTCCAATTCTAATTCATATGCATGTTCATTGACCATTGGCGGCATTTCATCTTTCTTAACTAAATCATTAGGTTGTACAATACGTCTTTCACCCGTTTTGACGGGGACTTTTTCTCCTTCAATGCAATCTTTAAAATCTTCCAATGCTTCAACAATCCAGTATCCTTCACTTTCTGTAACAACCTTAACTTTGTATAATCCTTTATAGTAAAATTGGCTCATTAAAACCACACATATAGTTTGGTTTTTAAGTAAATAACTTTTACTTGAAGTTGAAATATTAAATCTTGCCTTCTATTTCTACAACAAGTCAGAAGGATTTAATTGCGGTTGTCAACTATGTTCTTTTTTTCTTTGAATTCAGTTTTTTTGCAGACATCAGAAATTAGCGCGGATGGCTGGGGGTATTGTGAAGATACTGAAAACCCTAGTGTATTTGGGTTCTCCAGCTTTCCTTACATTCATCAGATTTCCTCCTCCATTCAAATATCCTTCAACGAAAGCTTTGGCTACTGCTTCTGCCTTACTATTGGTATAATATGGTTCAAGATAGTGTCCAGTGTAGTAGAGAAAGACTGCTACATCCCATGCTTTGTCTCCTTCTTTAGTTGCTTGTTCAAAATCTATTAGGAAAATAGTGCCATCGGGTTTTACGAGAACATTATCAGGTTTTGTGTCTCCTAAAGCGACGTTGTATGAGTGAACTTTTGCAAATACCTCGCCCACTTTGCCAACGGTATTGAGGACGGTTTGGATTGTCGAGGGGTCAGTCGATGTTGCTATTCGTTTGATGGCTTCGGATAGATTTTCGCCTTCTATATATTCCATGAAGACTAATACGTTCAGCGTTGCTAACGTGCAAAATCTTGGGAACATTAATACCTTCATTGTGCAGAAATTCGTTGATTGCATATTCTCTGGCTAGACGTGCTTGACCAGCTACTGAAAAAGATCTGGCTCCAAAAGACCACAATGTTAAGGGGAACCATTTCAAGCCCGACCAATCTTTAAAGCGTTTAGCCAAAAATTTGGTTTCTCCTTGTGTGACTATGTGTTTTAATTAAGTAAACGTCATTTAACATTCCGCCGATGGGTTCTACTTCTATGTTAACGTTCTCTTCTTTGAGTAACATTTTCTTTGCAAATCCTTTGATGTCAATTCTATCGGAAAGTGAAACCAATCCTTCTGAAGTTGGAAAGAAAATGTATTTTTGTGGGTCAATGAATTGGAATGTTGGGTTGGTGGGCTTTAACCAGTTGATCTTTTGGGTTCTTAGAAAGACTTCTGTGTTTTGTGATACAATGTTCATTAATTGGGGTAGAACACCGAAAATGGCCGTGAAGAGCGTTCGCGGCATATTTTTTGATAAGTTAATTATTTTGAGTCGTGGATCTTGACATTTAGAAATAAATTTTTTTGTGATTGCATAAGTAACCATTTTGGTTGCTGATTATTTCTTCTATCTCAAGTTGTTTTAGAGCTTCGTTGTAACTGGCTAATTCGTTTTCTTCGTTTTGTTGAAGGTTACTTGTCAAGTTAGCAACGTCGTAAGCCTTTAAGGGAAAAACTCGAATACGATTAGAAAACACCTCATACATGAAGTATTGAGGCTTAATCTGAATAAGTTTTACAAGCTCGGGAAAATTTACAACTAGATTCTCAAGCAGCTCAAGAATCAAACGTTTCTTTAAGGAAACTTCTTTTTCACGCAGGTAATCTTTTCCTAATAGTGGTAAGTGAGGGAAAGACAAGTTTACTTGCAATTGCTTCACCCAAAAATCCTCTATCTATATCTCTTTCAAAAATCCATTGATCCACTGCGAAAACAAAAATTGTCTTGTTGTTGACTGTTTTTAGTAACTCATTAGTCTGGGTTGGAAATCGTGTATAACGAGCATTACTTCCTGAATTATTCTTTGGTTTGATGTTTTCATTGAGTAGTTGTCTACTAGGGCTATTGCAGCGATTTTTGAAGTACCGGCAATGTGTTTGCAGAACTCTATAGAGTTTGGCGAGTCATCTCGTAGGCTTCGTTGGTTTGCTTGCGTCAACCTTTCACCCTGAGCGTTCACATAGCAATTGGGCTTAGAGGTATTTAAAAGAGGTTTTATTCTTCCTATGGAAAAGACCGGATGTTTGAAAAATCAATTACAAAGTAAATTTGCTGGCAAGCTCTAAGAGACTTGTCAGTTTATGGTACTTGTAATGCTAATTTGTTTCTGTTTTTTGTGGTAATCGTGCCCATTGTTGGTTGATGTTATCTCTTGAGTGTTGCTTGTTATTTTGTTGCGGATTATGTTCAGTGAGTCTTCTGTGTAGTTTAACATGTTTTGTCCGTTTGTTGTTAGGTTGTAGACTTTTCTGGTCGTTCAAAATCTGTATTCCAGTTGCTGTCTATGAAGCCCTTTTTTTCAAGGGTGCCCAGAAGTGGGTATATGGTGCTTGGTCCGAAATATACGCCGAAGTTTTTTCGGATTTTGGTTATTACTTCGTATCCATGCATGGGTTTGTTGTTTAGTAATTGTAGGATTATTAGATCTAGTAGACCTTTCATTAGTTTGGCTGCAACTTCTTTTTGTGAATTTCCTGTGAACATTTCTTTCTCCTCGACTTGTATTTTTGTAGAACAGTTTTTCTGTTATACGTGTATACAATATGTCCTTATTCGGACATATCTTGATTACTTAGTTACTGTAAACCTCGATATAAATCCTAATACATAACATAAGCATACCAAGACATATTACTGCACAGAATAAGCTTGGAAACTAATAATAACCTAAATAAATTTAAACATCAAACCATAAACAGACACCCGAAAACAAGGAAAATACATGTCAGAAACCTACAAGAAAGAAATTGTACAACACATAATCAGAAACTTATTAGGCATTCAACTTTTACGAATTATACACGCCCAGCCGACATGGGGATACAAAATCAAAAAGCAAGTCGAAGCGGATTTCAACGTAAAACTTCGGCATGGCGCTCTCTACCCAACGCTAAATAGTCTTGAAGAGAAAGGTTTTGTTGAGAGCAGTAAACAGCAAAAAGACGGTCGCGCCAGAAAAGTGTATGCTATAACTGAAAATGGCAAAATGTATCTTCAAACTTACTACAGTATTCTTCGAGGGCAACTTGAAAGTAGCAAATAACCAACTAATTAGAAATCTCAATATTTTAGCCATTTTATGGACGAGATGTAACGCTTTTGTGAATGAACAAAAAAGCTTTTATCCTAATAACAATGACAGAAATTGAGGAAATAAAATGACTTTAGAATCAAGCAAAATATTAGGCGGCATCGGCGCAATACTAATGTTCGTAGGTAGTTTTTCCAACAATTAATTATTTAGGCATAGTCGAAATTATAGGCGTAATACTACTTTTGGTTGCATTGCATAATCTTTCTACCATTTACGGGGAAAGAAGCATATTTAGAAATGCCATTTATGGTGTAGCAGTTGCAGTTGTAGGAGCCATTATCATAGGTGTACTTACGTTTGCAGTAGTTCTGTCAAACCTTAAGGATTTAATAACCCAACTTTATCCAGGCTGGAATGGTGATTGGTCAACACTTCAGGGCATGACCCCAAACACAACCAACATTGACCCAACAGGCATCTTTCCACTTCTAGGAGGGTTACTTGTTGTTTTGGTAATTGCTTGGGTTTTAGCCATAATCGCCTCGTTCTTCATATATCGCTCATTAAAACAAGTTTCAAATAAATCTAATGTAGGCTTATTCGGGACTGCTGGACTGATACTTCTAATAGGCGCCGTAATTCCGGGAATTGGGTTAATTCTTATGTGGGTGTCTGCGTTAATACTGGCAATTGCATTCTTCACACTTAAAACTCAAGAACCAGCAACGGCAGCCCCTACTACTCCACCCCCACCAACATATTTAAAGACAAACTAAATCCTTTATTATTTTTTTTATTTTTAAAGAAGAATACTTTATTTTAGAAACAAAAATGATTATAATTAAAGAACGTTTCAGGTATTATTTCAAGGTCCAGAGCAATTTAGTATTGCTTTGAATAGTTTAGTTTTATAAGTAGTGTTCTCTATTTCTTTTGTAGGAATAAGCAATTTTTTAGGATGATTAAAATGAGTAACTCAAATAATTTTGAAATTGCTGGGTTGCCTTTTGAAGTTATTATTTATAATCTGCCTGTCGGAATGACTATTATTGAAAAGTCAAGTGGTAGAGTTGTCTTTGCAAATAAGGTGGCAGTGGATCTCTATGGGGTTAATCCAATTGGTTTACATGCACCAGGACCCTTCAAGTTTCTCAAGCTTAATGGAGAAGTTTTTCCTATCCAAGAGCTATCCGCTAGTCGTGCCTTGATTGATGGTGAAACGGTTCGCAATCAAGATTTGATAATTGAACAGCCAAATCTAAAAAGGATAATTATAACCGATACAGCAATTCCCATAAAGAAAAATGGTGACGAGATCGTTGGTGCTCTGGTAATATTTGAAGATATTACAGAACGTAAACGTATGCAAGAAAAACTTGAGGAATATGCAACTACCTTAGAAAAGCTTCTCGATGAGCGGACAAAGAAAATTTCGGAAAATGAACAAGACTATAAGGAGTTGTATGAGAGTTTTGGAGAAGCTTTTATTGCAACAGATTGGGAATTCAATGTTATACATTGGAACAAAGCTGCGGAAAGAGTTACAACTGTAAAAGCAAGTGATGCTTTGGGGAAGAAAGTTTACAACGTTTTGCCTGAAATGATGAATGTTGATGTTACTCCTTATTTTGAAGCCTTATCGAAAAATAAGCCAGCGCGTTTTATGATGAATACGGTAAGTAGAGAAACTCATCAACCCTCGGTTTTTGAGATTTCAACTTACCCTTCAACTAAGGGAATTATTATCATAGTTGAAGATAAGACTGAAGAAGAATTAAACAAACGTTTGTCAGCTATTGGTCAGACTGCAGGGATGATTGGACATGATATACGTAATCCACTTCAGGCTATTCTTAGCGATATTTACCTATTGAAGACCGATTTAGCTAACATGCCCAAATGCAGTACAAAGGACGGAGTTGTTGAGAGTTTAGTAAGTATGGAAAAGAACATTGAATATATTAACAAAATTGTTGCAGACCTTCAGGATTACTCCCGACCGCTAAATCCCTAATTTTCAAGTTACAGATTTATCGCTACTTCTTTCTACTGTTCTAAAAACAATTAGCATTCCAGACAACATAAAAGTTTCAATAGATAACAAGATTATCAAAAGGGTTAAGACTGATGCTGAATTCCTCCAAAGAGCATTGACTAACTTAGTTGTCAACGCGGTTCAAGCTATGCCGGAAGGGGGACAATTGAGTCTCAGATTCAAAGTAGTCGGTAATAAAGTATCAATTTCGGTTGAAGATACCGGGATTGGTATTCCTGAAGAAATTAAACTTAAGATATTTGTTCCTATGGTGACGTCGAAAGCTAAAGGTCAGGGTCTTGGTTTAGCCGTAGTTAAGCGTTTAGTTGAAAAATTGAATGGAACCATTTCTTTCATAAGTGAAGAAGGTAAAGGAACAAAATTTACTATAGAACTTCCTTCATAGTTTTTTTGTTTTTTTCAAATCTGTTATGCTTTTTGGTATTTCCAGTTAAGAGTATTTTGATATTTTCTTATTTCGTAATAGCTTAGAGACCGATTATTATTGAGTATATAGCTACTACGCCTTTCTGTGAAAGGATTGTCAAAGATTGTTAACCTCTGATTAGTTTTTTATATTTTGAAAATATAAATATTTTTCAGACATCTCGAGATATAATCATAAAATAGATTTTGTAAAAGAACAGATTACTTAGATATGAGGAGGGCTACTTTCAATTGTTTTTTTTGGGCATTTTTTTCGTGCCATAACCATTATTGAAATAACTATTGACACTGCTAATATTACAGTTGCTAAAGACATCTGATAAGACACTGTTGAGTTTTGCACCTCAGACTGAGGACTCCACATGTTAGTAGCATTTGCATTGAACATAACAACGAAGCTTGTAGTGTTTTCCAGAGAGTAAACGAAAAAGCCTGTATTTTTATCCCACTCCTTGTAGACTTTTCCTGGGTCGCTTGCATGTGTTACAGTTCGACTTGAACCTAACAATGTTTTTTGCTCTTCTCCCTCAATAGTTATATTAGTTTTCTTTGAAGCATCAAAAAATTTATCTCCCATGCCAAGGTTTGCAGGAATGATTACCCAACCATAAATTTGGCCTTCAGTTAAATCAAAGGACCAAATAGAACTTGAGAAGATACCATTTACTGACAAGGAAGTCTTGTTTACTTGGAACGATGCACCATTAACCTCCAAAATTTCAGTTCTATACCATGTAAGATTCCGTAATGGATCCAAAGGAGGTCCCGTCATTCTAATGTTATATTCAATCCAATCACCTTTTTTGACACCAACGGAAAACTCGCCGTAAGTAAAAGTGGGTAAAGCCATGACTGAAACAAAAACAATACTTACGAAAACTAAAGCAGAAAATGTTTTCAAGTTCCATCGACTACTGCAGGGACTTGCAGCTTTAAAGGGATTTTCGTAAAGAAACCTTGACTGATTAATTCGATGGTTCCGAAATGTTTAGTATAATTTTATTTACTAAATTTTCAGGTCGCCGTGTTCTTAAGTCTTAGAGCACAGTTAGTTTGATGGCTAACTCTATTCGATTGTTCATTTTTTTTTCTTCATCTCAGCGAAAGCCCTTTAGAGACTGGGATGAGCCAGATTCGTTGGGGAATGTTGTCGCCGTCCCAGCTTTAGGGCAAAGTAATTTTCAGGGTCTAAATTACTAATGAATTGCTCTAGTTATAAGATTTTTCAATATCTACACTTTGTTTGCTTACAATAATAAAACGTTAGTTTTATATTTTCAAATGAAATACAAGGAGACATGGAAAATAGGATCTGTAATCCTACAAACTAAAGATGGCATTAAGCTTACAACTGAACAATTTATCTATCAGGGTAAATCATACCCTATCAAAACTATGAAACGGGCATGTTTAAAGGAAGGTAACTATAAGAACGCTGACAAACTCCAAATCGAATTTAGAGATGGAAGAATTGAAGAATTTTTTCTAAAACCTACAGTTACAGTCAAAGAGGTATTAGCTGACCGCCTTGCAACTTTCAAACTTACTCCGATGAGTCTTATGCAACGAAAAATGACTGCCCAAATATTAGAATGGGCAGCCAGCATAAACGACCTAATCAACAAAGCTAGCACCGATTCAGTCTCCAGTGTTCTCTAAGATAAAGGTAATGTGTTTAGTCGGCGGCAACCCTTGAGGTTGTTCGCTTCCAACCTTTCTTTCTTAGTAAGAAGCGAACATTTCCTTCTTTTACAATTAAGAATTAGTAGTGCAAAAACAGATTCCTTAGTGCGAGGAGGTGTCTTTAGGGGTTGTACTCGCTACCTGAGTGTTTTTGCTTGTAAGGGCAACCTTTACCATTTTTCTGGGCTTTGATATCTGAAAATGGGCGAATTCTTTTTTGCTTTTTCAACTTCATTAAACATATGGAAATATTCATTTTGCTTCTCTTTGATTAGTTTCTCAATAATTTCAACTAATTTTTTAGGTTCAAAAGGCTTTATAATGTATCCATCAGCTTTTTCATTTACGGATATTGCAGCATTTTCAATTGAAGGTTGCCCTGTTATTATTATCTTAATCATTTTTGGTTGAATTTCCTTCAATATGTGAAGTAAGTCTGTCCCTTTTACGTCGGGCAGATTAACATCGATAAGAGCAACATCAAATGGGGTTTTTTTGCAGAGGTCGATGGCTTTTTTACCATTTTCTACAGTGTAAACTGAATAACCTTCATTTTCCAGAATAAAGGAAAGTGTTTTTCTTATTTCCTGGTTATCGTCAACTATTAGTGTTTGAACAAACAAGAATTATTGCTCCTGAATTTTTTTAGTGCTCCAACCCAAAAGTTATACTAAAAGGAATATTTGCCTTGTGAATTGGAAATATGAATTACTTATTTTGAAAACAGAGTTCTTAATGCGAGGGGGGTCAAGGAATATGTGTGTTCGCTACCCTAAAGCTTTACATTTCGGGTCGGCGTTTTTTCGTTGGGGGATGATGTCGCCGTCCCAGTCTGATTGGAAGATGATGAACAAAAAATTGACAGACCCCACTTTCCAAAAGTAAAGTATAACATTCTTAAAAAAGGGTGTTCCGCTTGGAGAACAAGGTGTTCTCTGGGGAGAGTAATATTTCAGCACGTTATTATCTTCACAGTGAATCATAATGGAATTTCAACTAAATGGGTGTCAACTATGAAAAAAAGAGTGACTCTAAAAATCCTAACCTTAGCAATAATTTTGTTCTCTGCTATTTGGATGTTTAATACCCAGACAAGTCATGCTTCAAAGACTTTGGTTGTTCCACAGGATTACTCGACTATCAATGGGGCTGTTAGTGCCGCTTCTTATGGAGACACTGTGATGGTGCAGAATGGAATTTACCGCGAAAACGTGATAGTTAGCAAGTCAATTTCTCTTTTAGGTGAAGATGCAAAAAACACAATAATAATTGGAACTGGAGGCGGTAATCATGCCCTTGCAGGAATCACAATATCCGCAGATAACGTGAAAGTTTCAGGGTTCACTATTGAAAGCCTCAACTACACAAGCTCAAATCTTTATGCTACTGGCATCAACATCCAAGGTGACCACTCCACTATAACAGGAAACATCATCCAAAATAATTATCTAGGTATCTTCTGTTCCATCCAATCTTTTACAGAAATAACTGGAAACACCATAAGCCATAATTTTAAAGATGGAATGCGATTTTACGGTGGATCCCTGAACGAGATTTCTGACAATAACATAAGTGGGAATGCAGGGTCAGGAATTGCGATTGCTGGTTACTCTAACACAATTTTGAGAAATAAACTGGAAAATAACCTTCGAGGCATCGGTTTAGGTTCAACCTACTCTGTGTTGTCTGGAAATACTATTGAATCAAACCTTGAATCAGGAATTTATTTAGCTGGTTCAGAAAACACCATTTCCTCCAACAATCTTTCTAATAACAAATGGGGAATCTACATTACCCCACAGTTAGCTGCTTCACATGCAAACAACATCTATCATAATAATTTCAATAACATTTTTAATGCATTCGACAATTCTTCTGCCATAGTTGAAAACTGGGATAACGGACCTAAAGCAGGCGGAAACTATTGGAGCGACTACACCTCAAGATATCCAAACGCAACCGAAATAGACAATTCAGGAATAGGAAATACTCCATATCTGATTTGGGCGGATAACATCGATAATTATCCTCTTGTAGCACCCTATGATATTACAGATCAAGCCGACACGCCCTTGGCAATTCCGCCGGCGACTGCAAACCCAAACAGTATTGTAGCCTCTTGGGCATTCGATAATGTGGACTCCAGTGGCATAACTCCTGACGCAACTGGTCAAAACCCAGCAGTGTTAGGATCGACGAACGGAAACAAATCTTTCAATCCAGCATTGGTAGATGGGAAATTTGGAAAAGCACTACAATTCAACGGTGAAGCTTACGTTAATGTACGGGTTGCCCCAAGCATAGAAACACTCAATGACCTTACAATTGATACTTGGGTTAATGTACAATCCTTTAAAGAAAATGTGGCATATAACAACATCATCGTTGAAGTTGTGAGAACCACTGATGCAACGCCAACCCGGACACTTGGCCTTGCCACTAACGGTGAAGAACCCCAAAATACAAGTTCCCCAGTCGTCGGTGCTCTTCGTGCATATGTTTTCACAAAAGACGGAGGTTTCAACGAAATTGCGACAACGCAACCAATTCCATTAAATCAATGGATTCACGTTGTTTTCACGCGCAGCGTAAACAATGGAATGCACATTTACGTTAATGGACAAGAACAAGCAGTCAAAGTTACTTCAGGAGTACGCTAATCCTTCAGGCACTATTATGCGGCAAAACGAAATTTACGTGGGACACGACGCAGTTTGCACAATAGATGAACTTAGAAATCAGCAATTCAATTGAACAAGCTGCTCAGCCTTTGTGGATGCAATGGTGGCTTTGGACAGCAATTATCTTTGCTGGCGTTGCAGGAAGCGGTTTACTGGTTTATTTCACGAAACGTGGCAAAGAGTCTGTAATCCAAAACTATGCTAGCTTGATGGATAAATAAGTACCTTTTTTCTTTTTTTATATTTAGAAATTAGAATAATAAATGTAAAAAGTGGATTAAATTAAGTGCGAGAATTGGGCAAGACTATTTTTTGCCTTTGCTTGCGTGTTTGGCTGGAAGTGAAACCTGTTTTCTCTCTTTTCGTTTCTGTTCTTTTTCACGTACTATTTTTTTGTGTTGTTCTAAACCTTCAGCTTTCTTTGCTTTCCTAGACAATATCTTCAACCTTAGCAAGCAATAGAATCATCCGTACTCAAAAACCATGCCCCATAAACAAGGCATTGTCGCAATATTTAATAGCAGAAAAGTTTACGCCTATTTGGAGAAGAATAAAAGACGCCCTCAGTTGAGAAACGTTGTCCAAAATGTGGTTCTAAAGCAGTTGAAAGAAGGAATAATCAAGAATTCTACTGCACTGACTGTAAAGAAATTTTTTATTTTGTTACTCCAGCATGTGGTTCTCAAACTGATTTAAGCAGATATGATCTATAATCCAATTAGGAAACAATTATGTTGTCTATTATGAAGCCTGATGCACCCGTTGGAGTAGGCAAGTCTATTACAACTTGATTGAATGATTGTCCAGTCAAATCTAGTGTTAAAGTTCCTTCAGGGTAAACGTCGTTATTTTCAATTCCTCTGGTAGTTATTGGTGAACCAATCGGATTTGAGGTGGAATCAAGGTATGCACTAATTCTTGATGGCACTTCCTGTTGATCCGGCGTCCAGGATCGTTGAGTTCTTCTGTTTTAAAATTCAGTGTAATTCTATGTATAAGGCTGCTAAATTGAATATTTAGGGAATCGTGGTTGACGGTGTTTGGCCACAGAAAGTTGCCCGTCAATTTTTGTGAGTTAATAATGCCTCCTATTGAGGCAAGACTTGTTGTTGATTGTAGTGAAAATGCTCCGCTTGAAGGACTGGAGCTGAAGTGTGCTGTTAATCCGTTGTTTGTTTGGTCAAAGGGGATTGTTGTGTAGTTGAAACTATGGGTGTGCCGGTATCAAAGTCGAAAGTGGCGGGATTTGTTGTAGGAGATGTTGTTGGACTATGAAAAGGGTAGGTGTTTGAGTGGATATAGGGGTTTGGGAGACAGTCGGTGATGATGTCGGTGTGGAGGTGGGCGTTGGTGTTGGATTTGGAGAGTTTGTTGAAGGCATTGGGTCATTATAATGTATCATGCAGTGGCGATGGCCAGAATAATGATTATGGCAAACGCAACTATTTGTTTTGGTTTTAGATGAGCTGCTTGCGGACATTTTTCACAAACTCTCTTTAGCTTATGGCAATGTAAGGTATTGCTTAAATGCGATTGTTAAATCAACATGCTACCACAATATTGTTTCTAAATGGTTAAGAAATGAGTTTAGGAAAATTTTATTATGAATGTTGGTAAATTTTCTTTTGGTTTAGATTGTGCTCAACCAGTAACTTTATATGAAATAATGTTCATATGAATTATTATTCATGCGATTTTAGGATGTGAACAAATGAAAAAAGGGCTAACAAAAATCTGCCACCACTTCTTCACCAACCTAGGCAAACCCAACCCGACTCGCCGCCCTCGAACAATTAATGGACAAACCCATGAGCGTAAACGAACTCGCAGAAGCATTGGGACAAGAACAAAGCATGATCTCACACAACCTCAAATCCCTTCTCGAATGCAACCTCATCACCATCCAAAAACAAGGAAAAAAACACATCTACACAATCAACCAAGAAACCCTTAGCCCAATATTTGAAGCCATCCAAAACCACGCAGAAAAATATCTGTCCAACAGGCGGAAAATGCCTAAAAGAGGAAAACTAACATGATAAAAAGAAAAATAGTAAATATTGACGAAAACCTCTGCAATGGATGTGGCAACTGCATCCCCAAATGTGCAGAAGGCGCACTCCAAATAGTAAACGGCAAAGCAAAAATAATCAAAGAAACCTACTGCGACGGCTTGGGCGCATGCTTGGGACAATGTCCCCAAGGTGCAATAACAATAACAGAACGGGAAGCCCCGGCTTTTAGTGAAGCTGAAGTCCACGAACATCTAAAAAACAAAGCAACCGCATCCTCATCAACAGCCAGCCAAACTGCCGCATCTTCGCAGAAACCCCAGTGGCCTATAAAACTTAACCTCGTTCCAGTCAAAGCACCGTTTTTTGAAAACGCTAACTTACTATTGGCAGCTGATTGCGCACCTGTCGCCCTCAAGAAATTCCATGACTTCATAGCAGGAAAACGAGTTATCATAGGATGCCCAAAATTCGACGACGCAAGAGTCTATGCACAAAAACTAACAGAAATCTTCCAACAAAACAATATCGCCAGCATAACAGTTGTCCACATGGAAGTGCCCTGTTGCACAGGATTAAAATGGGCAGTCAACAAGGCGCTTGAAAATTCAGGCAAAAAAATTCCCACTAAAGAATTCGAGGTCAAGATTGGAGGTGAAGTAGTTGAGCTCTAAAGAAAAAGTTGAAAAGAACCCTGAAACATGTCCAGGCTTACGCGACATGTTACAACCAAAACCAGCATACATCAAATGTCACGTTTGTGGTGGAGATTTGGAAATCTGGAGCGACGAAGACAAAACAACTTGTCCAGAATGCGGAGCGGAATGGAAACGCCCAGACAAATCAGCTGCATGCCTAGAATATTGTCAATATGCAGACAAATGCAGAGGCATAATAGAAACACGTAAACGTTGAAATAAAGAATCAACCTTATTTTTTCTTTATCAAAAAAAATTAACATACTTTCAAAACTTTCTTTTATTCTGAAGCCTTTTGAAATCTGGTACAACCAAAAAATAAAAATATTTGCACGCGTCATTTTAAATTAGGGGTACCTGTTTAAACAAAAAGTTTTCATTGATGGCAAGATCCTGCATGAATGTATTTAGATGAGATTAGATTCCGAACCAAAGTTTAAGAAAACTAATAACTTACAGCGGCTTTAAAGTTAAAATAATGTCTTAGTTCATTACAAACTAATATTCTGAGTGACTTAACAACAGCCAAACAATCGCATACCATTCCTATAAAGGAATAAGAGTAAAAATAACGTAAATCTGCAACCATATGCGCTCTTATTTATGACCTCTGCGTGTTTAAATATTATAAAAAGCATCATAACTAAATTGTGGGAATTGAACTCGCAAGGAGAGAGCGATAATGAAGGATACATTCATTTTCTTTGGCAGAGAAGAAGATATTTTAGTAATAAAGCCATTTTTCAAAGATTTTGATGTAACTTCTGACATATCTAAAGCTACCAAAGGAGTTGTAGTTGGCGGAGATGGATGTATCCTAAATGATTCAGTAAAGTATCCAATATTGCAAAACCAACTGCCAGTAATTAAAGTTCATTTTAGATCAAATTCTTACAAGTCTTTAGGATATACAATGGATGTCAATGTTAGCAACATTAAAACAGCCATAACCGACCTTGAGAAAGGATTGTATTTAATCAACAAAAACAGATTATTAGAATTAAATGTTGACGGTAGAATTTATTATGCCCTCAATGATGTAGCAATTAATGCTAAATTAAATCGAAGTATACTTATGAAAACATACTTGGAATCGCATAAGTACAAAGATAGCTTATTGATTCCGACTCCTAAATGCACTGGCTTAATGGTTTCATCTGCATATGGTTCTACAGCCTGGAACTTAGCGGTTGATGGTGCTATTGTAATAGAAGATAATATCGATGTAATGTTGCTTACATTTCGAGAGTCACCATTAAAACCAGACCACTTTATTTTATCAGATAGAGTTACCCTAAATATAGAATCCAAAACACCCTTAGTCGCAATAATAGATGGCAAATTTTACGAGATAGATGACTATGAACAACGAATAACTATTAAACTGTCAGAAAAAATCATTCCTACAATTAGAACTAAGAATACCTATGAAACAATTACATCTAAATTAGAAAGACTAACAGCATTTCAATTTGAGCAGATAAAATAGTTTATTTTGCTCATGAGATAGAAAGGAAGTATTATTCACCTTATTCGTACAATAATCAAAAGAAAGAACGGAAAGTTGCGCCAAAAAAGACGGCTCAACTTAGAATGGCAATTTAGCACTGTTTTTCTTCACTGCAACTGATATTAACGAGCATTGCAGCAAATAGAAACGCTATAGCAATAGTCGCGGGCAGTTCTGGAATTGTAGGTGAAGGGCTAAAACTCGTAGGAACAGGTGTATTCGTTGAGGTTAAACTTGTTGGAGATGCGGTAGTTGTTGGAGTTTGAGTGATTGCTACTGTATATTCGGATGTTGCCTCGTATTGATCAGACTCAGCCACTATTACCATGCTTGTATACGATTTGCCTGCGGTAATAAAGAATCCCATTTGAAAGGTACCTGTTTGTCCGGGGTCCACATTATAGGGTTGTGCTGTACTACTTGTTACGGCTACTACATTTCCAGTTCCGCTTGGTCCATCATAGACAGTGGCATATACCCTAGTATAAGTGGCTGTTTCGGCACCAGTGTTCTTCAACGTTCCAGTTATCATCATGTTATTGATGATGTTTTCTTCACTTGTAGCAGACGCTATTTCAAGGGCTTGAGGCAACGGTTCGGATGCCATGGTAAGATCCATTAGCTCCACTTTGTAAGAGGTCACTAACGATCCTGCAACTGCAGCAGTTCCTGCAAATGGAGCTTTTCTTCCTGGCAATATTGTGTGGATTAATGCATCATGTTCATCTTCGTCAATGCCTTCACTTGATGTGAATGTTATTTTAACGTAGACGTTTTTGGCTGCGGTGTCTCCAGTGTTTTTAACTTCTCCGTACTACATTGTAGAAGCCTGCAGACTCAAGTATTCCCTGGTGGTTTATGATAGTTATTTGTTCTGCTGCTTTAACAGGTTCTACTGTTAAAGCGAACATAGTTGACATCAAGGCTAATATTGCAACATATGCAAGAAACTCAATTATTTTTTTAGTCATTTTTATCACAGTTTTGAATTATCCGATTTAATATTTAAGATTTAAGGTCGAATCAGTATCGAGTCATGTGTCTCCAGCAACAACCAAAAAGAAACTAAAGCACAAACAATAAAAAAGATTGAACAAAGAATTGTTTGACCAAAAGGAGAAAAATAGATTTGGAATAACCTAAGTCTGTTTAAACAAATATATTCAACCTAATTGAACCAAAGATAACCGATGTATTTCTGGTTACCATTTGCAACTATCCAAGACTCTTTTATTTTTTTAACTTGGAGTAAGGTCAGTCGTCGTAGTGGTTGTTGGATTAAATTTAATTCTCTCTCTCTCTCTCTCTCTCTCTCTCAACTAAAGTATGAACTCAAGCGCGCGCATAGGCGTGAGAGTTGATACTTTTATAAGCTCACACATAAACATTAGAAAATGTAAAGTAATAAATGAGAAAGTCTAGAGGGCATGTGGAGTTGGAGGGAATTGGATGAAGTACAATTGTAGGATGTTTAGATCTACAAGGGAAAATTGGGAAAATCCAAAGAAGCTTGAAAAAGTAGTTGTTACTTTTGAATCTAAGACATTAGCTGAGGCTAAGGAAAAAGCACGACATGAGGCTCAAATGCTGGATATGCAAAGTGCTAATAAGATTGTACGAGAAGATCGAGATAGAAGTAGATGGTAAATGGCAACCAATTCCTTGGATTTGATACCTCGATCTGTTTCTCAGTCACATTTTGGCATTCAACCGATACAACATGTAGGAGAGAGTAAGTTCGTAGTCGTATGAGTTTGCGAGAGCTATTCTATCGTGATAAGTTTGTTATGATGTAATTATGTAAACGCTTGGTGATTATTTGCCGCCCAAGGATTCAAATGAGAGTGCAAATCATCAAATAATCCTTAACGTGTTCTACTCTTAATTTATGACTTTTAATATAATCTTCCATTTGATTAGAAATGATTCATTAGCTAAAGTTGCATCACTTAAGACTACGTAACCATCTGTTTCAGTATTTCCACTCCTCCATTCAACAAATCCTTTGAATATTTTTGGATGACAACTGGGAAATTGTTTTGAAAATTCTATTGCTTCAGCCAAAATCATAAAATCGTTCCTTAACTCCTGAAAATCCGGACGTTTGAGGCAAAATTGAGGGAAAGCTGCATTTCTAGAAGGGTAAAGCTTTGTTTCGAGTTTCTTCAATAATTGAAAGCTTTGTTTGAGTTCTCGGAAGTATTTCAGCACATTAATGCCTCGTTGGGTGACTGCAAAGACTATTTTAGCTTTTCCAATGGTTCGCTCTTCAACTAAGCCTTGTTTGACTAAGAAGTTCAAGTCTTCTTTAAGCACACTGCAATTAAGATTGGCCTTGTACATTATAGGTGTCAGTTTTAGAGGACCTTTTTGCGCTAATACGCTAATTATTTCAATGTATATTTCGAGATGACTGCGTCTCATAGTGAGATCTCCATTTCAATTCAGTAAGATTGAAGAGTATTTATAAACCTTCTTATGCTTTATTCAAGCAATTATTCTTTTTATTGACAATAATTCAAATATATTATAAAAATGAATTAATTATATGCATTTATTATATAAAAATTTGTTTGAAATATAAAATGAGATTTAAGAAAAGTATCAAAATTGAAACTTTTTGTAGGATTTCATTTATGTTTGATAAACTTAGAAAGCTGAATTTATTCACATGTCTCATTTGTGTTTCTATGACCCAAGAATCATTGATTTTTCCATTGAAAATAAAGCGTCTTGACTCAAACTCTTATAGTAAATCTGAATTTGTGCTCTTCAAAAGAATTGAAGCAATGGCTTTTTGTATAAAATTAGTAATCGATAATAACTACTGAGAATATACGGATTAACAAGACACATGAGTTGGTTCAATTGGATTATTTGTCACCCATTAGATCTGAACTTAAACTAAAGATTTTATTAAACCTCTTAAATGGGGAGAAAAAAATATCTGAACTCAGGCTTGATGCCGAAACTCGAGATACCACAATTCTTCACGTTCTTGAAGAATTTGGTGATCTTAACCTAACAACAAAGACTCAAGGACTCTACAAACTATCGCCACTAGGCATAATCGAAGCCAAAATTCTTAAAGAGTTCATTTCGACTACTGAAGTTATTGAAAAGTTTAAGGATTTTTGGTTGTCACACAATGTAGATGATATACCAGCACACCTTCTTCAAAACATTAGGCGCACTAAAAGACTCACAATTAGTTCGAACACAAGCATCAGAACTAGGCATTGTTCACCAAACATTCATAGAAACCATCAAAACTTCCAAAAAAATAAAGGGAATATCTCCCATATTCCACCCAGACTTCATATCTTTGTTTGGACAATTGCTTGAGCAGGGAAGTACAATTGAGTTAATAATCAGCAGCGAGGTTCTCAACAAGATTACGGGTTTTGTCGATTTTGAATTAGTAAACAAATATTTGGCAGAGGATAAGCTAAGAGTTTTTCTAAATGACGATTTGAAGATTGCTCTTGCTTTGACTGAGCACAGTTTCTCGCTTGGACTTTTTGCTTTATCTGGAACATACGATGATAGCATGGACTTGCGGTCAACTAGCACTGAGGCAATTAAGTGGGGTGAGCGTCTTTTCGAAGATGCTGTTAAGAGTAGTCAAAGAATTGGTTAGAATTTGTAATTTAAGCTATTATTTTATTTTTTTATTGGATACAATCGGCTAGTATTGCTTTTTTAAAAATTATTTTATAAAAAATCGAAGCCTTATTTTGAATATGGATTAGTGATTCATAAGTTTCATTACATATTTGAAATCCATATTTGTCTGGAGAGAGGCTAAGTGAAAGACCAAAACTTTCACATAGAATCAACTAACCTGAAGGCGGATATGGGAAATCTTGTTTTAGAAACATACGGAGCAATATTCAAAGTTCTAAGGTTTATGGTGTCATCTTCAATTCTTTTAGCTTTAAATGGAGTTATGGTAGTAGTTTTTGGCTTTTTTTTAGACAGCGCCACAATTGTGCCTCCTTTACTTTTCGCAGCATTTCTAGTTACCTTTGCAGTTTACGGTTTAAACAAATTCACCGATAAGGCTGAAGATTCAATCAACCGACCTGAAACTTTGCCAAGAGCCTCAGGTTATTATTTGGTTTTCTCTATCGTGTCAATGATAATTGGTTTTTTGATAGGTCTATTAGAAAGTATTTTGGCTTTCTTTGTTCTTTGTGCTCCCGTCATGATTGGCGTGATTTATAGTGTAAGAATTTCAAAATCAATCCCAAGGCTCAAAGAGATTGTAGGCGTCAAAAGCCTTGTAGTTGCAGTAAGCTGGGCTTTAACAGGTTGTCTTTTGCCTGATTCTTTTTCCACGGCTAAACTTCAGGTAATTGTTATTGTTTTTGTTTATATTTTTATTCGAGTATTTGTAGGCACGATCCTGTGCGACGTCTTGGATACGAAGGGTGATTTAGCAACAAGAGTAGAAACAATACCTATAAGGTTGGGAAGAAACAAAACCAAAAAGCTCTTAATTACTTCTAAACAGCCTTGGAATTCTTTTGCCAATCTATTGCGAGGCAACTGGAATACTCATTCGTTTCGTGCCTGCGCTACTATTTGGAGTTTTATATGGATATTTGGCAATTTGGTTTTTCTTTAAGAATAACTGCAAAAGGTTTACTGCAGGGTTAATTTTAGATGGCGAATGGATTCCCATAGTCATCATCATTTTCTTACTTATCAGATTATAAAACAATCTCTCGTCTAATGCTATGCCAGTACCAAATATTGCTTCATTAGACTCTCCTAGATAAAATTTTAAGTTCTATTAAAAAGCAAATTTGAAAATACCTAGATTCCTATACATGTTTTATCAAATAAAAAGAATTAATCAATGTCTCCATCAAAAATAATTAGAAATCCGTTTTTCAAACAACATCTTTCGATCTAAAAATGAATGTTATAGGTACGGGCCGGATTCGGACCGGCGACCTTCTGCACGTCAAGCATCAGTTATAATTTTGAGGTGACTACATTTCTGTTTTTTGTGGTCACCTATTTGGAAAATTTTTTTAAGTCGCACGATATTCTTTTAACATGAGGTCCAACGTTGGGCGTTATGTTGTTTTCCTTAATTGCAATATGCTAATGTAGGGCAGCGTAATATAGGGCTCGATTTTTTAATTCAATGTTCAAAGGTGGCAGATCATGTTTTAACAATATATTATTTAGAAGCAGTCGTCCGACTCTGCCATTGCCATCTTGGAAAGGGTGAACAACTTCAAACTGGTTATGAACTACAGCCAGCCAAAACAAGAGGCGAGCACATTGTTCTGTTTTTGTTATACCATTCGCACCAAGTTCTTTAAGCAATGAGTTAATTTGTTGTGATGGAGCTCCCGATGAATAATATTTCCCAAGGCATCCGCAACCATTCTCCACAACCTTTGCATTCACGGAAATCTCCAGCAAAATGTTCTTGAAATTCTTGAAGACAATCGTGAAGTTCTCGAATAGCTCATCAACCAGAATACGCGAACGCTCTTACTTTTCCTGATTTTGTCTATAAACAATAAAGCGGAAGGAAGACCTTTTGTAGATCGTATATAAGTCAATGCATCTGATCAAGTCCGTAATCTGAGGTATTCAGCGATATCGTGTTTGCCAGTGGCTATCCTTGAAAGGACTTCGCAGGCAGCTTCATGATTTACATCGTCTTCAACTTCGACAGCATACTATGCACTTGTGTCACGAAGTGAAGGTTTTCCTCATACAGGTACTTATCGTGTTCTGCAGATCCGCGATCTTTTTTGCCCGTTCGTTTTGAACTATGGTGGACAGTGAAGAAGGGGTCTTGGGGATTTATTTTTGCTTCAATTGTAGTTTTACTGCTTTGTCTGAGAACCTGTTTAATGCTCACGAGTTCTTTTTGGCGTATTCTTCAAGAATGGGCTCCATTGGTTAGAGTCTCTCTGAGAAAACACGAACTTTCTTTAACCCTGTTACCGTCCTGAATGAAAGATGAACAATCGCAAATTTAATATTTTGCCAAAAAATACAAATGTGCTTGATAGCTCCCCAATTATTTAACGTATTTCATTCATGCGAGGTGAAAACGTTGAAAAATATAATGGTCTAAATCTCTATTTGGCAATGAATTTGTCGATGATCTAAAGCTCCATGCTTTAACCTCTCAAGAATATTAGAAAATGCTTTAAAACAATCGATTGCAAAGCTATCAAATAACAATTCTGCACAAGATAGTTTATCACCTAAAAATAAAGTTAATTGGTGGGCCGAGCCGGATTCGGACCGGCGACCTTCTGCACGTCAAGCAGATGTCCTAACCAGGCTAGACGACCGGCCCACAGTCTACAATTTTTCTACGATTTCCTATATAGGCACTTCGTCTTCTGACGCGTTGCAATACTTGATTTTCCAGCTGGTATTAAACTATTTCCTCACACTTAATCAATATAAGAGTAGTTTTAAAGCACCTCTCACATATTATGATGTGTTTGGGTAAAGGGTTATGGTTGCAACCGACGAAGTATTATCGCTACTAGTCGAATTCATAAACAAAAATTCTAACGTCGTCGACATCCAATGGGACCGCAGAATGAGCCCACGCCTAATAGTTAACCCTTACTCAGAAAAATATGAAGAAAGACAAACCGTAGCTCACTATCTCCTATTGGCGGCATCAATTCTTGACGATACCGTAGTAGGTTATCCAGAAAATGCTCGAATGTTAATGGTTTATTTACATGAGGCTTTTGGCAGCAACTTTTTTGAAATTAAAAAAGCACATCTGTTTGAAGAAGAAATAGTGAAAGCTGATTTTTATCATGATTTAGGTCCAAACAAAAAAGCTGCATCAGAAATCTTAGCCCAAATTAATTTGTTCGTTAAATATAAAGCAGAAAAAAACTTGCTAAAGTATGCTCAAAAATTCACTAAACCCAAAGACTTCATCGATGATATGGCACAAAACGTTGTTGCTCTCAGTGGACCGCACAAGGATCGCGCTTGGATTTATCTACGGTGGATGGTGCGTCCTTCGCCTGATCTTCAAATCTATGATCATCTCTTGCCTGAAGATCTCTATGTTCCTTTAACCAAAGAGAATGCTAACGTAGCAGCTAGCTTAGGAATAATAAATTCTGCTTCACCTAGCCTTTGGCGCGATGAGAAAACAGAGGCAGAAGCACGCCAAAAATTAACTGATTTTGCAAAACGACTCTTTCCAAAAGACCCTGCAAAAGTTGATTATCCATTCTTTCTTTTAGGCAGATGGCTAAAACAAAAAACCCTAAACCGTTACACACTAAAAACAGCTCTCGACTTCCTTGATCGTATGCAAAAAATCACTGGGCAATCCCAAGCTTATTACCAAAAAATGAGTCGCTACAAAAGCGGGTGGGAAAAGAAAACTGCCCTGACTCTTTTGAGAATGCATATTCCCTTTGGTTATGAAACCATTAGTTTTCCTTTACCAAATGAAGTTTATACTCCAGATTTTATTTTGGAAAAAACTGTTAATGGCAGAAAAATTATTCTTGAACCACACTTTGAAATGACTAAGCATCAAGCCCGAAAATATGCACTTTTCAAACGCACCTACGGTCACAAATTTCTATTAATCTTAGTCCTCAAAAACGATTTGATATCAATGTATCATCAGCGCAAAATATTAACTGACGATGTTTGCGATGACGTTTGGCCTATTGAATTTGTTCATCTATTAGCAGAGAAGATAAGACGTGGAACCTACGGGCAATAAAGCCGGGTTAATTAAACTGATTACCCTTGTAGGTGTGATTTGTGATGGAGCAGGACAACTTCAAATCATTAGTAGTTTGGCTTATTCTTAACGGAAAACCAGAGGAAGCTCTTGAAATATTGTCAAAAAAATACCAAGTTAAAGTTCCCAATTTGAAAGTGGGATTACCCAAAGGACACAAAATAACCGCATACGGCTGCTATGCATCTAAAAACCAGACAATCACCGTTCTAAACAGCGATGTATTAGTCAATCCGTTTGTTATCATTCACGAATTCTACCATCACATTCGAAGCAAATCTGTTGATAGAATGCATAAAGGAACCGAAAAAGGCGCTGACAAATTTGCGCTCGACTTTATAGCGGAGTATCAAGAATTCGCTAAAAAAATTCAAAAAAACAATCAGTAAAAATCTTCATCTTCACATTCCAAAGCAGCAGTCACTTCAATAGGCACCTTATCCCCGTTTGAATCATAGGCTGCTATGCAGCTTTTTCCCTCATATGGGTAACCTACAATCATGAGAATGCGGCCAAAAAAATAATTTAAATCTGTATCGCTTGGCGAATTGTTGCCGGTTGGATGTGAATGCACGGTTCCAACAATTGAGAAATCTCCAGCAAACATGTATGGGTTAAAGTGGACTGCGCCTTCTTCATGAGCAGCAAACGGAGCTAGAACTAAATCTGTTACACTAATGATGCCTTTGCTTTTTTTACCACGAAGTAGCAAGAAGCTTTCGCGTGGATAAAGTTCTTTGGCGCCTGCATATATGGCATCTAAAATGTTGCTTGGAATATTCACAGTTAATGCTGCTTTCATGCAAACATCGTTTATGTTTGCATTTTAAGTACTTTTTCCCAACGATCCATTTACTTAGAATTCGGTATGGAAGAATCGTTTAATGAAGTCTGAAATGCTTAGTAGCAAAGAAAAAACCACTGCGGTAAACATTTAAGACACAGTGAACTAGAACTGTAGAATCGTAAGTGCCGAGGTGGCAGAGTGGTTAACGCGCGGGCCTTGAGAGCCCGTGGAACATCCGTTCCGCATGGGTTCGAATCCCATCCTCGGCGCTCTTTTACTGAAAATATATGCCGTTTTTCTTTATAAATTTAGTTTATGCTTTTTTCTTTAAACGCAATGTTTGTTTTTCTTTCAAAATGTCTTGTATCTGGGTTACGTTTACAATTCTTGTTTTCTTGAATTGACACAACGCCAAAAGATGCTGATCCCCTGTAACTATGAACTCAGCTCTTCCACTATACGCCATGTTGAGGACTATGTCATCATCGGGGTCTTCAGACAAGACTTTGAATCGAGCGTTATCTGGAACCATTTTGGACATCCGAACTAAACTCGAAACAAATCGATCAACTTGAGAGCTCGTTACAGTGAACTTATCCCTCGATATTACATCTGCAAGTTCAACAAGCATTTGGCGAGATAAAATCACAATATGCTTATCCAAAAGCTCTAAGACAAGTTTTCTGGGTTTTCCATCGTAGATTAGCGCTGACACTAAAACATTTGTGTCAATGACCACGCGAACCATTTTATTCGCCTTTGGATACCCGTTTCACACGTCGATAAGCTTGAACTTCGTTTAGAATATCCTCTTCTGTTGGTTTCTTTGTTCCTTTGGTCTTAAGGTCGATTTCTCCAAAAAGCTCTTTTAGGTCTTCTAAGGGTGGAACACTGAGTTTTGCTAGGACAAGTTTGTCGTCTTTTTGGTATACAATTATTTTTGTGTTGGTGTTTTTTGTGGTAGACCGACAAACCGGCAGTTGCCAACATTATACTAAGGAGTTGGTCTAGCGCAAATGGCCAATTACTCTAATTGGCTTATTCACTTGGCGCATTAGATTTGTAACATTGCTTTCAGAAAGGCTCGCTAAAGCTACTGTTGCTGGACCTGCAGACTTGTTTACGTCTACCTCCTGTTGTTTAACAATCGTGTAATTCAGCTTAGAACCTTGTGCAAGTGTTTTAAGCTCATGTGCTATCCCCGTTGATCCCACAGGAATCACTTCATGAACATATGCTAATTCTCTGATCTTCAGGATATCCGTTGTGTCTACTATTTTTCTCTCCTTCTCGGCTGGAAGAACTTCGTTTCCAACTGAGGGGTTACCCAGAGCCACAACAACGTCACCTGGAAGAGAGGTGCCAATTTTTAGTTTCAATCTACTGCAAGTTCCAATAACAGTGACACCGATACCTGTTTGCTCTACAATAATGTTTTTTTCTGTACTGCCTGTCACTGCAAGTTTAGGATCTAAGCCAGCTTTCTTTGCTTCAGATCTAATTCCACTTAGGATTGATGCACCAGTCGGTTTAGGCGCAACACCCAGAGTATCCACAATGCAAACTGGTGTGGCGTTGATAGCAAGGACTTCCATGAGGGCTGTTCTGGCTGTAAATTTTCCCAGAGTGAAACCACTAACCTTGATTTTGTCCAGAGGATTTGGTCCTATGCCACCAGCGGAGTCGCAACCGATGACTAGGATTTCATCGTGTGCTAACTGAAAAAGAAGAACATCCCGGTTAGTTTTTATTTGAGAAAGGACTGAGAGGGGGTTTTTGGTCAAGTCTTCAGTTTCCTTCTAACTGCAAGGTAGATGATGCCTGCGACGACAGCGTTTAACGTTGCTGCAACCACTAGAAACGGTGCGTAGCCAAATGCGATTATCCAGCCAACGTTGATGTCCTCAGCTAACCAAGGTACGAGAGGAAAAACTAAAGCAGTGTTAATTGCAACACCTGAAACAAGTGCAGGTATAACTCCAAACGACTTATGCATTTTGTTTAACAAGCCAATTGCCGCTGCCGCTAAAGCCATGCCGATAGCTATTGGAATATGCAGTATACCCAACGGAAAACCACTTGTTGCTGCTGTCGCTAAATGTCCTAACCCGCTTACAAAGGCGCCTTCGGTGGGTCCAAAGAGTAATGCTACAAAGAAACCTGGAAATGAGTCAAACGCAAGGCTTCCAACTGGACTTGGGATCTTAATAAGTGAACCGACTACACTGAGAGCTGAGAATATGGCTAATCGCGCGGTCCGAATAGCGGGGGAAGTTTTGAGTATTGATGCCGTTTTGGTTTCTGGATTTGCTGGTTTGGGTATCATTATTTCACCGTTTTAGTTTTAATTGAAAATGAATGGGATAAAAGCATTTTCATATGTATTACAATTGTAGTGTGGCATTGTTTTTTTGTTTTTCTTCGTTGTATTGATTGGGTTATTGATTGTTAGTTGTGTTTTTTAATTTGTTTGTTTTTCATTGTTTTTTTTGGGTAAAATGGCTTTTTACCGTTTAGTTTTTCTCTTTTACCATTGAATTTATGCAAGGTGTTCAAAAGTTGCCGTTTACGTAACAGAGGCATAAAACATTGGATAATTTATTGCCCAAACCTAAACTTGCTTCACTACTTAATTTTCCCCAAACTTACAATACTCTTACACTGAATCAAAGCATACATAAAGAACTGCCAAGCCAAAAAATTTAGTCAAAAAAATTTGACAAGCTTTAATCAAGATCTCTTCGGAAGCGACCTGCTCCTCCTCCACCCGAGCCCCCTCCACCAAAGCCTCCTCCTCCACCACCGCTACGTCCACCTGAGTAACCACCGCCATAACCTCCTCCTCCACGCGTGCGTGCTGCAACAAATGCAATAATTACGATTACTGCAATGACAACAAAGATTATGAAATCTGTGTCGAATTGTACATTGTTGTCTTCAGTTGCGATAGCTGACGTTCCGATTGCTGTTTCAGCAATAGCTTTAACTCCCTCTATTGCTGCTCCTGAATAGTCTCCTTCTTTGAGCGCTGGCATAACGTAGTTGTCAAGGATGCGTCCACTTCGTCCATCTGTAAGGTTTCCTTCAAGTCCGTAACCAACTTCGATACCGCTGTGTGGTTTACCGTCTGAACCTGCAACTACTAGTACAAGAAGAACGCCATTGTCTTTTTCTTTATCTCCTATTCCTACAACTCCGCTTAGTGATTCATCGTTGAATATTATGTTTCTTGCAATTGCTGTGTCAGAGCCTCCTCCGTAGTCATCCAAGTTTGTAAGTGTGACTACAACTATTTCGGCTGTTGAGTTACGGTCAACTGCTTCACAGTAGTTGTTGATTATTGTCTCAATTTGGGCATCAAGAATGTTTGCCCTATCGTAGACGTATGTTGGTCTAAGAGCTTGAACTTGAGCAATTGATGCCGAAGCTACTAAAAGTAAAAAAATAGTGAGGGTTAAGAGTTTCTTATTCATGGGAAGTCCACAACAGGTGGATTCTCGATTCCATCATTGCCTTGGTAATACTCTTTTTTGGGCTGTCCAAACATGCTACCTGGGAACGTTTGTACTGCTCTGTTGTAGTCTCCGATTGCTTCAATGTAGTTACCTCTTGCTACTGTAATACGATTTTGTGTTCCTGCAAGTTCATCCATTAATGTCTGGACAACTGTGACTGATTTTAGTTCAGGATAGCTTTCCATGGTTGCTAAGAACTGTCCTGTTGCTATGTTGAGGTTAACTCCTGCTGTGTCTTGATTAAGCTCGGACTGTGCAAGTGAGTTTAGCCAAGCCGTTCTTGCGTTTGTAACGTTGGTTAAGACTCCTGCTTCAAATGTCATGTAGCCTTTTGCTGTTTCAACTAAGTTTGGAATCAAGTCTGCTTGTCTCTGGTATTGGTTGCGTACTTCAGACCATTTCTGGTCTACTGTCACACCGAGACTGATGATGTTGTTGTTAATGGCAATAATGACTCCTGCAATGACTGCTATGATTGCAACAACTATAATGACAATGATTAGCGCACCTATTCCTTTTTTGTTCTTTCTCAAGTTTTTCATCTAAATTCTTCCTTTTATGTTGCTTGTGATTAATGCAACTGTGATTCTTCAGCGCATACTAATGCATTGTTCTTGCTGTTTAGCGCGTTGTTTTGTCCCTGAATTATTTTTTGGGTGTTCTTGGCGCAGATTACTTACATTGTTTTGTGTTATTAAGTTGAATGGATAAGAATCAAGAGGGTTGTACTTAAGATTTTTTCGTTATTTGCCATTAGTTCTTTTTAATTTTGGGAATAGCATTCGCGCTATCAAATACTTTGCAAACAATGTTCGTGCGTTAAAAATTGCCTTCTATGTTTTGTTCGATTGACATAAAATGACGGCTGAACAAGGTTTAAGACTACAGGGTAAACTTTACATTATTGTTCCTTCTAATGTTAGGTAGGTGAAACCAAATGTCAGTTCCTTTCTATATGATTCTTCGAACAGAGCCTAAAAGGTCTCAGTATGTTGCTTGTGAGACACTTAAAATTGAAGGCGTTAAAGTTTCACATTCAGTTAAGGGAAATTATGATGTAATTCTCTATGCAGAAGGAAAAGACTTTGAGGATTTAAAACGTATCAGGTTGGCTGTGGAGAAAATTAAATTTCTAAAAGAAACTGAAACATTAATGCATGCTTAATTTTTGGATAAAAATCAATAGGGTTACTGCATTTCGTCTTCTTTTAGCGGGTCTCTGTGTTGTCTACGGTCACGTTCCGTGTCGCAAACGCTACGTGGGGCATGTTTTGCGGATATAATATCATCTCGCTTTGCAACATTAGGCGATTTTATGTTGTTTGTTGATTGAAGTTTGCTAAGATTTTTTATAACCATTTTTAACAGCACCTCTCTTTTTTCTTTTAAATCAATTATAACAGTGTGATAAGTGGTAGAATTAAACTTTCCTTTCTATTACTCGATTTAAAATAATTACTTTGAAAAGCAGTATTATTATGCGGGAAGGGTTACCATTAAGGGAGGTGCATTTCCACCTTTCATTACTTCGCCTTTCAATCTTCAAACTTATTCAATTGTCCTAGGCATTTCAGGCATCACCATTACACTGGTAAGCATAATTATGATTGGTAGATTAAAAACAAAACAAACCCCCATCGAAATCTTGTCAAGATAATTGCTTTCAGAGGCATTTTAAAAATAATATAGTAATAATAATTAAATATGCATTTTAACTTAAACCGTGACTATGACAAACATGACTATCTCCATTCCTTCAGAGCTATGCGAGAAAATGAAGAAACATTCAGAAGTAAAATGGAGCGAAGTTGTACGAAAGTCGATAGCAGACTACATCAACAAAATGGAAATAGTCCAAGGAGGCGTTGTATCTTCAAGCATACTGGTAGCCATGCTCAAAGACTCTAATCTAGATTTATCCAATATAACTCTCGAGAAAGCAACTGAACAATACGAAAAAAGTAGGGACCTCGAATGGAAGAGATAATCTAGAAATGATTTTTAAGCTGAAATTGAACTAGTTTCTGGTAATTGCTGGAAGCTAATTTTTGTGTTTTTAGATTTATTTGTTTTTTACTGTTTTAATTATGTATCTTTATTTTCAGAATCTATCCTTTTGAAAGACTGTTTGAATTTTTCTCCATTCAGCAACTCAGGCTCGATTAGTTTTGCGTAAGGATTGACTATATTGTTTTCTGTGGGGAATTGTATGCTGCATGGTGGTTGTCGTTTTAATTCTGCTTTCTGTTCTTTTGTCATTTTTATACCAAATTTGTGTACTTCATCGTGACAGGGTTGCCTGCAGAGCCATATGAAAGGTGGCTTATGTTCACCTGTGAGCGAATGTTTAGTCATTTCGTTGCCTACTCTACCGCATTTAGCACACTGTTTTAGTTTCTTTGTGGGTCTTGGTGTCTTGATTTTTGACCTGTATTTGGCGCCGCGAAGAGCGTGGCTGTAGTCTTTGAAAACTTCTTCTTTAGTCATTTCTGTGTGATCTTTAGTTTCTTCTTTGATGTCCATGCTTCTCCCTTTAGATTGGATAATTAAGTTCTTTAAAGAGCTATCTTTAGCTCCGATTTTTTTTGTTATACAATAAGCGTTCTAAACAAAAACTGATGTTTACTGATGCAGAGGTAAAAACATTGGGTAATTATTGTACGCTTGATTTTCTACAAGTTAGGAGCGGTAATACGAACCGTTTACGGGTTCTCTCAAAAAGTCACTTTCCGAAAACAGTTCTTTGCAGTTTAATGCGAAGTTAAGAGGAAGAAGCGAGTGTTTAATGTTATTTAATAGATATTGAAGACCTCGTTCGTCGGGTTGAACTTATTTTAACCAATTCTAAAGGTTCGATTTAGGATTTGAGTAATTCCAACATTTTGTCAATGCTATTCGTTGGGGGCATACAAGTTTGGTCACGGCAAACGTAAACTGTGGGCTTGTCATTGATTTTCTCATAAACCATCCCGGAAACTGTTGATTTTTTTTCGGGTGTCCATATTGATATAGTTAAGTTGGGAATGTACATTTTTCTTAAAGCTGTGAGAATGGAGATTGTGTTTTTATCTGAAGTGTCTCCCACTAAAACAATATTGAAGGTTGGTCCAAGGGCAAACTCAATCCCCGCCAGCATAAAAGTATGCCCAAGCAATTGACCATTGATTTCATCAGAAAATGCCTTGAGCAGTTTATTTGCATACAACTCAAAGCTTACATCCCCACTTAAACGCGCTAAACGTAGCAAATTGTAGAGTGCAACAGAGTTCCCCGAAGGCACTGCTCCATCATAAGTCTGTTTTAACCTGGGCACCGAATCATCGGCACTTTTAGTTGTGAAAAAAAATCCTCCGTTTTCTTTATCCCAAAACTCCTCAAGCATAGTTTTAGTTAATTCTACGCTTGATTTAAGATATTTCTCTTCAAAAGAAGATTCATACAGCTCAATTAAACCGTAGACCAAATAAGCATAGTCATCCAAAAACCCATTAACAGCCTTCTCACCTTTGACAAAGCGATGGTATAGTTTGCCTTCAGGCGTTTTCATTTCTTTGAGAATAAAATCTGCAGCTTTAGTTGCCGCTTGCAAATAATTCTTGTTACCTAGAACCTGATTTGCCTTTGCTAAGGCAGCAATCATCAATCCGTTCCAATCTACCAACACCTTGTCATCCTTGGCTGGGCGAACTCTTTTCTCTCGAACTTGGAAAAGTAATTTAGAAATTTTTCCAAGTTTAGCTATGAGCTCATCGATTGATATATTCGATTCAGCAGCAACTTGTTCCAGCGGCATGGACAAGTGAAGAATGTTCTTTCCAGTTTTGCCCTTGGGCGGCTCAAAGTAGTTGCCTTCAGCCTTAACACCAAATATATTGATAGCTAAATCCGCATCTTCCCCAGTAGCTTGCTTGACTTCATCGAGAGTCCAAAGATAAAATTTTCCTTCTTCGCCTTCACTATCCGCGTCTTCAGCCGAATAGAAACCTCCTTCAGGGGAAGTCAAATCTCTTAGAACATATTCAATGGTTTCTTTTGCAGTTATCATGAATTTTGGTGCTACAGAAGACTGGTAAGCTTCAAGATAAGCTAAAATTAGCAATGCTTGGTCGTAGAGCATCTTCTCAAAATGTGGTACCAACCATTCAGAATCTGTTGAGTAACGGTGAAAACCTAATCCCACCTGATCAAATATGCCGCCTAACCTCATAGCACGCAACGTCTTCTCAACCATTATCAAAGCGTTTTTCTCTTTTGTTCGATTAGCATATCTAAGAAGAAAGAGCAGGTTGTGGGGTGAGGGAAATTTGGGTGCTCGACCGAATCCGCCGTTTTCCTGGTCAAAACGCAAGAACAATTGATCAAAAGCATTACTAAGCGATTTTTTGTCCAGTAGACTTTCAGGTTCTGATGGAAATTTTACCTTGAATTGTTCCCTGATTTCTTTGCCTATCGATTCCATCTCAATTTTTCTTGTTTTCCATATTTCCCCAATCTGGGGTACAAGACTTAGCATGCCAACTGTGCCATAACGGTTTTCTTTTGGGATGTAACTGGCGACGAAAAATGGGTTTTTGTCGGGAGTCATGATTACGTTAAGTGGCCAGCCACAATTTCGTCCCATGGATTGGCAAACAGCCATGTATGCTGCATCAAGGTCAGGGCGTTCTTCTCGATCTACTTTAATGGAGATGAAGTTTTGATTCATAAGGTCGGCTACTTCGTTGTCTTCAAAGCATTCTTTCTCCATTACGTGACACCAATGGCATGTTGAGTATCCTATTGAAACAAAAACTGATTTGTTCTCTGCTTTAGCTTTCTGGAAAGCTTCATCGCTCCATGGATACCAATCAACAGGATTGTAGGCATGTTGTAGAAGATAGGGGCTTTTTTCTTTAATTAGCCTGTTTGGTTTTCTTTCAGTTGATGAAGCTTCTGGCACAGAAAAAACACAATCTCCAATTTACAATTAGCTACTGAAGCTTATTAGAGTTAACAAAGAAGAAGAATTTAGTAGTAATGTGTGATTGTTGCAGTAACGTTGTTTGGGTCAGATTGGTTGATGTTGCCCATTCGAATTTCAATTGTTCCAGGTAATAATGGGAATAATGCAGTCCCAGTTGTTCCTATAGTTTGGTTAAAATCTAAGTCGACCCCGCCAAAAGTGTAGAGTACTTCTGCAAATGTAGTGTTAGCCGACGCAGTGGCTTGAACCACCACGTATCCAGCATAGTCAACTTGGGCAGTTCCGAGATTTGTTGTAACATTTGCATCTTGGCTAAACGAATTATCATACCATACTTCTGAAATTCCTAATTGGGCAATCTTTTGCAACGCGGAATAATCAGAAGATAAGTATGTTAGTGTATCGTTCAAAGCAGATAGTTGAGAATTTAAATAAGCAATTTGTGAAACATATGTTGTTGAATTAACCGTTGATAGTTGATATTCTAAAGCATTGATTTGAGATTGCAACGAGTTAATAGTATTGTCTTTCTCAGTTAATTGCGTTTGTGAATTATTTGGTACATATAATGCTATTACAACAACTAAACTAGCTGCCAGAATAACGCAGACTAATGCTAATGCAATGACTTTCAGATTGCTTTTATTTCTAGCTGGGTTTTCTTGAGTCATCTGGTTCATCTGCTTTTTCTCTACCTTAGATATTCTCCCTTAAATGTCTATTTCCAGATTGTACCCAACCTTCTTTCAAAATGAGAAGAAAGGTAACTGCTTTAGCGTTTAATATTTAACACTCAAGTAAAACATTACTAGCAATGCTGCCATCTCGAAAAGGTCAGGTAGAAATGCGAAAGGACCTAAACCAAAAGTTCCAAACCCAGCAAATCCAATTACAAATGGGCTCCACGTTATGTCTTTTATGAGAAAGAATGAAGCGAAAAGCGTTAAACCAATAGTAAATTCAGATTTCGTTTTCAAATAGATACTTACGTAATTTGCAATTAGAACTAGGGTAAGAACAATGTTAATAGTTGAAAACACCGTTCGAGCAATATAGTACAATTCAATGTCAGCTGGGTTAGGCCTATACTGTCTTATGATGAATGGAAAATCTAAATTTCTTTTAAGAAGCGCTAGCATAACTGATGCAACAGCAGTTAAAACTATCAAAACAACGAGTAATGTCAAGATTTTTTGTTTTCTATTCATCTATTTCTCCCTCTTACATGATCTCCTTTTTCTACTTTTTCCCGATTTTCTTCATAATCTCCTCAAACAAAACGTAATTGTCTTCCATTGTTTGAGAAAGAAAATATGTTGCGCCATACCTGTCTCCAACTGCAATAATTATTTTATTTTTCTCCAAAACCTCAAGGTGATGGCGCATCGTCTTGTAATCCATCTTTATTAAAGTAGCCAATTGATTAGCGTTCTGCGGCGTATCTTTTAGCGCTTCAATCATTTTTGCCCGAGTGGGTCCGCCTCTAGTACCTGCAATAAGCCATCCTAACAGGTATTTTAGCGAACGTGCATTTGCAGACATATAGACCGCTTCATGTTTTGAGATTCTTGGTCTCTCTTAATCTTACTAAAGTAATAAATCTGTTCTTTTATCCTCAAATATTTTGATAATTGGTGTAAAATTGGATTCAATTTGGGTCTAATATTGAAAAATCATTTAATAATTTATCGTTCATCCGTTTTTTGAAAATTAGGAGGTGAAAAACAAGATTTGAACACAAAATCTAAAGCCATAACTTTGCTTTCAATTGTACTGGTCGCTTTAGTTGCAGGATCAATTATATTGACCTTGCAATCAGTCAAAGCAGACACGACTAATACAGTTGCAACTGATTCAGAAACTACACTCTCAGCCATAGACTCATCTGATGTTAATCGTTTGAATGAATTTAATGGATTTGCACAAGGACAAATGATGATGGGAATGGAACCCCGATTTGAAATGGGTCACAGAGGAATGAACCGAGGTTTAGCAGAATTTGGCTCTAACGGAATTCAGCTAAGCAGCGACTTCACCGCAAACGTAACTAATATAGCCGAAAATGACAGCGATGTACAAAATCTACTCAACCAAGGCTACAACATAACCTCAATCCGCCCAAACATTAACACAACAATAGACGGCAACGGAAACGTAGTAACAAAAGCCTCAACTGCAGATTTAACATTAATAGGCACAAATGGCCGCGCACAAGTAATAGTTGATCTCTCCCAAGCAAAAGTAACAAAGATCGTGACATTAACCATTACAGAAATCAACAAATAACCACTAACCACTTCTTTTTTTTAACTCACTTTTTTAATTTTTTCTGTTTTATTTTAGTAGAACGGTTTTGACGGGTGGGCTCTCGGTTTTCTGTCACCTGCTTCCCAATTAGGGATAGATTTGGGTAAGATTTTGAAAAATTGTTTAATAACTAAACGAAGTTAGGCTGGATAAGCAACCAAAAAGAGATTTGACAAATGGAAAATAGAGCCATAAGCCCAATAACTGCCCAAATTATTGAGTATCCCCTCCAAGTCTCTTTTTGGTTGCCAAAATGATTTAGAATAATGGAATGAATAATTATGGGAATAATAAGTAGAGCTATAAGAAACATTTCAAGAAGAAAAATACGTGCATTGCTAGTAATTATCGCTTTAGGCTTTTCGATGGCTATCATGGTTTCAATTCCAGCCGGTGTTATAGCTAATCAGCAGACATCGAGCGCAATGGCATCAAACCTGAGCAACGTGATTAGCCAAACTAGTGACACGATTAATAAAACAGCAACTCAAATAGACTGCAGTCTTGCGCCGGATCTTTCAGGTTTTGGTTTTGCACCACCTGATAACGCAGGCGGCGGAGGAACATTCCCAGGTAGGAGCCCTCCAGCTGGGTTTGATCCCAGTCAATTTGGAGGTGGCGGAACCGCTGGTCAGTTTGGTGGTGGAGCATTTGGAGGTGGACAAGCAAATCCAATGAATGAAAGCCTATACACTGATATCAACAGCTACTATCTCTGGTGTGGCAGCTGTTGAGCCATATCTTCAAGCCTCTGAAGGAAGCGATCAAACAGTAACCTTTATGGGTCGAAGCTTTACTCGTCAAACAACCGAGTACACTATTGAAGGCATACCATTAACTTCGAATCTTGTAGATAACTACAATATTCTGCCAACGAACATAACTGCTGGAAGAAACCTTCAGGCCGGCGAAAGTGGGGTTGTCTTGCTTAGTGAAAATAACTCGGCGTACTTTGGAGTTGGAGTAGGCGATACTGTCAACATTTTGGACCACACCTTCACAGTAGTTGGTATCCATGGATCTTCTTCAGTTTCAGACAGATTGACACTTTACATGAACCTTTCAGACGCTCAAACAGCAACAAACAACACAGGGTACATAACTAGCCTTCGAGTTTTTGCTACAAGCAGTGACGTGGTCACACAGGTAGCTACCTCCATTAGTTCATTGCATTCAGAACTTACAGTTACTACTGACCAAACCCGCTTAAATCAACTTCAAACCCTACAAACAACCTACAATGCTCAATTAGCAACTGCCCAAGCATCTAATAGCCAAACATATGCAACTGCTATTGAAGAAATTGTCGTAGTGGTTGTAGCAACTAGCTTGATAGTGCTATTTGTCATGCTCTACACTGTCAAGGAAAGAACTAAAGAGATTGGCACGCTTAAAGCAATTGGGTTTAGCAACTCTGTTGTGATGAGCCAATTTATGCTTGAAGGTGTCTTGTTAAGTATGATTGCAGGCGTAGTTGGCATTGTAATAGGCAGCATAGCAGCACCCACGATTTCATCACTTTTGCTTCCCAGCACTGGACTTTCAGGGACCATAAGAATCAGCGGATTATCAGTTGCGACTTTGAATCCTGAACTTATACTGGCGTTATTTGGTGCAGCAGTTCTACTTGGAACGTTAGGAAGCCTATATCCCGCATGGAGAGCAGCAAAAATTAGACCTGCAGAGGCGATGAAATATGAGTAAACCCGTACTTCAAATTGAAAATCTAAACAAAACCTACATGTTAGGCAAACGTGAAGTCCCCGCACTAAAGGGCCTAAATCTTACAGTGAATGCTGGTGAGTTCGTAGCGATCATGGGTCCTTCAGGTTCGGGCAAAACAACGCTACTAAACATCATAGGTGCAATCGACAAACCTACAACTGGCAAAGTGCTCTTAGACGGTATAGATGTGGGGAAAATGCCTGAAAACCAACTCTACAAGATACGCCGAGATAAGATGGGATTCGTATTTCAAACTTTTAATCTGTTGCCATATCTAAGCGCTCGTGAAAACGTCGAGTTACCTATGGAGGGACGAGGTAAAACAAAGAGCGAACAAAAAAAACGAGCAAGCGAACTCTTAGCTATGGTTGGGCTCTCAGGACGCGAAAATCATCGTCCCCAACGTTTGAGCGCTGGAGAACAACAACGTGTCGCAATTGCGCGATCTTTGGCAAATAATCCCGCGTTTATTCTTGCAGATGAGCCGACTGGAAATTTGGATAGTCAAAATAAGCAGGAAATAATCAAGCTGTTAGCCAACCTGAACCTGACCCAGGGGACAACTATTATCATGGTTACGCATGATAATCAAGCCGCAAACCATACTGAACGAATGCTACTCCTAAAAGACGGAAAAATAATCAAAGAAAAAGAAGGACTGCATATGGCAATGAAGAAAAACAAGTGTCCCAACTGCGGCGGCAGCATTAAAACCGGTGATGATATTTGCCCAATCTGTAAAAAACCGCTTATTGCACCTGAGGAGCCTTTCTTATCCTAAAAGACGAAAATGCTAAATATGGTTTAATTTGAGGTTTTTATGGAATCCTCCCCATTACCCTCATCTTCTCCGTCTTCAATCCCTGCTCTTCCCCCTCCGCCAAAAAGGCGCAAGCGTCTTTCAGCAGTCATGATTGTTACTCTTTTGCTCGTAGGATTACTTGCTGGAGGTTTAATCGGTTACGCAATAACTTATTCGGACTTTAACCAAAAACTCAGTAACCTTCAAAGCCAAATAGGGCTCTCACAGAGTTCAGGCAACGGATCCCAGCAAACATTCATCCTTAACGACAATGTTTCGCTTTCTAGTCTCTACCAGCAGGTAAAGTCCTCAGTTGTTGTAATCCAGGACCTTGTGCCTACGCAAACCTTCTTCAGGGGAACCGCTTACAGTCTGCAACAGGGTTCAGGATTCATAACTGAGGTAAATGGGCAACTCATTATCGTCACCAACAACCATGTAATATCCGACGCAATCAACGTAACCGTCACCTTCGCAAACGGCGATGCTTATCCCGCAAAAGTGCTAGGCTCCGACGCACAAGCCGACCTTGCTGTCCTCACAATTTCCCCTATGCCAACAGGATTGACATCACTAACGCTTGCCAACTCCGACGCTTTGCAAGTTGGACAACCAGTAGTTGCTGTCGGTTCACCTTACGGTCTGTCAGGAACATTGACCACAGGCATTATCAGTTCCTTGGGGAGAACAATCACTGAGGATTCAAGTTCAAGCCCAAGTGGAAATACTATATCTGATATCATCCAAACCAGCACAGCCATTAACCCTGGCAATTCAGGTGGTCCACTTATCACATATAGCGGCGAAGTCATCGGTATAACTACTGCCGGCATCAGCAACTCGCAAGGTTTAGGGTTTGCCGTTCCTTCAGACACAATAATCCGAGAGTTACCGTCGCTAGTCAGCTCTGGCTTATACACAAATCATCCATCCATAAATGCTCAGGGCACAGACATGAACTATCAAATTGGCCAAGCCATGGGATCCAGTATCACCTACGGATGGCTGGTTGAGAGTATTTCAACACAGAACGGGCTTAAAGGCGGCAACACTCAAGCAACCATTCTTGGCTCAACCGTTACCTTAGGCGGCGACATCATAACAGCAATCAACGGGGCAAGAATCACCAATACCGACGACTTACTATCATATCTTGAAGAGCACACGACACCAGGACAAACAGCGCAGTTCACCGTAGTCAGGAACGGGCAATCTCAAACAATAAGTGTAACCATTGGAAAACTATCCTAAAACCTCTAAACACTAACGATATAACTAATTTTTTTTATATAAAAGTCTAAGCGCTCTAATACTAAATAGAAAAAAGAAGGTTATGCGTTAGATTACTCTTCGTCTTCTTCGCATTCGTCGCAATCGCAGTCGCATTCTTCGTCTTCATTTTCTTCTTCAAAAAATACTATCATAAAAGATTCCCGAAAAAGAGTATACACTCTCCTATAAAAACCGAGCATTCTTTTTGAACTTAAAAGAGAGATTTCACATCAAAGCAATAATAAGTAATCAACTGACCAGAGTAAAACAAGAAAAACTGGAGCAAAAGTTTTAAAGGTTTCAGTAATGCGCATGTTTATGATACAAAGTTGAAGTTACTCATAAGTCCCATGAATGAAAAAGAAGCTTTGCAGGCAATCGCAGGAGGAGCTGACATAATTGACGTTAAAAACCCGCAGGAAGGACCTTTAGGCGCAAACTATCCATGGGTTATTAAAAAAATACGTGAAATTACACCTAAAAATGTTGAGGTTAGCTGTACCCTTGGCGAGGTTCCTAATCTTCCAGGTTCCATTTCGCTTGCAGCTTTGGGTGCGGCTTCGCTTGGTGTAGAGTACATTAAAGTCGGGCTTTACGGGTTTTCAAACGATCAAGAAGCTATTTATCTTTTGTATAATGTCAACAGGGCAGCCAAAGAGTGCAATCCACGAGTTAAAGTGGTAGTTGCAGGATACGCTGACGCCGAACGAATCGGCGGATTAGATCCAATACAGATTCCCGAAATCACTCTCAAAGCACACGCAGATGTCGCAATGCTTGACACAGCCATCAAAGACCACAAGAACCTTTTCGATTTCTTAAATGCGGAAAAAATAAAGAAATTTATTGATTATGCTCATTATCTTGGTTTGCAAACTGCTTTGGCAGGGTCTTTGCGCAAGGAGGATTTGCCGATTCTATATGCTTTAGGTGCAGACATTGTAGGTGTACGGGGAGCAGCGTGCTCAAACAGCGACCGCGTCTCAGGTGAACTAAAAACCGAACTCGTTCGAGACCTAGTTGAAGTCATCAAACAATCTGCAGCAAAGAAGGTTTAGCCATTGCTTCAAAATGGGTCAAGCAAGAAAAAAGTTTTAGAAGAACTAAACGAAATTCGCAGACAAAATCAACGTTATGAAGACGGCAAAATCCTCTGCTCAATGTGCACAAAACCACATCCTATAGCAGAAAAAGCCTACAAAATGTTTATTGAGTCAAATCTCGGTGACCCTGGCCTTTTCCCTGGAAGCGTACAGCTTGAAAAAGAAACCATCAACCAGCTGGCAACGATTCTTCATGGTGAAAACTGTAGCGGCTTCATTGTTTCAGGGGGAACTGAGGCGAATTTACTTGCACTTCTTGTTGCGCGAAATAGTTCACAGAAGACTCAGCCCGAAGTAATTTTGCCTGAATCTGCTCATTTTTCTTTTACCAAAATCTGTAAGATACTCAACCTAAAGCCAGTTTACATAGCCTTGGACGACGCTTTTAGAGTTGAAATATCCGAAGTAAACAAAAACGTCAATCAGAATACTGTAGCTATTGTTGGAACCGCGGGGACATCAGAATTAGGTGTTATTGATCCGATTGAGAAACTCTCAGAAATTGCAGCTAAAAATAGGTTATATTTACACATCGACGCTGCTTTCGGTGGCTTGGTCCTTCCTTTCTTGCCAAATCCTCCGAACTTTGACTTTGAGCTAGCTGAGGTGCAGTCAATAACTGTTGACCCTCACAAAATGGGGATGGCGGCAATTCCTGCAGGAGGGATTCTATTCAGAAACAGCCAAACCCTGGATTTTCTAAAGAATGAAACTCCATACTTAACAGATCATGTTCAACATACTTTTGTGGGAACAAGAACCGGAGCTTCTGTGGCTTCCGCATGGGCAGTTTTCAAACATCTAGGAATTAAAGGATACAAAAAAATAGTTGAGCGATGCATGCGAAACACCGCAATCTTGGCTGATGGATTGGAGAGCGCCGGTTTCAAACTTGTAACTGCGCCAAAACTTAACATAGTGACATTTCGCAGCGAAAACACAAAAGCAATGGCGGCAAACCTCAGACAGAAAGGATGGTTTGTCTCATATATTCCACGGTACGATTGCATCCGCGTCGTTCTGATGCCCCATATCAAACAACGACACGTTCAAGCTTTCCTAAGAGATGCATCCTAAACCCAAAAGCTTTAAACATTCTATACGCTTTCAATTCGAATCTTAGGGAGAACGCTTGAAGACTATACTTTACGAGCACGTTTCTGGCGGCGGATACGCTGGGCATCACATTTCTCCAGACATTTTAGCCGAAGGTTTCGCAATGTTGCGCACAGTGGCTTCCGATTTTAAAGCAGCAGGGCATGATGTAACTATACTGCTAGACGATAGAATTTCAAAATTAAATCCTCCAATTAACGCGGACTGCACAGTACCAGTTATTTATCCGGAGGAAACCAACAGATTCCTAACAAGTCTTGCTTCAATTAATGATGCAAGTTATATTATTGCGCCAGAAACCAGGAAAATCCTCGAAAGTTACGTTGCACTTATGGAAAAAACCGGCAAAATCTCACTCAACAGCCAATCTAACGGAATTAAACAAGTCGCTAACAAAATCAACCTCCAAAAAATTTTACAGAAAAATCATGTGAATACCCCTGATAGCCTTGTCTTTAGCCTAGATGAAAATTTAACCGCGATTAAGAGAGAAATCAAAGAAAAACTTTGTTATCCAATAGTATTCAAACCTGCCGATGGGGTAAGCTGCAATGGCTTAAGCATTGTTAACGATGATTCGCAAATAACATCTGCTATTGAGAAAATAAAAGCTGAGTCATCTGCAAAACAATTCATTGTTCAAGAGTTTATTATTGGGGAAGCAGCAAGCGTAAGTTTACTTGTTTCAAACGGCAAAGCTTTAGCAATCAGCTTAAACAAGCAAAACGTAAATGTTGCCTCGCCAAACAGACCTTCAAGCTACCTTGGGGGTTGCGTTCCTTTTGATAATTCCCTCAAAGAAGAAGCATTTCTGATGGCGGAAAAGGCGGTGGAGTGCTTTTCAGGTTTAAGAGGTTATGTCGGGGTGGACTTTGTTTTAGGCAAAGATAAACCGTTTGTTGTGGATGTTAACCCACGATTAACCACTTCATATGTGGGGTTGAGCCCAACAGTTTGCTTTAATGTTGCCCAAGCCATAATAGATGCGGTTTCAAGATCTCGCCTGCCGACTAATTTTGAAACAAAAGGGTTTACATGCTTTGAAAAAGTCGAATCAACCAAACCAACTGACGCCGCTTTCAAACAGTTGTCTAAGGTTGCCGCCGTTGTTTCTCCGCCTTTTACATTGGCCGATAGTGATAAAGTGGTTTCGATGGTTGACGGTCACGGACGATCTTTGAAGCAAGCAGGTCTGCATTTAGAAGAAGCTAAAAAGTGTTTGCTCGATATTGTTGGTTGAGGAAAATAGTTTGGGGACTGTGCTAGGGATAGATATCGGGGGAGCAAACACTAAAGCTGCCCTGATTACTACACACAACGGTAAACTGCAGACTGTCAAGGTCGCCGTTGAGTATTTTCCGGTTTGGAAAGAACCGCAAAAACTTGCCCTGATGCTCTTAACTCTTGCAAAACAGCTAAACATAGGGCAACTTGACGCTCTAGGCATAACCATGACTGCGGAATTATCAGATGCCTACAATACAAAGCGAGAAGGCGTCCATCAAATCCTATCAAGTGTCAAACAAGCCTTTCCAAACCAACCAATCTTCGTTTTAGATACCCAATATAGAATGATATCAATTAAAGCCGCTGAAGAGAAGCCGCTTTCGGTGGCAGCTGCAAATTGGGTTGCAACAGGTTGGCTAGTTTCCCAAAAAATACGTGATTGCGTCATAGTTGATGTAGGGAGCACAAGCACGAGCCTAATCCCTATTTTACATGGGCAAGTTGCTGCGAAGGGTAAGACTGATTTGGATAAGCTTCTTTGTGGAGAATTGGTTTACACTGGAAGTCTAAGGACTAATGTAGCTGCCATTGTTGATCATATTCCAGTTAAAGGCGGGGTCGCAGGCGTTTCCTCTGAGCTTTTCGCATTATCAGCTGACATTCATTTGATTCTAGGCAATATTACTGAGGAACAATACATCTGTGAGACGGCTGATAGGCGGGGAAAAACTATTCCTGAGGCTTTAGCCAGGTTAGCTCGTGTTGTATGCGCTGACATTGAAATGCTAAATCAGAAAGAAATCGTGAGCGTCGCAAAATATGTTTACGATCAGCAGATACAACAGGTCGCTGACTCCTTGGAAAAAGTCTACAATAAAATAAAAGAGCAAGAATCAGGCGAAATTCCTGTTGTTATCACGGGACTTGGCAAAGATTTTATTGCACGTGCGGCTGCAGAGAAAAACGGCTTTGAAATGATTATTGATTTAGCTTCATTAATTCATGATGATGCTGCATTTGCTACTCCAGCGTTTGGCGTTGCTTTAATGACCGCCAGCAAACTTGAAGGAGACTTAATCCAGTGGACGTCACAGTAGTCAAAGTCGGCGGCAGCTTAGCTCTAAATCCACAGAAACTAAAAATCCTATGCCACAAATTAAGCGATATTTCCCAAAAACAAAATCTAACAATAGTTCCCGGTGGAGGAGAATTCGCCGATACAGTAAGAGACCTCGACGAGCGATTTAATCTATCTGTTCAATCTTCTCATCAAATGGCTATTTTGGCAATGGATCAATATGGTTATCTACTGTCAAATTTAGTTGGCAACTCATTGCTAGTAGACAAACTTGAAAATGTTAAAAAAGTCTTGGATTCAGGGAAAATACCGATTTTCTTGTCCTCATCTTACTTTGCTTGCGCTGATCCTTTGCCGAATTCGTGGGACATAACTTCTGATTCGATAGCCGTTCACATTGCAGGTCAATTAGGCGCGTGTAGAATTGTTTTGATTACTGATGTTGACGGAATTTTTACTAAAGACCCACGAAAATTTGCTGATGCTAAATTGATTTCAATGTTATCGACTAAAGAACTCGAATCATTTGAAGAGCGAACGAGTGTTGATAATTACTTGCCCAAGCTGCTTTCAGAAAAAAAAATTGAATGCTATGTAATTAATGGGCTGTATCCCAAACGACTGGAAGACATTTTTGATCATAAGAAAACCATTTGCACTTCAATTGTTTAGTGATCGGATTATTTCCCAAAGATGTTTCTGTGGCAACAGGCGGTTGTTGCAACAAACGTTTCTATTTATTTTCCAAAAATTATGAATCAGAATCCTTTTAGAAAAACCAGCTCAAATCAACTAGAAGAAGTTGCAGCAGCAGCAACTCGCTCCCCTGCGCCTGCTGTAACAACTAACCTGAAAGATTACTATTTAGAAAAATATATCGATAAATCCAATCTAAATAATCATAACTAAATGTTTGAAACTTGCCTTAAATAAAAAGAAAAAATAGAAAAAGAAAATTTGGAATTAGCGTTTAGATCTTTTTCTTGTCGAGTACTTCTCGGAAAGTCTTGCCGCAGCAATCATAGAGTGCTATGGTAAGTTGTGTTCTTTTTCCTTTTTTGTCAGGTTTTCCTGCCATCTTCCAAGTTTTCTTTGGAGTTTTTACATCTTTTCCACAAGTTGGGCATTTTGCCATAATTAATCCCTGTGAGTGAATGTTATCATATGTATGTACATAAAACACTTTCGATCATCCATCTCTAAAATAGGCAAAATATATCTTCTTTATGTGAAATTTTATGTCAAGAAGCAATTTTTAGACGACAAAATAGGATAAAAAATGTCAAGATTGTGGTGCACAGAATCAAGCAGGCTGTTCTTAAATCTATTATGCGCCAGCAGATGTTAGCCACTTATTTTATTTTTCGAAAAAAACGCTCTTATGTAGAAGTCAAATGGATGCAAATATTGCTTTTAGTCTTAAATTGTTCTACTTTTTCCTTTATTTTTTAGGGTGGTTTTCTTTGTTATTTATTTTTGAGAGCTTAAAGGGCCACCAATTATATTTTTGAGCTAAGCCCATGAGTGCCGGTACAAAGAACAATATTACGACGGTTACGTCGATTATGATTGCTGATGCTACTGCTAAACTGATTTCTTGTAATATAGCAATATTTGTTAGCATTAGTGAAGCGAAAACTGTGGCAAGCACTAAACCTAAGCCAAGGATCGTTACCCAGACTTTGTCTATGGCTGTTACTATTGCTTCATTGTCTGTTTTTCCGTTAAGAACTTCTTCGCGGATTCGGGTTAAGAAAAAGATGTCATAATCTATTCCCACACCAAGCATAGTTACAACGACAAATAAAGGTCCGAAACTCAAAATGGGCAAGTTCAAAATCGAATAAAAGACTACACATATTATTGCTAAAGAGAATACAACGCTGCAGAGAATAGTAACTATCAAACGGAGCGGCGTGAATGCTGACCGCAACTGGAAGAATAATATAACGTAGACAGCGGCTGAAAGAATAGCGACTACCTCTGGAATCAAATTAGCCATGAAGGTTTGATTGTCATAAGATGACTGAGTTGTCCCGCCGTAATGAACGCTAACACCATTCATAAGCGGAAGTAGGCTGATTTTGTTCTCGATGTCTCTGAGAGAGCTGACTGCGTTTTGGCTCGAAGGAGAATCAGCTAAATTGACAGTTATCAAAACAGTTTTGTTGTCTTTTCCAATATTTAGAAACATTTGACTCTCATACTGTAACCTAAAGGTCTCACTCGTGTTTTCAATATTTGAGTAGCTAAATGCCTCTCCAAAAGGTCTCGTTGGACTTGAAACTGAAGTTACTCCTTTAGAGTCAGCGGCAACAGAAGTGATTTGTTCAATTTGATTAAGCATAGTTTGATTGAATTGATTATGTCCGTAGGTAACTTGCGAGGGCAAGGTAGCGACGATGGATGCTGGACCTAAGCTCCCGCTTCCAAAGCTATCAGATATTGCTGTGAGTCCCTGGTTGCTCTGGAAATTTGGAATAAGCTTCAAAAATTCATCGCTGGTGGGCGTGCTATATACTACGGCAAACGAGCTCAATGCAAAAACGCTTATGATGATTACGATAGGGATTTTTCTTTTTAATGTTCCATGAGCAATACGTAATAGTATGCTTTGTTTACCATTTGATTTGGGTTTAGCATGTCGGTTCAAACCTGGCCAAAAGATTTTGTCGCCTAATGCAATTTCAAGAGCAGGTAGCAATGTAAGTGAGGCAGCAAGCAAGATTCCAACTCCCAAAGCTATGGCGGTTCCCACATCGCTAAATATGGGGACATTTGCAACTGCCATAACAATGTAAGCTACAATTACTGTTATGCCTGCGGTTAGAACTGCTTGTCCAGCCCATTTAATTGAAATGCCAACACTTTCCTCAATAGATTTTCCTTGCTGTCGTTCTTCTCGTGTACGACGGAGTTGAAGCACAGAATAATCTACAGCTAACCCAAGCATCAACAATACCGTCAGCGTTGGAGTTAGAAAAGTCACGTTTCCTTTACCAATGCCAACAACTACCTCGTAAATAGCAGCAAGCGCAACTGAAACAGAAATTCCGCCAATCAACACAGGAATTATTGCAGCAATCGGCGCCAAGAAGAGAATACCCACAATCAAAAGTGAAATTGCTATCCCTGGCCCAACTGTGATTTCAAACGCAGGGAGAAATGCTTTTTCGATATCTTTTGATAAAACAGAGCCGCCTGTTACATAGACTGTTCCTAAGTCTTGCATTCCAGAAGCTTCAATGTCCGCCCTAAATTGGTTGATTTCTCTTTCACTTGGATCTGACGAGAAACCAAAAATGACAAGCATTGTGTCGTTGGATGGATTGACAAAGTTGGCGCTTAAATATTTTGAAGGCACATATGGAAAATCGGAAACCGAATGTGAAGCAACAAAACCATCTATGACTTTGGCTGTTTCTGTGATGGTTGTGTTTGGGGAAAGTTGACTTAGAAGGTTTGTTAGAGCACTTCTGTTTATTCTAAAAAGAGGCGAATCTGCAAAGGTCGTTTGGGTTGCATTTGCAATAAAGGAGCAAGCTAAATTCCATGTTTGATTGGCGGAGGGTGAATTGCCAAGTTGATAGGCTGAATTCATCAAATCTGAAACTGTAAAGCCCGCATCGGTTGCTGTCATATTGCTGTAACTTGTTTCTAAAAGTGTTATTGCATAGTTTGCAAGTGTGTTATTTGAGGGAGAAGCCCCCATATCATAAAGTTCATTGACCACATCATTTGGAGAAGCGCCCAAAACTGAGGCGAGGTCAGAAGGAATACTTGAAACCATGGTCGAAGTCGCTAAATCTGCTATAGCTGATGGTTGACTCCAATTATTCACTGTTAAACCGGATACGACGAGACCTACCATCTGACTTGTTTGAGCATCTAAGTTGCTGGCTAGTTAACATTGCCGTAACAGACTGGTTTACAGCGAAGGCTTCTCGATCCAGCTATGATGTGCTATTTGGGAGAACTTGGAAACTGGCAGACCAAGCTCCAAAAAACGCTGAATAAGTATCCAATCGATGTTGGGTCTCCACCGAAATTGCCTGTTACATTATACGTGGTTGCATTTGCTGCGATGTTAATGTCATTTGGGTTGGTATCGCCTTGTGCAGCAAGTTGCTGTGAAACCCCTTGCCATACGCCTAACGAAAGCTGATGGGATTCCATAGACTAGTTGAGCTGTCTGGTTGATGCCATCTTGAAGTTGAAACAGGTTTGTGCTTAAAACAGAAAGATTATCTCTTAACATGTAAAGTCCCGAGTTTATTGAGGCAATGTTGCTCTGGAGGCTTGCTGTTTGGTTAAGAATTGCAGGGATAGATGAGTTAAGTAGGCTGCTTTCCAACGTGTAGAAGCTGGTTTGTCCCGTGTAATTGCCAACGCCTTCGTCAGCGGCTAATGTTTGGTTAAGGCTGAGTAACTGCAGCTTTAACTCATCAGAATACGCAGATGTATTTTGAATTACAACAATAATGCTGTTTGAACCGCTGCTTCCACTGCTACTATTGCTTTCAGAAGGGAATTGAACGCGTATAATGTCTGCAGTTTTTTCGGCTTCGGTATTTGGTGGACCGCCAAATCCACCTGTTAAATCATAGGAAACGGATGCGAAGAAACTTGGAATAAGCAGAAGTGAGAATACCACCGCGATAACCCATGCCACGATAACAAGTTTGTATCGCTTTCGAATGAATCGATTAAGGGAATCAAAAAGTGATCTTGACATGTTTTTTTCCTGTAAAGTTAAACGATTATCATGATGTGTGATTGATTAATGCAGAAGTCGTTTTACTTCGCCTTTCTTAAGGATTACCCAAATCCTACCCAAAAATCTACGAGTAGAACAAGTCTAATCAAAAAATGCGATTAGTGGCGAGTTAATATGGTGGTGCCGAGGGATAGCTTGAAACCGTCGTTTAGACCGTCGTTTAGACCGTCGTTTAGACCGTCGTTTAGACCGTCGTTACAACAATATTTCAAAAACAAGTGAGTATTCTTTAACTAGAGTCGGCTAAGGGGTATCGGCTCATTGCTGCAATCATCGTTTCGCTGAAGCTTCTTTTGCTAATGTGCCTGGCAAAATCGGAAGTAGCTATTATGCCTACTAAGACGGCTTTTTTTGTTACAGGAAGGCGTCTGATTTTGTATTTGACCATTTTTCTTGCGGCTTCTTTAATCGATGAATCTTCCTCAATTGTTATTAGCGGAGATGACATTACCTCATTGATCTTAGTTTCAAGCGATTTTTTCTGCGCCATAACCCGTCTAACCAAGTCTCTTTCAGTTACAATGCCCTTTGGTTCCTTTCCTTCCATCACTACAAGATCGCCTACATCTTGTTGATGCATCAGTTTTGCAGTTTCAAAAACGGTTCTATGACCTTCAATTGTGATAACGTTTGTTGTCATAAAATCTCTGACAGTTGGCATCAACTTAAATGAACATAAAGTATCGTATAAAAGTTTTGTAGCTCCAAGCCTGGTTTGCGCTCCAATTCAATTTAACCAGATTTTTCTTGCCTAAAAATAGGAAAAAAGATCAATCACAATATGAATAATTGATCTGCTAACAATTCTCTTTAGGAGCGAATAACATTGGTTTCGTCTTTCTATTAGCCCGCTGCACTTCTCAAAATTGCACATTTTACTTCTCAAAATTGCACATTTTACTTCTCAAAAAGGCTCAAAAGCTACTCAAGCAGCTTACTGATTTCAATGACCCATATGGAGACCATAGATTCTTCAAATAATCACGGTCGGTTCGAAGCCTCAGTTAACATTTTTGTTGACCCGACTAAAAAAACTCAAGTTATAGATGCACTTTCAAAGCTCGAAAACATCGACGACATTTATGAAGTTAAAGGAGAATTTGACATTGTTTCGATAGTTTCGGCTTCATGCTTGGAAGAGTTCCGAAATGTCTTGCATAATAAAATCCTGAAGATTAAGGGTGTCAAAAGCACTGTAATCACAGTGGTTCTCAAAACTCATAAAAGACTCAAATCCGAAAGTTACCTTAATATTAAGGGAGCAAACGTTCCTATTTCCTTAAAGAAAGGTATATAACACGCTTACCCGCTCAATTGAAGAAGATGACCACATTTGTCTCGAATGTTTGCATTTGTAAACATCTTTGTAGAGTCCTCAGAAATGGACAACGTATTGACTGCTCTCGGTGAACTTGAAAACCTCGAGGAACTTTATGAAGTAACAGGTGAATTTGACATAGTCTCGCTTGTTTCAGCATCAGATATTGAAGATTTCAGGGAAGTTCTAAAGAATAAGATCATGAAAATTAAAGGCGTGAAGAGCACCGTAAGTTCTGTCGTTCTCAAGGTCCATAAGGGAACAAGATGTAACCTCACCGAAAAAGACAAAACAAGTTCAATTCTATTTTCCTCAAACCCATAATTACATAGTCAAAGGTGAGGATTGGGTATAATAGGTTTTGTAAAGATTGATCGACATCCTTCAAGCTTTAAGTGTTATTCTTCTCCTTGTAACAACGATTTTGCTAGGGTGGCGTCTAGCTCCTTACGTAACCAAAGTATTTACTCGAGCCCCAAGTCGTATTGACCGGATTCTGAATCCTGTGGAAAACGGGATCTACAGAATCTGCGGAGTAGACTCTAAATCTGGAATGGGTTGGAAACGATACTTCTATTCTGCTTTATTACTAAACGTTTTGCAGATGGCTTCGGCTTTTGTGATTCTCGTTTTTCAAGATAAACTGCCGCTTAATCCTCAGGGCTTTCCAGGGCTTTCGTGGGATCTAGGATTTAATACTGTGATATCCTTTGGTACTAACACCAACCTGCAACATTACAATGGAGAAACCACACTTTCCATTTTTAGCCAAATGGGTGCAATTCAGTTCCTTCAATTCACCTCAGCCATAACTGGACTATGCGTTGCAATAGCTACGGTTCGTGGTTTCATCTCCAGCTCTAAGGATCTCGGTAACTTCCACGTTGATTTCGTCAGAACTCTTACCAGGATTCTACTTCCATTATGTTTGGTCGCCGCATTGGTTTTAGTTGCGCTCGGGGTTCCCCAGACTCTGAATGCATATTCTGTGGTCCAGACCTTGGAGGGAACAGCGCAGACGATATTGGTTGGACCTGTAGCTTCGCTTGCATCTATAATGCAATTAGGAACTAACGGGGGCGGATATTTCGGCGCCAACGCGGCACACCCATTCATGAACCCGAGTCCAATATCGAACATTTTTGAAATGTTCCTAATGATGATTTTGCCAACAACATTGATATTTGTTTTTGGAAGAATGCTTGGAAAGAAAAAAGAAGCTCGACCAATTCTCATAGGTGCGTACGGCCTTTTCTCTATAAACCTCATAATAGGGTTTCTTCAAAACCTTCCTTCTGGCACCGGAATCGAGACAAGAATAGGCGGATTCTTCTCCGCGTTCTGGACAACCACAACCACCGCCTTCACTACAGGTTCCGTAAATGCCTCACTATCCGCTATGAACCCACTCAACATTCTTTCAGGCTTCATGGGCATGTTAACTCAAGCAACACCTGGCGGCAAAGGGGTAGGGTTGATGTATATGCTAATGTACATAATCATCACAGTTTTCCTCGTTGGGCTGATGTCGGGTAGAACCCCTGAGTATTTAGGAATTAAAATTGAGGACGAGACGTGAAGCTTGTTATGATTGCATTTCTTATTCACCCCATAATAATCCTTATTCCAACGGTTTTAGCATACGCAACTGGAGCTGCAAGTTCAATTGGGGTAGGGACGAACTCTGTCGGTTTTACCCAGATACTGTGGGAGTTCACATCTAGCGCAGCCAATAATGGGTCAGATTTCCTAGGCGCCTCAGCTAACAATCTATTCTTCAATATCTCAACTGGCATTGTAATGTTTCTGGGGAGATATCTTCCCATTTTGCTGTTGCTTGCGCTTGCAGGCTCGATGATAGGACGAAAGCGCAGTAGTGAAACTGGGCTCAAAACAGACAGCCTAATCTTCTCAGTTGTGCTAATCGCAAGCGTACTTATAGTGGTCGTATTGACGTTCTTTCCCTTTCTTGCTTTAGGACCTATTCTTTCATTCTTCAACGGACTGGTGAATGGATTTGGCTAAAACTCCTGATGAAAAGGTTGATAGAGTAGTCTTGCCGGAGCGGAAAGCCTCAGTCTTAAATTGGAAAGTGCTTCTGGATTCTTTGGTACGATTGAACCCGCGAGCTTTGATTGCAAACCCCGTCATGTTCCTAGCCAGGTAACATTTTTCATAGTTTTAGCAATGGCAATATACCCGCAGGGATTCTATCCCGTTGCCAACCTTATCCAAAGACCTTTCTACGCGACAGTTGCCGTAATTCTCATAGTAACTGTGTGGTTTAGCACCCTCTCCGATGCGCTTGCGGAGAAGCAGGCAAAGAACACGGCAAACAGTCTTAGAAAGCTTGAGACTGAAGTTCAAGCTAAGAAAATTGTCACAGAAGGTTGGACAAGAAAAACAGTTTTCATTTCATCTAAAGCATTGCAGAAAGGTGACTTGATCATGCTAGATAAGACGATTTGATTCCTTCAGATGCTGAAGTGCTTGAAGGAATAGCAATGGTTGATGAATCTCTTCTTACTGGGGAATCTGTTTCTGTTCGCAAGGCGCCAGGCGACATGTTAATTGGCGGCTCAAAAATAATTAGCGATACTTTAACTGCAAAAGTGACGGTAAACCCTGATGAGAGCTACATCAACCAGATGATAAAAATGGTTGAGTCCTCTAAACGACCCAAGACGCCTAATGAACAGGCAATTACCACAATTCTAATCGGGCTAACGGCGATATTTAGTATAATTATTATTTCCCTGCTAGGGCTATCTGTAGTTCTTCATCTTCAAGGCGACTTATCTGTCCTAATTGCACTCTACGTTTGCCTACTGCCAACCACTATTGGCGCCCTTTTGCCAGCGATTGGACTTTCAGGCATATCAAGGCTTTATAAAAGAAAAATCGTCGCAAAATCAGGTAGAGCTATCGAAACAGCAGGTGATGTAGATGCAATTCTCTTGGACAAAACAGGCACAATTACAGTCGGCAACCGGCAGGCTATAGAATTTACAGCTTTTGGGGAGTGTACTGAACAAGACGTCGGTGAAGCAGCCTTTCTTTCTTCATGGCACGATGACACTCCTGAAGGTCGCAGCATTATAAGACTTGCTTCTGAAAAAGGTTTTATTCCTGAGGAATTGAACTCTTTGGCTCTTGCAGAAGTTTATCTATTCTCAGCCGAAACACGTACCAGTGGGGTTAAGATAGCTTGCAGCAGTGGGTTTATGCTTCCAAAAGGCGAAAAAGGCCACAGAGAACATGGCAGGCTTAGTAGAAAATTCGCAGACAGTGTTTCAGCAGATGAAGAAGCTTCTTGTCTTGAATCTGAGATTACTGTGATGAAGGGAGCTCCTAACGCGATCCTTTCAATTGTTGGATCGCCGCCACCAAATTTTACAAGCACCGCAGAAAGCATTTCTTTAGAAGGGGATACTCCAATTGCCTTAGCACGCAACGGCATGGCGATCGGAATGATTAGGCTGAAAGATGTCTTAAAACCCGGCATAAAAGACAAGATCCATTCCATTAAACTCATGGGTATAAGGCCCGTTATGATAACTGGAGACCAACCACTTACTGCCAAAAGCATCGCATCGGAAGTAGAAATAGAAGAATATGTGCCTCAAGCAAAACCTGAAGACAAATACAGTATCGTTATAAAAGAGCAAGCCCAAACAAGAATTGTTGCCATGATAGGTGATGGCACTAACGATGCTCCTGCTTTAGCAAAGGCAGATGTAGGTCTTGCCATGAATTCAGGCACTCAGGCAGCTAAGGAAGCTGCTAACATGGTTGATCTCGAATCTAACCCTGCAAAAATTATTGACGTTGTTCTCCTTGGCAAACAATTGTTAATGACCCGTGGCGCTGTCACTACATTTAGCATTGCTAATGATGTGGCTAAATACTTCGCAATAATGCCTGTCCTGTTCGCTGTCGCCGCTCCAAAATTGCAAACTCTAAACGTGCTAGGCCTCGGTTTACATACTGCCGTGCTGTCTGCTTTAATTTTCAATGCAATCATTATTCCGCTGCTTATTCCTTTGGCGATGCGAGGAATATCTTTCAAACCGTCAGATACTATGACTCTGTTCTTGCGAAATACGTTGATTTATGGAGTGGGCGGTGTTATAGTTCCGTTTATTGGAATCAAATTAATCGATATGTTACTTCTGTTCCTACACGTATAAGGTGAAATGAAAATATGACATCGGGTAAGAAACGAAATTGGTGTTTAAGGCAAACAATATTCTTAACAATGGTTTCATTGGTAATTTGTGGCATAGTCTTTCCGATTGTAGTTACTGGTTTAGCGCAAGTATTATTTCCAAATCAGGCGAACGGAGAAATCGTTCAATTCAACGGTCGGGCAGTTGGGTCAAACTTAATTGCACAAAACTTCACTTTGCCTATTTTCTTCCATCCCAGAAATGATTCTGCCTCGGGAGTAGACCCTGACATAACACTTCAAGACGCTTATTCACAAATTCCGCGAATACAAAACGCCACAGGCATACCTGCAGAAAATCTTAATCAAATAGTGAATCAAAGCATGGAAGGCACTTACTGGATTTTTGGCACCCGATATGTAAACGTACTTCTCCTGAACTTGGCGCTCGTAAAAGCTTATCCTACGATATATAGCGAATTCCAGTAACTTTGAGAGCAGGTTAGGAAAAAACAATAATTATCACTTTCCCTCCCAGAACATTGCAGGAAATGAAACTTCAAGTAAGTTAGTTTTCTAATTCTTGCTTAGCAAAGAATAGTGTTTCAAAATGTAGTTTAACATATTCGCTTCTTGATCTTTTCTGCTTAGAAGCTTCTTGATCTATTTTCTCTAATACACGATTTGATAAGGCTATGGTTACGGGTTGTTTGCGACTGGAGCCATGAATCTCTACCGTATACTCAGCCCACTTGTGCAAGACATTATGCTTTTGGCTTGCCTTCTAAGTATTATCTCATTACTCTCCTTGTAGAGCACACATAATGTCGTAATTTATGCCCAATATTACAAAATAACCTCAAATTA
>CAVYXJ010000007.1:0-486578 GCA_963772455.1 Candidatus Bathyarchaeota archaeon
TTGATGGAAGATTATCTTTCATCCACAGCATTAACTGATAGTCATCTTTCTCAGGAGTATACATACTATATAGAGTAGCTGCCTCGGATATGTCGTCTGTAAATCTGTAAAAAATAAAAGTTCCGAAAAAAGCAATAAAAACCATCACTATTACACCAAAACTAACTATTTTTTTCTTAGAATTCCTACGAAGCAACCTATTATTCAATATATTATATATTTTTGGAAAAGCTTCAACGGCAAAAATAGCGATAATGAAAGTTAAACTAAGATAAATAATAGTTGTCAGATGATTTGAATCTATTACTGTTATAAGAAGTCGACCAAACACAAACGGTAATTTTTGTAGAAGACCATTGTATATCAGAGCACTCAGGAAGTAAGCGCTCAATAAGAGGACTGCAAAAATGTTGACGATCGGTTGTATGCCTTTCTGCCGCTTTATTATAAGAAAAACTAAAGTTACAACGCTGACTAAAAGTAATCCTAACCAAAAAAATCTGAGAATAAGGTGAGGACTAATACTAAAAGTATCAGAAAAAATCAGAAGGCTACTTTGACCACTAGGATACACAGGAATTAATCCAGGATAGTTAGAGTAATTATCTGGAATGAAGTCAGGGATTCCCACGTTATGAGCTGGCAAAAAAAAGACTTGACCAAATCTAAATATATACGGTACAAATGGTAAAAGACTAAAACAAAAGAAAATAGATAAATTTTGAAATTTTGCAGATAAACTCTTAAGATTTGGCAAACTTTGAAGAGTTAATATAATAAATGTTAGTAATAAAACAAAATAAAATGTAATATGAATGGCAGCTAGAAAACCTGCAAGAACCCCACAGATTATTAATCTAAGCTTGAAGTGATCGGCATCTATTTTTTTAAATAATGTGAACACAAGGCCTATGGAAACAAAAAAAAGTGGAAGACCTACCAAAAAAGAGTTGCCACCCCAAGTTATGAAAAGTGGATACATTGAAACAATGGCAATTACAAAGGTGAATATCAGTCCATAAGGCTTCTCCTTAGACAGTTCTTTTCCCAGGAAATATGCTCCTAAAACAGCTAAAAAATTGAAAAGAGGTGTTAGGTAGAAAACCGCTTGAGCAGTATCCCAACCGATGAGCAGAGAAGAATAACCAAAGATTACAGAATGCCCTTGTGGAACAGTAACGTCAGCGGGCAGATAAGGGCTGTAAGTAGAAGGAAGGCTACCATGTTCCAACAGAATTTCTGCTGAAAGAGCATTTTGACTAGGTATCGTGAATTGACCCTAGGACAAAACTTGAAAGAGAGTTAACTGCAAAATAATATATTAATAAAGCGAATAATAGAACAAACAGTCCTTCTATATTTGGTTTATTAAACAGTTTAGGGGAAGAGAAAAAGTCACGAAAAGGATGACTACGAAGTGCAACCATTGTTTTCTTAACGGTAATTGAAATTTCGGTCTTATGCAGGAAAATGACAGCAACTAATGAGCCAAAAGAGACTAAGTACATGGTTAAAGTTTGAAAAAGCCCAAGAGGAACTAATGCTAGTCCAAATATGAGCAAACCGCCAAGATAAAAATTGATCACTAACAACCTAAATAACCCTAAATTGCTAAATAATTTGCTATAACGAGCAATAAGATATCTAAAAGGTTCGCCAACAATGAACAAGTTTAGAAGAATAATAAGTAGTTGAGTAAACAAGAGGACTTGGTTCATATAATCGCCTTATAGGAGTCAAGCACAATGCTAGCAATATGAGACCAAGTTAGTTTGTTCAACACGTAGTCTTTGCCGTTTTTTCCAAGTGATTGTCTCAAGTTTTCATCTTGCATTAGTTTTTGCAGAGCCTCTTTTATGCTCTCCGAATCACCTGGCGGTACCAAAATACCTGTTTGTCCCGTCTTTACAAAAGTTGAAGCGCCTCCAACATCGGTAACTATTACGGGTTTTCCCAAAGCCATTGCCTCTATAGCAACAATTCCAAAAGATTCACAAGTTGAGGGGCGGACTAGTACATCAGCACACTGATATTTTTCAATAAGGTGATTCTGATCAACATGACCATCAAATTGTATTATTTCAGACAGATCGTATTCTAAAACCATCTTTTTGAGCATTTTAAAGTAAGAGGGAAAACGCGAATTATCACCAACAATATCAACTGACAAACGCTTGAGTTCCTCTTGAGACATTAAGCTTAATGCTTTTATTAGAAATTCTATGCCTTTATTAGGATAAAGTGTACCAACAAATAAAATCCTAAATTTCCCATCTTTGACTAATGTTTTGCACTGTGAATTTACGGTTAATGAATGCGTGTCTACACCACAAGGAACTATGGTAATTTTATTGGGTGAGACTCCAAATATTGATAGGATATCTAAATCAGCTTCACTCACGGCAAACACGCAAGCAGCATCCGCTAAAGAGCGTTTTAAAACAGTTCTTAGAAACAATTGGACAAGAAAACTAGATTTTTTGTAAGTATCGAAGAATTCAAAAATACCATGAACATGAATCACATACGGTACATTATGTTTAACACAAATTCGAGACATGACATAAGTAGTCTCCAAAAAACCTATTACGTGAAAGTGAACAACATCATATTTTGAAAAGCCTTCTTGTAAAAAAGCCATCATCCGAGGCGAAATTATCCTCGCTCTTTCATGAAATGAATAACCTATTCCAAGGTAAGGAAAACGATAAATCCAAATTCCATCCATTAGCTCTATCTGAGTCAGACGCGCACTTCTGTAAGCTAAAACACGTTTAGGAAGTTTGAATGTGTCATAGTCAATATTATTTTCGGGAACGGCACAAGACAAAGTGTTGATAGTTGCAACATCGCAATGAACACCTAGATGCGTCAACTCTTTGGCAATATAATACACTGCTCGTTCGCTTCCACCTTCGGATGGCAAGAAAAAAGGGCAAACATGTAAGATTCTCATTAAACAATACACTCAGCCAATTGGGAAAAGATCAAGTTCTTTCCCACCTCTGATCCTTTTCATGTCCACTCAGAGAGTTCAAACCGACAAATGCCATTTTGATATCGCCTACTGACTTCAAAGTAATCAATGATTTAGCCATGAAAACGGGGGCTTTGTGAATTTTCCAGATTTTTTCACACCAAATCATTGGGTCGTAGGAACATTTTAGCATTGGCTTCCCCATATCGTATTCATCATAGTTATATGGATTAATTAGAAACCAATTGTTCTTTAAAGAAGCATAATACAATGGTGTTCCAGGATAAGTTACAATTACGCTTGATTGTAAACAATCCCCAAATTTTGCTTTATAGAGCATAAGTTTTTTTGTTATATCATAGGTTCTTTGTACGTCCTTCTCACTTTCCCATGGAAAGCCGGTCATAGTTGTTAATTTCACCCGCAAACCATGATCCTTAGCATTTTTTACGCCGGCTACAATTTGTTCGATAGTTTCTTTTTTGCTTATTTGTTTTAATGTCTCGTTACTACCTGACTCCAAACCAACCTTGAGGAGACGGAAGCCTGTTTTTTTTAGTATTTTACACGTTTCATCATTAAGATTATCAGCCCGAGAGTTGGAAGAAAGATTAACTTCGCCTATTAGTCCTCTTTCATGCATTTCTTTGTGAAAATCACATAACCATTTTCGATTATAAATTCCGCCGCTTTCATTGTCATCGAATATTTCCTTGAAATGATATTTCTCAGTCATTTGGGCAATCTCTTCGGCAACATGTTTGGGAGAACGTAATCGTGCTTTCAGAGACCATAAGAGTATGCTGCCAAACACAAAACGCACAATTACCAATTCCGCATGGTCCCCCTCCACATCCTCGACCGCTCATCAAATACCCAGAAGGATGGTGGAGGTAGGCTTCTTTGTAGTTAAGCCCAATAATTTCCCAATCTATAAAAGGTAGTTTATCTAAATCCTCAATTAACTTTGGAGGCCCACTTTGGCGGATTTTTTCTTCTTCACGATACCATATTCCGCCGATCAACTCTGTTCCGTTAGTTACATGATTACAAATGCTACGCATAGCGAAGTCATAGTCGCCTGAAGCAACGACATAATCTGTTTGACTTTTCAACATTGACTCTTCAGGATTCCAAGTGACATGATCGCCGACTAGAACTATTTTTGTATCTAATTGCTTTTTTAGTTCTTCGATATATGCCCAATGCCTATAAATCATAGGTGTTTTGGTCTCGATCATCGCAATATCGGGCTTGAAACTAAAAAGTGCATTGTTATATTTTTCTAACTTAGTTCGACCAATGATGCCGTCGTGCCAGAAAACTTCGTGACCATCTTCCTTTAGCATAGTTGCCGTGTAAGCTGGTACGATTGGAGGCGGAAAACTCTCCATAGTATTCGTAAATTTAAATTGTCTATTCTGTCCAATTGTAGGAAAACAACCGTCTTTAACTAAAGGCGGGTAGAGAATTGCAACACGCATATTAGAGAACTCTCACTTTTCCCTAGTAGAATAATTTAAGGGTTTATAGATTTTGGGATTTAACTTAGCAAAATCAGACCACTTTGTATAACCATTGAGATAATGCAAAATGGGCGAAGGTTGCTTTACGCATAGTTCCATTAATTCTTCATCTGATTTTTTTCTAATTTGTTGAACTTCTTTTCTATGAGACCAAATGAGTTTTGAATTGAATAAAAGCCATCCATAAGCCATAATGGGAGTTGAACCAAATTTTGCTATACTTATAATATCAAGTGCAAAACGTGCTGGTAAATACTTTATTATATTTGTTATTTCATAATTTTTAACCATCATGTAAATATTATTTTTGTATTTTCGGTACATGGTAATTTTATCTGTCTTGCCGCCGCCTTTATGCCATACTACAGATGATGGAACGCACATCAATCTATAGCCATTTAGTCTAATTCTCCACGCTAAATCCAATTCTTCATGGTAAATAATAAAAGACTCATCAAAAAGTCCGATCCGTCTTAGAATATCACAGCGTGTTAAGAGAACTGAGCCGCCCACGAAAAATGTCTCACATGCCGTTTGATATTGCCCTTTATCTTTTTCCAAAGAATAGAAAATCCTTCCTCGATTAAGAGCATAGCCAAAAGCATCCATCCACATTCCTGCTGAACCATTATATTCAAATTCTGTTGGTTTCCAGAAGGACAATATTTTTGGTTGGAGTCCGCCAATATCTGGATTAGATTCCGCAACATCAATCAATTTATTGAGCCATTGAGGATCAAAGATTACATCACAATCGACAAACGCGACGTATTTGCTTACAGGATCAATCGCCCTAAAGCCTGAGTTCCAAGCCCCTCCAGAGCCGAGATTTTTCTTATTTTCGATAACCTTTATTTTGGGAAATTTCTTTCTGATGAAGGTTGTTGTACCATCTTCTGATGCATTGTCGCAGAATATGAGCTCGAAATTTGGGTAATCTGTTTTGTATAATGAACGTATTGACTCATCAGCAATTTTTCTTTTTTTGTAATGAGCCATGATTATTGAGACTTTAACCATTTTTTTCAGTACCATGATTATTATTTCACTTGTTTTTGAGAATATTCTCGTTTGACTAGCCGAAGAGCATGGTACTCAGAGAGGATAATCTTCGGCATTTTTTTCAAAGAGTAAACTTTACTACCGCCAAATCTTTGTCGATAACTAATTGGAATTTCAACAACTTTTAACTTCTTTAAAGACATCCTTGCTGTAAATTCAAGCCAAAAGTTATATTTGGAATAAGCAATCTCGGAGGCGATATTATGTGCAGTTTCAACCTTCATTAACCTCATAACACTTGTTACGTCCTGACATTTTACTGGAAACATGATTCTTTCGAGAAGCTGTAAACCTTTTGAGAGGATACGACGGTAAGGGGGCTCCTTTCTGGAAATTCGCCTTCCCATAACAATATCTGCGGAAGTATCATCCATTGTTTGGAAGACTTTGTAAAAATCATTTGGTTCATATTGACCGTCAGAATCAATTGATATTACGTGTGAGTATTTTTCCACGCTTACTTGTAGAAAAGCTTCTTTCATTGCTTTAGGATAGCCTTTTTTTTCTGGAGACATATGAACATAAACTTTTGGATATTTTTTCATTAGTTTTGATAGAATATCTTTTGTGCCATCTTTGCTTCCGTCCTCAAAAATCAAAATATCTACGAATGGTAGGCAATTAGCAACTTTTTTGTAAAGTTCGTCTATTGTGAGTTCAATCGTATCGACTTCGTTATACACTGGCATGATTATTGCGATGCGTCCTTGAGCTGTAAGATTTGGGGTTTTTGGCAGTACTAATTCAGAGGTATTTTTCATTTTTTCAAGGTCCTGAAAAACATTTTCGATCGCTGAGCACTTTTTCTAGATTCTTTCTTATTTTCAAGATTTCTTAGAGATGTAATACCGGCTAATAATCCTTTTTAAACATTCTTTGAAAAAACTTTTGTAAAAAAGCAAGAGATCGTTTACATGAATACATCAATTGAATGATGCATTGTAAATGTTAAGTTGATTCTTTATTCTATCCATTTAAATGTTGCTTGCTCTTTTAAAGCCAATGTCAAAAATAAAAAAGGTAGAGGTTTACCTCCAAGTTATGATTTGGGCATTTTGTCTTGAATTATCGTAGTAAGATCCAGCTGTGAAGACCGCGTTTGATCCTGATACAAGTCCGAACGCAATTGAATTCGCTTCTGTCCCTGCCGTTGTAAACCAACTGGTCATTGATACAAGACTTAAACTGACTCCATTCCAGTCTAAAAGTTGAGCATAATCTCGGAAACCGTCATTTGTTGTTCCTATGGTGAAAATGTCCAAACCAGTACCAGCATTGTATTGACCTATGGCAATAGCATTGATCTGTGTATTTGAGGTGGTGAACCAAGATCTATAAGAATTTACGACCATTGTTGCTCCGTCCCAAACAGCTAACTCAGAATTCCAACGAGTACCGTCAAAGAAAGAACCACCAGTTACAAGTTCGTTTCCAGCAATACCATTAACATTTCCGACGACCAAGGAGTTCAATAGTGTGGATCCAATTGTGCTCCAGAATCTATAGACACTAACAGTCATTGTAGATCCAGTCCAAACGGCTAACTCAGCATACCTCTGCGAATTGAAGAAAAATGAACTGCCAGTAACCACCTCGTTCAGACCATCATTGTTAACATCACCAACTGTTACAGCAGTAAGTTGAGTGTCAGAAGCAGTGATCCAGGCTCTAAACGCATTAACAGCAAGTGTGGCTCCATCCAAAACGACTAGTTCTGCATGCCATATTGTACCATCAAAAAATGAACCAGCAGTTACAATTTCGTTTCCCGCTACACCATCAACATCACCGATGGCTAATGAACTGATTTGGGTATCTGCCACTGTAAACCAAGACTTATAGGCGGTAACGACCATTGTTGCTCCGTTCCAAACAGCTAACTCAACATTCCAACGAGTACCGTCAAAGAAAGAACCACCAGTAACCACCTCGTTCAGACCATCATTGTTAACATCACCAACTGTTACAGCAGTAAGTTGAGTGTCAGATAAAGTGGTCCACGACCTGTAGGCAATAACAGTCATTGTTGTTGGATCCCAAACTACCAATTGAGCATTCCAATGTGTCCCATCGTTGAAATAACCTGCTGTAACCAATTCGTTTTGTCCGTCAGCATTTACATCTCCAATTGCAGATGAAGCAATATTGGTGTCACTAAATGTGAACCATGTTTTAGTATTCTGTGAAAGAAGGGCAGATGTTGTGTTGGACATAACTGACATTGTGAGAAATACTGCAATTGATAGCAGCACTATTATTTTTTGAGTTTTGCTTTTCAACATTTTAGAAAATCTCCTTTTGGTCTATTTGATTTTTAACTATCATTTCGGGATAAAATTTTTTATGTTTAAAAAGTTGTGACTTCAAAGATGAAGTCACAAACATATGTGGGTTTATCATGGTAATCATCTTTGGGCGTTTGCAGTGTTTGATGGTGTAGAGTTGGCGGTCATTGAAGGATATCCAGTTACTGGGATGCCTGTGGCCATGAGGATGCCTACGTTGTTTGATGCTATGATTCTGTAGTAGTATGTTTGACCTGGGGTACCTGTAGTATCTGTGTAAGATGTGGCTGTTGCTGATGGAGGCGTAATTGTTGTGAAAGTGGTGAATGCTGAAGTTGTAGATTTTTCGATGATTAAGCTCGTAGCGTTTAGGGCATTGTTTGTCCAAGCTAATGCGATGCCGCCTGTAACATGATTCGCTGTTAATCCTGTAGGTGCTTCTGGAGGCATTACAAAACACATGGGTCGCATCATGTCATTTTCTTCGTGACCCAGTAGGTGGCAATGGTCAACGTATTCCCAGCCGAAGTTTGTCAGTTGATTAGTTACTGTAACAGGGTTGCCTATTGGATTGATGTTGGTGAAATTCATTGTGGCGCCTTGTGGTTGCGTTGGATCGAGTAGTCTGATGCTGTTTGGAAGCTTGAACGGATGATTGTTAGGAGCAATTGGTCTTAGTGCCAATATGATATCTTCGAGTGGATTCATTTGCACAGTGTCTTTCCAGCCAAGCTCATTAGGATCAGCAGGTTTTATAGCTCCGTCCCAGCCGACACGATTTAGAATTTGTACGTTGAACAGATGGAAGTGCTGAGCATGTGTATCTACTCCGTTGTGAGTGAACTTCCAAAGTTGAGTTCCATCGGTTGCCGATCCAATTGGAATGGCAGCACTAGAGTTACCCATGATTTCGTTTGGCGGATCTATGTAAGCTTGGATAATAGTTGTCTGAATTGTACCGTTAGTGTTAGGTATTTCATAGGCAAGAATTGCGTTCATTCGCCCATAATCGTTAGTGAAAAGCTCATGAAGTCCTTTGGGAAGCAGAGGCATAGTTATTGGGACGGTTTGGCCGACTGGAGTAAACGTGTGAGTTGTGTCTTGGATTCCTGCATAAGCGGATATGTCGCTTGGGAAGTTTCCATTGTAGGCTGCATTGTAGGGTTCTTGTGGACATATGATGGTGTCTTCAGATATACGGAATGCATTAGCTAAAGCTGTTTGTAACGCTGCAAAGGTGGCAGGATTGTAGTCATTAGGTGGTGCTGTTGAGGAAGCTCCTGCGGCTACGCGAATTTGCATTACGGTTCGGACGTTTGGACCGTAACCTGGGATTGTGTTTGGAGCGCCGCCTGTTGATGTCTGGTCTCCGTTGTTAGTGAAGTAGTCTAATCGAGGGTCAGAAGCCGGTACTGGAGCTGGTGCATCGTTGTATAAGATAAGGGTCTTGCCTGCGAAATTGGTGAAATCAATAAGTACGTCAGCTCTTTCAGCTGGTCCTAAGAAGCAAGCTTTCTCTAAGACGTTCAATACTGTTATGCTTCTTCGGTTGTAGTCGTAGCCTACTGGTCTGTTAGTGATTAATGCTGGAGCAGGTAGGAAACCGCCTTCTGTGCCGATTTGGATGATTGCTGGACCTCTCCGTGCTGGATCTGGGAAACCTCCCGCTCTGCTATCTGGTGTTGGATAATCCGCTGGCCAACCACCTGCATTTGCTGGAAGCATACCAACTTCAGTTAAGCCCGTGTATATTGTTGCTGTTGCAGTTGCTGTCGTATTACCTATGCCTCCTGGCGGAGCGATTGTAACTGTGGGTGCTGATGTGTAACCACTACCTACGCTTAAGAGATTAATTGCTGTTACTGCCCCGGCTGTCACTGTTGCAGTTGCAACTGCACCTGTTCCTCCTCCACCTGTAAGAGTTACTAACGGAGCAGATGTATACCCACTTCCTCCACTAGTAATATTGATTGTGTTAATGATGTTAGATACTAAATATAGTTGCAAGTTAACAAATCGATCGTTGCAGGCGTTTAGAACGCGGAACCTAACAAGTGTTGGATTTACGTTAAGGAATGGGTAGGCGTTTCCGTTGACGAGTGGTGTATCCATGAATGATTCTGGTGTGCCAGATGGATTAGGAACTCCTGGAATTACCGGTGGTTCCCATGGTGCGGACGTTGGATTGTAGTATGGATTTGGCACTGTTCCATGTTGCACTGTCCAAGGAGGCCAGAACCATGGGCCATAATCCCATCTGCCGCACGGGTTCGCTCCTTCAAATGAATAGGGGTTCTGGTTTGGCATGTAAACGTGGGGGAACCACAAGTCACCTGTGTTAGGTGCTCTGACACCGTTGACTAATGGGTTACTTCCCCAGTTCCAAGTGGGATCTTGGGAAGCTATGGTTGTGGCATCTACAAAGGTTTTATCTTGAATAACTAATGGAATTCCAATGTCAGGAAGAATTTTTGCTTGAGTTGGATTAGCTCCAGAATTGTTGGTTTGATTTATGAAGTCTTGTTCGACTGCATCAGTTAGCACGTAGCCCGCTGCTTCTCCAGCGTAAACGTTGAGACGAGTTATACCTAATGCGTGATCATGGTAAAACATTAGTCGAGCGCTTTGCTGGTTGCTGTAGAAAAAGGTTAATGTTCCCTGAGGTTCGTACTCCGCCATCCATATCGGGGACATTCTTTACTGCAACACCACTCGGGTAGGGAGTACTTTCTGTTGCAGGTGTAGTCCATTGATGCGGAGTTCCATCGCTTATCCAGATTGTGTTGCCTCCGTGAAGGTGTAAAGTGGCACGGTTCTGTGTATAATTGCCTCCGCTTGGTCCTTCACCAGCACCCATATAAGTTGTATCACACGGTATGAAGAGATCTCCTCCAACACCCGTTGGGAGCTTGTTGACAAATTTTATTCGTACTGGACGATCTCTGGTGGCAACAATTATGGGTCCAAGATAATGAATTGGGGCAAGTGGAACACCCGCAGCATTAACCTGTACATAGCCCCTCAATTTGGTAGGAGGAAGATCTGAATGCATTTTCTCCGTGTATTCTCTTAACTCTATTCTGTAGAAGTCAGATCCAGGGTAAGTTGTTGTATCTGCAACAGCAACTGGTATAAACTGTCCAAGGTTGTTTGCCCCTGTTGGTCCTAAACCAGGCAAAGAATCCACGAATTTGCGGATTCCACCATTGATAACAAAAGTTCCAGCTTGCTGGTGAATGTTGCTGTTGCAACTGCTCCTTTGGCTCTTGGACTTGGGTCCCTTAAAGAAACCGTTGGAGCTGATGTGTATCCGGTTCCCGGACTTGTAAGTGTTAAAGCCACTACAACTCCGTTCGAAACTCTTGCCGTCGCTGTTGCGCCTGTTCCTCCACCGCCCGTGAGAACAACATATGGAGTAGTATATCCTGAACCGCCACTTGTAACTGAGAAACCGCTAAGGGTACCTCCACTTACAGGAGTCCCAGTCACTGTAGGCAGTGGACTGTTAGCGTAATTACCTGTGGTTCCAAAATAGTCAGGTGTACCACCTGGAGCTGGAACAACAGTTGGAGCAACAACAGCTGCGTTTGGTCGTGCAGCAGCAGCTGCCAATCTCTGGGCAGGTGTTATTTTGCCTTTATAGTTTAAATGGATCTTTTCTTTATCAGCCCCGGTTGTAGGAAGTGACTTAGAAACCGCTAAAGCCAATCCAACAACAGCCGCACCGCCTGCCGCAACCTTAACGAAAGTACGTCGAGAAATCCTGTCATTTGCGGTGTTTGCGTTATGACGCCCCAACACTTTTTTGGTCGGGGGTTTTTTTTCTTGTGTTAATTCGCGAATTGGGGCACCTGCAACTGCAGCGCCCGATTTGAAGAAATTCCTTTTAGACATATCCTTTACTGTGCTATCGGATTCTTTTGGGTTCGACATGAAAAGTATCCTCTTTTAATACCATTCTAATCAACATCCTTTTTAAAATATGTGACTGTATCAGTACAGCCACAACTTGCTTAAGGCATCAGATATACGATATGCAATTAAAAAGCATCAAGGATTAATGAATTAGTTCTATCGAGTTGCGAATAAAACTTCAAGTTCTGGAATGTCAATTATTAACTTCCAGCATACTTTTATGCAGCTAATTTTTTGTTGCTTATGTTAGAGACAAAATTGCTGTTCCAGCAGCACCTTTGGCTCTTGGACTTGGATCTCTGATGCTGACTGTAGGAGCTGAAGTATAACCGCTTCCCGGATTAGTAAGTACAAAGCCTAGAATCACACCGTTGGAGACTCTAGCAGTGGCCATAGCGCCTGTCCCGCCACCACCAGTCAGGAGTACAGCAGGAGTAGTATAGCCACTGCCACCACTCACAAGATTGAAACCTGTGAGTGTTAACGTTGTCGGAGCCAAAATCGTAACTGTTAATGACACGTTATGAATAAATGAGCCGCTTGAGCCAGTTACGTTAACGTAGTATGTTCCTGCACTAGCTGCATTCGATGCTGTCACTGAAAGTACAGATTGATTTGAACCACCTAACGGAACAACAATTGAGGATGGACTAAGTGATGCAGTCCAGCCCGAAGGAGAATTCACAGAAAGAGAAATTCTACCAGAAAAACCATTAATTGATGAAACTGTAATAGTTGAATTTGTTAAAGATCCATTTTGCGTTATTAAGGGGTGAGGAGAAGTCGAAATTGAAAAGTCAGACCCGATTCCAGTTGTATAGTTCCATATTATTGGACTGCCTAAACCTGTGACAAAATCGTAACCTGTAGTCGCCGAGTATGCTCCGTTTGATCCCGATGTAATATCTCTAAAATATGTTGGACCACTCCATTTTGCGTCTTGGTAGAGGTTATTTCCTGAAACCGAAAGACTAAGGGAATGTATAGCAGCCCATTGAGGTGCAGCAGCGCTTGTTCCACCTACTTGGAACCAGCCTACTTGACCTTGATAAGCCGTCGTATCGTAGACGGAAAATCCTGATGCAGGGTCAGAATTATATGAGACATCAGGTATTGCACGTTTTCCGTTTGCACCCGAAACGTTGTAGGTCAATTGATATTGAGGCTCATTTTCATAAATGCTTACTCCGCCGCCACTTCCAGTCCAACCTGTTTCTGAAGCCACAGTTCCATCAGGATTAAAGTTAAGATGTGTGCCGCCAACGGCAACAACATTTGGTGAGGTTGCAGGATAAATTACTCCTGCCCCATTGTCACCTGTAGCTGCAAAAAAAACTTTCCACTAGAACTGCTAAAATAGGAATCAAGGTTGTTTTCGCCCAAGAACTCAGATGTCCCCCAACTCATAGAGACAGCTACAACATCTGGACGATTAGTCGCATAGTTAATGGCTGCGAAAAGATCTGTTATAGAGTTGCTTTGGGCTTCAACTAATAGTATTGTGGCGTTGGGGGCTATGGCATGAGCCCACTGAACATCAAGCGATATTTCCAGTGCCCAATTAGCATCAACGGGTATGTTTGGTCGTCATTTTATGGATTTCTAAATTCGTTGTGGGCAAACCATATTGCATGCTAAAAACAACGAAGTCATTTTGGACAGTTGGGCAATCGTATGCATCAATGATTGCAATGGTCCCATATCCACCCGTTGAGGGCAAGTTATATGCTCTTCGAATTTGCATTGGAGATAAACCGGTAGGAGAAACTGTTGCGAGCGAGATTGGGTTTTGGGATGTTCGTTTGAGGGCCAAGTTTATGGTTGTACGCATGAAAATAAGTTTGCGCTGAAATCTCATGGTTGGGCTGCGAAGAAGCGACAATTTCTGAACCAGGCAAACAAACAACAAACAAGATTACAAATAGAAAAATGACCATGCATATTCGGGCTTCTAATCGATGTTTCACTATTATCATTCCAAGAAAGTACGGGTAGTTTTCTTCTAAGCCCCTAATTATTAGGTGATTGACTTCTTTGTAAACTGTTTCCGAGTTTCGGAGGTATTATGCTTTTTTAACGATAAAAGCAATTGTGGTTGTGACATAACAGCCACAGCATGGTAAGTATGAAGAGTTTACTCTGTTATGGGGTATAATTGGTAAAATAGTTTTATGGAAACATCGGAAAAAATTTTCTGAATATCTTAAGTGTAAAAAAATTTTTTAAAAGAGGAGATAATAAAGTAAGATCCTTGTTCTTTTTTCATTTTGAGGATTTTAAATGGTTTCTAATTTGCTTTGAAATGACCAACTAAAGGCCGCATAATATCGTGTTTCTTTGTGTTCCAAGGTATAACAATGTGTTAAATATGCTCTATTCGTCCGTACTTCCATTTAACTGAGAAAGACATAGTTGGAATCTTGAAGAATATTTAGAGAGTAATATTTTAATTAGATTTGTTCTAACAGTTCCTTTCCATTATTCAGTAAGTGTATTGGATGATTTTGAGAATTAGAAAAATCCTGTTTCTTCCTCTTGTACTAACTGAGAATACGATGAGGTATCTAAAAAGTCAAAATCGATAAAAACTTGATAAATTTATTCATTCTTAAAAAAAGGAAAATAGCGGTTGGCTTCCGCTTCTTTAAGTTATTTGTGTGCATTTAACCTTGTGGCTTATTGACACCGAAGTAGAACATCATGTCGTTTTCTTCATGTTCTAATATGTGGCAGTGGCAGACATACAAGTTAGTTCCTGTCGGCGCATCTTCAGGTAGGTCAAATTTGGCGATGATTCTTAGCACTTCTCCAGGATTGGCTTTTGCAGTATCTTTCCACCCTGTCTCTTCAGGTCCAGGTGGGATTGGCACAGTTGGCACACCATCTTGCAAAAGGAAATTATTAACTGAAGGTCTTGTTGCCTTGGGTCTTCCTGCCTGCGATCCATGCATTCCAAGCAACTAGGAAAGCCTTTGAATCGAATACCTGACGGTCTACTATCTTGAATTTTACAAGATGCAAATGCATTGGATGCGCATCTCCAGTGGTGTTAATGAACTGCCAGACGTTTGTTGCTCCGTTGTCTTCAGTAAATAGTGGCGGATTTGGTGGGGCACTTTCCGTGAAATTTTGTCCGTCTAGGAGGGCTTCTAAGGGTTGACCGGTAAGTGGGATCCATTATTTCTGAGATAACAATTTCTCTCCATTTTGATTTCGCTGGTTTTGTTAGCGGGGGATCGATGGGTGGCAATTTTAGACGATTGGGCAATGACGTTGTGATCTTTTCGAACAAGTGGAACAATTTGAACTGCATTATTTCTAAGACCTGTCCGCCTCTTCCGCCTGGATAAGGAGCCTTAGCATTATTCATTAATGTCAACGTGTTGTGCCAGGCTTTCCTCCATTCCTGTGAAGTCAACGATGGTATCAAATCGTTCTCCTGGAGCTATAACTAGGCTGGTGAGCTTCGTTGGTTTAGGAAGGAATCCTTGCTCAGACCCTATTACCCATATTGGAAGAGTAGTAGGTGAACTTGGACCTTGGAACCAGATATTGTAGAATCTAGCTTGAGAACCGTTTAGGAAGCGGAATCTGTACCTTCTTGGTTCTACGTTAAAGAATGGAAATGCTCTCCCGTTCACTATAGGTGTGTCGCCGAAGTATTCTGGTATCCAGAGGGGATGAACAGTTCCTGGTGTGTTCGGTTGGCGGATATATTGCACCACCTGTTCCACCTGTCTGGAGGTCAAGAAGTCTGTCCTGTAGTACTATTGGAACCTCGTATGCTCCATTTGGAATTTCACCATCTTTAATGAGTTTGTTCTCACCTGTTGTCTCTTACGATGTATGCAGCTGCTTGTCCTAGGAATGGGTTGAATCTTGTGATTCCCCATGCATGGTCATGATACCATAGCATTGCCGCTGCTTGGTCGTTTGGATATTCGTATGTATGGGAACCTGATTTTTTCGGATCAATGTTTTTCCTTCTGGATATGGATTTGCCTGCGTGGATCCTACTGGCGAGAACCAGTCTCTGGGACCTCCATCGTGTTCAGTAAGTACTTTGCCGCCGTGTAGATGTACACAAACACGGTGTTCATCAGTCCAGCGAGCCAAGGTATTAGCTGGCAATCTATGGATCAGTGTGTGCCCATGATGGTATAGTCCATTGGGCTCGACTGGACCAGCTTGATGAATTTGATGAAGTCCAGTTGGAAGTTTGTTTGTCACTTTAAGTTTCACTGGTCTTCCACTTTGGGCTACAATGGTTGGCCCTAAGTAAATGAAATACGCCAGGTACTGGAGCTGTGGCAAAATAACTTTGTGTATTTGTTGTAGCTGGCAAGCTTGAGTGAAATTTATGCCCTGTTCCAGGCACTATTGAGATCTCATAATAGTCCATTCCAGGATATTTCGTAGTATTGGGTGTAAGTACTGGAGGAATCACCAAAGGATCTACGAATTTGTCAGATCTATCAGCTCGGGGGCACATTTGAGCAGCAGCAAAAATGGTTGAATCTTGGTCAGTTTTCCGTAAGGGTTTTGGCGTTAGTGTGCCGATTGTTGTCGCTATGGCTGTAGCTCCGGCAGCTATTCCAGCAATTTTTAAGAATCGTCTTCGGGAATTTCTCTCCTTATCTTGATGACCTATTTTCTCCTTTTCTTTATCCATGCTTCCACTTTCCAAAAAGTATTTATGTTTAAAATAGGAAATCACTCACTTATTTAATATAATGTGGTTGTCACAGTGAAATCACACTTTTTTACTCTCAGTTTTCTAGAAATAGTCTACAACTTTTCCATTAGTCAATTTTATACGTTTTATCCGCCAATTTTGCCAAGTTAGAAGCATGAGTTGAAATCAGTATTGTTTTCCCTTCTTCTTTAGATTTTCAAAGAAATCAGTTATTGTCTTTGCAGAAGCTTCATCAACAAATGTTAACGGTTCGTCAGCAACAATTATTTTCGGTTCAGTTATTAATGCTCTTGCCACTGCTACCCTCTGCTGCTGTCCTCCTGAGAGTTGTTCGACATTGAAATATGCACGTTCCGACAATCCCAACTGATTCAACAACTCAAGAGCGGATGCTTTGTATTCTGCTGGATCCACATCATGGCATATTAGCGGAGTCATTACGTTTTCCAAAGCATTGAAGTTAGGAAGCAAATTGATGTGTTGAAAAACGAAACCCATGTTTTTTCTTCTAAAGATAGCTTTCCAACCGTCAGAGTAAGAGGTTACGTCTTCTTTGTCAAACAACACCTTGCCTTTAGTGGGTGTTAACAGTTGTCCTATCATACTCAACAGCGTGGTTTTACCGCATCCGCTGGGTCCAACTAGCGCCGTTATTGCTCCACTTTCAGCTGTCAAATTGATATCGGTAACCGCTTCAACTTGATGTTTTTTTCCCTGATTATAGATTTTCGTCAAGTTTACTACTTCAATCATGCTCGGGCACCTCTCATAGCAATGTCAGGATCAACCGTCGCGTTAAGCCATGAAGGAATTACTGTAGCAAAAAGAAGAGGAACGATAGTCACAGCAAAAGTGAAGAGAACAGTTTGAAGGCTAATAAAAACGGGTAATTGAAAACTTGGGTAAATGTTAGCCCATCCCAACATGAAATCTCTAAGGACTGGAGCACCAAGAACACTATCGAAAAAAATTCCAATTGTCAATCCTATTGCACCAGCTAATGTCCCAAGCACCAAACTTTCCACTAGCCGAACCTGAATCACGTCCGATGTTGAAAATCCAAGAGCCTTAAGAAGCCCAACTTCAAATTTCGATTCATGCCCAACAACAACAGTTTGATTAAACGCGATTATCGCCACCGAGATTAAAATGACATACCAAACAATCGAGAAGAAACCTGATTTGTCACCGTAAGTTTTTTCCTGAGCATCAAGAAGAACATCTTTTGTTAACACACGACAATTGGCCAACCCACTTATTGCCCGAGCCGCTTCATTAACAAAGCACCTTTTAAATCATCGTCTACTGGAGTAACATAAACCATCAAATCTGTTACTTTGTCATTCGGTATGTTGAAGAAATCTCGAGCTGCATTGAGGTTCATCAATATCATGTCTGCGTTATAGATGCCGGATTCACTGTTGAAAATTCCAACAACTGTATACCGCTTGACTTGGTTGGATTCTGATATTATCGACAGTTCAGTTCCAACACTAGCCCCAAGTAATTCAGCAACACCTTTTCCTATAACCACACTCTCATTCGACTGTGCATCAATAAAACGACCTGACTCTAAAGGGTAAGCAACTGTCAAATCAGGAGCAATCCTACCGTGTTGAGACATGTGCAGAGTTACCCAAATCGAGACCTACAATCACTATAAGCGTATTTCCTACGTTTCCATATCCCCAAATCCTTTGTGAAACAGTACTGACTCCTGGAGCGCTCCCCATAATGTAATTCACGTAACTTGTTGGGATGAGTGTTTGTCTTCCACCTTGTATACCTTGAACGGTTAGGTCAGGAGCATACTTTAAGCTCAAAGCGCCCTCTTTCACAAGACCATCTGACAAGAATGCAACAGCGGAAAATGTAGAAGCTGCAACAACTAGACATATAAGAATAACTACTGTTCTCAATTTGTATCTTTGAATACAATTCAAAGCATAATTCAAAAGATTCTTAAATCGTTTCATTTGCCACCCTCAATCACAGTAAAGTTGGTTGCCATTGGGAAACTAATGAAAGGAACACCCATCGAAAAATAGTTGCAGTAACCACCTGGCACATCATAGAGTCCAGTGCAAAGAACCTCAACGCCTGGGTTCCTCGCTGCAGGACTAAGATTTCCAACCGCTACACTCGGCAAACCCACAATGTAACGTAAGAGAGTCGGCATTGTTTTCTTTCGTTGACCAAGAAATTTCGCTTACGACACAGGAAACAAAAACAAACGTAAGCAAGATTGCAATTGCATAAATTAATACTCTTGACGTCATTTTCATCTGCTTCCTCTTATGCTTATTTGATAATTAAAAGTACCCTCGTACCCATTTTCTGTTGGTGATAAAAAGGAAATTTCATTTCCATAAGTCAAATTGATAAGACATTCCTAGTTTTGGTGGTGGAGGCTTTACCAAGTCAAAACCTGAAAAAGTAACGGTTGTTGATTCAATATCGGATCACTCGGTGTAGCATCAAATGTTTCGACAAGTATGCCATTGCAGTACATAGACAAAGTTCCCTGATTTTTGCCAATCTTGAAACTTCAAGTCGACAACAAGTATTGCTGGATCATAAGTTGTATAATTAAATCGTGAACTTGCTCTTTGACCCGACTGAAGCGTCACAGTTTCTTGAGCATAATTCTCTTTGATTGAAAACTCCGATTTGACCATTTTGACCTGAACTTGAAAGGTAAGGGGTGATTCCAACAAAAACAGCAATCAACACAATTGCTACAACTACGCCGCAATTTCTACTACAAAGAGTTTCTTAAGGTTCACAAGATAAAACTCCAGTTAGATCTTAAAATCGATCTCGACTGAATTTGAAATAATAGAAATCTGCTTTCACATTAAACATTGCTAAAAGCATCCCCACCCAATCTGCAATAACAATAAGAACTGTACCAATAACTGCTAAAATTATACAAACAAGCATGACTTTTCGCATTAATGACGGAATTTCTTTTTGAACACCTGGCATTTTATTTGAAGATCTCCGAAACAGAAAACTCCAAATTACTAATGCAGCTGAAACGGAGTATGCGGCAATAACGCCCCAAAGTAGAGGATACTGATATGTTATGAAGCAGAATGGGCAACCGACATTAAATAATCCAGGCGCAGTACTCGAGTAAACAACCATGCAGCAGGGAACAACCAGCGGTTTTAGTCCGCCAAAAAAAGCGATGTCCAACAAGGCATCAATGAATAAAAGCGGCAAGAGTAAAACAAAGCCTCGTGAGAGTGAAGTCATCATTGTAGAACCTTTTAGTTTTCGGTTCATTATATCATAGAAAAGCCAGCCACCAAAGGCAAACATGGTGAACAATTTCAAACCCAAGTCTGCCCAAGACCAAGGTGCTCCTGCTTGGAAAACACCAAATTCACACATTGCACCAGGAACAGAAGGAATTAATGATACGACGGTGATCCAGAATAGAGGAATTGCAAGAAATTCTAGTCCCAAGAGTCATCCAACCAACAGTTGAGACTAAGTAAAAATCTTTTTCCAATTCATAACGTTGGTCGGCAGATGCACCTTTGATGCCCTCTTCTACTTTGTATGCTTTCAATGCGGCAAAGCAACCTACAGCTAATGCGAAGAGAGCTATGGCTAAATCGACTGCTACATACAGGTTTACAATCATCCATTATTTCTCCTTGTTCTCTGATTTTAATAGACTTATGTGCTTTTCAGTTTCTTAAATGCAAAGATTGAGCCTGCTATTATGACAACTCCAACAACCAAAGCCAGCATAAGCATTAGCGAGGTAGGTGCCGCAGTTGTATCTGCTTGGGCATACCAAGTACTTATTGCATCATTTACCAACTTGACCTGTGTAGTTGAGGGTAATGCGTAATGTTGTTCTGGTGAAGTGTATTGAGAGAATCCGTTGGCGAGGAGGTTGTCGGCTGCTGTTTGGTTATATGCTGCTCGAGCTGTAACGCAGCTTCCTCCACGCAGGTATATCGCAGTAGATGGACTAACTGTTACTGTTGCTCCATAGTTTGAGGAATCAACGGTTATTGGGTATGATGGTCCGTACCAGTCACAGTAAGTTTCAATATGTAACGTTTCATAGTCGTTGATAAGCTGCATGGCGCACATGAAGCATTCAACATAATGGATCTTTCCGGCTCCATCGGTTACTATATACCGTGTTTGAGATTCGGGGGTCACATCCATGCCGCATGCCTCGCATTCTAGAATTTCTCCAGTTATTGCTGTCGGCGCTGGCGAGTATGTTGGCGTGGCGGTTGGAGAAGTAGATGGAGATTTTGATGGGGACACAGAAGGCGAAATACTCGGAGTTGGAGAGGGAGTCGGTGATGGAGTTGGGGTTGGAGAAGGCAATCCTACCCCATTGATAAGTGCTGCTTGAGCTACTCCTAGTCTGGTCGGGTTTGCATTTGCGGTATCGTTGCTTAAGGTTGAGAGCCATTTTGAGGTGCCGTTGTTTGGCAGCGCAAGCAAATCATCTGCAGCTGAAGAATTGTACACTATTCTGTTCTTAGTGCATCCTCCAGCGGTTATAATCAGAGCATCTGGCGGATTGACTGTGACATCAGTGCCGTTGTTTTTGGCTATTATTGATATAGGATAGCTTGGTCCGTAATAGTCACAGAAAGCAGTAATGTTAAGATCGTTATAGGTCCTCTGCAATCTTAGAGCGCAAACCGGGCAACATGCGATATGCAAAGTACCCGTAGCGTCAAAAATTTTGAACCGCGCTTGACCAGTTACATCCACTGACATTCCGCATTGCTCACAAGCAGAAGTTGCGCCTCCACCATACTGTAATACTGCCTGGGCGATCCCAATTCGGTTCGCGTTAGGGAGAACTGTAGCGTTAGTCATTGGGGAGAGCCACTGTGAGGCCCCATTATTTGGAGGCGAAAGCAGAGCATCAGCAGCAGCTGCATTGAAAACTAACCTGTTTTTTGCGCATCCACCGCCAAGAATTATTACCGCAGTCGGGGGATTTACAGTCAGAGCACTACCACTTTGCTTGGCGTTTATCGTTATGGGGTAGGTTGGTCCGTTATAGTCGCAAAAAGAAGTGATTGTGAGTTCTCCATACGTCTTAACCAGCTTGAGAGCACAAACTGGGCAACACGCAACATGCTGACCTCCGGAAGGATCCGTAATTCTGAATCGGGCTTGACCAGTTGCATCAACAGCCATCCCGCATGAGTCACATGGTTTTGTGTCCATTTGGCCATATGTTAAGGTGGCTAATCCGGAAATAAGCAAAGCTGAAATAATTACAATGTTAACTACAATTTTTGATTTTTGTGAAATCATATGGAAAATCCCTTGCCCCATAATTACCGCTTGCTTCTTTTGAAAGTTTGTGGTAGTGCAGTAACAACCACAAATTATGACGCTGTCAACATAAAAAGCTTATGAAAAAAAGAAAAGATCTAATGAAACATCCAATTTACCAACGCTGAAACTTGAATCAAAATCCGAAACAGAAAAAATTTTCCTAAAAATTACACAAGATAATGTTTACAGTTCGGACAGTAATGCAGATTCGCCTCAATTGTAGAACGACAATACTTACAAGTTGAAGTAGGAGTTGGAACAGCGAACCATTTGGATAACAAAGATTGAGAGTTGCCGTTGCCAATTCTTTTTTCAAATATCTTGCCTGCGAATATGCTGATTTCAATCAATGAAAGAAGCGCTAAGAACAAGTAAAGGTCACCTATGGGTGTTGCACCTGGCGAGATTAACATAGCTACGATTATGAGTCCAGCCCAAATGTACTTTCTTTGCTTAGTAACTGTTTTTGTGTGCAATACCCCGAACTTAACTAAGAGCACGAAGAACGCTGGGATCGTGAAGAGGATTCCGCTTATTATGACTGTGAAAAATACTGTGCTGTAAAAATCCATTATCGGGAAGATTTCCATTGCATTTACCGCATTATAGAATGGAATGAACCCTTGAATGAACGATGGAGCCAAGAAGAAGAAACCAAAGAAGGCGCCTAAAACAAAGAGTGCAGATACAACTGTGACGAAGGGAAATACCGCGTGTTTTTCATGCGGATACAAAGCTGGATCGATGAATTTGTAGGCTTCATATGCAAAAATCGGCAACGTTATTCCGACTGCAAACATAACAGCCGCATATGCGTATAGAGTAATGGGATCAGACATAGAGCTTGCAAACAACTGCACTCCCTGCGGCAAAAACATGTTACCAATATAAACTAAAAGCACGGACATCAACGGTTTATAATTCTCAGTAGTTGCAAAGAAGTCACTGTTGCCAGGAAGAACTAGCATAACAAACAACGAAACAACAAAAACAGCCAGCACAATCTTCATACGTTTTATGAATTCGGTAACGTGTCCCCAGAATCCTTCAAAGAAGCTCTGTCCGTCAGGCATGTCAATGACTCTCAAATTCTTTTTTAGCTTCAACTATTTTTTTTGTCAAGTTAGATGTGGAAGGGGAAGACAGAATCCTCTCGAGTTTTTTGCACTGAGTTAGTGAAAAAATTCTTAGGGAATCAAATGTCTTATTTTGCCAAGAAAGAATAAAGGCTGAAGTAGCCATTTATTCGGCGCCTAAAATTTTTACTTTCACGGATATTTCTTCGGATAGTTGCTCTCTTGTTTTACCTTCAGTAGGTATACCTAGTTTTTGAGCTGTTTCAAGCAGCATTTCATCTTTAGTTTTGATAGCTGTTGGTTGAGTAGCAGGTGCGGCTTGCGGAGCTGGCGTAGGAGTGTTTTCAGTTGTTAAAGCGGCAGTATTGAATTCTTTTGATGCTTTGCTGAATTCGCCTTTGGCTTGTCCTAATGCACGGGCAAACTGTGGAATCTTTGCTGGACCCCACATGATAATAACGATTGCAACTACACCGATGATGATCCATTCCCATCCTTCGAGCATTTATAAAATTCTCCTGGATATTTCTTTATTTTAACTAATGGTGAGTTGTTTTCTTAAATAGATTTGCTGTTGTATCATAGCAACCACAACCGCTTGCTTGGTTAGCAGAAAATCCAAAAAAATCTAATGATAACTATTCTGGGCGAAATACTAAGTAAGTAGATAAATATACGCTTACGTTACTGTGTGAAATAATAATCAAAACTTCCCCTTAACAATAAAAGAAGTCTAAACTATTTAGAACACTGGAGCAAGTTAAATGAAGTATTTACTCGTTGTCGGAGACGGCATGGCAGACTACCCCGTGCCAGAACTGGGAAATAAGACCCCGCTTCAAGCAGCTTATAAGCCAAACATGGATTCTATAGCTGCAAAAGGCAGAAGCGGCTTAATCAAGACTGTTCCAGCCGAATTAACTCCAGGATCCGACGCAGCAATATGTTCAGTACTGGGATACGACCCAACAAAATATTGTACTGGAAGAGGACCATTGGAGGCGCCTTCAAGAGGCATAAAACTTGCAGAAGATGACGCAGCCTACCGATGCAACTTAATAACTGAAAAAGATGGGGCGATCCTTGATTATTCTTCCGGGCACATAACAACTGAAGAAGCATCACAGTTAATTGCAGCTCTCCGAAAAGCTTTTGAAAAACCTGGCGAAATCGAGTTCTTTGCAGGTTTAGATTATAGACACTTTTTGATCCTGCGCAACTTTCCATATCCTGAACTTATCCTATGCACTCCACCCCATGACGCCAGGGGAATTGCGGTTTCTGATGTTTTACCAAAAGCTAAATCGCCTCAAGCTGAAAAACCTTCACAGTTACTTAGGGATCTAATTGAAGGCTCTAGAGACGTCCTGCGTTCTCACCCAGTTAACATCGCACGGGAAAAAGCCGGCAAACACCCTGGAAATCTGATTTGGCCTTGGGGCGGTGGCAAAAAACCCTCAATGCCAACCCTCAAAGAAAAGTACGGCATAAAGTCCGCAGTCATATCAGCAGTTGATTTGGTGAAGGGGATTGGAACTTACGCTGGCATGGAAATCATTAATGTTCAGGGCGCCACAGGCTTAGATAACACGAATTATGAAGGCAAAGCCGACGCAGCACTAAAAGCACTAAAGACCAATGACTTGGTTTTTGTGCACGTTGAAGCCCCAGATGAAGCCGGACATTGCAGAGACTACAACTTAAAAGTGAAAACGATTGAGGATTTAGATAAACGGTTGCTAGGCAGAATCCTCAACGGCTTAAGTGAGCCATATGCAATCGCAATCCTTCCAGACCATCCAACCCCCATCAAAACTGGCACACACTCAAGAGAACCAGTACCTTTCTCGATTGCGTCGCCGAATTTGAAGCCAGATGGGATTAAGAAATTCGACGAGTTCTCAGCCAAAAATGGCGCCTATGGCTTAATTGAGAATGATTTTCTTGTTTCACTTCTGCTCAAATCAGGCAAGCCCTAAAAAATTTTTTGAAAAAACCCTATGTTTCCAAGCTTTCTTGTTTTGACTCGAGATCTTTTATTCGCTTGTTTATCGCAGTTTTGATTTCAGGGTCACCTTCGTTGTGCTTAGCATCTAATAAGAGATTTTTTGCCATATAGAGGCTTTTTTCTCCGAAAAGTTTAGCGAATTTGCTAGACCTTTTTTCCAGCACACGAAAGTATCGGGGTAGGACACAAACGAAGTTTAAGGGATATCGTTTGCTTTTGTCTAGGTCGACGACTACTAGTTGGATGCGTTTAATTTGTTGGGTGCCACTTTTAATCGCGTAGAGTTTTAGGTTCATTTCCTCACCCGCAAATAACTTGCAAAATTTGTATCAATTAAAAACTTAACTTTCTGTTATAATTTACTTTAACTTCTACAACATATTAAACTTTGCCAAAAATAAAAAGTCCTATCACTGTTTTAGTTTTAGAAAATTGCGTCTTGGAACCCCTTCACTGAAAGCCTTCCGTTAAATAATCTAACGAAAAATGCTTTGCCTGTGCTAAAGAGTTAAAATAACGTTTTACCGTAACTTAAAAGCAGAATAAAATGCAAATTGATAATTCCAATTCTGTCTTTGAACTACTCGCAAAACCAATACGCAAATCCTTAGCAGAGCTCGGCTTCTCCTCACCCACGATGCCGCAAACAATGGCTTTCCCCCCTATTTTGGAAGGCAAAAACGTGCTTTTGATTGCTCCTACTGGCACCGGAAAAACTGAGGCAGTTCTTTTGCCAATTTTCTCAAAACTGGTTGAAAAGAAAAACCAAGATCACAAAGGTATACAAATCATTTACATTACGCCTCTTAGAGCGCTTAACCGTGACATGATTAAGCGGTTGACTTTTTGGAGCCAGCAACTTGACATAACTATTGAGGTTCGCCATGGCGATACCGAAATGAAGATTCGCAGAAAACAAGCTCTCAAACCACCACAGATGCTTGTCACCACTCCTGAAACTCTTCAAGCGATACTTCCCGGCACAAAGATGCGTGGACATTTAAAAAACGTTGAATATGTTATTGTGGATGAAGTTCATGATTTAGCTTCGAGCAAACGAGGAGCACAACTATCCATCGCGCTCGAACGCTTACAAATAGTTACGGGCAAGGAATTTCAAAGAATCGGCCTGTCAGCAACAATTGGCAACCCAGAGGAAGTCGCCAAGTACCTTGCAGGGACACGTAGAAAAATCATCATCATTCCAGCTTCAGCAGAAAAGAGATACCTCTATAGTGTTGAAAACCCTTCGCCCATTGAGAAAGATTTTGAATTAGCTGGAAAACTTGATACTTCACCTGAAGCTGCTTCGAGAATTCGCCGAATACTTGAGTTAGTCGATTTACATCATTCTACACTCATATTTGTTAATAGCCGCACAATGGCAGAAGTTTTGGGTCATAAATTTGCTCAAATCAATCGAGAAGATATAGCCGTTCACCATGGCTCGATTTCTAAAGAGGAAAGAATAGCCATTGAAGATTGCTTCAAAAATGGGCAGCTTAAAGCCATAATTTGCACAAGTACACTTGAGCTGGGCATTGATATTGGACAGGTAGATTTAGTAATTCAGTATATGTCACCTCGGCAAGTTAACAGCCTTATCCAAAGAGTGGGGAGAAGTGGTCATAGTTTAGGCGGAGAATCTGAAGGAATAATAATCACAGTTTACCCCGACGATGCCCTCGAATCTTTGGCAGCTATAAAGAACGCCAAAGCAAACCTCATTGAACAGGTCCCAATGCATGAAGGCGCACTGGATGTTTTGGCGCATCAAATAGCCGGTTTACTTATGGATCAACAGGAAATAGGCCTTACAGAACTAACACGCATCATCAATAGGTCCTACCTTTACAGAAAAATGGGAAAAAAAGAGTTGTTGGATCTAATACACTTTTTAGAAAGCCTCAACCAATTAAGATTCAACGAAGACGAAGAAGTTTTGAGCAAAACACACAAAACCCGCATTTACTACTACAGCAACCTATCCATGATTCCCGACGAACGCAGATATCCAGTCATAAACGTAATCAACGACCGCAAAATCGGCACTTTAGGCGACGAATTTATGGCTCTTCACGCCAGAGTAGGCTTAAACTTCATTATGAAAGGCAAGGTCTGGCGAATCGTTCAAATCGAAGAAGAAATTGGGACAGTCCATGTCATACCCTCTGAGGATCCTTTTGCGTCTGTACCAGGGTGGGATGGAGAAATTTTGCCAGTGCCTTTTGATATTGCTCAGAAAACAGGACAAAACAGAAAAAGAATTGCTGAGGTTATCAAAAAAACTGGTGATATTGGTGTTGCTGCAGAGGTTTTGGCGAAAGAATTAGGTTCAGACAAAGACAGTATGTTAAACGCAATTAGCGAAATTGACGAGCAAATAAAACAGAATGCACCCTTACCAACCGAAGACCACATCGTTATTGAACTATATGACCGATACATTGTGGTACACGCCTGTTTTGGAGAGTTAGTCAACAAGACTTTGGGCGGAATCTTTGATAGCATTCTCTCCGAAACGGAAGTTATCACTGGATGGTGGACAGATGGCTACCGAATCCTCATTGAAGCACCAAGAAAACTAAACAAACAAGAAATTTCACAGTTACCACAAACGCTTTTTGGCTTAAATAATGAGAAAGTTGATTTTGCTTTCAAGAAGTATTTGGAAGCAAAGTTTCCTTTTGGTTATAAAATGAAGTCTGTGGCTGAACGTTTCGGTGTATTACCTCGGGGAAAAACCATGAGTCACCAAAGACAAGCTGAGCTTAAAGCGCACTTTGAAAATACTCCAGTTTACCGTGAAACAATTCGAGAAGCATTAATGGAGAAAATTGATCTAGAAAAAGCAAAACAAATCATGCATGATGTGAAAGAAGGCAAAATAAAAGTAACAACCTACCAAAGCTACGACAAACCAACACCACTTGCATTCTACATATTATCCAAATTTGCTGATGTAACCGAGATGATGGCTCCAGAAAAAGTCATAGTAAACAACATCGACAAACTTAAAATGGCAATAGATGCACGTGAAACAACTTTGCTTTGCATGAAATGTGGCGAGTCGAAAATTCATGAAAAAATAAAGGATCTGCCTGACCAACCAAAATGCGGCAATTGTGGTTCGGAACTGCTTGCTCCGCTTTATCGTTCCCAAGACAAAACGCATCTTTGCGATGCTCTAATAAGGAGACGTGAAGGCAAAGAGTTAACGCCTGAAGAATTAAAAGAACTCAGCCAAGCCCGCAGAAAAGCAGATTTGATTTTAAGCTACGGGAAACAGGCCGTTCGCGCATTGCAGGTTAAAGGTATCGGCCCCGAAACAGCGTCGCGGATTCTGGGAAAAATGCAACCCGACGAAGACAAATTCTACATGGACCTACTCAAAGCGAAGGTACTGTATTTGCGGACAAGAGAATACTGGGAAAAATAGAGACCTTTCAGACCAAGTAATTATGCCTTTCTCTAATTTCTTCATCAAGCAACTCCTTAATATTCACCGATTTCTTTAGTTTTGGAGATGCAGTAGTTGCGAAGTATTCTGCATAACTGCCGTTTGTTTGATTTTTTTCTTTCTTTTTTGGCATCAATTATCACCTCAGCATTAAGTTTTTAATTATTTATTTTTTTCATGAATTAGTCTAAAGAAAACTTCTTACAATAGCAACATATGTTTTACATGGTTTTAAATGTAAATTAGCTTAAGTTCGGCTTAATCTTAATTAAAGTGAATTTCATCGACGCCAGAGTTTTGTTTTACCGTTTTCGATAGACAGAAACGGCAATAATTACTACGCCAGCCATTGCTATTACAACTCCCAAAGTTACACAGTTCAACGAACCACTGGATATCGACGTTTCTGCTGCGTTTGAACTCAAGTTTATCGCAACAATGTGCGTGCTATGATGATAGTTAAAAGATAGAAGCCACGAGTAACCTGTAGAAGCAACATCAAAGTTTACTGGTTTTCCGTCAAGAAAAACGTTTAGATCTGAGATATCTGCAATTATGCCTTTCGAAATATACACGTTTATGTACCCTGTTGATCCGTCGGGTCCAGTAAGACTAAAGCTCAATTGTTTACTTGTTGGGTCAAAAGAGAACGCTGCAACGGTAGAGTTTGTTTGAATGGAGATGGGGTTTGGCTGTGAGTCGGAGTTGGCTGGTTCGAAGTTGACTATTGTGCTTATTGGCAGATACGTTATGTTTCCTGGGTAATCAGCTTTCAAAAGAAAATTCCCAGTTGAGGGAGGCATCCAAGTTACAAGAAAATCTCCAAAGGCGCCAGTGTCAACTGATGTGATTTGATTCCAAGAGCTTCCACCATCAGCGCTATACGAAAAAGATACAGGTTGACCCGACAAAGGCCAGCCTGCATCACTCAAGTTACCTGTAATATCAAATTTGGATACGCCATCAGCTGTATAGTTTCTGCAGAAAACAAAAAGTTGAGGAATATCCGAATGCTCTGGTCCAGGTCCCCCGCCGATCGGCAGGACCCTTTCGTTGGACGTGACAGTTAACGTTGATTTCAACGACTCAAAGATGGCGCCTTTTGCATCCGTAATTCTAACGTGGATATAATTTGTCATGTTAACTGTTGGCATAAACGTCCAAGAATTTGTACCAAAAGAAGAATTAAAGATAGATTCCAAGCGGTCATCAACGTACCATTGATAAGTGTAGGGAGCTGCATTTCCCGTTATGGTTGCGGTAAAAGTTACTGATTGGCCTGCAATCACCGTTCTTGAAAGGGGCGATATGGTGATCGGACTTTTTCCTGTCCAGTAGTAGCCAGCGTAATAGGCTGTTTTGTTGACAAAGCCTGATGCTGAACCAATAAGCAGAGCCCATTGATTATTACCTGTTACATTGTAAGCTATTGTGGGCGTGTTTGGCCATGGTGGCAGATTATCAATTCCATAGATTAATGACAAATCAGCAGTCCAACTATTTCCAGTCCATTTAAAGCATTCAACACTGCCATGCATTGGGCCACCACTAGCTAATCCAACAAAAAGAACCGTGCTGCCTTCAAAGCCTTGAGTAACATAAGGAACAGGAAAGAGACCGCTTGGACTAACCGCCTCATTGTTGGGTAAACCGTTTACTAAATTGTTTTGGGCTCTCCAAGCGGTACCGTTCCATTCAAACCCCAGATAACCCTTATTGTCATAGTTATCAACAATTAAATCCCATTTGCCGTCGCCAAGCAAGTTATAGACCAATGTGGCAAAATTATTTCCGCCCCCTTCCTCATTAAAATTAGGTAAACCGTTAATTAATTTAGAATTCTCCACCCACTGTGAACCCCGCCAAGAATAACCTATCCAACCGCGCCCTTCCATGGGTTCTAGCCTCGACGAATAAGAATTTCCAGCGATTATCATGTCAAAAGTGCCCTCACCAACCACGTTGAAGCCAACAGTGGGGTCATTTCCATTTGCGTATGCTATCAACCCTTTCGCAATTGCGTTGTCGCTCACCCATTGTGAGCCATCCCAAACATACCCAGTGAATGGGAATTCATTGACGGTCCAACCATTGCCAGGACCGATTATTAGGCTCCATCGACCATCACCCTTAAGGTTGTAAACAAAGCATTGACAGTTCTCGCTTATCCGCCCAAGCGATGGCAAACCTTTGGTAAGATTTGAATCTTCTTGCCAGCCGACAGATTGTGCGTTGACAGCAATGCTAGAATTAGTCAATGCTGATGCCAAACTTATGCACAATAAAGAGCAAAGCATAGCGGTCAATATTTTAGTGGGGACCAAACAGTTTCCTCGTTCTTAAGCGCATGAAGGTATAGTCTGCTTTTAAGTTTGTTGGCAAATAAAATCTTTAGACCTCGCTTGTTTTAAATGATTTTAAGGTTTAATAGGCGTTTTTTGTTCTTGGATTACGTTGATTGCAGTGGCGGATCAGAAAAAAAGGGTGCTTAAGTGTTCTATTGGTTTGTGGAGTGCCGTTGCCATAAACGTTGGCGCAATCATAGGCGGCGGAATCTTCGTTGTTACAGGTATTGTGGCTGGTTATGCTGGCTCAGCACTAGTCATCTCAATGATAATCGCTGGTGTCATCGCTTTCATCACTGCCTGGAGTTTTGCCAAGTTAACCGCTTGGCAACCCGTTGAAGGCGGTGTCTATGAATATGGGCGTCAACTCGTTTCGCCTTACGCGGGATTTTTGGCTGGTTGGATGTGGATAATCGCCAACACTTTCGTTGGCGCCGCAGTTTCTCTTGGCTTTGCCTACTATTTGACCTCGGCTTTCCCAGGTTTACCCACCGGTATAGTCGCAGCTGTTTTGTGCTTATCATTCACAGCTCTAAATTTGGTCGGCGCCAAAGAGTCAGCAAACGTAAACAACGTTTTGGTTGCCGTCAAACTTGCGGTACTGGCTTTTTTTGTCGCCTTCGGCGTCTTACATGTGAACACTGGCAATTTTGTCCCGTTTGAGCCCCTTTCAAACGGTGTGCTGTATGGATCGTTTTTCATCTTTTTTGCTTACGGCGGATTCGCAAGGGTGTCGGTGATAGCGGAAGAAGTTAAAGATGCCAAACAAAATGTGCCTCGGGCGCTTCTGTTGTCCTTGGGAATTTCTATAGTTGTTTATGTTTTAGTTGGGTTAATCGCGGTGGGATTGCTGGGCCCTGAAGGTCTTGCAGCTTCGCCTTCACCTTTGAGCGCAGCAATCGGCATAACTGGCAATTCGTTAGCCGTTCAAATCGTATCCATTGGAGGTTTAGTGGCAACGGCAAGCGTCTTGCTAACGGCGATTTTTGGAGTTTCACGAATGGCTTATTCCATGGCGCGACGCAAAGATTTACCCTCTGCGCTATCTCGTTTGCACCACAAGTTCTTGACACCTTACTATGCAATTCTCGCCACGGGGATTTTAATGGCGACTTTGGTTTTGTTTGTAGATTTGAAAAGCGTTGTAGCGGTTAGCACATTTGCACTCCTTTTCAATTATTGTATAACTAACATCTCAGCCTTCAAGCTAAAGAATGGGCGAAAGCTTGTGCGGTTTATACCTCTACTTGGTTTAGCAACTTGCATTTTGTTGTTAGCGTTTATCCTGTTTGCCACTCCTGAAGCATGGCTGGTGGGCGTTGTTTTCTTGGTTGCAGGAACAATTTACTACTACGCACAAAGAAAGGTCAAGGACAAAGATGAGAAATTGAATTAGGGTGCGATAAAGATTTAAAGTTAAAATAGGGTTACGTGACAGGAAAAAGCGATGCCTATTAAAGCAGTCTTATTTGACATGTTCGATACACTCATGCTAATTGAAAAAAATCATGAGTTCTACAGTCCTTCCCTTATTCGAATGTACAATTATCTGCACAAAAACGGCGTTGAGGTTCCCTTCGATAAATTTAATGAAGTGTACATCAAGGTTCGTGATGCACTTTATGTTGAGGCGGATTTAAATTGGGAAGAACCTCACTTTAATGTTCGCGTTTCAAAGACACTCAAAAACTTAGGCTATGATTATAACGTCTCAAGTCCCATCGTAACTGAAGCTACTTACGAGTTTTGCGAAGAATTCATAAAGTATGTAAGAATAGATCAGAACGCCAAGGTAATGCTTGAGCAATTATTTGGGAAATACAAATTAGGAATCGTTTCCAATTTTGCAATTCCTGAATGTGTTCTTAAACTCCTTAAAACTGAGGGTTTGGATGGGTTATTTAATGCGATAGTGGTTTCTGGAGCAGTTAACAAGCGCAAACCAAGCCCAGAAATCTTTAAAGGCGCTTTGAAAATGCTCGGTGTATCTGCATCTGAAACAGTATTTGTCGGCGACACTATCGATGCAGACGTTGAAGGTCCAAAAGCAATCGGCATGAAAGTAATTTACATAGAACGGCGTGAACAAAAGAAATCTGAGAAGTTTTGCCCTGACCAGACAATTAAGAGCCTAAACGATTTACCTTTAGCGCTTGAGCGTTGCTGAAATATCCAATTCACTAAATTAATTCTAAGAAAAAAAACTATTTTTACACCACCGCGGGTTTTTTAATTCCCGTGTTACTTTAGAAATTCTATTCCTTTTTCCAACCACATATAACTCTTCTAAAAAACAGAAAAACTTTATTTCCAAAGACACGAAAAGACAAAATGTGAAATAACATGTTGATTGGTGCAATTTCGGATTCGCATGATAATTTACCGCAAGTAGAAAAAGCTGTTCAAACTTTAAACAATCAGAAAGTTGGTTTAGTGCTTCATGCCGGCGACTATGTATCTGGATTTGTAATTCCAAAATTTGAGGCTTTAAACTGCAAATTAATCGGTGTTTTTGGCAACAATGATGGTGACCATGAACTTTTAAAGAAACGTTTTGGCGAGACAAATAACTGTACAATCCACGACCGATTCACCACAGTGACTATAAAAGGCTACAGAATTGCCTTGCTCCATGGAAACGAAACTGAATTATTAAACGCTATAATCGACAGTGGATCCTTTGACGCAATAATTCATGGGCACTCACACAATTTGAGCATTGAGCGAAAAGGCAAAACATTATCAATAAACCCAGGGGAACTGTGCGGATACTTAACAACAAGATCCACCTTAGCTATTTTGGACACAGAAGAAAATGAAGCAATAATAATCGAATTATAATTCCTCTGCCAAAAGGCTATTTATACCAAAAAACCTACTTTCAACAATTTCAATGGTTCATTATCCATTGAGAACCAATTAAGCATCCTTTTTGTGTAAACATGCGTAGTAAACCCAATGCTCCCCTAAGAGAAAGTTGCATTCTTTTAGGCGATTACCTATAAATCAAGTCAACCGTTTGTGTCTTTTCGCTTACTGCCAAACACAAAGGAATTGAAGACATATTGGACCAAAACACAAACAATGAACCTCCAGAATTTATTAAAGCAGCTATGAAACTCAAAAATGCCGTAGCCTACGAAAGCACAGGTAAATATGAAAGCGCACTTATGTCCCTTGAAGAAGCTCTAGTTATCCAACCAAACTACATTGACGCTTGGATCATAAAAGGAGTAATTTATGGCAAACTAGGCAAGTATAGTGAAGCAATCAAAAGCTATGACAGAATAATAGGAATTGATTCGAATTTTGCAGATGCTTACCGACTTAAAGCAGCTACATTTACCGCATTGAATCAGAATGAGAAAGCCGTTGAATGCTTCTCAAAAGCCGTAGAGTTGGACCCTGCAAACTTGGAGTATAGATTAAGTTTAGCTATCGCTCTTCAAAGACTCAAAAAGTATGAAGATGCACTCAAATGCTATGAAGAAGCGAAAAAACAAAGACCAACCGACTCCAGATTCGACTACTACATTGGACTTATGTGGGGAAACCTGGCAGATTACCAAAAAGCGCTAGTTTCTTTTGAGCAAGCATTGCGACTTAACCCTGATTTCACTGATGCACTACTTGGAAAAGGAATAATGCTTGCAAGGCTTAACAGAAAAGAAGAAGCAAAAGAATGCGCCGACAAACTATTAGAAAAAAAAGGAACACAAGAAAAACAACAGACCATGATATCTCAATCTGAAAATGAATCCATTCGTAATGAATTTAACGCTGCCCAAAAAAGGTTCAAAACCAAATACTCTTCAAATTCAAGTTAATTGAAAACGCTAAACAAACCGACCTAATCTATTGGAGGCCTTTATTGTAAGGCTCTCTTAGCAAGTTGGCTTTAACAAATATCTGTTTTAGTTCCTCATCGTTCGCTCCTTTGCGAATTGGCGTCAAAATATCAGTTAGATTGTCATTTCTCATCAGGCAGGGCTTAAGTTTGCCATCGCTTGTAACGCGAAGTCGAGTGCAATGCATGCAGAAATCAGTATTTTCTATAGGTTTTACAACTTCAACAGTCGCATTTGGCAAATGGTAAATTAGACGGTTGTGCATCTGGGGGCGTCTTTCGATTGAGATGGCTTTTTCTCGTAGCATATCTTCTTGTTCGTCGAGGCTTCGGTGGTGTTCGTTGTAGTATTTATCGCCGACGTTTACAGGGTCAAGCTCGATAAGTTGTAACACTACGCCTGTTTTTCCCGCGTACTCTATTAAGTCTGGCACGTCACCAACGTTAACGTCTTTTAGAATAACCATGTTAAGCTTAACTGGACAAAAACCAGCTTCAATAGCAGCTTTAACACCCTCCAATGCAGCTTCTAATTTTCCACCAGTCAACTTATGATAAGTATCTGGGTTAAGCGAAGGTAAACTAATATTTACACGCTTGAGCCCGCAGTCACGTAGCTTCTTGGCCATGCCATCTCCAAGCAACAACCCATTAGTTGTCAATGATAGATCCTTTAAACCTGAAACCGCACCTATACCCGAAACGATTTCCGGCAGGTCCTTGCGCATGAGCGGTTCCCCGCCAGTCAACTTCACCCGCGAAATGCCTAAACCGATCGCTATTTTGGCAATATGAACAATTTCTTCAACCGACATTAACTCTGCTGAACGATTTGCCCGTTGCACTTCGCCCTCTCTGTGACAATAAGCACAGCGATTGTTACATCGTTGGGTAATTGAAATTCGCAGGTTAAGCAGTGGTCGACCACAATTGTCCATTAAATTCATCGTTATTCACGTGCGTGCTTAACGATGTGAGAAGCCTCGGGCAAAATAAGCATTTCGAGAGCAGTCTTCACAGCGTCAGGTGAACCTGGAATGCAAAAGAACACACGACCTTTAGCAACCCCAGCTACCGCACGGGATAGAACCGCAGCTGAACCTACATGGTCAAAGCTTATTCTGCGGAAAAACTCGCCGAATCCCGGCAACGTTTTCTCAAGGAACGGTGTCACCGTCTCAATTGTGATGTCGGTAGGGGTAATGCCTGTACCTCCTGAAAAGATGACTACATCCAAATTTTCCAAGCCCAACCCAAACATCGCTGCATCTTGAATCATAGTTTCATCGTCAGCGATAATCTTTTTAAAAAGGACCTTCTGACCTGCTTTCTCAATCAATTCCACTAACAGATCGCCACCTATGTCGCTGACTTCTTTTTCACCGGCTTCAATTTTGTTGTAGCGTGAAGTGCTGCAAATAAAAACTCCGAAATTCAATGTTTTAGGGGCTTTTAATTTATGTGATTTAGAACTTTCGCTCATTGATTATGCCTGCTTATATTTTTTAACTACGTGAATATTTTCAATTGCCGTCGAAGGATACTGACCTCCGGCATCTTTTTCATATTGTTTGGTCATGTCCCAAACAGTCAGCAATGCCATGGAAACAGCGGTTAATGCTTCCATCTCAACACCAGTCTGGGCTCTGGTTTTAACCGTAGCTGAAGCTGTTACTGTGTGTTCATCCTCTACTTTCACTTCTACTTCAACATTAGTTAACGGCAATGGATGACAAAGGGGAATCAAATCGCTAGTTCTTTTAGCCGCCAATACACCTGCAATCTTTGCCGTATAGAGAGGGTCACCTTTAGCTATTTTTCCATCCTGAACCAAACGAATCGTCTCTGTCTTCAACTTTATCGAGCCAGTCGCGGTTGCTTCTCTAAAGACCTCCGCTTTGCGTGAAACATCAACCATAGCCAATTTTAAATCAACTCTATTTATCATGTTCCCAAGCGTCTATTAGGTTTTGCACTGCTTTAGCCTTTACTGAGCCTTCATTAAACCTATACATTCGAACTCGACCATATTTGTACTCGCGTAAAATTCCTTCAGACTCAAGAACCTTTAAGTGGCCAGAGGTCGAGGCAAAATTGAGTTTTAAGCGCCTAGCAACGTCGGAGACGTTAAGTTGTCCCAGTTGGTAGATGAGTTTTAGGATTTTCATTCGGGATTTCGAAGAGAAGACTTCTTCCAGCTCCATGCTAAGCCCGTCCTTTTTCTGCTTGCAAACTCGCAGATAATTCCTTCTCTAATTCACCTGCAGGTATGGCTGGCAGGGAAATCCTTGTTGTTCGTCCACGCGTCTCTGCTGTTGTAACCTCAGTTTTTAAAATACCAAGCTTCGAGAGATACTGTGCGTAATTCCAAATTTGGGTGTGACCGTTGGGTTTCTCATCGAATTCTTCGCAGGCAACCGCGTAGTCTTTTTCAGTTTCAGATAAAGAAACGTAAGCCTGCTCGTTTTCCTTGAAGAAACGTGCGACTGCAAGCAGGAACAATTTTTCATGCAGACCCAGAGAAGCCAGCTCGCTTCGACGTAAACTAGGAATAATACTTGAAACCGCTATCCGCACAAATTCTGGTCCCACACAACCGGCATCTTCAGCATCTGCGTATTTGCCCGATCGCCACAACAACTCAATCCCAAACCTAGCGTTCCCTGTTTCAGAGAAAGCCAACTCCGAAATCAAATCAACAACATCCTCAGGCACTGTGCCAAGTTCGAAAGCCATTGCAACGCGGTCATTTAGGATGTCAACAAGCTGAGATTTGCCATACCGATCTAAACAAATGATGCTGCGTTGCAGAGTGCTTCTGGCGCTCTCATCAAGCTGCTCAATCGCTTTCAAGTCACGCATAATAAAAATAAACGATAACCGCTGGGGTTTGCCTTGCCGCATCTCCTGCAACCGCGTCAATTTGTAAACAGCATCTGAACCTTCCTTCTCAATTAAAGCATCAAACTCGTCAAGAGTAAGAATCATTTGTGCGTTTTCTTCATCCAAAACCTGCATCAATGTTCCAAGGATTTCTTCAGAGCCATATCCTCGGGATGGATAGTTTGGGCGAAAAACAGTGACAGCTCGATGCAAGATTGGCGAGAGACTCCCACGGTACTCGCGGCAATTAACGTGGACATAACGGAATTTCATGCCCCGCTTGTTGGCTTCGGATGTGATGCTTGAGCCAAAGTGTTGAGCAAGAGCAGTTTTTCCTGTTCCAACATCACCAGTCAAAATGACTCGCTGAGCCATTTTTTCAGGACACCTCAAGATAAAGTTGAAGAATTCCGATAGGAGTCGATGTTGCGTTTCGCGATGAGGCAACTTGTGTGGAATGTAGTTTATGTCAAGTTTGGATTCGTCTTTGAAAACGCTTTGTTGCGGAGCCACTTACATTCCTCAAGATACAGTGTATTGTTTTTTGGGTAATATTATGTTTTAAAACAAAAGCCTAATAAATACATTCAGCAATCTCTATTTTCCGACACCGAAATGATACCAAGATACTTCTTTTTCACTAAAGGAGTTGGCAAACATAAAGAGCAACTCCAATCTTTCGAATTAGCCCTGCGAGATGCAGGCATACAAATGTGCAACTTGGTTGCTGTATCAAGCATTGTCCCCCCTGGATGCGAATTACTCACACGGGAAAAAGGCTTAAAGATGATCCAACCCGGCGAAATCACCTTTGTCGTTATCGCCCGTAACGCAACCAATGAACCCCACAGGCTCGTCGCATCTTCAGTCGGCGTCGCTATTCCCTCAGGCAAAAACCAATATGGTTACCTCTCAGAACACCACTCCAATGGACAAACCGACGAAACCGCGGGCGACTATGCAGAAGACTTAGCAGCAACCATGCTGGCAACAACCATGGGTATTCAATTCGATCCTGAAACTGCATGGGACGAACGCAAACAACTTTTCAAAACCACTGGGCTAATCATCAAAACAGCTAACATAACCCAATCCGCAGCAGGCGACAAAAACGGCTTATGGACCACCACTGTAGCAGCAGCAGTTTTTGTTCCGGCAGAAAACAACAAACTAAAAGAATAATCAAACAAAAGGCAAGGCAATTTTTTCGTAGATCTTGCATATTTTTTGACATTAAGTGATATTGATTTTTTAAAACAATCGTCAGCCATTGAAACGCTTACCGTAGAAACTTCTTATCCATCCTCAAGCAATAAGACCAAACGAGGAAGCAAAAATTAGCGAAACCATAGAGTTCCCGAAGAAACTTGTTATATACGGTAACTTTGCTGTTGCTCTGTGGATTGTGTTAGATATCATAGGTTTTCTTCTGTTTGACATCGTGGCCAGCGTATTATTTCTCTTGGTTGTAGTAATCGGCATTTATGGCATCCTAAAATTCCTCGGTTGCCTTAGACCCTGTTACAACTGCAAAAAATGCACATTTGGCATGGGCAGAATAGCTGTATTATATTTTGGGAAACGAAGCCTCAAAGACTATACAAAAACATATGGTTTACTAGTAGCTATCTTCTTCTACATTCTGTTGGGTCCATTTCCAGCAGCAGTATCATTCTTTTCCTCTGTTCAATCGTTTACGATTCTAAAAGTTGGGGTTCTTGCTGGACAACTGTTGATTTCAGTTTATAGCGCATTAACTTGGCGAACAATCAACAAATCGTAAACTTTGAATTAAGCCTCTATTGGAAGAACTGCTCCAACTTTGAGGTCTCGGTCTTCTTAAGCACTTCAGCACAGACTTTTGGATCCAGCGCCTTATATTCCAAACCAAGCGTAGCAAGCAACCTTTGGACATCCTTACCCAAACTAGGTGCAACCAACACAGCCCTGACCTCCCTGTTAACTTTAGCTTTGATAGGTTCAACATATTTAGCCAACTGAAGGGCAGCCTCTTTGGATGCTGTTTTACGCTTAACTTCCACTATAACGAGTTTGCCGTTTTTATCTTCTCCATAGATATCCACAAAGCCAGGCTCAACTTTTTTCTCCCAACTAATCGGCTTAAAGCCTTCTTCAAGAAGTTCAGGTTTAAGAAGAATCGCACGGTGCATATCATCCTCACTAGCATTTAAGAGAAATTCCCCTGAATCCAGCAGGTTAAGCGAAGAAACCATGAAAACATTGGCGAAGGTCACGCGAACAATTTCACGTGGCTTCTGGCGAACTCCATGAACTTCAAGTCCGTCGGACTTGATTTCGACATGGAAGATGCCGCCTGAGGGTTGCCAGTTAACTGGTTCATAACCTACTGGTCGATGGACCAAGAGTGAGCCGTCGGATTTGATGATAAGGAGACGTTCGCCTTGTTCCAGCGTTGAAGTTGCTCTACCAACGTAGTGCACATGACATGTGCCTGCGACAACTAAGGTTCTTCGCTGGGCAAAAGCCTTCTCAATTAGTACTGCGGCTTCTGCTAATGTAGGTTCCGTTAAGACCGCGAGTTTGTTTGGATGTTGCATTCTGTTTTCGCCAACTATTTTAGGCAGGCATTGGGTACATAAGAATTCTTGAAGGATTAGCATTGGCTGATTGGAAAGATAAGCGCAAAATAATGCAGCGTTATGATGTAACGGCTGAAATGTACGATGAGCGCTATGCACAAGAGCAGCAAAGAAAGTACAAAAAAGCCTTGGAAAACGTCTATGTGTCTGGCAAGACAGTTTTGGATGTTGGTTGTGGTTCAGGATTGTTCTTTAAAGAAGTTGCAACTCAAGCAAGTTTGGTTATAGGCGTTGATGTTTCACTTAAACTGCTTCTTAAAGCCAAAGAGCAAGGCAGAGCTTTTTCAAACGTTGCAGTTTTGCAGGCCGACGCTGACCACTTGCCATTTAGGGATGGATTGTTTGGAGCTGTTTTTGCTTTTACGGTGCTCCAGAATGTGCCCAAACCAGCTCAAACCTTAAAAGAGCTAAAGCGAGTTGTCCAAAAAGGCGAAAAGATTGTGGCGACGGGACTTAAAAAGGCGTTTCCGCTTAATTCTTTTATCGATTTTCTTGATGATTCAGGTTTGATCGTGACTGCTTTTGTGGATGATGAAGCGATTAATTGTTATATCGCAATTTTAGTATAGTTATTTCTTCCCAAGCACTAGTTTTCTTCAGGTTCGGTCTCGTCTTGCTCAGGTTTTGGTTCAGCTGCTTCTTCAGTTTGTTTTTCAGCTGAAAGCAACATATCGATTAAGGCTTTCTGGTCAACCTCTGCTCTCGTTCTCCAATCCAAGAACAATTGTCCCTTCTCATCTTGCATTAGATAGCCATAGCGAATATAGCGGTCAAGGTTTAGTCCAATTTTCCAATTCGGCATCTTCTCTCCCAGCATTTTTTCAACATCTTTTCGTGCCGTTTGCCCTTTTTTACTAATGATAAAAGAAATAGTTATTGCTAAACCTGCTAAATCGTCAATACGCCAACCCATCAACTTATCCTTAACTACCGAACCAGTGGATAATGCAACAAAGAATCTTGCTTTATCAAGCTCTTCGATTGTTGGTTTTTCAGGAGTTTTTTCTTCTTCAAAAACTGTTTTTACCTGCAAATCCAGAGGTTTCAGATAATCTTCAAGTAAATCGAGCACTTTGGGATAATCTGAACCCAACGCCTTACGCAATTCCCAGCCTTTTACACCGGGTTTTTGATGTCGCTTGTAGAAGAGCATCTGGGTTGCTTTCTTGACTTTGCTGCTGTAGACGCCTTTTTTCTTGCTGCTCAAATTTGTTCTCCTCGTTTCCATTTTTGCCAATCTTCAACCGATACCGCTAACGCAACAGAGGTAGACTGCTCTGTTAATGCTTCTTTGCGGGGTTTATCAAATGGCAGGATGAAGACTGTTTCTTCTAATCGGTCAATCTCCAATGTCGCGTAACCATAAGTAATTAAGAAGCTAGTCAAGAATGCGCGTTGCACTGTTTCATCGTATGTGTCTGAGCCGATGAAATTCCAATATGCAATCTTGCCATCTACGCCTTTTTCAAAAGTTTTGTTTTTCAATTCTTGCCAGTAACATTCCAGTTCCTCAGAAAATTCTTTCTCTCCTAAAACTCGTTGCTTGACAAGTTCACCTCGACTAACAGAGCCCATTGCAACTTCTAAGACATCTATGTCTTTCCATCTGTCACCCATAGGAGCCAACGCATTCCAATACAGCAAGCCCTGCGCCAAGCTGTGAAGGCTAAGTTGCTCAAACTCAATAAGTGGACTCCAAGCACCTAGAAAAACATCAACCATCCCTTGTTTGCTAGTCTGGCGGATTTTCTCTTCCAACAAGAAAGGATCAGTGTAAAGAGAGTTAGATCTCTGTTTGACCCATTCACTTTGCATCTTTATTACTGAAGCTAAGTGGTGTAAAGCTTCAGCGTCAAGTTTTAGTTCATCAGGGTTTTCCCAATTCGGAAAATAATCCCTAACTATCTTAATAATTTCGTCAACATTTAATGTGAAGGGTTCAACTGTATGGTTTTCGATGGCTAAGCACATTTCAATAATGCGTTCCAGCTTTTCTTTTCCTAGCTTCTTATCATGTTTAGTTGTCTGCATTAGACAACCTCACGCACGATTGATTTTCCTTCGAGGTTCTGAACAGTAATTACATTTGCATCTTTCTGTGCAAATGTAATTTGGCTTGGTGTAATTACGACGTATTGGGCACTCGCGTCTTTAATCATTGCAACTAAGACTTTGGCTATCATTTCACGGTTTTTTGGATCCATATGAATGTCGTATTCGTCAACTGCACGGAACGGTGAACGTACATGCTGCTGCAAAGCCAATAAGAAACCCATTGTTGCGGTAGTTCGTTCTCCACCGCTCTGAGTATAAGCATCCAAAGCAACAGGTTTGCTACCCTTGAATCCGACATAAATCTCAAGCCCCGCAGTCTCTATATCTTGCACGCTTGAAAGTTTCACTTCCCCAGTTGCAAGCGTTTGACCCATAATTTTCTGGTACTCGACATTAACCCGTTCAAGCAAATTCTCCATAACACTGCGCCAAGACAACATACGAGTTTTAACTTCTTCAAGGGTTTTCTCGCGATTCTCAGCAACCAACTGAGCTTTTTCTTTAAGCTCTAAATAAAGCTTGGAATAGGATTCATATTGACGCTCTATATCCTCAGAAACGTCAGCTAATGCAGCCAAGTGACCATTAGTTAAGCCGATTTCATCTTGAATTTCTGCACTACTTTTAAGGACGGCTATTCGATCACCCGAAGGTTGTGCCTTCAGGATTGCCAAGTTAAGGGTCTCTTCAGCTTCCTTAATGGATTTCTCGATATTCTTCATATCGGCAATTGCGTTTGCCCGCTTAAACTCCAGCAAAGCAAGCTTTACCCGCTTCTCTAAAGCCTCAGCAGTAATTTTATCTGTGGAATTTTCAAGCTTAATCATTTTTGTTTGGTTCTCTTTAACAAGGTCATTGGATTTGGCGATTTGTTTCTTAGCGGTTTCCAACATTTTTTGGAGGTTTTCGCTTCTTAGAAGTTTAAGCTGACTTTTAGTTACCATTAAATTCTCTAAAGCTTGAGCTTCAGTTAGAAACTGTTCAATCAAGGATAAAGTAGATTCGTTCTTTGCAATCTCGCGTTCAAAACTCAAACGTAGATCAAAAACCGATTTAACCTCTCCCTTGAGCGTTTGCTGCTCGGACTGTTGTCCATCCAGCACGCTAATAATCATTTGCCGTTCATCTTCTATTTTTCCAAGCGATTGTTGGTTTTTGTTAAAATTCGCCTGTAACCCTTTGATTATAGCTTCCCGACGCTCAACTTCAGCCCACACCAATTCACGATCTAAAAACCGTCGTTTAAGCTGTAACTGTTTTTTCTCTTGATACTTATCATATTGTTCGTGCCAATAAGCAAGTGTTTGCTGTGCTTGCTCAAGCAGTTTGCTAACTGACTCTTCTTGGCTAAGAATACGCATAAGTTTGGTTTTGGCTTGCACAACATTTTCTCGAAAAGGCTCAAGCCCAACAGCAGCTTCCACCATACGAAGTTTTTCTATATTGCTAAGAACGCTAAATTGCTCCACCATGTTTTGGTGCATGATGATAAGCATGTTGTCTGGGTCAACACCAAATTTACCAAGTAACCGTTCAATATCTTGCTTGCTAGCCACTCGGTTTTCGAGCTCAAAAAAGTATTTTCCGTCCCGACGTAATACTCGAGTAAGGAATAGTTGGTCTTTGCTGTATTTTGAGACGGGTCGTTTGTTGCCTTGTTTGCTATTGTCTAGAATTAGGGTCACTCTAGCTTGGTCTTTTCCCCAGCGAATTAAGTCGCTGAGTTTACGGGAACGTTCAGTGTAAGTTTGCCCCAACCCAACAGAGATGGCAAGTAAAAGTGAAGATTTTCCTGCGCCGTTTGGTCCCCCGATTATGTTCACGCCCTGCTTAAACGGAACTCGGGCGTATTCATAACTCATGAAATTTTCAAGGATAACTTCTTGTATTAACATAAACGTTTCTTTGCCTCTAACTTTGAAGCGTTCAAACTATTGAAAAGCGTCTTATTAAAACAATACCAGACTAAAATAAGATAACTCCCGCACCTAATCCTCATTATTTCTCTTTTGTTTACGCTAATTAAGGCTTTCTTTTGACAAGATGTGTCACCAATTAATGGGTTTCAACTCATCATCAATATTCAGCAATCGCAGAATTATAATTACAAAAAGATTATCCATGTAAAAGTATGACTGAATCATCCGAACGTTTAGTTTATGCTAAGCGAAAATGACTAAATCTTCCAATCTTAAATACTGCAAAGAGAAGAGTCGATGGGCAGCTTTTCAAGAATTCGTTAAGTAGGTAAGTCTTCCTTCAACTTGTCTTTTCACGTTTTGGTTGTTTCTAATGTATTCTACTAGAACATCTTGGGCGGAGGTGGAAACCAGTTTTGCTTTCCCGACTGAAACAAGTTGTTCTTGGGACATGTTTAAGTTGGCTAATGAATTCTTAAAGTGATATCCCTGCAAACAAACTGTATAGATGCTGTCGTTGGCTAAGTCAGCTCCGTTGACTTTCAGAGATACAAGCTGTTGGAGCACTATATCATAGGTGGCTTTAACGCCGCTACTTACTTGGTAGCATTCCCCTTCGCCGTTGAGATTTTCTGGTCGCATAATATGGCTAAAAATAGTTTTTAAAGAAAGCCCACTTACCGAATATCTTGAAAGAGAGTCATCGTATGGAAAACATGTACGAAGATCTTTGAGAGTAATTACAGGACCAATTTCTTTAGATCTAATTGATCCACTGCCAATTAAAGCAACATCGGATTCGGCCCTTTGCGCAAAAGCGTCCGCAAACAAATTGCCTAAGGAAGTTTCTACCTCACGTTTTGGATGCGTCAGAGCAACTGCAAGTTTCCCCAAAATTGCGTTGTACTTATTATCTACTTCTTCTTGGAAGCGGCGGATGAATTCTTGCAGTTTCAAGTCGGGTTCAGCTAAATTATTGTCTATCGGAATTAATCTCCATGCGTAGCCAATAATTGAGTTTGTGTCATCGTCAACCTCAATGTCCAAACGTCCAATATGGTCGGATCCTACTCCTGCTTGGACAATTAGTATGTTGTTAACTTTGGCGGGTTCATTAAGAATGGTGTGTGAGTGACCGCCAACTATGAGGTCAACACCTGCTTTTGGGCTAATCAGTTTTGCCAACTCCAAGTCGGAGTCGAAACCGATATGAGTTAAAATGATCGTTAGGTCTATATCGTCGTTTTTGTATGCGTTGCATATTTTTTCGATTTCCTTGCCGGCTTCCTCCAAACTAACGAAGCTGCTTATTAGTTCATCTTGTTTTATTGAATCCATAACTTTTTCTGTTATTATACCAGTGAAAAGAACGTCAAATCCTGCTTTCTTAAGGATTAAATGAGATTGCATTAGTCTTTTGTTGTACTGTTTTATGTACAGGTTAGCATTTACTATTGGAAAATTAGCCATTTTCTCAAGAAACAACAAATGAGGCAAACCATAATCGAATTCGTGATTACCTAAAGCGACAACGTCGGGTGATAGGTAATTCATTATTTCTATTGTTGAGATTCCCTTGTATTCGGTATCAATAAGGGATCCTTGAACCATGTCTCCTGAAATAACGTAGAACACGTTTTCTTCTTCTTGCCTAACTTTGTTGATATAACCCGACAGGAGAGATAAGCCGCCAATGAGCTTACCCTGGTGTCCTTGAATTTCCGCTAAAAAGTCACCGTGGATGTCGTTGGAGTGAAGGATTGTAAATTTTTTCGTTGCCATAATACAACCCATTTAATAAGAATGTAGAGGTTACAATTATGTTTAGTGTTAATTTTAAAAAAAGAAACTAAATTCTCTTGAAAAACTATATTGACACAAATTTTAAAGTTAAATTTCAGCTTTTTTCAACCAAGTTAAGAAAAAGCCCTTATTTCAACATAAAAAAAAGAGTTAAAGTTAAAAGACTTTTATTGTGATATGTACAAAGAGTTAAGTGGTTAAACTTATGAAATTCGCAGAAATCGCTATTTTACTAAGAGAAATTGTTGACAGGTGCCCCGGGTTAGATGGAAGTACTATCACTTTGATTCCTCAGAAAGCTATGTATCCACTTTACAATGGGTACCATATTAACATTAAAGCTAATCTTTCTAAGGAGAGTTTAGGGAACCTACGTAAAATTGTGGAAGGACACGATTTAGTTATGCAGATTAAGTCTGATGCAGTAATTGTGTATGAAACCAGATCTTCATAAATACGTAAGACATTTTTGCAAAACTTAAGATTTTTTTATCAGTCCCATTAATTCTTTGAAGAATTAAGCATCAAAAATTTATTATATTTAAAGCACTTCAAAGCCCAAAAATAAAATCTATTTTTTAATGATTGAGGGTTTACACTTTAAACAATAAACTTCGTTATTACAAGGCAGCGACGTTTTCATCGCCTAATAGCCAGTTACGGACTGCTTAGGTGATGCTGACGTTCTGAATGTCGAAGTATCGTTTTGCCAAAAAGCGCAAACGTTCGGCGTTCTTGCCGTTTTTACCTATTGCGACGCCCTTATCTTTAGGGTTGACCGTAATTACTGCCATCTTTTTGCCATCAGTGCGTTCGGTGACGCGTATTTCGCGTACTGCTGCGGGTTTTAACGCGTTTTTCATGAATGTTGCTGGATCTTCGCTGTACTCGATGATTTCGTGTTTTTTGCCTGTCATTCGTTCAAGGGTATGAATGTTTCTTCCGCCCTTGCCTATTGCTACTCCGACTTGGCCTGGGTTCACAATGAATATTGCTCTTTGCTCGACTTCGTCGACTATGCAGTCTTTTACGCTGGCGCCGCTGATGCTTTCAAATAAGGCAATGTATCGCATTTCGTCGCAGGTAATTTTTATGCCGGTTGTTATTTTTTTTCCTCCATTTTTTATTCTTTAATTTGGTTTTCTTCGGTTACTTTGAGAATATCTGAGTCCCCTGTTTCGCGGATGCTTAGCGCAGAGATAATGAAGAGTTTCTTGCAGACCTCAGCTAAATCCATTGATCCACCTTTGTAAGTAATGACGGGAACTTTAGAGATTTCTCCATAGTATTCTATTTGTTCTTTTATGTCTTTGGGACAGTTTGCGGCTAAAACAATCATTTTAGCTTTGCCGGTTTTGGCGTTTTGCAATGCAACATTGGTTCCAAAGGATACTTTACCTGTTTTCACTGCGGACGCTAACGATTTATCTATGTCTATCATGCTTCGGTTTTTCCTCCATCTTTTTCTTGACGCTCGAAAGTTGACATATACAGTTCAACTAAGCCTGTGCCGATTGGTATTGATTGCCCAACTATAACGTTTTCTGTTACTCCGGCTAAAGGATCACTTTCACCTTTCACGGCTGCTTCAACAATGTTTGGTACAGTGATTTCGAATGCGGCGCGCGCGAGGACACTTGCTTTTTTGCCGCTGATTCCGTGTCTGCCAATTTGTTGCACATCGCCTGTTGTTGTCATCATGTCTGCAACGAGCATTACGTGGCGTACATCTACGTCTAAGCCTTGATCTTCCAGAACTCCTTTTGCTTCGTGAACGAGTGCGTTTCTTGAAGCTTCGACCCCGAGAGTCTTAGCTATTTCGTGGATGTTGTTGGTGGTTGTTCGTGAAGTATCAACACCTATGACTTCAAGGACTTTGGATAGGTTTGAGCCGTCAGTTCGTATTACCCATTCGCCATTCTCTTCAGTTACTAGGACACGTTTAATGTCTGGAACACCTTTAACTTGGTAACCTGGAACTTTAGCTAACATGCGTTTGAGTTGCTCAGCTTTCTTTGGTTTAATCTCTACGGTTGTGTCAGTGACGGTTACTGTAGCATTTTGGAGTTCCATTCGTTCTTTTAGCTCTTCCATAGTAATGGCTCTGTCATCCATCATTTGCTTGTTTAATTCAATGATTATTTCTTCGCGAACTGGATCTTCGTAGATTGCTGAAGCCAAGTTCTCAACTGAAGTATAGATAATGTTACGTGCAACTTCAACTGCGCCTTCTTTGCTCTTTGCGTGGTCACCTTTGAGGTAGATTGTCATGATTGGTGTTGAGGGAATTCTGCGTGCATCGACAATTTCGATTAGTCTCGGTAAACCTAAAGTGACGTTTTGTTCTTTGACACCAGCGTAGTGGAAGGTTCTAAGAGTCATCTGCGTTCCTGGCTCGCCGATTGATTGAGCCGCAACGATACCGACAGCTTCTCCAGGCTCCATAAGAGCACGTTTGTACTGTTCGGCTGTTTGGGTTGCAGCTTTAGTAACTCCTTTGGCTGTGAGCTTGTTCTTTGCAAAGTTCTGTTTTAGTTGGTTTAGCAGGATAGGTGTTAACTGGTTTTCTACGCCTTTGAGTTGCTTTTTGATGTGATCTGTGGATGCCATTTCGCCTTTTTCGTCGCCAAGTTTTATCTGGTCGATTAGTCGATTGACGTTAACTGCTTTTCCGTGATCGCTCTTTGCTGGATCAACACCGTCTTCTCCATACCTGAATTGGATAATGTCTCCAGCAGAGTCACGAACTGTACTGTCATATTCTAAACGAATGTGCTCTAACGCGTTGATTAAGCGTCTTTGCATGTAACCACTTTGTTGTGTGCGTACGGCTGTGTCGACTAGACCTTCTCTGCCTCCCATTGCGTGGAAGAAGAATTCAATCGCGTCAAGTCCCGTCTGGTAAGAGTTGTATACGAATCCTCTCGCTCTTGGGCTGGGGTCGCCATCGGGGAAGTGGGGCAGTGCTCTTCCTGCGTAACCTCTTAGGATACGTTTTCCTCGGACTGATTGTTGCCCAACGCAAGCGGCCATTTGACCGATGTTTAGGCTTGAGCCTCTTGCACCTGCTCTTGTCATGACGATGCCTGCGTTTTCCAATGTGAAGTCTTCGTCTGCTATTTTGCCTGATTCGTCTCGGGCTACTGCAAGTTCGTGCATTACGTAGATTTCGAATGATTCTTCAATAGTTTGTCCTGGCAAACGTGGTAGGGTTCCTTTGCGGAAGTTTTCGATGTGTTCATCAATCTTCTTTTGGATTCGGTCCATTGTTTTTGCCATTCGGTTGCGAGCTCTTGGCGATAGGACTAGTTGGTCATATGTATAACTGAATCCGCGCATTGAGATGAATTGTTTGAGCAAGTGTGTAACTTTGTTTAGGAATTCTCTTCCAGCTTGAGTGCCGTAGTCTTTAATGATTCTGTGAAGTAAGCTTTCGGATTGTTCTGAACCTATTGATCGTCTGTCGATTACTCCTGAAACAAGTTGCCCGTTCTTAACAACTACATAAGCATCGTGTTTGCATTCTTCTTCTTCACATTTTGTACAGCCTTGGCAGATGTTAGCTTTTAGTGAGTAATTGAGTGTTTTAGGTAGGTATAAACTGAAGATTTGTTTGCCTGACCACATGGGTTCGGGTGTCTTGATTTCTGGTTCTGGCACAGGTCCAACATAGTTTGTCGCAGTAAGCAACCTATTGACTTGGCTTCTATTCACATAGTTGCCTGTTCTTGTAAAGTAATATGCACTTGTTACGAAGTCTCTGATGGCGCCGATGATTGGTCCGCCAAATCTTGGTGAGAGGATTTGGTCTTGGACCTGCATTAATAGTAAGCTTTCGGTTCGGGCTTCTTCGCTTTGTGGAACGTGTAGGTTCATTTCGTCTCCATCAAAGTCTGCGTTGTATGGTGGACAAACGCAAAGGTGAAGTCTGAAGGTCTTGTATGGCAAAACACGAACGTAATGGGCCATGATGGACATGCGGTGAAGTGAAGGCTGACGGTTAAAGATAGCAATGTCGCCGTTTTTGAGGTGGCGTTCTACTACGAATCCTAATTCCACTGCTTCTGCAATTTTTGTTCTGTCAACTACGAATTCGAGTCTGATACGTTTGCCATCTGGTCTGATGATATAGAGGGCGCCTGGATAATTTTCTGGACCGTTAATGACGAATTTTTTCATTTCTTCGATGTTCCAAGCAGTTACCTTTTCTGGGATAGATAGTCGCATGGCAACATCTTGTGGAACACCAACTTCGTTTATGTCGAGGTTAGGGTCTGGTGAAATGACTGTGCGTGCAGAGAAGTCAACACGTTTGCCTGAGAGATTGCTTCTAAAACGCCCTTCTTTGCCTTTCAACCGTTGCGAGAGAGTTTTTAGGGCTCGTCCACTGCGGTGTCGTGCTGGCGGAATACCTGATGCCTCGTTGTTAAAGTATGTTGTAACGTGGTACTGTAAAAGTTCAGATAGGTCTTGGATGATAAGGGTTGGTGCACCTGCTTCCATGTTTTCTTTCAAACGCTGATTAATGCGAATGATGTCTACAAGTTTGTGAGTTAAGTCATCTTCTGAGCGGATACCTGATTCAAGTGTGATTGATGGACGCACATAAACTGGTGGAACGGGCAGAACTTGAAGAACCATCCATTCTGGACGGGCAACTTTTGGATTAAAGCCTAAAATTTCTAAGTCTTCGTCTGAAACACGTTCAAGCCTTTCACGAATCATGCTAGGTGTTAGGGGTTCTGAGCCTGCTTCAGTTTGTTCGATGAACTTTGTTGGTTTCTCGAAGGTGATTTTGAATTGCGCCGCTGCACAGTAAGGACATTGTTTAGCTTTAATGTCGGTTAGAATTTCTTTGTAAATTTCATCAGGGATAGTTCCCAAGAGTTCATTGAAGCGTTCAAGTCTTTGTAGTGCTTTTTTAGAACCTTCTTCTGAGAGGAGAATGCGACCGCAAGTTCTGCAAGTTGATTTCAAAAGGTCAAAAATAATCTTTGTGAATTCAATGTGTACAATTGGTACTGCAAGTTCGATGTGACCGAAGTGTCCTGGACAGCGGATGGCGGTGTTGCCGCATGTTTTGCATCTTTGTCTTGGTTCAAGAGTGCCTAATCTTCCATCCATTAATCCGGCTGTAATTGGTGCACCGTCTTCGTCATAAGTGTCTGGAGTTTGGATTTCTACGACTGATTGTTTACGGAGGTCTTTTGGTGAGATTAAACCAAATGAGATTTCATCTACTATTTTATGTATTAATTCTTCCTGTGCCATGTTATGCCTTCTCCTTAAGTCTTAATTTTGGTGTGATGCATAAGCTCTGAAGTTCTTGCAACAGAAGCTTAAAAGCGTAAGACACGATAACTGGTGAGATCTTGGCTTTCTCGTCGCATATCTTGCAGACATAGCGCCTTTGCTTCATGTCGAAGAAAGCGATTTGTCCGCAGTTCTCACAGATGTATAACGTGTATTTGTCCGATTCTTCCAATAGCCTATCTCTTAGAAGCATGGCGGCTCCGTGTCCAATAAGGCAGTCTCGTTCCATTTCTCCGAATCTGAGACCACCACCTCTTGCGCGCCCTTCAGTTGGCTGGCGTGTGAGCATTTGGACTTGACCTCTAGCTCTGGCGTGGATTTTATCTGCAACCATGTGGTGTAGTTTTTGGTAGTAGACTATACCAACGAATATATCTGCGATGAATTTTTCGCCTGTCGTGCCGTTGTAGAAAACTTCGCTTCCCGTTTGGCTAAATCCGAGTTTGACTAGATTTTTGCGAACTTCGTCGGGTCCTTCGTTTGAGAAAGGTGTACCATCTCCTGGTTTGCCTCTTGCGCATGCTGCTTTGCCTGAGAGTGATTCGATGAATTGTCCGATGGTCATTCTTGAGGGGATTGCGTGTGGATTGATTATTAAGTCTGGCACAATGCCGTCGTCTGTGAATGGTAGGTCTTCTTGCGCAACGATTAAGCCTATAACTCCTTTTTGTCCATGGCGTGAAGCAAATTTGTCGCCTAGTTCAGGAACTCTTTGATCTCTTACGCGGACTTTAACGAGTTGACTGCCTTCCCCTGACATTGTTACGAATATTCCGTCAACTATGCCTGTTTCGGAGGGACGCATGTCTACTGATGTATCGCGCATTGAGGGTCCTTTAACTTCGAATTCTTTGTATTCTTCAAGGAATCTTGGAGGACTGATTCTTCCGATTAATACGTCTCCACCGACAACTTGAGATTCTAAACTGATTATTCCGTCAGGTTCTAAAAGACGGTAGTATTGTTCTCCTCTGTAACCTCTTGTGCCTGGTTCTGGAACAGTGAATTTGTCTTTTAAGCCTCCTAGGTATTGGCGGCATTCTGCTTCGTAGATTCGATAGAATGTTGATCTGGCTAAGCCGCGTTCTATGGATGCTTTGTTGAAGATGATGGCGTCTTCCATGTTGTAGCCTTCGAAGCTGAGCACTGCGACAACGCAGTTTTGTCCAGTGGGGCGTTGTTTGTATCCCATGACATCCATGTTTTCGGTTTGAACCATAGGAACTTGTGGGTAATGTAGTATGTGTGAGCGTGAATCTACGCGGTGGTGGAAGTTTGTTCCGTAAACGCCCAGGGCTTGTTTAGCCATTGCGGCTTGGTAAGAGTTTCTTGGTGACTGGTTATGTTCTGGATATGGGATAGTTGATGCGCATATTCCAAGGATTGTGTATGTTGCAATTTCCACATGAGTGTTTTCTGGAGCTATTGCGTCGAAAGTTAAGGAGATGAAAGCGTTTTCTTCTTCTTCAGCATCTAAATATTCAACTAAACCGTTTTTGATGACGTCTTCCCATGTCCATTCGCCCAGACCGATCTTTTCAAAATGTTTGGACCCGAGTTTTGAAACACCGTTTTCAACGATTATGAGAGGGCGTCTGACTCTGCCTTCGTCGCAGTTTGCATGGACTTCTTCTGTTTCAGTTTGGGCTTTAGAGAAGTAAGTTACGTTAACTTCTGTTGAGATTTCGCCTGCTCTTCGTTTCTGGCGGAACGATTGCACCATGTCCTTTGGGTTATTACAATAACCAATAATGTTGCCGTCGACGAAAACTTTGGCACCTGAAATACGTAGCTCAATTGTGGCTTCTGATGCTGGTACTGTGCCCATTTCAAAGAGCAGCTGCTTTATTTTATCTGGATTTACGCCAACAGCGATGGAGGCTGATAATGCGAGGTTTTTAACAAGACCGCAGTTGGAGCCTTCAGGTGTTTCGTTAGGGCATAAGCGTCCCCAGTGGGTTGGGTGTAAGTCTCGGGCTTCGAAGTTGGGTTGGCTTCTGCTAAGTGGCGATTGGAGCCTGCGTAGGTGGCTTAGTGTTGAGATGTAATTTGTTCGGTCAAGGAGTTGTGTAATGCCGACTCTGCCTCGTCCCCAGTTGCCAGTTGCTAATGCGTGTTGGAATCTTTCGGTGATTATACCTGGGCGCACGGCGGCTGAGACAGTAATGATTGGTCCTTTAACGCCGATGCGTTCAAGTTGGTATTTTATGTCTCTAGTTAAGTTTCTAAATGAGACACGGAAGAGGTCTGCTAACAATGGACCACCGAGTCTTAGTCGTTTATTCTTGAAGTGGTCTTTGTCGTCAGGTTGTCTTCTTCCTGTTTTTAGTTGGATTACGCGGTATGCCATTTCGCCAAGGAAAATGGCTTTTTCTTTGCGGTTTTTGTCGCTTCTTCCAAGGTGTGGAAGGAAGTTTTTGTCTAGCGCGGTTTCTGCTTTTTGAAGGCGGTATTCTTCGACTTGTCCGTGGGCAACGCGGTTGCCTATGAATAATATGGCGTCGGCTGGTGTGTCTACACCGATGGCTTTTTCGAATGATGCTGATAGTTGGCTTTGGGTGTCGCTGTCGAGGGAAACGGATTCTGCAATGTCTTTATCTTTTTCCAGGGTCAAGGCGCGCATGATAACGACGAAGGGAATTTCTGTTGGAACTCCTGGCATTGTTACGTAGATTGCATCATCTGATTTTAGTTTAAGTTCGATTCTTGCTCGGAATCCGACTGTTGTTGAGAAGATTTTTGCTTGATAAACCGGCGATGTGCCTTTCTCATCTATGTCAACAATAACGCGGTTTGGTGCCAAGTCCTCCATAGCAACTATGACACGTTCGCTGCCGTTCACAACAAAGTATCCGCCTGGATCATCTGGATCTTCTCCTGCTGCAATGAGTTCTTCTTTGCTGAGTTGACTAAGGAAGCAAAGTTTGCTCTTTAGCATAACAGGGATATTCCCAATGTAAACAAGCTCTGTGTCTTGTTCTCTACCGTCAACAACGGGAGTCATTTCGAGCGCAATTGGAGCCGAATAAGCTAAGTTGCGTAATCTGGCTTCCATTGGATAAATTTCATGTTTTGTTCCATCCACTTCAGTGGCATAGGGACCTGTAATTCTGGATTGAGGGTCAATTACCCATATTTGCCCAAGTTTAACTTTGTAGGGACTTTCTGGAACTTCAATGGGGATTTCTGCTACTTCATCCACGACTTCTTGAAGTCCGTGGTCAATAAATTCATTATAACTATCAAGATGCTGGGTTACTAGTCCTTTCTCGTTGAAGAAAGTTTTCAAAAGATAATGGATATCTTCTTTTTGTGGATTAGTCAAGTTTTCAGTTCTCCCATAAATTTAAGATATAATAATGATTGTGAGTTTTTGTTAAGCGTGTTTTCACTTTTTCATTTCCTCCGATGCTGGATTGATCCAACTCGAAAAAGGGTTCAGCTAACTTTTCTAAGAGCACAAACACAAGCCGCGATGCTCGCATATAAACTTTTTTGTACCTCTTGAGTCTAAACTGATTATTTGTTAAACAATAATAAAGCAGTAAAATAAAAAAACTTTACTATCTTCCGTTTGAATAAATTTTGGAAACTTTGGAACTATAGAGAATGCAGAGACAAAGATGAAATCTAATATCTCGCGATTTTGTAACGAGTTCTACCCATTTGACGCTGCCGTTTCTCTTGAGCCTCGGTCAATTGAGTTTTACCCGTCTTGACCTCGTAAGTTGTGGGTTCACCAACTTTGTTTCCAAAAAAATCCCGTTTTTGAACAACAAAATCTCCATCTTTACGAGTCTTTTGACAATCGTTTCCCATCATTGTTTGATCAAATGCAAAGCGGTCTTTTGCAAGGTTGCCTTTGGCGCGGTTGCTAGAAAGATTAAATCTTTTTGAAACATTTCCCAGATTTATCGGGTCGTCCTTTAAAGTTCTTTTTACCATACAGAACCTTAGTTTGAAAATACAACGAGATATTATTTCAACGTTTAGTAAAAAAAAACATCAGTTATTCTTGCGTTTAATTATTTTGATAATTGCTTCTTTTGCGAGATTTTCGGTCTTTTCAGTAATAACAGGAAGCAGGTTTAGGTCGGTTTCATATCCTATACTGTTCCTTTCGTTTTGAATTGCTATTTTTGTTGTTGTTCCTGAACCTAAGAATGGATCAAGTACAAGTTCGCGTTTCACGCTAAACATTCGGATTAGTCTGTGTGCGATTTCTTCAGGATAAGCAGCGGTTCTACGCTCTAAATCGTTTGTTGTCTGTCGCGTACCTTTGAGTGACCAGATTTGGCTGAACCATTCATCACGTTCTTTTTTGGTGAAAATGCTTTCATATCGTAAAGCATCTTTTGGTGGGAATTTTCGGAGTTTTCCCTTCCTAAATAACAAAATAAACTCGCAATCAATTGTAATATAAGCGTTTGGTGGAAGGAAACCTGAGCCCAAAAAAGCGCCTTTACCCTTGTACATTGGCTTGTTAGTGGGTTTTTTCCAAAGGATATAGGGTAAAGTGGTGAAGCCGATTTTTTCGCACATCTCTGTGATTCGGGAGTGGTTGGGATAGAGCTGGAATTTGCCGTTTATAGTTCGGGTGGCGTCTCCAATGTTTATGCATGCAATGCCGCCGTCGACTAGGACCCGGTAGGTTTCAGCCCAAACCTTGGCTAAATAAGCATGCATTGCGGTATAGATTTGATGCACAACATCCTCCTCGCTGATTGCAGCCAATTCACCGAATAATTCTGCAATTCTTGGATCAGCGTTGCAAAATAGTTCGTCCCACATTGATATCATGGGGTAAGGCGGCGAAGTCACCATTAACTGGACACTTCTGTCCTCAAGTTCACTCATTCGCTGGCTGTTGCCAAAGATAATTGTATGCTGAGTCTGCATTGCTTCTATGTATCATCGATTGGTGCTTTTACTTTTGCGGTAATATGAATCCAAAGAGAATCCGTTATCACCTGTTTTCGAAGCAGTTTTTATAAGATAATTTAAATCCGTTACTATTGATGAAAATACCTTATCAGCGAATAATTTACCATCTACCACTTAAAGAACTCAACGAAGATGCCGCAATACTTTTAGGACTTCATGCTGGTGACGGATGGCTTTCAGATAAATGGGGAATAAGTTGTGGTCTAAATGATGAAGAAATGCTTGCAAAAATAATTGAACTTGTTAGAAACGTCTTAGGAGTTGAACCAAACACACCTGTTAATTGTCCTTCAGGTAAAGCTGTGATGATTAGGAGTGGTCAACCTCAGGCGTTAGAGTTCTTTCGAAATTATGGTTTCCCACAGGGGAGAAAAGCGGGAAAGGTTACTATCCCAAAACAAATCCTTGAATCGAGTGATGAAAGAATACATAGAGCTTTTTTATGCGGCCTATTCAGTACAGATGGATGCTTTAGTTTTCAAATAAACCGGGGACCGAGAGTTGAAATCCAAGTTAAAAGCAAAGATCTCAGAGATGGGTTCACAAATTTAGCTGATAAATTAGAATTCAAATTCCGAACATATGAGTATATGCCACCTAACGGTAAAAATAAATCGCCTCTACACGTCGCATATACAACTCGGTCGCAACAGGTAATTCGTTGGATGGAGAAGATAGGGTCGATTAAAGATGCGCATAAAATAAGGTATAACAAGTGGAAAATGTTAAATGACCGAAGTTAATTGTTTTTAGCGGTTATTATGCTACGGTAACCAAGCTAGGTCAAAGGTGAAAGAATACGCATTTTGCGTGTTCCACTAAGGACTCAAGATCTCGACGCTTTGACTCAAGCGCCCAAATGGGAAATCCTTTCCCTCAGGGGTTCGCAGGTTCAAATCCTGCCCGTAGCACCACAAAAAATTTGTACTTTTAGAGAAAATTATATACTCCAAAACTTGTAGTATAAGTTTAATTTGGTGACTTGGTTGGTCAGGATAGTTTTCACAGAAGATGAAAGGAGAAACCTCAAAGTCATAGCTTTGGAACTCTTGGAAATCCGCAAGCTCGTCGTAGAACTTACTGAAACATTGGTAAACGCAAACGACAAAAAACTAATGAAGATGCTTAATGGAAGCCAAGATGATCTCAAAGAAAACAAAGTAGATACCTACAAAGAAACTTTGGAAAGACAAATAGACATAGCGGAAAAAGAATTTCGCTCATAGACGATTCATGATCTTTTTTGATAATTCGCAAGCTCTAATCTTGCCCTCATCACGAACCAAATCCTTCGTTCTTATGGAAAGAGATAATACATAGCGTCAATGAGTATGTTAAGAATACAAATAAGCTGTTTCTCTAGTTGTCAAAACTACGTTTTACGCTTAATTGCAATCTAAAAAATAGGAGAATACACTATGCAGAAAATGATCGCATCGATGACTTTAACTTGCCCTCAATGCAACAAGAAATTCGAGTTCGACGCAGTGGGAGAGAACGAGTTCGTTCCTTGCCCTATATGCGGAACCAACTTCTTTATAGCTAAAAAAGGCAATAAGTTAATCCTTGAAAGCTTCGAGCAAACCCTGTCTGAAGAATTAGCAATTCTGGTTTAACCAAGATAGCCAGCTCGGACTAATTTTTTTTTCGATTTTTTTACTTTAACTGACATATTCTTATACGCGGAGCTCTTCAAAACAAAATCCAAATAACCATGCCAACATTATCCAGTAAGAGGTAGATGCCTTGACGGCTAATAATAATGTAACATGGGACTTAACGGAACTTTTCCCAAGCATAACTGACCCCAAAATTGACCAAGCCATTGCAGAGGTCACAGTAACGGCAAACGAGTTTGAGAAGACTTACCGTTGTAAAATAGCTAGCTTATCATCAGAGGGTCTACTTATGTGCTTACGCGATCTTGAGGCGTTTGAATTAAAAATTAGCGATTTAACCCTTTATTCTAGCCTTTCATTTGCGATGGACATGACTCAACCCCAGGCGCAGGCATTAAACGACAAGATAGACAAACTCTCAGCAAACATCAGCAAACAACTCGCGTTTTATTCGCTAGAACTGGGCACATTGGTTAAAACCAACCCTCAAATAATCAAAGAACCAACCCTTTTCAATTATAGACATACTCTTGAGCGCGTCCAACGCAGAGTAGAACACCAACTCTCTGAAGTGGAAGAACAACTTATCATCGAGAAGGATCAATTTGGCGTTTATGCTTGGGAGGAATTGCAGAGCAAATGGCTTAACACTCGCCTTTTTGAAGTTGTGGTTTTAGGAGAGAAAAAAACTCTGAGCTACGGAGAAGCTAACGGTTTGTTACCGCATCATGACCGAGCAACACGGGAATCAGCTAACCGCTCAATCTATGGGTTGCTGGGTAAGGATGGCGAATTGTTCTCGGCAGCACTGCGTAATATCTGCAACGATTGGGTAAGTGTGTCTAAACGCAGAAAATATGCTTCACCCATGGAATCTAGTTTTATTAGCAACGACACTGAGAAAGGAATCATTGGCAATTTGCTTAAAACCGTCGAAGCAGGCGTAGTAAGTTATCGGCGCTACCTTAAGCTTAAAGCAAAACTCATGAGCTTGCCAGTTTTAGGCAACCACGATATCATGGCTTCACTTCCCAAGATGCCAGAATTCAAATTCACGTTCCAACAAGCAGAAGATCTCATTTCCAAAGCCTATGGTCGATTTGATCCCCAATACGCTGCAGCGGTCAAAGAAATGTTCCAAAAGCACCGTATAGACGCCCAACCAAGATTCGGCAAACGAAACGGCGCCTTCTGTGCAGGCTTCTATAAAGGCAAATCGGCTTACATCTTGCAAAGTTTCAACGGTACGCTCACAGACGTTTTCACATTAGCTCATGAACTTGGGCACGCCACTCACGACTGGTATGCCTCGAGAAATCAAACAATGCTCAACATGCACGTTCCGTCCATTGTAGCAGAGACGGCTTCAATTTTTGGTGAGTTGTTACTAACTGATCTGCTTTTGGATGAAGCAAAATCTGATGAAGAACGCAAAGCACTGCTATGTCTTGTTTTGGATGAGGCAGGTATGACAACGTTCCAAGTTACTGCAAGAGTTTGGTTTGAACAAGCACTCTACGAGTCCATTGAACGGGGCGAATTCTTGGATTACAAAACCATTTGTAGCCACTGGACTAATAGCCGAGACCGCGTTTTCGGCGATGCAGTCACATGGTTCCCAGAAATGCAGGCTGAGTGGACAATGAAACCCCACTACTTCATGGCTAACTACCGATTCTACAATTACCCCTATGTCTACGCCCAAATGTTCGTTTATTCACTTTATGAGCGGTATTTAGATGAAGGCAAAGCTTTCGTTCCCAAGTTGGTGAAAGTGTTGTCTGCAGGTGGAAGCATGTCCCCAAAAGAAATCGGTGAAGTCGTCGGCTTGAACGTTGCCGATCCAAACTTCTGGATGGATGGCTTAAAAGTGTTCGATCGCTTAATATGTGACCTCGAAAAAATCATCTAAAAACCAAGAAGTGCTAATACAATCAATACAATTCCAAGAACAAAAGTGTAGATAGCAAAATAATGAAACCTCTTGGTTAATACTAGCTTTTTCACTAAAACTATTGCTAAGTAACCTGCTACCATTGCAAATACCAAACCCGCCAAAAGGTTTAATGCACTAACTCCTACACCTTGAGAAAAACTTCCACGTTGCAAGTAAGCTTCAACTGCTAAGTCGCCTATTATGGCAGGAATCGAAAGTAAAAATGAAAACTTAAAAACAATTTCTCTTTTAACACCTTGCAGCAACCCGCAAGATATTGTTGCACCACTTCTGGATAGTCCCGGAAAACTTGCAGCCCCTTGTGCTATACCCATGACAAATGCTTTTCGGTAGGATATTTGAGCTTGTTCTTCCTTTCCGAATTTAGAGAGAACCAGCAAGGTTGCGCCGATGATAAATGTTATACCTATAACTAGGAAAGTTTGGTAGTTGTCGGCTAGATATTGGTTGTAAAGAAGCCCGATTATTCCTGTTGGAATGGTTGCAACAATTATGAGTGTGATAAGTCGACCGTATTCTGAGTGAAAATCCCGATGAACCAAAGCAGTTAAAACCACTTTGATATCATGCCTAAAATAAAATATTACAACTCCAAGTGTACCAAGATGTAAGAATACGTTGAAGAGTGGGGTTGCTTGAAAGCCCAGAAAATTCTCAGTAATTCTCAAATGAGCAGTGCTTGATATCGGAAGCCACTCGGTAAAGCCTTGGATTAAACCGAGGATTATTGTTGTTAATAATTGGTCAAGCAACACTATCACATAAGGGAGATCAATTTACGGTAATGTTGATTTATTGTTTATTAATAGGTTTTGCAAAAGCTGAATCTTGATTGAATAGATGAAAACAAAAAGTTTTTTGAAAAATATTATTTGGGCAAAACGCCCTAATTACTTCTTTTCTTCTGGTTCTTGAAAGAGTTTCTTGATTGCACCGATTCTTGATTTCTGTGCCAAAACATCGCTAGTAACCACTGTAATGGCTTCTTCTGGACACCATTTGACACATTGTGGTCCATCTGCTTTATCTTTGCACATGTCACAAACATAGACCACTTTAGTTTCTGGATGCAACATTATTGCACCGTAATCGCATGCTTCTATGCACCAGCCACAGCCATTACATTTGTCCTTGTCTAATACGATGTTTCCTGTGTCTTCTGATTGTTTAAGCGCATCTCGTGGACATGCTGCTACACAAGCTGGATCTTCACATAGACGACACGTAACAGCCATGTTAGCCAACTGGTTAACCCGGACAACTCTAATGCGAGATTTAAGCGGATTAAAGGCTTTTTCCTTGGTAAATGAGCAAGCATACTCGCAGATTTGGCAACCGACACATTTTTCTGGATCAGCAGAAACAAATTTTCTCTCATGCATCTTTACCATTTCTATGCCTCTTTTCCTTCTATAATATTTGAAAAATCTTCTAAGCCAAGTTCTTGTAGCTTAGCTTTAGTGGGTATACCTTCAACATTCCAGCCGCGAGCTTGATAATAATCATCGAGCAACAGGTCAAGTTCCTCTTGTGTTACAACTGAGCCTTTTGCAGGTCCCTCGTCTGTAATAGGTTGATTGATTACTTTCCATGGGAGAATATCGTCTTTACGGCTTTTGCCTTCGCGGACATTTATGAGTTTGGCAAGAGTGTTTATTCGTTCTCCTGCAACATTGAGTTCTTCAGGAGTCATCTCATAGCCTGTCACTAAGTTGTAGAGTTTTGACATATCTGCGAGTTCCTTGTAAAGTGTTCCTTTGGCGTTCTTGCAGATAATTAGTGAATCAATCAATGCGTAAATGTCCTCTGCGTCTTTTACGAGTTTGCCGCGACCTTTTTCAACTTTCAAGCGGTCAACTTTGCCTTTCAAATCTATGGTATAAGCACCGCTGCGATTATGGTCTGCTCCACGGAATGAAACTGCAGAGCCTAGAGCAGCAGTTTTGAGACATCTCAAATCGTATCCTGTCACTTCCAAACCTTTAATATGCATGGCAAGCCGACTTGAGTTTCTGCCTATCTTTTCTGCAGCTACTTTTACGCCGTCAGCGAGCATGTCTCCAATACCTTCGCGTTTACCGATTTTTTCAATAAGGTTGATTAATGCATCTGCGTTGCCGAAGTGAGCGTCTAATCCACCAAGGTCTTCGTGGGTCAATATTCCTTTTTCATGGCAGTCCATTACGAAACTGACAGTTACTCCTGCGCTTGTTGCGTCAAGTCCATAGAAATTGCAGAGTTCAGCTGCTTTGATTATTGCATCTAGTTTGTCTACGCCGCAGTTAGGTCCTAGCGCCCAAATATTATCGTATTCCATTCGCGTCATTGTGCCTTTGTATGGTCCTTCACGGATAACTGCTTCATGTTCGCATCTCATAGCGCAAGAGTTACAGGCGATTATTTTCGAAATGTAACGCTCATTTAAAGTCTCTGCGCTGACTTTTTCAGCGTTCTCGAAATGTGCGTTATTGAAGTTGCGTGTCGGCAAACAGAAAAGTGCGTTTTGAATCATTATGTTTTCGGATGTACCAAGAGTGCGGTATTTTTGTGCTGCTGGCCCTTTCATGCGTTCATGAAATTCTTTAACCATATTCATGAATTCGTCTGGTTTCGCAACAACTATGTCATGGGTGCCCCTTACTGCGATGGCTTTAAGGTTTTTGCTTCCCATTACAGCGCCAAGACCTGTTCTACCTGCTGCTCTGGTTTTCTCGTTTATAATACATGCGATTTTAGATAATTTTTCGCCTGCTAAACCAATAGATGCTACGCGAACATAAAAGTCACCGATTTCATTCTTTATGGCATCTTCAGTTTCGCCTGGTGACTTACCCCAAATTTGGGATGCATCAAGTAACTGGATTGATTCATCGTCAATCCAAAGGTAAACTGGTTTCTCTGCTTTGCCCATTAAAACTACCGCGTCGTATCCTGCACGTTTTAGTTCGGCTCCAAAAGTACCGTGGCTTACGGCTTCTCCGACACCATTTGTTTCAGGTGATTTAGATATGAATGTATGTCCGTTTCCACCTGTTGGAAACATTGTTCCTGAAACTGGTCCGTCAGCAAGGATGAGGGGGTTTTCAGAGGTAAGTGGGTCAACACCTGCTTTTGAGTTAGACAGATAAAGTTTCATTCCAAGACCGATGCCACCTATGTATTTTTTGGCATCTTCTTCGCTCAGTTTTTCTGTGCGAGTTTTGCCTGTGGCTAAATCAACATATAAGATTGTTCCCGAGTAACCTAGCAACCTTGTTCCTCCAAGAGTTGAAATATTTAGTGCTGTTGAACAATATATTAAGTTAATGGGTTCTCAGTTTGTTTTTCGACGGGTCTCAAAGCAATTGTGACGCCGTCATGCACAACCTAACACATCGTTAATGCGGTGTTTTCTAAGGCAAAAATCCGTTTAAACTTAGAAAAGAAATATCAGAACGTAAACACAATCACTAAATCCGGAGTAGAATCAAAGACATGCAAATTAAAGTCCACTACATCGGCTTAATAAAATCCTTCACAAACACAAGCCAAGACGAATTCGAGCTATCAAATGGTTCTCTACTTTCGGAACTGCTTGACAAAATCGCCCAAGACTTCGGCAAACAATTCATACAAGAAGTCTACGATCCAATCAAGAAGGAGATGAAAGCTTCTTTTGTTGTGATGGTCAACGGCGTTTTAATGGACCAACTTGAAGGCATAAACACCCCCCTCAAAGACCGCGACAACATCATTTTAATGTCGCTCGTGACGGGCGGCTAAATTGCCAAGCATACAACTTAAAAGCGCACACAAGCATATTTTTCGATAGATGAAAATAACACACAAAAGCAAATGGCTCTTTTATTCAGGGTTCTTCACAATCATCTATGGCTTTTTTATTATTCTAGCATTACTTCTTCGGATTAATTGGTTGAGTCCTATTCTGGTTCTTCTTTTTGCTTCCGGTATTGCGATACCAATTTACTTTAGACATCATTATCGGCGCTCAAACAAAGCAGAAAAAAACAGGATGATTAACCAAAAAGCCCTCAACAGCTACTATTACAACCGGTGGTACACCCCAGCTGACTCAACTGAACTAGATTATCAAATTGAAAAAATCAAGAAAAGAAGAAGCCAATTAAGTAAGCTCTAATCAGAAAATCAAAATACAAAGAAATAAAAATTAGCGCAAAAAGCGCATTTTGATTTTTGCGTGTTTATTTTGTTTTATTGGCTTCTGCTTCTACTGATTGAAATAGATTCTTAACTGCTTTCTGTCTATACTTCTGAGCTAATGTCTCTGCGCTAACGAATGTTAAGGCTTCTTCAGGGCACCATTTGACGCATTGAGGTTCTTTGGTTTCGTTGTCAGTGCAACTGTTGCAAGTGAATACGATTTTCTTATCTGGATGCATGTTCATGGCGCCGAATTGGCATGCACTGATACACCATCCACATCCGTTGCAGGCGTTTTCGTCCACGCGGATTATGCCGCTGTCACATTCCTGTTTTAGGGCATCTCTTGGGCAAGCTGCAACGCAAGACGGGTCTTCACAGTGTCTACACGTTACTGCAAGGTTGACTAGTGGTCCAAGGCGCATTGCACGTATACGTGATTTGTTTGGGTTGAAGGTGTTTTCGTTAACCATGCTGCAGGCGTATTCGCAGACTAAGCAACCGATGCATTTGTCTGGATCTGCAGTTACGAATTTTCTGTCTTGGGGTCGCACCATTTTAGTTACCTCCTACTGTTGCTTTTGGAGCTGCAGGTTTGGCTTCTTTAGCGGCTTTCATTGCATTTTCAGCAATGTAAGCTAAGTCACCGAGCCCTAACTGTTGTAAGCGTTCAACCGTTGGAATGCCGTCCGCAGTCCAACCTCGTGAAGCGTAATAGTCATCTAAACCAATTGCCATTTCTTCGTCATTGACACAAACGCCTTTGGCTGGTCCCTCGTCTGGTACTGGGAAATTCTTTATTTTGTATGGAACGTCGTCGAATTTGCGTGTGCCTTTTCCTTCTCGTATGTTGAAGAGGCGTGCTAGGTTTTCGATTCTGTCTCCGTCTGCAGTCATTTCTTCGGTTGTGATTGGGATTCCTGTGGCTAAGGTGTAATAGTTTGCAAGGTCTTTCCAACCGTCGTAGTATGTGCCTCTGCTAAATTTGCAAACGATAAGTGAGTCAATGATGTTGTACATGTGGCTCTCGTCAGTAATCATTTTGCCTCTGCCTTTCTCGATTTTAAATCGGTTTACTTTACCTTTAACATCCGGTGAGTAAGCTCCGTTTCTGAGGTGGCATGCGCCACGGAATGATACTGAGAAGCCTAACGCTGCTGTCTTCAGAGTTCTTAGGTCATATCCTGGAAGTTCTAATCCTTTGATGTGGCAAGCGTATTTGTAAGCATCTCCGCCGATTAATTCAGCTGCTTTCTCAACTCCTTCTGCAAGAATGTTGCCAAGCCAACCTTCACGTTTGCCAATCTTGTGAATAATCGCGATTAATGCTTCTGCGTTGCCGAATTTGAGGTCGATTCCGTCGGTTTGTTCTTTGGTGATTATACCGTGTTCATAGAGATCCATCGCAAAAGCAACTACGACGCCAATTGAGATGCCGTCCATGCCGTATTCGTTGACAATACGCATTGCTTCGATAATTGCGTCTAAACGGTCAACGCCACATAGTGGTCCCATGCTCCAGAGGCATTCGAATTCTAGTCTTGAAGTTGATCCTTTGTATGGTCCTTCAGGGACAACGGCAATGTGGTCGCAACGCATACCGCAAGTTGCACATCCCACAATTTTCTTAACATAGTGCTCATTTAGGTATTCGCCGCTGACTTTGTTAGCGCCTTCAAAAGTTGCGTTCGTCCAGTTTCTTGTAGCTAAAGCTGAAAGCGAGTTCAGGACGAGAACGTTTTCGGGTGTGCCCAAGGTTTTGTATTTCTTGGTTGCTGGACCCTTCATTCGTTCATGAATCATTTTGATATATTCTTTGAAGCCTTCCATGTTGGCTACGTTAACGTCTTTTGTTCCCCTTACGGCCACTGCCTTAAGGTTTTTGCTGCCCATGACTGCGCCCATGCCTGTGCGTCCAATGGCGCGAAACTCATCATTAATAATGGCTGCAAACCTGCAGAGTTTTTCTCCTGCTTCACCAATTGCTGACACACGAATATAGAAGTCTCCAAGTTCATCTCGGATTTTATTATCGGTATCGCCAACAGTGGCGTTCTTTAGGAACTCACCATTTCGGATTTCGACCTTGTCATCGTCAATCCAAAGGTAAGACAATTTGGGTGCTTTACCAGTAATTACTACAGCGTCGTATCCTGCGCGCTTTAAGTCTGGACCGAAAAACCCATGTGCTTTGGCTTCACCAACACCGCCAGTGGCAGGTGATTTGGAAACAACAGCATAGCCGTTTCCAGCTGTTGGACCCATGGTCCCGCTAAGTGGACCAGTACAATAAATAATCGGGTTGTCTGGATGAAATGCGTCGGTGCCTGGTTTTGAATTATCCATAAGCAAGCGTATGCCTAGACCTATACCGCCGATGTAGCTTTTAGCCATCTGTTCATTTAATGGCTCTGTTTTTGTTTCCCCTGTTGTGAGGTTAACATGTAAAATTTTTCCTGCGTAAGAGAACATGCTTTTTTCCCTCAAATCTCGGTAAGTTAGAAGGCTAGTAAAAACTATATTAAGTTAATGGGTAATGGGTTTAGAAAGACACGACTATATACGATTTGTTTTGTTTTACACAACGCAAAAAACGATAATAAAAAATCGCAGAAGCGAAAACTTAAACCAATCCAAAACCAATCCCTTCCAAGAAGGCGGAAAGATTGAATCGAACCAACGCCCTAAAACAAGAAGCAGCAAAACAGGGCAAACCATTGAACTTTTTAATTTTCAACCCAACCAACATACTCTACTTCTCTAATTTTTCAGGAGCAACAGCACTGCTAATCCCAGAAAAAGGCGAGAACATTCTTTACGTATCAGGAGTAAACTATGAACAAGCCAAAGAAGAAGTCAAAGGCTTAAATGTTGAACTTTTAAACCGAGGAGAGAACTTATTTGAGAAAATCGCTCGACGAATACCAAGTCAAAAATTATCAGTTGACACACATCAGATAGAAAGTTGGCGTACCCTTGCAAAAGCAGTCGGCGGAGAGGAAAAACTCGAATCAGCAAACACCCTCATACGGGATTTGCGCATAATCAAAGATGAAAAAGAAATCGAGTTAATTAGACAAGCATGCAAACTAGCAGACATCGGTATTAAAACAGCTGCTGAGACCATTCGTCCAGGCATAAAAGAGAAGGAAGTAGCAGCTGAAATCGAATATGCAATGCGTATGGCAGGTTCAGACGGTGTGGCTTTTGATACAATCGTTGCTTCTGGGTACTGCTGTGCATATCCTCATGGCACTTTTTTAGAAAAGATTATTCAGGAAGACGATTTGGTGGTAGTTGATTTAGGTGCAATCTATAAGAACTACCGATCTGACATCACTCGAACATTCACGGCAGGTAGAGCTTCAGAGAAACAAACAAGAATTTACCAAACCGTAAAGTTGGCGCAGCAAAAAGCCTATGAAGCCACCAAACAGGGCGTTTTAGCTAGCGAAGTTGATTTGGCAGCTAGAAGAGTGATTGAGGAAGCGGGGTTTGGAGAGTTCTTTGTTCATAACCTGGGACACGGCGTTGGGTTGGAGATCCATGAAGCGCCCATTTTGAGTCCAGACAGCAAAGACATCTTAGAAATGGGCAATGTTGTTACTATTGAACCTGGAATTTACGTGCCGGGCTTTGGTGGGGTACGAATCGAAGACACTGTGCTGATCACGCGGGGTGTGGCAGAGAAATTAACGGTTGCTCCCATCTTACCTTAACATAAAATTCTTTAGAGGTATCAAATCGTAATCGTCAAAGACGGCATAGAAGCATTCACAACTGTCTACCAAGAAAGGACTAAAATATTTAGAAAAAGTGTATAGTGCTAAAATTAATGTTAGTAAACAATATAATCCAAGAAATTGTGAAATAATATCTTATCTCGAGCCTTTCTGGCTGCTTTCAGCAATGGCTGCCCCTATAAGTACTCCTATTCCTAAAGCAATAGATGCCAGGGCAAAAGACTCATGGTGAATATCTTCTATCTGGAACCAAACTCCAAAAGTTACCTTTTGTTGAAACTGAATCAAAAAGGCCAATACAAAAAATACGATAGCAACAAGAATCGGAACCCAACGATTACTCACTTAAAATCACCAAACGATAACACACAATCAAGATTTTAAACTTAATTGAATCCAAAAAATATTTTTAACTAAAATAGACTTTTTATAAATGATGAATAGTTTGATTAATAATATATTTGCGCAAACTCGGCAACAAAGAAATTACAAAAGCCCAACTGTTCCATATTGTTGAATCGAATTTTGGAATAGTTCCAGAACTGTTAAGGGGTACTGACTCTCCCAAAGCAACAGTTAGATATGGATGTGGAAAGGTGCTCATTGATCTAAGCGACAAGTATCCAGACATGCTTTATCCATAAATGAATAGCTTCATTGAGCTTCTAGATAGTGAACACAGAATTCTAAAGTGGAATGCTATGGCAATAATTTGCAAATCTAACGAAAGTTGACGTAGACCTTAAGTTTGATGCAAATTTCTACAAATACTACGGCTTTCTTAGTAATGACTACATGGTTACCGTAGCCAATATAGTGAAAAACTCGGCAAAAATTGCGATTGAAAAGCCCCACCTTATCAAAAAATAATAAATGAACTGCTGAAGGTCCAAAATCTAAAATTGACACCACACCTAACTGAAGAATGTAAACTATTCATAACTGAACAAACACTCAAAGCATTCAACATAGTCTTGACCAAGTCGAAGCTAAAAATAAAGTATTAGCCTTCGCTCAAAAACAAATTAACAGTTCAAGAGTGACTTTAAGAGAAGAAGCACAAAAAATAATAAAAAATTAAAATTAACTGATTGAACCAAGTAAAATAGTCGTCTTTCCAGCCTTTACAAGATTAATTCAATATCGAAAAGTGTGTGGATGGTTGGTGGGCCCGGGGCGATTTGAACACCCGGTCAACAGATTATGAGTCTGGCGCTCTAGCCGGACTGAGCTACGGGCCCACTTTACTATTCTCTAATATTGCTGTTCCAGTACAGATTTAAACATTTTCCGATTTCCATTCTTCAATTTACCGATAACTTAAAATCTTTTAGGTTAGGGGTTGCCAAACCATTTCTCATACCATGCGTTGAACATTGAAAGGCAGTCTTTTTGCCATGCTTGTTCGCCTTCGTCTTTGCGTAGGCAGTTGACGAGTTCCAAGTTATGGACAATTTCTGCTTTTGCCTCCTTTATCGCCGCGTCAATGTCATCGAGCATGTCGTTGCCACCTGTAGAATATTCATTGGTAGTTTGTCTTAGGAACACTCGTTTATGTTTGATTAATTCTTGAATTTTGCCCTCACTCATTGTGCACACCATTAGGGAAGTGCTGTTAGTCGCAATTTTAACGTTGTGTTCGCTCAAAATGGAAGAGATATTCTTGAGCGTAGCCAGCGTACTGTCCAAAGTAGGACCTTGCGAATTCGCTGATCTTTTGGTATTCGAAGTTGGTTAAGGAGTTGTGACTCTGCATTTTTTTGACTATTTCGGCAGGTAGTTGGTTAGCATAATGATTTAGAATAACGCGTTTTATCCAAACGTCCACGGGAAAAGCCTCCATTTTTTCAAGCGAAAAAAGCAGAACACAATCAGCCACTTTCAAGCCAACCCCAGAGAACTCTATAAGCGCTTTTCTAGCTTCTAAATAGGGTAAAGCCTTCAAATCTTCAAGATTAAAGGATTCATCGAGGATCTTTTTAGCTGTTTTTCGCACGTACTTAGCCCTATAGCCTAAACCGCATTCAAGCAGACCTTCCTCACTAGCCTTCGTCAATCGTTCAATAGTTGGAAAAGTATAAAACTCCAAACCATCGAAAAACTTTTTTTCACCATACTTCATTGAGAGTTTCTTAAGCATTAATTCGATAGCAGCAATGCTCTTGTAGGTAGCACAAATAAAGCTGATAAGGCATTCCCAAGGCAGTTGCCTTACAATCCGAAGCCCTTCAAACCTTTGCAGAGCGTTTCGAACATAATCGTCTTTGCCAACACAACTTTTTATTTCATTTAAATTATCGTTTAGCCCAAAATATTTTTGCACAAATTCCCTTTGGACATTCTCAAACTCTAACTGCGCACCGCATTGGCGTATCTTAACAACTTGTTCGCCGACGACGCCATACCACCAACCATTAATCTTCCCCCATCTAAAAACCTGACCGCAACAAAGCGAAAAATCCAAATCAAATGCAACATCAAGCCGCAATTCACATTACTCCATAAACTTCTCGGGTTTGGGCACTTCAAGGACTAAGCCTTTTCTTCGCCGCAAATCACTTACCACTTCTAAAGATGATTTAGAAGGCATTTTTTCCCAATGATCAAAAAACATTTGCCAAAATGCCCTGCCCGAAGTCGTGGATCTTAGCTCTTTTGAGAAGCCAAAAGTTTCAGAGACAGGAATAAAGCCCGTGATAACTGTGAGGAGCCCTTTTTGTTCAAACAATGTGACTTTTCCGTGGCGGGTGCTTAGGATTCTTGAAGATTCGCCTGCTAATTCGCTGGCGACTGAGATTATAATTTTGTAAATGGGTTCAAGCAAGACTGGGTCAGCAGTTAGAAAGCTTCCGAAAACGGCTTTGCCTACGCCACGCATAATTTCTGAGGAACCGTCTTCGCTTTGATTTAATTGTAAATCTTCTAAGTTCACCTGCAAGTGTCGGACAGGTTCACCACAGAGTGGACCAGCCTTGCAAGCGTATTCAAATCCAGCAATAATCGCTTCTAAATCCTGTTCAGAAATTTGCTCTGTTTTTCCACTGCAATCTAAAAGAACGTTCCGTTGTTCATCAACCGAGAGAACGCTTCCCGAATCAGGTTCGGTAGATGTAGTTGAATCCTCTGTTTCAGGCATGACCTGCACCCAAAAACTATTCTGTTTATTAGGGCTTTTCGCTAAAGCAACTACTCCTCTTTTCTGGACGCTTTCCATATAAACAACTCTTGGCGAAGAGACAGTAACATCGATGCCAAAAGTGTTTTTGAGTTCGTGTATGGCTATTTCTAAATGCAATTCACCCATACCGCTGAGTAGATATTCACCAGTTTGCTTATCTGCAGTAATTTTGAGGTTGGGGTCTTCACTGGCAAGTTTCTCAAGAGCATCGAGCAATAATGGAATGTCTTGGGTTTTTTTAGGTTCAACTGCTAAAGTTACTACTGGTTCGGAAACATAGCATATGCCTTCAAAGGGCACCATAGAGTTTTTGTGTGTTAAATCCACAAGGGTTTCGCCAGCCTTAACGGTTCCAGTCAACGTGAAAGAAGCTAAACTTCCAGCTGAAACCTCGGTGACCTCTTCACGAAGTGATCCCATATCAATAGAGACTTCCTTAACTTCTGTTTCAGAAAGAGCAGCTACAAGATGCAGTTTATCACCTTTTTTCGTTTTACCGGAGAAAACTCTGCCAGTTGCGACGGTGTCTCCGTTTGGGTCAAAATGCACGTTGGTCACATACATGACCGTTGGCGCATCGTCTGCACAGAGAACTAACGCTTTGCCCATATTGGAATTAATTTGTCCGTCCCAAATCTTTTCAGTACGATAAGATTGAGCATCCTTTGGATTCGGAACTACATTGATTGCCATTTCGAAAATTGCTGTGTATACTGGCAAAGTCGTTTGCAGTTTCATATGTTGGCCAATGGCATACGCTTTCATTATGTCTGAAAACTTTATGCATTGCTGCTTCGCCATTTTCATTGTGAACCCCCAGCCGTGCAAAGCTGAGCCAAAAGCTACGTTGCCCAATGAGGCATCGATTCTCCATTGGTTTTTGAATTGAGGTTCTGCGTAGGTTTCTATTAAGTCATTGAATTTGTTGATTATTTGGTCAAGTTTTTTTTGTATCTGTTCCTCATTTAGCTGAAGCTCAACAATTAGTTTGTCAACTTTATTGATGAATAATACTGGACGGACACGTTCTTCAAGAGCTTGCTTTGTAACTATTTCAGTTTGAGCCATAATTTCCTCGACAGCATCCACAACTACAATTGCGCCATCAATAATTCTCAGAGCTCGAGTTACTTTACCAGTAAAATCAACATGCCCTGGCGTGTCAACGAGGTTTATGATGTACGGGGTGCCTGTGGCTTTGTAGAGGAGACTGATGTTGGCTGTTTTTATAGTGATTTTGCGTTTCTGCTCTTCCTCAAGATAGTCAAGCACTCTTGCCATTCCGGCCATTTTGGTCGAAAGCAATCCAACCCCAGCCAACAAAGAATCAGCAAGAGTGGTTTTGCCATGGTCGATATGTGCAATAATTCCTACGTTTCGTATAAGTTCTTTTTTGCCCATTAATTGTTGAATTTCAAGGATTTGTTTGAAACGAGGCATCTTTTTAACCGTCAATCAATGCTGTTGACATAGATGCTCTTCTTGAATTAATAAGAATAACTAACATCAAACGATTAGTGGATAGATAGGCTTCTATAAAGAATCATCTAAATGCCAAAACGAAGATTCTTTCAGGAATAACTCCAAACGTCTCAATTAATTTGAATCGACCTGTCCCATTTAACAGTTCAAAAATAGTCTGCTCAGTCAAATTACTTTGGTAATACGGTATGTTTCCGCCGTATTCGTAGAGCATGACAATTTTTGTACCGTTGGTTTGGCAGAAGTTAACTAATTCAGTTATGTTAAATTGAGGCGTGTAAGCATCTACAGCCAATTCTGGGTATTGATATACAGGCGTTTGGCTTGCGCTCTTGCTGTTTAAGTAAAACCAAACCATGTCTTTGTTGAAGAGATTGTATGGGCAAAGAACTAAGATAGATTGGTTACTTTGTTGTGTAGACATCGCATACGTTGCCGCTTCTTGAACCGGAATTTGCGGTTGATTCTGCCCCGCCCAAGAGTAAGCATCAATAGAACTGTAAAAGATGCCAGCAGCAACGAAAATTATTAAAATCGCCGCGGCGAATTTAGCGAGATGTTTTTTGGTGATGCTACTTTTTGTGGATTGCCAGGTTTTTTGTAGCCTGCAAATTATTGACGCTACCAGTGCAGATGCAGAAATTGACAACACGGGGAACAGAGGAGTAACATAACGCCATTGCCTGTTTGGAATTATGGTGAAAACAACGTATATGATAATGAACCAAACCAGCAAAAACTTGTCCTGCGGCTTTCGCCTGAAAGCAAATAAAGCTAAGCCTGCGAGTCCTAACCCATAAAGCAAGAGCGAAATCGGATGCTTATCGTTGTATGGCCAGACCATTTCGAGAAGATAAAATATGGGGATCGAGAAACGGTTGCTGTACAATGTTTGGCCAGTGTTTCCCACCTGCAAAACGTACAACCATACATTCAGCAACCCTGAAGCGTATAATTCAAAGAGCAGAAAAGCCGCAAGAACCGCTAACAAAACCCCTAACCAAAGCCTTTTAGAATGTACGAATCTCTCAATGTGGGTTTTCAGAAAGCCTCCTTTACCAAAAGCAAAGACACATGCAACCATAATTATGGGTGCCACGACAAGAATTTGATATTTCACAAGTACACCGATCACTAGTGCAACTATGCTCAATGTCAAGTCGCGTTCTCGACTATTTTTTAGCCACCTAAAGAAAAACAGCATAGAGACGCAGAAAACGAAGATAAGCATGGTTTCAATCAAGGCCATACTGGCTAACCAAACGATTCCCGGCATCACAGCAAACAAGACACCTGAGAGCAAAGCAGTTTTTTCGCCGTACGTTTCTTTAGCAATCTTGCAAACCACGAAAAAGGAAAGAAGCGAAAACGTCACCGCGACAAGTCGCCCTGTCAATACACTCGCACCCGCCAAAGCAAAGTAGACTGCAGTCACCAAATTGTACATAGGGGGATAAAACGAGTTTGTAGCAGCGTATTGCCAAATTTGCCCCCTGATTAGAAGCAAAGCGCCGTTGAAGTGATTCACTTCATCCCACTGCATGGGAATATAATTCAAGTTTAGGATAACAAGAAAAGCGTAAAATATCACAAAAACTAAAAAGATAAAATGACATTTGCTAAATTGAAACTGTAACCATGTTGGCAACCTCAATTTTTCCTCTTCCTACCTATAGCCCCAACGCTGATCAATTAGATTACGAAAAATGCACTTAAGCTTTAATTAACTAACTCCGCAGCATTAGCCATCAGAGGACAAGAAGTGAAACAGCCAAAAATAGTTGCATTGGAAAACCTAGATGAGGAACCTTACGCCTCAATAGTGTGCTATCCAAGAACAAACCCAACAGAAATCTATCACCGAATAGAGGAAATGCAACAACATGGGATTACATCAATTGAATTTGTAGGGAAAACAAATGCTTCAAACATTCCTGTACTTGGCAAAGGTTACGTAGGAGTGGTCGTAGTTGCGAATGCGAAAGACCAAAAATTTGCGTTGAAAATGCGACGAATCGATGCAGACCGCTTAGACTTTACGCATGAAGCAGAAATGCTCCAGAAAGCCAATGCAATCGGTGTTGGCCCTAAATTCATTGCTGTGAGCAACAATTTTCTTTTATCCCAACTAATTGACGGTGATTTACTTGAAGATTGGTTGCAAACTCCAAAAGAAAAAGACCTTATCCGCAAGGTTTTAGTCGAAATTCTGGAGCAATGCTGGAGTCTAGATGAAGCAGGCTTAGACCATGGAGAACTCAGCAAAGCACCTAAACATTTGCTCGTGGATAAGATGGATAAGCCTTTCATTGTTGACTTTGAAACTGCAAGCACAATGCGGAAAGTGATTAATGTTACGTCGGTTTGTCAGTTTCTTTTTATGGGAAACAGCAGGGCAGCCAAGATGTTAGAAGAAATTTTCGGCAAGAAAAGTAGGTTAGCATTAATTTCTGGTTTGAAAAAATTTAAAAAGAATTCAACTAGAAAGAATTTTGAAGATTTACTCGATTTGTGCCTTTCATAAGTTGTAGGGAGTTTAGGCAAGGATGTCTTGCAGTCTTTTTTGTTTTATGGCTTCTTTAAATTCCATTGCTATCCGTCTGCCCATGTACATGTTCTCGCCGTACTTCAGATAGGCGTATGGTGATGTTCCGATTCCAACATTGGTACCTGCAACGATGCGTGCGCTGATTTCGAATGTATAAATTTTTGCTTCGTCGGTAATTACGGTTTCAAGGCAGAAGGGTCCAATGATTCCGGGTGGCGCAAGTTCACGTGCTTTTTTGTGGACGTTTTCTCCCATACGCATGATCTCAGGCAACAAAGATTCGCGAAGAACTATTGGGAAGTTGCCGATTACGGTGTATGTGGGGTTTATGTCGATTTCGAGTTGTTGGCAAGCTGGAATTTTGCCAATCGAGTCCACCGCGGATTCGTAGCGTCTATCAACGCAGAGCATTTCGACGTCATCATTTATGATAGAGCTAAAGTAGCTTGGGTAAACATTAACGCCCAATGCGTATTCTTGCAAGTGGATATTTGGCAAATCATCCTTTGTGAGCATGCCTCGTTTGACCATTTCGTTGAATTGTTTGTAGAAGTTCTTGGGTGAGTTGGCGAGGAAGTATCCTCTACCACCTTTGGCGCCTTGAAGTTTGGCTATGATTAGGCGGTCGATATCTTCAGGGGTTTTGAATGTTGCTGGCAATAAGAGTCCAGCTTGGCGTAGCCATTCTTCTTGGCTTTTACGGTTTGCTTCCCAATGGAGAAGTTGGCGGTTGCCAAACATGGGCACCATAAGTTTGTCAGTCAACTCTTCTGTGCTAAGGTATGCGGTGAATGAGCCGTGTGGAATTAAAACCACGTTGAGCTTGCGGAGTCGCTCCTGCATTTTTTCTGCCATTAACTCTGTAAAGTCTTTAACAATTATTAGCTCGTCAACCAATGGGTACTTCTTGTACATTATTGCATCTTTTTCTTTGCAGATGCAGACGGTTCGGAAACCTTCTTCTTTGGCACCCTTGAAAATGTTTAGTGAGCTATGAGAGCCCAATGTGCCGATGGCAAGCTTGCTTTGGTCATATTTGCCGATGATTTTGCCGATGTCATCGCCTGTTATCATGTTACCACTTCGGCAAGACGCTTTTTCCTGACTGCACGTTTAATCTCCATGGCGACGCGTTTACCTGGCCCAACTTCCACACCGTACTTGTATTTCATGTATGGCGAGGTTGGCTCGACGCATGGGCAGCCTGGGACACGGGGACTGACATCGAAAACGCAGAATTCTAAGTCTTTGGTTATTGCACCCTGAAGTGCAAAAAGCCCAATCATACCGGGCGGGAACTCTTTCTTACATATTTGCACCCAACGCTCTGCAGCTTCAAAGATTTTTTCAAGTTGACTTTCCCTCATAGTTGCGCCCATATGCCCAATTTCGATGTTCTGTGTGGGTATGTTTAGTTCGAGTTGTTCTTTGGCGGGTAGGTCAAGAACACCATCAAGATCGGTCTGGATTCGTCTATCGAAACCAAGCAGGTCTATGTCGTCAGTTAAGGGTGACCAGAAATAGTTCGCGTTAAATTTGGCGCCTATAACGTATTCTTCGATGACGGATTGGTTGAGGGCTTCACGAGTTATGATACCGGCTTTTATCCGTTTTTGGGCTTCCCGCTCATACTCCTCAGGCGTCGAAGCGTAGAAGAATGCTCGTTCAATTGCGCGACCTTTCTCAGCGACTTTTACTATAGCGGGGCAATCGATGTCTGCTGGTGATTTGAAGGCGCGGGGAAGTTTTATTCCTGCTTCCTTTAGGAGCCAGAGCTGGTTTTTTGGTGCCGTGCGTTCTTCAGTTTTTAGCAGATACCTGTTTCCCATGAGAGGAACAGAGAATTTCTGTTCTATGGCTTCGTAGCCTGCATATACGCTAAACGAGCGGTTGGGAACGAAGACTGTGTTTAGTTCGGTTAGTTGCTTTACGACCTCTGGAGTTGTGATATCTGAGAATTTATCCAGAAAAATAAATTTGTCAAAGATGTTTCGATAGTATCGGGCATAGGTTTTTTCTCTACCTTTTTGGCACACAACTACAGTTTTGAAGCCTTCCTGTTTAGCCCCTGAAGCAATTTCTAGGGCCGAATGCGAACCTAAGACGCCTATATAGATTTTCTCTTGGTTATAATCGGCTAACGTTTGTTTTATTTTGTCTTGCATCATGCTTTTTCACCCATAAAGTCCTTGTAAGCGTTAATTACTTTGGCTAGCTTTGGAGTATCAAATAGTTTAATGTTTGTCATCTCGTTTGCAACTGCCATGTACATTTGGCTGATGATTGTTTTAAGTTTGGAGTCAAGTTTGGGCGGCTGCGATTTGCAGAGAGACTTCCAATCTTGGACTCCTTTGGCTTCTGCATCTTTCTTAGCCTGCTCTAAATCGTTGTACCAGCCAGTTTTCTTGTAGAATTGCCTGGCGACCTCTTTGCTGACGTGGACGCCATCGTAAGTAAAGCGGCATTCATCTAAAGTGCCTAAAACGTCCACGAGCATAAGTTTTCTTTTATCGTCGAACGCCAATTCGATCTTGCCATCCTCATTCTTCAAACCAGCGTTTGAGGCAGCCTTCGATATTGTTTTATCCGCTTTCAGGAGAACGGCTTTGATATCAGCGAGTTCTAGATCATTTAAGCCAGCGATTTTCTGTGCCTCTGCCCAAGTGATGTAGCGGTCAGTTTCTTCTAGTTTAGTGCTTACGTCGAAGATTGGTTTGGAGAGAGTTTCGCCTGGTTTGGGCTGGTGATCTAATCCAAGTTCTTTTAGGGTTACTTTCCCCGTTGCTAGCCGTTTGAATACTGATGAGCCTTCTGGTAAGCCGTTTCTGTAGATTATTTCCAGCGGAATAAGGCAGTTTTTGAGGACAGACATATACATGCTGTAATCGTGAACTATTTTGCCATTTGCTACAGTTGTTTTTGGCCTGTAAACATTAACCAGAGCAACTTCCATAGTGCTTGAGGGCGCCATGAGCTCAGCAACTTTGACGGCTTTACCTTTCTCATTAACCAAGCCCTTGTAATGGGTCTTAACTCCAACATTTTCCAGCTGTTCAAAACAGTAAGCACCCATATGACAGAGAGCCGCGCCTTTGCCTTCAATATGATCAGGCATTTCGCCCCAATCAAAAACGCTGTAACGATCCGAAAACAGGAATCTGCCTGTGCCCAACTCGGTTTGGGTTGGTTTCTGGATTACATGTAGGTCTTTTACGCTGCCCATCTTGGTTGCCTCAAATTATTTGGTAATTATTGTTTTTGTGCTTATATCGCTTTATCTTACATTCACTTTCAAAACAGACTAAAACTATAGTTATTCAGAAACCGGTCTGTTGGTAATTCTTAAAGCTGTTAAAATTTAAAAGAGGTCATTTTAGTTTTTTGACTGTTTCGTTGGCTTTTTCGAGTTCTTTCTTTTTGCTTTCTTGGTAAGCCTTCACGTTGATTTCCAATTCTTTGTCCTGTAACCCTAAAATTTTTGCAGTTGCGATTGCTGCTCCTTCAGGTTCAATAGTCACAACAGAGCCAATACCGCTTGGCACTCTAAGCGATGACAGAATGTCTGCGCCAGCGAATTTGTCGCTGTAAGGCGGACAAGCGATAACGGGTTTTGTAGTGTTGCCATCGATGAAAGCGCTCAAAGCGTTTGAGCGACCTGCAACTGTGACAAAAACCACGTTTTCCTTTTCAAATTCTCCGATTATTTCAAGTACCATCTGTGGAGTTTTATGGGCAGATGCAACCCGAAACTCATAGTTTATCCCTAAAAGTTTAAGAAAATTTGCGATTTCACGAGAAAAACCCAAATCTCGTTCTGAACCCATAATTATTACAGCTTTTCCAGCCATGATTAAATCACTTGACAACTTTAAATCAAAACGGGCTAATTAATATTTAATCAAGCACAAAAAGGAAAGGCGGTTTTTTGTCCTTTGCTGCTAGGTTTCTCCGAAAAATCTTTGCTCAAACCGTTTAACCCACGAAGGAGCCTTAAATAAAGCGTATATCAACGTGCCGAGCAAGCCGAAACCGATGGCGATTAACACGGGCATAAGAATGAAAATTATTAGAGGTGCACCTTCAGTTACGAACACATAAGCTAGAAATACCCAGACAGCAGTCAAAACTGCTGACAGCAGAATGCTTAATGTTAGGAATGCTTTCACGATGGGTTGGAGACTTGTTTTTTGGGATAAGACAGCGATTTTAACGTAATTCTCGTCTTCAGAGCTGGTTTTTTGTTCGATCAGGTCAAGGTGCTCGATTGCTTTTTTGCCAAAAGGAGTTAAGACGTAATGTTGGTTGTTGTTTTTTTCGATTAGACCATTCAATTGTTCCAAATGGTAATTTAGTTTTCCCGTTGAAATTCCAATTTCAGTGATTAGTTCGGTGTAGGATATTCCTTGGTTTCTCGATTGTACAAGCCTAATTATTGTTCTTCTGGTTGAGTGAGCCAAAGCTTGGAAAGTAACATTTTCAATTTGTTCAGTTTGGTTCATCATATGCTTTTCCTCAGAAACCTAATGTTTAATGAGTGCTTAAATCGGTTTTTAACAATTATATCTTGACAACTTTTCCGATGCTCACGACCCATGTGGGCGAATGGACAGATGATCAAACGATTGAGTTCTGTTGGAAAGCATTTCACGAGAAAGAGGATTTGGAAGAAAAATAAATTGTGAACTGGGTTAGTGAAGACCTGATTGAAGTGAAGAAAACAGATCATTCTAAAGACAAAATAAAGCTTAGCTCCAACTACGTTTTGAGAAGAAAAGAGGACGCTGAACCAGCAACTCAAGAAGCAACTTAGTTAACCGTTCTGCCTGCGCCTCAACTTCAACGCTCAAACCTTCACCAAACTCCATATTTTTTGGCTCAATAAGCAACAGACCAATTTTTGCATTTGTCGCTTGTTTTAGATGTTCACAGAAAATCTTCAAAGGCAATGCATGTGTTGAAATTGCGGAGTAATCCATCATTCGTTCTGCATCTACAAGGCTGGCTTCGCCAGGTTTTAGCTCCAAAAAAGCAGCATCAACCAATAGGACATGCGTGGGTTTGAATTTCTCTATCTCCGAGAGGTAGTTTTCTGGAACCGTCTCACATTCCAAAAGACAAACAGTCTCTGGAACTTTGCCTCGCAAATTTTCGACGATTTTTAACCCAACGTAATCGTCTGTGCGAATCGGATTCCCAATGCCGGCTACCACAATTTTTTTGGCATCGGCAAACCAGTTTTTAAGGTCTTTTTCAACTGCAGTAGACATAAAAACACCTGTTAAGAGAGAATAGAGTTAGGTTAGTAAAAGATTACCTCGAAAGGCTTGATCAAAGTAAATCTGATTAATTGGCGATGAGAGTTTTGCACCAATCGACAATTTGTTTTTCCGATTCAGTTTTGTTTTCTAAAGCGCTAATTAATGTAAGTTCTCCTATGCATTCAGCGTTGGGGATTAAAGCTTTTGTTTCGTCGATGGCTTGAGGTTTTTTGCCTCCTTGAGTGAAGAAAATAGCTACCTTCTTATCTGCAAAATCGTGTTTTTTAAGGTAGGTTAAGATTGCCGGGGCAGGTCGTCCAGCCCAAACAGGAGTTCCAACAATTACTAAATCATATTCAGCAAGTGACTTCTTGGTTGGAGATATTTCGGTCTCTTTTCCACGTCTAGCATCAGAACCCCCGCTTAGATAACCAAGTGCGCCCGTTCGCTTTTTGAGGTCAATAACTTCTTCGACGTCTGCACCTATTTCTGCGGCAATTGTTTCAGCGACGAAACGCGCATTGCCAGTACGTGTATAGTAAACGACTAAACTTTTCAAGTGAAATCCCTAAACAACGTTATATTCGATTTTAATTGCATATAAGATTTACTTTTAGCTTAAAATTAAAAATAATGAAATAGAGGTTGCCCAAAGAAGAAATGGGCTAAACTATCGAGACACTGAGCTGACTAATTGTTTTTGGGCGTTGAAAACTTCAACTGTTAATGGCATTTGCCCGATTGCAGCATGTGTTGCACATCCAAAGCATGGGTCGTATGCTCGGAAAGCCATTTCAATCCTGTTGAGGATACCTTGGTCTACTTTGCCGTTGTGAATTAGGCCTTTTGCTGCGTCTCTTATGCTCATGCAGATTGCAGGGTAATTGTTTGTTGTTGCAACAATTAGGTTTACGTCTTTTACGAGTGCGTCTTTGTCTAAGGTGTAGTGGTGGATTAGTGTGCCGCGTGCTGCTTCAACGATGCCTACCCCTTCAGTGGGTTCGCCTGGCGTGTTGCGTACGTTTGTGCTTGTGATTTCTGGGTCTTTAATCAATTCCATCGCCCTTTCTGTTGCGTAGAGAAGTTCAATTAGTCTTGCCCAGTGGAAAGCTAAGGTGCTGTGAACTGGTTTGCCACCTAGCGTCTTGTACATTTCTTGGTATTCTGCTTGTGCAAGTGGAGTTGCCATTCCGTCGGATGCGTTTAAGCGTGCAAGTGGTCCAACGCGGTAGACGCCACTGTCTACGCCAGCAACTTGTCCTTTCCAGCCGATTGCTTTAAGGTATGGGAATTTGCTGTATGTCCATTCTTCGACGTGTTCGCCGATGTGATTGAGGTAGTCCTTGGGTTCAAACTTGAGGAATTCCTTGCCTGTTGGGTCGACAACTCGGATTTTGCCGTCGTAAAAGTTGACTTTGTTGTTTTTGTCTACCATACCCATGTAATAGGTGGGCATAGTGTAATTGGGGCTTTTTATCATTTCAACGTATTTTGTGTTGCCCAAAACTATGTCATGGAAGATTTTTAGTGTGAACTGTGCAAAATTGACGCAGGAAGAAGCCATCTTTTCGATTTCTTGCCTGTTCTCTTCGCTAAGTGCTTTGGAAATTCCGCCTGGTAATCCACAGACTGGGTGGGTTGCTTTGCCACCGATGATTTCAGTTATTTTTTGTCCGTATGCACGATGTTTAATGACTTCAGCTGCAATTGGCATACCAACTTTCTCGATTACACCTAAGATGTTGCGTTTTTCTGCTGGAGCGTCCGGTCCAACGATGAAGTCTGGTCCACCAAGATAGTAAAAGTGCAATGTGTGGTCATAAATGAAATAAGCAGTGTACATTAGTTCTCGAAGTTTCTTTGCTGGTGAGGTCGGTTCAACATTAAACGCTGCGTCTAATGCTTTGGCAGCTGCAAAGTGGTGAGCTACTGGGCAGACACCGCAGATTCGGGTGGTGAGTTGGGGCATGAGTTCTGCTCTTCTGCCAATGCAGAATTTCTCGAAACCTCTTAGTTCAGGAATTTTGAGGTAAGCGTTCTCGACTTCGCCTTGGTCGTTTAGGAATATGGATACGTTTCCGTGTCCTTCAAGGCGAGTAATTGGGTCTATTACTATTTCTTTCATTTTTGTATCACCTTTCTTTTTAAGATTGAATTTGGCAAACCGTACATGTACACTGTGCCAACTGGGTCTTTAACTTGGTTGATTAATGTTTCAATTTCTTTTTCAGTGTACTTTGTTTTGCCTTCTACCCCGTCGTAACCTAAAATTGAGGCTAAAGCGGTTATCATTGCTGCACCTTGCTCTGGCACATTTGGGGCAGGTCCGCCGCATCCCGTGCATGGCATGTCAACTTTTAAGCATTGAGCACCACAGCCGCTTCTAGTTGCCATTCCCATGCAGATTATGCCTTGTTCCATAAGACATTTTTCTGGTTCAGGAATTTTCTCGTAGACTCTGTAGATTTTATCGATTTTTTTGTTTTCACGTTTTCTAGGACATTCGTCGCATACTGCTTTGAGTGGTGCAAGTACTGAGCCTTTTGGCGGCAGTTTGTTATTTGCAATTGCATCAACGGCGGCTGCTATTAGTTTAACTGGAGGAGGGCAACCTGGAAGGAAATAGTCTACGTCTACGGTTTGAGCAAGGGTTTTAACTGTATCGTAGAATTCTGGGATTTTCAAAGTCCCTTCTTTGACTTGAGTTTGAGTTTTAGGTGTAGTACCTTGCGGGTTGATGTTTGATTTGTCTTTTATGTAAACTTGATCGAAAATTTCTTTTTTGGTATTTAGATTTGCTAACCCTGGAATGCAACCTTCGTGGGCACATGAGCCAAAGGCAACTAAGGTTTTGGATTTTGCTCTTAGCAATTTAGCCATGTGTTCTTGTTCTGAGTTGCGAATTGAACCGTTGAAGAATGTTATATCGATGTGTTTGTCTGGTAGAGCTTCGATGTCTTTGTATTTGACATCTATCGCTACAGGCCAGAACACTATGTCAGCGAGTTTTACAACGTCAAGGATTTTCTCATTTAAGTCTAAGACGGCTATTTCGCAACCGCCACAGCTTGCAGCCCAATAGAAGGCTATTTTTAATTTTTCAGTCACGGTTTGTTTGCTCCCAGATTCAATTGTTTTAATAGGTTTGATGCATTTACTCGGAGTTCATTGAACGCTAACTCTTCAGGCGTCATACCCATTGCTAAACCGAGCAGTTGTGGGTAATGAAGTACTGGAATACCATAGGTCTCATTAAACAGTTTTTCTATGCGTAACTCGTTAGTATCATACATAATGTGGCAAAATGGGCAAATGGTGATTAAAGCTTGGGCTTCAACTTGTTTAACATGATTTAGTTTATCCCTTGCCAATGCCAAAGCAACTTTATCACTTACCCCAACACTGGGTGCACCACAACATTCTGTTTCGTCAACATAATCAAGACATGTTGCACCTGTTGCTTCAATGAGAGTTTTTAGAGTTTGTGGATCTTCTGGATCGTCGAAGCCAATAATTTCTTTAGGTCGCAGAATATGGCAACCATTGTGTTCAGCAACCTTCAAACCCGTCAAGGGTTTAACCACTGATGCTTTAATTTTTTCATAGCCAACATCTTCCCTCAGTAGTTGTAAGAGATGTTTTGTTTCAATAGTTCCTTTGAATTCCATACCTACTTCTTTGAGGTGACTGTTGATTTGCTCCTTGAGGGCTTTGTCTTCTTTTAGGGCTTTGTTAACTTTCTTTAAAGTTCCAGCGCAGCCTGGACAAAGAGTAAGAATGTTAAGTCCTTGTTGTTCAGCTAACGCCAAGTTTTTTGCAGCTAAAATTAGCATGGTTTCATGACTTACAGGATCAAGAGGTAAACCACAACAATTGAATTCGGGCATTTCGACAAGTTCAACGCCAAGTTTAGCGAGAACTTTACGTGAAGAAATTTCATAAGATGAAACACGATATGGAATGGCGCATCCTAGAAATATCAGATATTTATTGCCCACTTGGTTTTTCTCCGACAGGTTTCTGGATTTTTTCGATGAATTTTACTCCCTTTAATGTTTTGCAGACTTTTTCCGGGTTGCCTTTTGGCAGCGGTGGAAGTCCTTGGGATTCACGTTTCTTAACTCTAAGTTCAGGAATTTTGAAGGCGTATCCTGATTCCAGAAGGCTTCCGGCTTGATCTTTGAATACTTGTGGGAAGCAGCCTTTTTCTGCGGCTAAATTTCGGAATGCACGTATTACGTTTGCGACTTCGATATCTTGGGGGCAACGGTCCGTGCAAGTATAACAGGCTGCACAGAGCCATAAGGTATCGCTGTTTAATACGCGATCTTTTAATCCTGTTAGTGCCAAGTGAATAAGTGTTCTGGGACGATAACTGTCGCTAAAGCGTGCAACTGGGCAATCTGAGGTGCATGTTCCGCACTGGAAACATTTTAGAATTTTTTCGCTTCCGTGGATTTTTACGAGTTCATATTTGAATTTTGGGTCAAGTTCGGAAGCTTTTATGGGTTGGTCTTTACTTTGTATGGGGGTTGTTGCTACCTCAGACATTAGTTTTAACCTTGACTATTAATTTTTGATAGCACCTTATGTGCTTAAACTCAGAAAAGTCCGTATCCACTAATAAAGTTTCAGCCAACCCTTCAATAATTCTTCCTTGTACTTGATGAAAAAACAAAAGGTTGAGTAGAGAGCAAGAATTTATGGCTCTAAAATCAACATAGAAAATATCGGTTTCCCATGCTATATTAACTTCTACTAAGAAACATGAGATTCAGAGTTTAACTGAAGTGACATAAAGAAAAAGAAAAAGTTGGTTATTCTCTGCATTGCCTGAGGGTACGCAGTTCCTCAATTGTCTTGTTCAAAACTGTCTTATCTGTGACAGATTCAACTGTGGAGACGGGCAAACAAACCGTTACTTTTCCAAGATAAGGATGCTTGAACCCAAGTTTTTTTGATGCTTCCTCACTTAAGGCGACGAATAAATTGATTATTTGCCAATTACTCGTGTCTAATTCTGCGCTATGCACTTCTCCTAAAACAAAACCGTCTGAAGTGACAGCGGGTTTCCAAAATAATTTTGTAATTTCAACCATAAAAAAACCTTAACTAGTAAATATCAAGCTCTTCTTTATATCTGTTTTTTAGAGTCGGATGGTTATCAGAAAGTTCCAGTGAAATCATTGAGGATAATTATATTTATTTTTTTCCGAAGACCTGCCAGTTTTATTTCTCTCCAATGACGCATTTCATAGAATTATTCGGGCACAGAATACTTTTTTACATTCCTAAACGTAGTAAATTAAGTGGTGTTTTTAGTTGTCATCTTCTCAACCCCAATCCAACCTCAAAAAACTCACCCCTGAAGAAGAACAAGTAATAATTAAAAAAGGCACGGAAATTCCGTTTACAGGTAAATACTATGCTTTTTGGGAAAAAGGCACCTACGTTTGCAAACGATGTGGAGCAAAACTTTACCGTTCTGAAAATAAGTTTGAAGCCAATTGCGGCTGGCCAAGCTTCGATGATGAAATTCCAGGCGCATAAAGAGAATACCTGATCCTGATGGAAAACGAACCGAAATACAATGCACAAATTGCGGCGCGCACCTTGGACACGTTTTCACAGGAGAGCATTTCACAGAAAAAAACACACGTCACTGTGTCAATTCAATGTCGATGGATTTTATTCCAGACAAGAACCCATAGCTTCGCGCGAAAGAGTTATAGACGACATAGCGCAAGATGGACATAATAAGTGAAAAACCAGACATGTCTACACCCTTACCAACTACTATACCGGAAACAAATTTTCTAGGAATATCCTTCGGCCTCATTCTTGAGATATTACTCATCGCAGTAATAGCGATAACCTTTGAAAGATTAATCAGCCGGTATCTCTCACATTTTGCAAAACGCATCAAACTTGAACCCAGCACAGGAAACAACCTAGTCCTGACGTTTAGAATTCTAATTCTAATATTTGCTGTTTTATCCATAAGCAGTTTGGGCGGAGTACAAGCCGAATGGTTGCTGTCGGTTTCCGCAATAGGAGGCGCTGCAGTGGGTTTTGCGTCACAAAAAACTCTGGGCAACTTTATTGCTGGACTTTTTCTTTTAGCGGCACATCCTTTCAAGGTAGGTGACTACGTAAAAATTGGCACTGTTGAAGGCATCGTTCAAGAAATAACCATGAATTATACTAAAGTGTTAACTTCTGGCAACAACATCGTTTCAGTAACCAATCTCCAAATTTTAGACCGAGACATTACTAATTACCTCTATGAAAGCTCAAAAAACTAATTGCCTCTACTGCTACACTTTTGAAATCGGGTTTGACCACAGTATTCCAACTGAAAAACTAAATCAGTTGTTCAACCAAATATTCGATAGTTATTCAAGAGTATTGCCCAGAAGACCAACCAACATGCTTGTTCGCTCGGGCGCCTTGGACAGAGTGTATTTAGTCTATCTTTACGTTGACAAACCTCAGGACATCTTTACGTTAAGGCCAAGAATTTCTGATGAATTGTTCCAACGTTGGGATGAAGAAAGAACAAAACTAAAAGAATTAACGTTACAAGCCCAAAAAATAAGGATTGATTATCATGTCAAGTAAAAAACAAGAACTAAAAGCAAAAGCGTCAAACCTTTCGAGCTTAATTAATTATCAAGAAGGATCCGTTGTTAGCCGTACCTTAATTGACAAGAAAAATGGAACTGTAACGTTATTTGCGTTTGATCTAAATCAGGGGTTAAGTGAACACACGGCACCTTATGATGCCATGGTCTACGTATTAGAAGGAGAAGTTGAAGTTAGAATATCAGGAAAACCCGTAATTCTAAAGCAGGGGGAAATAACGATTATGCCTGCCAATGAACCTCATGCGTTATCAGCGAAAACAAAGTTCAAGATGCTCTTAACCATGATAAAATCCTAAAGCGGTTTGCCCCAAATATCTACAAAACAATAGCCTTCAAGAACTTTTTTTATAGGCACCTTCGGTTTTTCAGCTGGATACCCCATAACCACAAACGCTTGAGGCTCCACTTCATTGGGAATTTTTATGATTTTTCTTACGGTTTCTTTGCAAAATCCTGGTGCACAGAACCAACAAGCCCCTAAACCTTTCGCATGTGCGGCTAAAAGTAGATTTTGTAGTGCTGCTCCGAAACTTTGCACAGCCAAATCCCGCTCACACATTTGCCTTTCAGAATCTGGAAATTTCCGCAGATCAACCACGGTTAAACAAGCTAACACAAGAACTGGGGCAGTTGCGAACCGTTCAACCCGCTCCGTGCGCTTATCTGATTCAACCATTATTCCATCTCTTTGCAAGTCTTTTACCCATGCATCAGCCATGGCATCAGCCAACCTTCGCTTGACAGAATCATCGGCTAAAACTATGAAACGCCATGGTTGAGAATTATGGGCTGAGGGCGCCCAGCCAGCGGCAGCTAAAACTTCTTTCACAATGTCTTTGGGAACTTGGCGTGGCAAGTATTTTCTTATGCTTCGGCGTTTTTTAATTGCATCGCTAAGTGACATGACCTTTTGTATGTCAATTTAGGTTTTTATCTCTATGTTTTAACTGAGCAATTGTCACAATGAAGCTTTGGGAATTACAGACTGAGATTTCTGTTGGAAAAATAGATCTTCTTAATCCCTAGTTGTACCAAGTTTTTTTAGGAGGAGCAAAAGTCGTTTATATCAACAATTAGAGTTAAATCTTGTTTGGCTCCAGAATGACCTTAAGAGAAGACCCTGCTTCAGCCATTAACCGGAAACCTTCCTGTGCCTCACGCAAACTAAGCCTGTGAGTAATCATGTCTTTAACGTTCAATTGCCCAGTCGCTAAAACTTTCATTGAATCCTCCAGATCATTTGGGGCTGCACCATAGCTTGTGCGCATTGTAATTTCGTTTCGCCAAAACTGGTTAATAGGAACTGGAAGCTTCACAGTTGGATCTGGAACAGCAAAAAATAGAATAGTTCCGCCGCTTTCTACACAATCCATGGCTGAAATTGCCGCAGAGCTTGCACCGGTGCAAACAATCACTTGATCCGCTAAGCGTCCGTCATTTATTTCTTTGAGCGATTGGGAAAGATTATCTTTTGCGTTTAAGGCGTGATTTGCACCGAATTTTTTGGCAAGTTCCAGCCGATATGGGTTAATATCGGCTACAATGATGTTTTCTATTCCCTTGAATTTGGCAAGTTGAGCATGCAGTATTCCTGATATGCCACTACCGATTATGAGTAATGTATCGTCTTTTTGCAAGTTTGCCAACCTTTGACCCCTTGAAACACATGCTAAGGGTTCTATGAAGGTGCCTTCCTCAAAACTCATGGCGTCAGGTAGATTGTATATTCCGCTTTGGATATTGATTTTGGGAATTTGGATGTATTGTGAAAATCCGCCTGGGTAGTAGTTGGTTGTGTGCAGTGTGTGACATGCGGTGTGATTTCCTCTTTGGCAGTGTCGACATTGGTTACATGGGACATGGTGCGAGACGAAAACGCGGTCACCAACTTTAACGCTCTTTACTTGGTTCCCGACTTTGCTTATAACGCCTGTTGCTTCATGGCCAAGTACTCGTGGAGCTTTAGGAATACGATACCATTCTAAGACGTCACTGCCGCAGATGCCGCTCGCCATTACTTTAAGCAATGCTTCTTCTTCACTGATGCTTGGAACAGGAATTTCTTCGACTCGGACGTCATGATTGTTGTAATAAAAGGCGGCAAGCAAAAAAGTTCACCAAAAAAAAGAGTTTTAGGCTTTGCCTGCGATTGCTTGTTTGTAGAGGTCGTCGGCTTCTTGGGGATTAAAGCCTTCATGAATTATAGCGCGGATTGCTTTGATTGAGGCAACAGGATATTGGGTTTGCCAAATGTTGCGACCTAAATTCACGCCTATAGCGCCTTTCTGCATGCCGTCGTAAACGAAGTCAAAGACTTCTTTCTGAGTTTCAGTCTTGGGTCCGCCCGCCATGACAACTGGCACCGGGCAACCGTCTACGACTTTCTCAAAGTTCTCTTTGCAATAGTAAGTCTTCACAACTCTAGCGCCAATTTCAGCTGAGATACGTGCAGCTAACGCGAGGTAGCGGGCTTCTCGTTTTTCAAGTTCTTTACCAACAGCCGAAACTGCCATTACGGGAATTCCGTATTCTTCGCATTCGTCAACAAGTTTGGCAAGGTTGCTTAAGCTTTTGTTTTCGTATTTGGTTCCTACAAAAACTGACATGGATACTGCGGAAGCGTTTAATCTGAGTATTTCTTCGATAGATGTGACAACACTCTCATTTGCTAAGTCTTCTCCTACCACGGATACAGCTCCTGAAACACGCATGATGATTGGCTTCTCAATTGCTGGGTCAATACAGTTGCGCAAAACGCCGCGAGTTAACATTAAACCATCAGCGTACTGTGATGATTGGCTTAATGGTTTCTTCTGGATGCTCAAGACCATGTGTTGGACCCTGGAAATATCCATGGTCAATAGGTAAAAAGAGGGCTTTGCCATCTTTCTGGATAAGTCTACTTAAGCGGTTCTTCATTCCCCAATCCATAATCATTTCTCCGTGGAAGCTTTTGGTTTTAGAATTAAATAACCTTTTTCTATGAGCCAATGGTGAAATTGCCATGTGGTGTATAGGCACGCGGCGCCGCATTTTTGGCGTGTCTGCTCGTATGCTGGGCAACCTTCCTTTTGGATTTCTAATTCATTTTGTATAGGGCATTTGATGTCTTTGCAGAATTCTCGACGTTTGTACTCAACGTATCCTTGAGGAACCATTCTTCATCAGTGTCTCAATCACTTCTTTAATGGATATTAATTCTTCGCAAATAAAAATCGGCAACATAGATGAGAAGTTGTTGCAACTTACACCCTGCACAGCTAGCTGCAACAATCACACATTAAGCATACGATTTCAGCTTGCAAAAACCCATTTTTAACATTCAGTTTAAGGTTAACTTTTTTAATCTATAAAACCTCAAAACTTGTATGCCCAAATATTATCTGTTAGGCGGCGAAAACACCCATAAAAGAGATGCAAAAGAAATAAATCAAAAAGCCTTCAACGATGCTGGAAAATCACCTCGAGTTCTAGTGTTTTCTTGGGCCAGAGCGTCCTTTGACAAAACGTATCCAAAGAGCCAATTGATGTTTGATTATTTCAGAAGTTTAGGCGCGAGTACTGTAAACAACGTTGATTATTCCTGTACAATTGAAGAGATCAGAGAAAAAATCTCTGAATCAGATCTTATTTATCTAACAGGTGGCGTGCCAACGGTTTTAATTGAGCGATTAAAGAAAGCGGGCATTCGAAGTTTGCTTAGGGATTTTAAAGGAATTATTGTTGGCAGAAGCGCAGGTGCGTTAGCTCTTTGCCGAAAATGCGTAATCACTTGCCGAAGAACCTCAGAAATTCAAACTATTGATGGATTGGGACTTGTGGATTTAACTCTTAAGGCACATTATAAGTTAGGAAAAGATGAAAAATTAGATAGATTATCGAAAACTGAAGATATTTTTGCGGTGCCAAAAGACTCAGCTATTGTTTACGATTATGGAAAACTATCTTTCATAAATAACGTTTATTTTTTTAGAGATGGCATTAGACAAATTATAAGTGAAAAATCGTTAGAACCAGAACCTTGGAAATTGAATAATAGTGAATAGGTGATGACCGAATTTTCATGTGTCATTAGTTTTTTTTCTTTGAAAAGTAGCTACAATAATTGTTGCAAGCACCAAAACTAGAAGAACTATACCTAGAATGCTAAGTGGAATTCTAAAGGCAGCTAAGTTATGCAACACATTCGTCGAGGGCAAACCACCCAAATATGCTGCTAAGAAAAGCCCGACAAATAACGCGCCAACTCCTTGAGTGACAAATAAAAAGTTTGATACTCGTTTATCAGTTAGCCGCAAACAAAGACCTCACTTACAGTAAAGTAAATTCCTTATTTAACATTAACCATTTCATAGTTATTCATTGTAACGCACCTTCTAACCGCAAGTATAATATACGAAACCAACGAATTTTATTTTGATCATAATCGGTTGATTTTATGTCAGAGCAGAAATTCATTACTCCATTAAAAGTGGGTTTACTGATAGTTGTTATCTCATATTTCCTGTTTACTTTGCACGGTATGTTTACGCTCTCATGGATTGGCGAGTGGGATCGCATGGGAGGAGGAGCCTTTGGCACCATGATACTTGTCGAAGACATCTCCGCAACCATTGGATTGGTTTTCAGATTCGCCGCCAGTATTTTAGCGATGGTAGGGATTGGAGTTTACTTTATCAAAAAAAGCATTTCAAAACCCGTGACCTACAAAGTAGTTAGATTGGTTCTGATTTTTGAAGGAATATACTGGCTAGGACTTAGTGCCACTGCAGGCTATAGCATTCTAAGTTTTGGATTAACACTTCTACAATTTCGATCAATAGAAACTGTATTAAACTCCCTATTTCTAAGTGCCATTCCAACTATAATTGAAGCAATTGTTCTCCCAATTGTCTTATTTGTTTTCGCCTTCAAACTAAACCCAAACAAACCATTGAAAACACCGATAAAGTGGGGATTAATCACCGGCACAATTTACATTGTAGTTTTCTGGCTAATCAACACAAGCATTTGGGAAGGGGTTGTATGGGGGGGTTTGCACCCAAAAGGAATAGAATACTTGACGGCTAACCCAGAAAACCTTGTAAGTTTCATTCTGACTGTATTTGGTTTGCTAGCTTTAGTAATTTACTCATCATACATTACCAAGAAGTCAAGTGGAGTAGAAACTTTGCAGGACTTGAAATTCGGAGCTATCGGAGGAATAACCTTGGCTCTTGGAATGTACTTTTTGTGGAACTACTTGAGTTGGGTCATTCTTGCAGGTGATAAATGGAATAATTGGTATGCATGGTTCCTTGGACACAACATGGACTTATGGATGCTATCTTTGCCGCTGGTTGCTTTGCCATTGCTCTTCTACAAATCACTAAAAAAACAACCAGAGACTCAATAGTCAGATCGAATATTAGAAAAAGTTTAAGTTAAAAAATCTATTATTTTTTTGTTTGTGAATATAATAAAAAACTATTGAAGAAAAAAAGGTCAGTCCTTCTTTTCTAACTTGACGATGTAGACTTCTTTGTTGCGTACTCTGAGCGCTAAGTTGAATTTTCTTTCTGGTATTCGGTTGAATTTTTTTACTCTGAATGTGAATGGTGCGTACATTGACCGTACGGTTTTGCCTTCGACTTCAAGTTTGAACATTTTTTCAGGGCTTTCAATGACTTGTTTGAAGAGTACATCGTATTCGGGGATTTTGGCGATTTTTCTTCCTTCGGGGATTTCTTTGACTGGAGTGGCTTTAGCAACTATATGCTTGTTCTTGATTTTTTCTTGTTTAGACATCTTTAGTCACACTATATATACTGTAGACTCACTATATAACACTTACATTAACATTGTTAAAATAATAATGGTTAAGTTATAATAATATCCACTTATATAGAAACACTGAGAATATAATTGGGTTAATTTGTCTTATTCGCCTCTGGTATCATTACGATTGCATTCTGCTTTTGGACGATACTCAACTTTTTTATGTCGTTCTTTAAAATGCTTCTCACATTCTTTTACACGCACAAGCATCCACTCGTTTTCTTCGTATACACATCCACAAAGCAAAGTTTTAGTCGTCAAGATTACTACCTTCAAACAAATTGGCTTTATCTAATCAATGTATCAGTAATCAATTACTCATAATGATTTCTCTCACAGTTAACCTTTCTAATATGGACTTTTTATACAGCTTTAACTAAAAGAAGAGATTATTGTCTTTGTTTAAAAGAGTAACATTTTAGAGTATGTATTGGTTTCTTGTTTGCTTGTAGTGTCGAAATATGAGCGTTATGAGTAGAAAAAATAAAAATACACAGATTGAACAAAAAAAGAAACTGGAACGAGAAAAAGAAGCAAAAAAGAAAGCATTGAAGAATCAACTTCCACCTAAAGGAAAAAAGAAATAACTTCCTTAGCTTTAGTTGGAACTACCAATCATCTCGTTTGCTAAATTGCTCTTTCTTTGTTGTTTTTTCAATATCTCGATAAAGATCTTTTTCCGACTCAGAGATAACTGCTAAATCATTTCCTGTAACGCTTTTGACACTTGGAACTTTAATCAATCTGGATTCACGTGTTATAGGCACATAATCCACGGTTACTTCTTTGAAAGTCTGTAGAAGCTTTTCATCCGAAGACCATAATTCATACATTTCAATTTTTATGCTATGCTGGCCGGCAGGTATGCCTTTCATATCCAGCACAGGCTTCAATTCAAATTCATCTTTTGCCAAAGGACTTTGAGGAATCATTACTGAAAAGGATTTGATTTGTTGGTTATCAAACCATAAGTCCAACTTTACCTTTGAAAACAAGTTTTTTGATGGAATTAGAGTGAAACTGACTTTAAGTTCTAACTCATCCTCTTTGGTCAAGGTGTCAATTTCAGTTATAATTATGCTGTTTTGTTGTAATCATTGAAGGCATTTGAATTGGTTTTTCTTTGGCGTTAGGCAGGTTGTCAAGAGTTAATTGTTTGTGTATTTTGGGGTTTGGCGACATTTTTCTTCAGTTAACGGTTTTCTTTATTTTTTTCTTTTCCTTGATGTTTTCCTTTGTTAGCTCCTCTTCAATAACTTGAATTGCGCTTTTTATTCGAAGAAGAGTGTTTCTAAGAGCAGTCTGCTTGTTTTCCAGTTCGGCGAGAGCTTTTTGACCTGACGCGTATTCTGCTCTAAGTTCTGTTAGACGTTGTTCAAGTTGTTGATTCAAGAAGACACCAAGTTAGAAAGGAGTGAATACTTTTAAAATCTCTTCCTATCGTTGCACACTTTTATTAAACTGGTAAATTCTGTTGTTTTTTGAATATTTCTTCTCGCCACTTATGCTCCCAACTAGCCCAACCAGTCTTTACTAAGACTCTCCCTTAAATGAGGTTTTTCAGCAACCCATTCAATAAACCTATAGAATCGCCTATTATCCTGCAAAATTTCTTCAGGCACACCTTTTTCAACGCACCATCTAACGTACGCTTTTTCAACCAATGGCTTAAGTTCCCCTGTTGATTCGACCTTTTGAACTTTGAAACCTTGGTCTTGTAAGTAAACAACGACACTGGATAAGACGTATTCTGAGCAAACTTTGAAGCATGTTTCAGAGTCAGGCTGCATTACAGTTATTATTTCGTTCGCAATTTTGACGGCGTCTTCTAAATATTTCTTATTTTTGAAGTTTGGCGGTTGAAAAGATGCGGTGGGGATTCGTCGTTCCATTAGCATAGGATGGGGAGGTTTGAGGGCACCAACCACAACGCCCAATAAGAGATCGCTCCATCCTGAAGCCTCAATAAGAATGGTTTTGTCAGGTAGAAAACAGTCCAACGCCAAACAGTATCACTCAACGTTTAGAGATACTATGTTTTTGTTTTTCTACCTTTTGTTTAATAAGTGTAATTGTTGGATTTAGAACCACTTTAATAAGAATCTTTTATTAAAAAATATTCTTCACCAAGAGAAGCAGTAATCTAGTTGAAATTTGTAACAATGACTACTACTAAAACTCAATCAAACAGAGTTAAAAGAAGAACAACAACACAGATTTTTCAACTGTTGTTGTTCTTCAAACCTTGACACAATCTGTAGTTAGAAAAAAAACTAAAAAATGTATCTCATAGAAGTTGTACAAGACGAATTTTCAGGTGAACAATTACTTCTACCTTAAATTGCACCAGAAATATAGAAGCATGTTGGCACGATCCAATGCAATCGCTATGAACATAGCAAAATTAGGACACACTTCAACTATGGTATAATTAAATGCTATTCTAAATGATGCAAGAAATTTATGAAAAATCAACCTAAAATAATATGAATTCACACCTGGGAAAAAGTAGCCCGGGGGAGATTCGAACTCCCGTCGGTGGGTCCAAAGCCCACTATGCTTGACCACTACACCACCGGGCTGCACGGTTTGAATTAGCACTTGTTTTATTTATTGTTAGAGGTGTAGGGTGGCTTTTTTGTTAATAAGCGTTCTCACTGTAAAGTGGTTTATTTTATTTTTGAATTGAGATTAATGAAGCAAGCCTACGTTTTATGTGAGCGCGGTTATGTTGTTTTTTACACTTTTTTATGTTATTTTCCATAAGTGTTTTATTCATGTATTGGGGATTTCGAGCCCATTATGTGCAATAGGTTTAATAAACCACAAAGCTTAAATACTAAATCAATTCCTTTGGTAAGTTTGCGCGGGCCGAATGTACTATTTTCTAGCCAGAATGGCCTATGGTGACGGTTCTACGCACATCAATTGAGGTAGAAGAGAATTGAGCAAAAAAGAAACACCTAAGACAACCCAGCGCTTACAAGATAAGTGCCCAGAGTGCGGTAGCGATAATTTAGTTCACGATTACGATACAGGAGAGACAGTCTGCGGTGACTGTGGATTAGTAGTTTACGAACAAATGATGGATAAAGGACCCGAATGGCGTGCTTTCACCCAAGAAGAAAAAGCTTCAAGGAGCCGAGTTGGAGTCCCAACTTCTTATTCTGTTCATGACAAAGGATTATCCACAGCCATCAGCCAAGTTGATAGAGATGCATTTGGAAGAAAATTACCCCTTTCCACAAGATTGCAGATGTGGCGTCTACGTAAATGGCAAATACGCAGCAGAGTTCATTCATCCATAGATCGCAACCTTGCACAAGCCATGGCTGAACTTGACCGCTTGTCGGATAAAGTCTACATACCCCCACCAATTAAAGAGAAAGCCGCTGTCGTCTACAGAAAAGCATTAGACAAAGGATTAGTTCGCGGCAGATCAATAGCTGCCATAGCTGCAGCTGCGTTGTATGCTGCTTGCCGAGGAAGCGGAACACCACGCACTCTACGCGAAATCGCTGAAGCCAGCTTAGTCGACAAGAAAGATGTTGCAAGATGCTACAGGCTCTTGTTACGAGAATTGGACGTTCACATGCCCATCGCTGACCCATTAACTTATGTGTCAAAGATTGCGGAAAAAACAGGTATCTCAGGAAAAACTCAAGGTGCAGCAATCCAAATCTTAAGAGAAGCAAGGCGAAAACGTGCTGCGGCAGGAAAGGACCCAATGGGTTTAGCTGCTGCTGCCCTATACATCGCATGTCTGCAAAATAATGAGAAAAAGACCCAAAAAGACATTGCTGAAGCTGCTGGCGTAACAGAAGTTACTGTACGCAACCGCTACAAGACATTAAAGAAACAATTAAATCTTGAATTGCCCGATTAGGGCTTCTCTTATTTCTTTAAAAATTAAGTTTCTTCTTTTTCTGTTTCGTCTTTTTCAAGTTCCATAACAATTATTCCAAGATAACCGCAGTTTTCACAATAGTATTGTTTAGGTGTTAACCAAACTGCGAGACTGCTGGATAAGGCAATTTTTGGGCTTGCACATCTTGGACAGTAAATTTGGGTGGGTTTGCGATGTTTTGCGTTTTTTAGGATATCGCGTATCCCATCTGGTTTTTTCATTAGGAAATACACCTGAAATGAAGAGATAGTAGGTTATTGCAGTTCGATGTTTTCTTGTGGATAACCCATCTTGATCAAGAATTCTCTCACTCTGTCGCGGTGGTCGCCTTGAAGCATTATTTGACCGTTCTTACTGGTTCCGCCACATGCGCAATATGTTTTGAGTTTTTGAGCAATGCTTGATAAATTCGAGTTCTTATCATCCATGCCATCGATTATGGTGGTTGCTTTGCCAAATTTTCTGGTTTCAAGTCGTATGCGAATACGTTGTTGCTCTTTTTCTATTTCTCCACAAACGCATAAGTCTTTAGGTAGTCCACACGTTGAACAAACTTCAGCCATGACACTCAACAGAGAATTAGCACCTGCAATATATAAGAGTTTCAAGGGTTTATGATTGATTTTTCTGGTGTTTGAGTTATTGATTTGTTTCTATTTATCGAATTTTTTATTAGTCAATGAATCAAACGTAAGTAAACATCAAAGGGTTCTTTTTGATAGTTGACTCTTTTTGAAAAAATATGTTTATCTCTGTTTCCTTAAATATTTAAAAGCAATTACTTTTTGGCATAAGAAAAAACTAGTTTTTGAGGGTTAGAAAATGAAAACTGAACTTGGGGCAAAAAACTGTCTTTATCCGTTGCCAACCGTTTTGGTTGGTGTGTTGGTAAACGGAAAACCTAATTACATAACTATAGCGCATGTTGGCATAATGGACCTTGAATCAGTTTCTCTTGGCATGAACAAGCGCCATTACACCAACCAAGGAATAAAAGAAAACAAAACTTTCAGCATCAATATCCCCTCAACAAAGATGATTAAGGAAACTGACTACTGTGGATTAGTTTCAGGAAAAGATAAGAGCAAAGCAGACATGTTCAAAACGTTTTATGGAAAACTCAAAACTGCTCCTATGATTGAACAATGCAGCATTAATATGGAATGCGAACTTGTAAAAACCGTTGATTTCCCAAACCACGACGTTTTCGTGGGTAAGATAGTAGAAACATATTGCGATGAGACTGTCCTAACTGATGGAGAGGTTGATTTTGAGAAGGTACAGCCTATCTTATTTGTAATGAATGATCGAAGCTATTGGAGTTTGGGTAAAAAAATCGCAAAAGCTTGGAATATAGGAAAAGAGCTAAACAAATAATTCTTTCAATAGTTTCTATGGGGTTTAGGGGTAAACCATGACTGCGCCTCCGAAAAGATGTTGGAATGTTGACAAACCACTCTACATCAAATACCATGATGAAGAATGGGGAGTTCCGGTTCATGATGACCAAAAGTTGTTTGAGTTTTTGGTTTTGGATTGTTTTCAAGCGGGATTGTCGTGGTGGCTGATTTTAGAGCGACGAGAAATGTTCAGGGAGGCGTTTGACAATTTCAATCCAATAAAAATAGCAAAATACACAACTAAAGATTTTGAGCGACTAATGAGTGCTCCTGGAGTAATTAAGAATCGAGCCAAAATAACCGCAACCATAATCAACGCTCAACAATTCCTTAAAACCCAAAAGGAATTTGGCTCCTTTAATGCCTTCATTTGGCAATTCGTTCATGGAAAAACAATTCAAAACAAATTTATTCACTTGTCGGAAATGCCCGCGGAGACCGAGGAATCCAGAATCATGAGTCGGGAACTAAAAAAACGAGGCTTCAAGTTTGTTGGACCCACAATCTGCTACGCTTTTATGCAAGCCGCAGGATTAGTAAACGACCATTTAGTAAACTGCTTTCGTTACTCACAACTTCACAAATAGAACTTGACATTTATTGTCTATTGAATATCTTAAAAAGAGCTAATTCTTCATCGTTTATTCCAGCTTTGCATAGTTTCGTCAGGCAGTTTTGATGTTGTTTTTCGGTAAGCTTGGCAGGATTGATTATTTGCTTATCCTTACTTGTGAAATAGTAATTTTCTTTAGTTTTTCTACCCTTTTTTAGGGCTGCACGTTGTCTTTTGAAACGGTGTAAGGCTTCGCAGTCTTGGGTTTGCATTCCGAACTTTGTGTTTGGATATTGTCGGCATCCTTCAGGTCGGATTTCGTAAATAGAACAAGATTTTTCTACGAGGAACGGACAGGCGTGATGTGTAATGTACTGATCGTATTTTGCCTCGTCCTCTTCAAAAATCAGACCCAACATTTTAAAGAGATCTTTTAACTTTGTGGAGACTTCGGGATGCTCTTGAAGTTTGGGGGTGATTTCTCCTGCCGTTAAAAAATCATCAAGAGTACAACAGACTCCGCATTTACTACATAAGAAAGGAAGATTGGCTGACCACCCACTACACTTGCCTGCAAATTCTAAATGAAGATAAAAAGTATCAACCATAATGCATTCCAACATATTTTATTTAATACTCACAAGTTTTTATAATATAAAGTGCCTGTTTAAAAATTTAAGAGCTATCCAGAAGTAAGTAAAATAAAAAATTTTGTTTTAAAAAGGGTAAAGTTAAGCAGATGTTGTTTCTTGCGATTTTTTGATTGTCTTTTTGGTTTCGGAAATTGGCATTTCAGGTTTTAGAGGTTCTACTTTCGTTTGTGGGGGTTCAGGCAGCTTTGTTTGTTCGCATCTGATGTCTATATCTTCTTCCTTTAGGTGAAGTGTTGCTTTTACTGTGCCATCTGTTAAGTATTCAATGCTAAAACCCATCTTCTTGGATAAGCTTAAAGCGCGGTAATTATCTTGTAAAATAATTGCGTTAACTTTATCTATACCCTTTTCTTTTGCGATATCAAGTACGTAATCAACCATTTTAGTGCCTAAGCCTAAACCTTGCCAATAATCACTCACAAGGAAAGCCATTTCTCCGCTCTTTTCATCGGATTCAATGCTTAGACGTGTTACACCAAGGATTTTTCGTTTACCGTTCTCCACCATTTCAGCTACTAATGCGATTTCTCGGTCGTAGTCAACGTTGCAGTAGCGGACTCGGACTTCGTGTGGTGTGTCTTTTAACATTTGGAAGAACCGGTAGCGTATGGATTCTTCTGAGAGACTTTGGAACATTTCAAGCCACATTGGCTCATCTTCAGGTTTTATTGGTCGCAAGAGTACTTCTTGTCCGTTCTTGAGAAGCCACAGTATCTCATCTTTTTTGGGGTATGGACTTATGACCATATGTTCGTGAGGTTCAAATTTCTTGCACATCTTTTGTTTATCTACAACAATGCGTGCGTCTAGAATGGTGGCTTCTTTCTCGTTTATTAACAATGGGTTTATGTCAATTTCTTTTATTTGTGGAAAATCAACGAGCAATTGTGAGAACATTAGAATGGTTTCATCGAGTTTTTTAAGGTCTACTGCTGGCGCGTTTCTCCAACCTTTTAGTAATCGGTAGACTTTGGTTTCTTCCATCATACGGTGAACAAGTGTTGTATTTAATGGTGGAAGCCCAATTGAATAGTCTTTGAATAGTTCCACTCCAACTCCGCCCATCCCGAAAAGAATTATTGGTCCAAATACTGGATCGGTTTTTCCTCCGATGATAAGTTCATGACCTTTCTTCTCAATCATGGGTTGAACGGTGACTCCGATTATTTGGGCTTGGGGGTTGTAAGCAGTTGCTCGCTGAATTAGAACTTCGAATGCATCTCGGACTTCTTGTGGAGACTTAACGTTTAGGATTACTCCTCCTGCGTCGCTTTTATGAATGATTTGAGGTGATAGAATCTTCAAGACAACTGGGAAACCCATTTCCTGTGCAAACACAACGGCCTCATCGACATTGTTTGCAACTGAAGTTTTCACTACAGGGAAATTATAGTATTTGAGTATTTTTTTTGCCTCGTCCTCTGTTAAGACTTCGCGACCCTCAAAGGCGGCATTTCTTAGTATAGCCATGATGGGGCGTTTTGGAGGTGAAGCATCGACTGGTAGTTCTTCTGGGGTTTCGTAGAGTAGGTCGATGTTGGCTTGGTAATTGTACATGTACATGTATGTTCTGATGGCTTGTTCGGGGGTTGAGTAAGTTGGAATGTTGTTTGCATTAAGGATGCTGTTGGCTTCTTGGACTGCGCCGTATCCCATGAAAGAAGTTAAGATTGTTTTGTTCTGATAGGTTTTTGCACGTACTAGTTCAACGATGTTCTTGGCTATTTCAACTGATTCTGAAACTGCTTGTTGAGTGAAGACAATCAATATGCCATCAATGTTCTCATCGTTTAAGCATGCTTCAACTGCAGCTTTATAGCGTTCAGAACGGGCATCGCCTAAAACGTCTATGGGGTTACCGTGACTCCAGAATGGAGGCAAAACAGCGTTAAGCGAATCCAGTGTTTTTTGGCTTATTTTTGCTAATTTTCCGCCTAGAGCAATTAACGAGTCTGTCGCCATCACACCTGGTCCGCCAGCATTTGTTATTATGGCGAGTCTTGGTCCCTTAGGTAATGGTTGGGTTCCTAAAACTTCAGCTGCATTAAACAAGTCTGCTATTTCATTAACTCTAACTATACCGGCACGCTTGAAGGCTGCATCATAAATGCTGTCTTCTCCTGAAAGTGATCCAGTATGGGAAGCTGCGGCTTTTGCGCTTTCGGAAAATTTGCCTGATTTAACAACGATAATTGGTTTGGTTCTTGCAAAGTGCCTTGCTGCACTCATAAATTTGCGGGCTTCAGTTATGCCTTCAACGTACATTAGGATACTTTTTGTTTTTGGGTCAGAACCAAAATAATCAATTAAGTCACCAAAGTCAACATCAATCATTGAGCCCACTGAAACGAAATTGCTGAAACCGATATTTTCATGAAGTGCCCAATCAAGAATAGCGGAACCTAAAGCGCCACTTTGAGAGAGAAAAGCCACATTACCTGGTTTGGGCATTTTATCCAAGAATGTAGCATTAAGATTGTTTCTAGGGCGAATTAGACCAATACAGTTTGGACCAATAACTCGAATTCCATATTTCTTAGCTGATTCAAGAAGTTTTTCTTCCAAAGCTTTTCCTGCAGGACCTGTCTCTTTGAACCCTGCAGAAACAATAATGACTCCCTTTACATGTGCCTTACCGCATTCCTCCATAACATCTGGGACGGTTTTGGCGGGAGTAGCTATAATTGCTAAGTCAACGGGGTCAGGAATTTGGTCGACTGTTTGATAAGTTTTAACGCCCAAGATTTCAGGCTTTTTTATGTTAACGAAGAAGACTTTTCCGTTAAATCCCATTTGGGTAAAATTTTTTACTATTGCGTATCCAACGGAGCCTTCAACATCACTTGCTCCAATGATGGCTACATTTTGAGGATTGAAAATCTTGTCAAGGTTTGTGGTAACCATTAATTTTACCTTCTGCTTTAGGGTCGTGCAATAGGTGAAATTAAAGCTTATGTTAGAGAATCAGTATTCTTTTAATATAAACTGCATTCCGAGATTAAAAAATAGCGTTTGTGGTTAAATCGGTGAGAATTAAAGATCTTGTAAGTCGCTATTTTACTGGAAATATTTTTTAATTTCGCCAAGCGATAGGACTGCAACGCCATTATCGGTTAACATTTGCTCTGATTTCTCTACATTGCTGGGTCGCAGAATCAACGCAACCTTACCCTCCACATGAACTGCTGATGAATAAGCGTACTCAATGTTTATGCCGCCGTCGCCAAGAATTTTAGTTATTTTTGAAAGTGTATTTTGTTCAGATATGAAAGTTGCTGTTACCTCTGTGTTCTTTTTTGATTTGGCTAAATTGAATCCGGAGTCTTCCAAGAGTTTGGAGGCTTTCTCGGGTTCCTCAGTTATTAATCTAACTAAACCAAATTCGCCGGCGTCAGCGATGGATAATGCGAAAACTTTTATTTTGTTTTTGTCAAGTTGTGACATTGCTTCAAAAAGAGAACCTGGACGATTATCAAGAAATATACTTACTTGCGTTATTGGCAAACCCGGCACCTAATATCCATTTGTGTCGGTTGATATTTAACTTTAACCAAAGAGAAGTCCATTTTTGGCTGTTCAGGGATAATTTTAATACATAGCAGCAAACAAGCTGTGAGTTACAGTCTTCACCAAACTTTATATTTTAACTTGAATTATTGCTTGCTATTCGGAGAATACATTGTTTGTTAGTGTGCACCGAGGTCTCCAAACAATTTGGAGGACTTCAAGCATTAAAAAACGTCAATTTCACTGTTAATAGAGGCGATATTGTTGGGCTAGTTGGACCTAATGGCTCTGGTAAATCGACGCTGCTCAACTTAATCAGCGGAGTCTACAAACCAGATTCAGGACAAATCCTGTTTTTAAACGAAGACATCTCTAAACTGCCCCCCTACAAAATCTGTGCCAAAGGCATTACCAAAACAGCTCAAACAGTTCAGTCTTTTCCAGAAATGACAGCGGTCGAAAACGTGTTGACAAGCGTTCTCTTCAATAAGGAAAAGTTTGAAGGGAAAACTGATGGTAGGTTACGTGCTCAGGAACTTTTGGGCTTTGTGGGTTTAAGTATAGAAAAGTTTGATATTCCTGCAAAAAACCTAAACGTCGTTGAACTTCGTCGTATTCAGCTTGCTAAAGCATTGGCGACAAGTCCTAAACTACTTCTGCTCGATGAGCTACTTACAGGTTTAACGCCAAAAGAAAGCGATGAAGCCATTGAACTTATCAAATTAATCAACAAGCAAGGAGTCACCGTGCTTATTGTTGAGCATGTTATGCGTGTTATCATGGGGTTATGTAATCGAGTGATTGTTCTGCAGCATGGAGAAAAAATCTGCGATGGCACACCTAAACAAGTCTGCAGTGACGAGAACGTAGTGAAGGTTTACTTAGGTAAGCGGTTTCAGTTTGGGGAGGATGAATAAAATGCTGGAAGTTGAAAACTTGTCCGCATCTTATGGCATGGTGCAAATCCTTCGCGGAGTCAACTTCAAAGTTGAAGAAAAAGAAATTGTCAGCATCATCGGACCCAATGGCGCGGGAAAAACTACACTTGTTAAAACTATCATGGGATTTTTGAAGCCACAAACTGGGTCAGTTAAGTTTAAGAGCGAAGAAATCGGGAAAATGCCAACATACGAAATAGTAAAAAAAGGACTAACTATGATTCCAGAGGGAAGAGAAATCTTTCCCCGCATGACCATTGAAGAGAATCTTATGCTTGGCGCTTTCACTATAAAGGACAAAGTCAAAATCAAGGAAAGTAAAGAGAAAGTTTACGAAATTTTCCCGGTACTAAAGAAAAAGGAAAAAGTTTTAGCGCAAACTCTAAGCGGTGGCGAACAACAAATGTTAGTCATTTGCCGAAGTTTGATGTCTAACCCGCAAATGCTTATTTTAGATGAACCCTCACTGGGTTTAGCGCCAATTATAGTTGAAAAAGTTCTCGACACCGTTCGCACTATCAACGAGGAAGGAGTTACAATACTTTTGGTGGAGCAGAACATTCATGATAGTTTAGGGATTGCTGACAGGGGTTACGTGCTTGAAGAAGGCAAGATAATATTGGAAGGAAAGAGTAGGGAACTTTTATCTAATAGTCACATAAAAGAAGTGTATCTGGGCCTTTAAAGCAAGAGGGACAAATTTGGCAGATGGCAAATACTGGAACGAAAAAATCGAAACAATGCCGACTGAAGAAATAAAAAAGCTTCAACTCCAAAAACTCAAGCTACAAGTCAAACATTGCTATGAAAACAGCATTTTTTATAGAAAAAAATTCGATAAAATTGGCCTTAAACCCGAAGATATTCGGTCACTTGATGATTTACAGAAAATACCGTTTACAGTTAAGAGTGATTTAAGGGATAATTACCCATTTGGGATGGTTGCTGCGAAATCAGATGAGATTGTAGAGATTCATGCATCCAGCGGAACTACTGGAAACCCGATTATTGGTGCCTACACAAGAAGTGACATGGATATGTGGCAGGAACTAATGGCACGTTCCATATACGCCGTGGGGGGAAGACACCAAGACGTCATCCACATCGCCTATGGCTATGGCTTATTTACTGGAGGTTTAGGATTCCATTACGGCGCTCAAAAAGTTGGAACCAAAATTGTTCCAGCAAGCGGTGGAATGACCCAACGCCAAATTAAACTAATGAAAGATTTAGACGTCACAATATTGGCTTGCACACCCAGTTTCGCTGTTTATCTCGCTGAAACCATGGCTCAAGAAGGAATAGTTCCAAAAAAAGACCTTAAACTTAGACTTGGCATGTTTGGAGCTGAACCATGGTCTGATAAAATCCGTGAAAGAATCGAAAAAGAAATGAATATTCAAGCTTTCGACGTTTATGGGTTAACTGAACTTTGTGGTCCAGGCGTATCAATTGAATGCCCCGAGCACAATGGACTTCACATTTGGGAAGACAACTTTATTGTGGAAACAATTGACCCTGATACTGGCGAAGTTCTGAGTGTTGGTGAAGAAGGTGAATTAGTCTTTACCGCCCTTACCAAAACAGGTTTACCTATGTTGCGTTACAGAACAAGAGACATATCAACAATCAACCCAGAAAAATGTAAATGTGGAAGAACGCATGCGAAAATGGCAAGGGTAACTGGTAGATCAGATGACATGCTAATTATTCGTGGAGTAAACGTGTTTCCATCACAAATCGAGTATGCAGTTATGTGCTTCTCAGAATTAGCAACTCAGTACCTGATTGTAATTGACAGACCAGGAGCTTTAGATACCTTCGTCGTCAAAGTTGAGTTATCTGAGCAAGCCTCCAAAAATCCACAAACTGACAAAAATGCACTTAAAAATGATATACAAAAGAGAATCCACATTGTAACAGGTATTTCAGCTGATGTTGAAATAGTTAAGCCAGGGGAACTTCCAAGAACCGAGGGTAAAGCAAAAAGAGTTCTGGACTTGCGTAAGGGCAAAATGTAAGGATAAATTTATGACTTCCAAGATTGCAGCAGATAGACCAGGCAGTTTTGCCTTACTTAACGGTGATGAAGCAGTTGCACGCGGGGCATTAGAAGCAACCGTTAAAGTCGCAGCTTCCTATCCAGGAACGCCTGCTACCGAGATTTTAGAGTCGATTGCTGAAGTTGCAAAAGAATTCGGCATTTATGCTGAATGGAGCATTAATGAGATTGTAGCCGCTGAAGTTGCCGCTGGCGCTTCAATGACTGGAGTACGTTCAATTGTTTCTATGAAGCATGTTGGCTTGAATGTTGCTGCAGATGCTGCTATGACTTTGGCTTATACAGGTGTTGAAGGTGGAATGATTATCGCTGTTTGCGATGATCCAGCATTGCACAGTAGCCAAAATGAACAAGACACGCGCTACTTCGCTGTTCACTCAAAGTTGCCTTTGTTGGATGCTGGCAGTCCGCAAGAAGCTCTTGACATGGCGAAAGAAGCGTTTGCAATTAGCGAAAAGCTTCATTTACCAATTATTCTTCGGCTTACTACACGGGTTGCTCATGGAAAATCCAGAGTTAAACTTGGCGAGTTTCAAAGAGTTAATCGGAAAGCAGAATTTGACAAGGATTGTTCAAAATGGGTCATGGTCCCATCCAATGCTATTCGGCAGCATCGTGTTTTAGAAGGCAGGCTAGCTGATGCAAAAAATCTTTCTGAAAACTCAAAGTTTAATGTTCTTGAAGATAATGACAGTGAAATAGGTATCGTTGGAAGCGGTGTTGGCTACTATTATGCCCGCTCAATTTTGGAAACAAAAAAATTTTCTTGGTTAAAATTGGGTTTTGTTCATCCATTCCCCTCAGAAATAGTAAGAAAATTTGCTTCAAAAGTTAAAAAACTCATAGTAATTGAAGAGTTGAGACCCTACATTGAAGAGAATATTCAGCGATTGAACCTTCAAGTTTCTGGAAAAAAACAGTTAGGATTAGAAGAAATCGGTGAATTCACGCCGGACAACGTTCGCCAAGCATTTGCGAATTTAGGATTAACCGCCCAAGCTGAGAAGCAAGAGCCGTTAGATTTGCCGCCAAGACCACCAGCACTTTGTCCAGGTTGCCCTCATAGAGCATTTTACTATGCCTTAAACATGGTAAATCAATCCGTAAATTGTGACGACGACAAATGCGTAGGCTGTGACATTTGCGAGTATGCATGTTCTTTTGAGAAAGAAAAAGTATTCAACCCTCTCAAATCAAGAATCCGCTCGGTTAGGATTGGTCAAATTTTCAACACAGCCGTTACCTGCAAAGCCTGCAGCAATGCACCCTGCATTAGAGCTTGTCCTGAAGAGGCAATAACTCAGTCCAAAAAAACTGGAGAAATCATAATTGATGCACAGAAATGTAAAGGCTGTGATTGGTGTATTGATTCTTGCAAATACGGTGCCATCACTCTGCATCCCAGCAGCCACAAAGCAATAGTTTGCGATACATGTGGCGGCGAACCCAAGTGTATCCCAGCGTGTCCTGAGAGTGCTTTGAGTTTGCGTGGAAAATCAAACGATAAAATCGTTACAGGTGACATCGGCTGTTATACATTAGGTGTTTTGCCTCCTGTAAACGCGGTTCAATCTTGTCTTTGTATGGGTGCAGGTATCTCCCAGGCAGCTGGAATGATTCATGCCGGTGTAAAAGACAAAGCGTTTGCAGTTATTGGGGACTCAACTTTTTTCCATTCGGGTATGCCTGGACTATTAAACATTGCATATAACAAAGCTAACGTCTGCGTTGTCGTCATGGATAACAGTGTAGTTGCTATGACAGGTCATCAACCCACACCTGGTTCCGGAAAAACCGTAATGGGTGCAGAAACCAAAATAATTAGAATCCAAGATATAGCAAAAGGAATCGGAATAGAAAAAGTCGAAGTCATCGATCCATATGATCTCGAAAATGCAACCAGTAAGATTAGAGAAGCATTAGAGTATCAAGGACCATCAGTCATCATTTCCCAGAGACCATGTCCATTGTTAATTGAACGCGGTACACCCCGAGAAATCAAAGACGAATGCAACGCCTGTGGTGTATGCGTTAAAGCCTTCGGTTGCCCCGCCATAAGCCTTACAAGTGAACATGCTCAGATTGACGCATCCCTCTGTTATGGCTGCGGCGTATGCGAAACAGTATGTCCATTTGACGCCGTAAGGAGAAAAGAAAAATGAAATTAGATATTGTTTTCAGCGGCGTCGGCGGCCAGGGAGTAGTTGTTTTAAGCGATATTTACTGTGAAGCGGCAATATTGGAGGGCTTTGATGTTGGAAAAGCTGAGATTCATGGTATGGCTCAACGTGGAGGATCAATTGTTGCTTATGCAAGAATCGGTACTAAAGTTGAGTCTCCTCTTATTGAAACGGGAAAAGCAGATGTTGTTGTGGGGTTTGAAATTTTAGAAACCGCTAGAGCTTTGCCAATGCTCAAAACTAGTGGCACTGTGGTTGTCAATATGAAGTACATTCCACCCAATTGCATGGTTGCAGGGGCTAAGCCCAAGAAATCTGAGGATTTGATGGCGTTACTTAGGGTAAAAGCGTTGGTTCATGAAGTGGACGGCGTTGGCATTGCCGAAAAATTAGGAAATATGCTGGTTGTTAACACGATTCTATTGGGTGCATTATCGGCTCTTCCAGAAATACCAGTGAAAAGAGATTCTTTTGAGCAAGCTATAGCTGGTAGACTAAAAGAAAAATACATAAAATTGAATTTGAAAGCGTTCCAACTTGGTCGAGAAAGCGTGTTAAAGAGTTAATTTTATTAACAGTTTGCTTTGATATAGCAAAGAAAACAAGAGGATGTAAAATTGCAAAAGAAAATACTAGCTATACTTATAGTTGTAATAATTGCCGTTGCAGCAGTAGCAGCAATAGCTACACAATTAACCCCAAAACCAGTATCAGCTGACGCAAGAGACATAAAGATAGGATTAGTTGCGCCTATATCAGGGTCGCCGATTGGACAAGACATGGAACGTGCCGCTCGACTCGCTGTCAAGGAAATCAATGATGCAGGCGGTGTTTCCGTTTCAGGCTGGAACACCAATGTAAACCTCACCCTTGTCATCGCTGACACAATCAATGATGCCCCCGCAAACGCAGTAACTCCAGTTACCCGAGCAGTAGAAACAGACAATGTCGACCTGCTAATTGGAGGATATGGCAGTGCTGGAACACTTGCAAACGAGATAGTAGCTATCGAAAACAAAGTGCCATACATAATCTCTGGAGCCTCCAATCAACTCGTAACAAGAAGAGGACCACAAGGTAATTATGGCGGCTTTGGCGCAGATGGCGCAAATAGCATAAGCGATGCAGAAGGTATGAGCTATATCTTCCATTACTGTACAACAACTTACCACTACAGCAAAACAGTAGTAGACTTCTTCGCAACCGAAATGAAACCCTTAGTTGCAGCAGAACGAAATTTTAGTCTAGCACTTCTTTACCGCAATGACGCTTTCGGAACAGGAGTTGCACAAGCAACCAAATTCTGGATACAGAATGAAAACCTCCCAATCAGCATTGTTGCAGACAGAAGCTACGATCCTACAACAACAAACTATCAAACTGACCTAACAGCAGTTGCCGCAACACATCCAGACGCAGTATTCATCGCAGACAACCCTGACAAGACACCGCTTATAATAAAACAAGGTTGGAACGACGTTGGCCTGAAATCAGTCTACATTGCAGTTGAAAATAACCAAGACGAAGCATTCTATGACCTTCTGGGAAGCGTCGGTGATGGACAACTACTTGAGTCGAAACTTAACCCTTTCATGACACCTTCATACTCGACAGTTGTAGAAAACTATGCAAAGGCTTTCGATAAAGCATATCCACATATTATGCCAGGAATGATGGGTGCCGACACATACGATGCCGTCTACATCGCTAAAGACGCGATCCAAAGAGCAGGAACAGTTGATAAAGCAGCAGTCCGTACAGCAATTGAGAACACAAATATCGATCAAATGCTTATTCAAACAAAGACAGGTAAAATACAGTTTAGCACAGGCGTTAATTACCACGAAATCGACCCCGTAACCTTCATAGAGCAACTCAAATGGGATACAACAACTAACCATCTGACTTCACAAATAGTTTGGTCACCACCAGGCAACACCAACCTCAAACAAGCAAACTTCGTTTTACCAACCGGCTACCAAGCTGGACAGTAAACAAAAACAATCTCCTTCCTTTTCTTTTGTTTCTCGCATGTTTTAAATAGTTAACATGAGAAGTTATTTCAATCGCTAAACCAAAGAAGGGATACGTTAAACCATGGACATAACGGCACCAACAATTATTTTGACTTTAGTTTGGGGTGTCGCTATTGGTTGTGTATACATTCTTTTGGCAACGGGTTTAAACATTATCTTTGGCGTAATGAAACTCGTAAATTTTGCTCATGGTCAGTTGCTAATGATAAGTGCATTCTTAACTTGGACTATCTCTGTTTCATTGGGGGTAAACGCCTATCTCGCTATACTTTTTTCCATGATTATTGTTGCCCTATTAGGTGTAGTAGTGGAAAGGTTCACTTTCCGCATGGTTCTGGGTACAGACAAACTTAACGAAATTTTCGTAAGCTTAGGTTTAATCTATATTTTTGAAAACATAGCCATGCTCATTTGGGGAGCCTCCTCAAAGCAGGTAGTAAGCCCTTTTTACGGAATGAGTGTGAGCTTACCAGGTTTATCCATAACTTATGACCGCGTCATAGCCGTCTTCGTTGTAGTTTCTGCACTAGTAATTTTTGGGTTTCTTCTTTGGAAAACAAAAATTGGCTTAGCAATGCGAGCAACAAGCCAAAGAAACACAACAGCAACGCTAATGGGTATAAACGTGCAAAAAGTCTACATGTTCACCTTCGCAATAGGAGCAGCTTTAGCTGCGATTGCTGGTGGTCTGTATGGCGTAATTTACCCATTTGACTATCAAGTGGGAGCTTTGCCTACAATTATTGCTTTTGCCATCATTATTATGGGCGGCTTAGGAAGCATAAAAGGAGCCATTATTGGCGGATTGCTCTATGGCATAACAGAGCAAATTGCGACATTGTTTTTGGGAGGCACTTGGGGAAGCGCGATTGCCTTCTCTTTGCTAATAGTTGTTCTCATAATTCGACCTAACGGAATATTCGGGGAAAAGGGAGATTAGAATGCAACTCAAAAATTCTCTTAACACGTTTTTGCATTCCAGAAACTTCCTCTTCATAATTGTCTTCTTTGTTATCACAGCTTTTGTTCCATTAATTGTTGGAGAAAATTTCTTCCTAACTGTCATGACATTAATAATCATCTTTGCAATTTACGCGGCAAGCTGGAATTTCTTGGCAAATTCAGGGCAGGGTTCTTTGGGACATGCGGTATTTTTGGGTGTAGGGGGTTTCGCTTCTGCAATAATTGGGAGCTCAATATCAAAAGCAACTGTCAACTTTCTGAACTTATCACAAATGCCAATTGGCGCTTTATCTGTCACCATTTTAATATTAGCGCTATTGCTAGGAGGGTTGCTTTCAGCAGGAATTGGCTTACTGATTGGTTTAGCCTGTATAAGATTAAAGGCATGGTACCTAGCTATGGTAACGTTTGGTTTTTCAGTGATAGCGGCTACATTGTCAAGCCAATTTGACTCCATCACTCAAGGAATAAATGGATATGCTACTACAACACTCGTTACCAAAGGTTATCCATTCTATATTCTTGTTATCCTCTTTGCTGTGACCTCCATTTCGGTAATGTATTTTATTATGAGTTCAAGAATGGGGTTAGCATTCAGAGCTATCCATGGAAATGAATCAGAAGCAAAGATGATTGGCATAAACACTGCAAAGTACAAGTTGCTTGCGTTTGTCATAAGCACATTCTTCGCCGGGATATCTGGAGGCTTGTACGCCTATTTTATCAGACTAATCGATAACTCTGTGTTTTCACCAGCTAACTCATTTTTGCCTCTAATAATGTCAGTAATCGGAGGCTTAGGAACAGTACCGGGACCAATAATAGGATCAATATTCTTTGTCTCAATACAACAAATCTCAACATTGCCCAGTGTAGTTGACTCATTAAATGGATCACTCGGTTCTTACTTCCCAAGTGTCAGCAACGTTGGACCACCTTTGAGCCTTCTATTCATAGGAGTAATCCTCATAATTATCGTGATTTTCGCTCCAAAAGGCTTGATTTCGCTATTCAACAAAATCTACAAATACTTGATGAGTGAGGAAAAACCAAAAAAGGTAAAGACTAAATGAAAGGCATTGATCAATTTGCAGAAGCCTTAGGGATCAAAGTTCTTGAAGGAAAAGATGGCTACGCCAAAGTCTCCATGAAAGTTGAAAAAAACCACACGAATGCATTAGGCTTCACTCATGGCGGCGTAATCTTTTCTCTTGCTGACTACGCTTTTGCACAAGCATGCAATTTTGGAGACAACATAGCAGTGGCGATTCAGGTAAGCATAAACTTTTTGAAGCCATCGGTTGAGGGCGACATTTTGATAGCTGAGGCTACTCGGGTTTCAGACGGAAAAACCACTGGTTTATACCAAGTTACTGTTCGAAAAGAAGACAAACCCATAGCCTTATTCACGGGGTTAGCTTACAAAAAATAGCTTCAATCAACCAAACGCTATATAGATATAACAGAAAACGGAACATAGCCAACAATATTTTTATGTCAGACAAACCCTAGAATCTTGATGCTGGGGTGGCCGAACGGTTCAGGCGGTAGCCTGCAGAGCTGCTCTATATGGGTTCAACTCCCATCCCCAGCTCCATTGGTTGAATCTACAAACTAAGGATATTCTCTCAGATTCTGTTATTATACGAGTTTTCGCTGTAGTCAAAGTAGGATCTTCCACAAATCTTCTTAAAAATAATTAACTGCCTTGAAATAATCTGCCTAATAATCATAATCTCGCGCTCATAACGATTAACTATTATGTGAGCTATCTGGATCTTTAACTAAATGATTAGGAATAGATATTACAAATTTTGCTCCTTCGCCTAGTTCACCCTCTTCAACTATGCGCCAACCATAAACGTCTATCATTTTTTTGGTAAGGAATAATCCAAATCCTGTACTACCGCCTGTGCTAAAACCTTCTTTAAAGAGACTCGTTTTGTTTTCTAAAGGTATACCAACGCCGTCGTCTTCATAAATCAGGTTCAAATTATCTCTCAGTTTTCTGGTAATAAACTCTTATTGTAGTTGTTTTCTGCCCATATTTGTTTGTGTTATCGATGAAATTATAGAAGAGTTGCCTTAGAAATGAATCAGCCAAAACTGTTAACCCTTTGCAATCATTAATTATTTTTGGCATAGGCCCTGAAAAGAGAGCAGCTGCTTCATTTAGCACCTTTTCAACATCAATGTAAGTCAACTCTTGCATACCAATTTGTTCATACATTTTAGCAAAATCAAAGATCTTCATTGAATCCTTAACAGCTTGTTCCATCTTGTTTAATCCTTCAACAATATCTGTTTTCTCAGCATGTTTTTTCTTAAGTAGATAAACATAGCCAGTTACAGTTGAAAGCTTGTTACGAACATCATGTCTGGTCAAACTGCCTACAACACCTAGTTTTTCATTGGCTAAAACCAATTTCTCCATTGTTCGATTCAATTCTAACTCAACATTTTTTCGTTCTGTGATTTCCCTTAAAAGATCAATTTTGGAAGCAGTTACAGTTTTCAAATGCGAAGTCATTTGGTTGAAAGCAACAGCAAGGTCACCAATTTCGTCTTTCTGATTAACTTTGATTTGGTATTCCAAATTGCCTGAACCAATAATGGCAGTTGCAGATTTGAGACCTAAAATAGATTTTAAAGTCCGGCGATAGGTTATGAGATAATTCGTAAGAAAATACGCTCCAAACAAACCAAAAACCACTAGAATTAATTCAGTTATTCTTAGTCTGACTTGAGTTGCTTGATCAGATATACTGTTAATCAACATTGCAGAATCAATATTGAGTGTTTGATATTGTTCAGAGGTTTGGTTCCAAGCCGTTTGAAATTCTGGCGTGGCTCTTACACTTGTATTTCTGGAGGAGAACCAAAGAAAAGTCACTACATCACTATAACTAAGAGCAATATCTCCTAAGTCAGTTTTGATGTTATTAACTAAATATAATTGTTGATGAGTAGTTGAATTGAGTTTTGAAATTTCATCATAAATTGAAATAAACGTTGTTTTCCACTCAAGAAGTTTTGTTTGGTTTTCATAGAGAAAGAAATTATCTGTTAGATAGCCAAGATTGATTGCTTGAGCCTGAATGTTATTCGCGGATTGTGCTTGTTTAGTAAGGATTGATAATTGTTGATTTTCAGCGACCAAAGATGCAATAACAATTAGTATAGCAATTGCAAAGACAACTATGCTGAGGATAAACTGTCTTTTAATTCTCAATTTATCTCCTGCTTAATTGCCCATTTAAACATGACCAATAGCTATTGATTTGATAATAAGTAAATTATGAATCCGGAATACTGGAAAATTTTTAGGATGCAATATCTGAATAGTTGGTTGCCTTTGTGCCGTTTCATTTGATCTGCCTAAATGTTCTTGAACGATATCAACAAAAAGACAGAATTGTTTAGAAACTTTCAAAGTTGAATCCGAATATCGCTTGAAAAGCAAACGTAATCTAATTAAATCTTCTATAGTTTTTAATCTTAATGACAAGTTTTTTTAATGTAAAGATTCTATTATTAATTGGAGAGCATTTGAATGGCTGTTATTGAATGCCCCTTCTGTTTTGAAATTCTCGAAATTGAACCGCCAGACAGACTTCATTCGGCGTTTTCATTTGCCAAACCGATTCCGAAAATCTTTCATCACAAAGTTACCAAGAAAAATTATAAATGCAATAATCCCGAGTGCAACAAACCAATTTCAGTTTTCTGGTATGCTCCTCTAGAATATTTTAGCAGAATATAACAAAATTCTTCAGTGGGGCTAAAAAGCTTAAAACCCAAATTGCACTATTAGAGGATATGCTGATAATTTATGGACGATAATGTTTTAGTAACAATAACTGTAAGTCGAAAAAAAGATGAAATCCTCTACAAAGTTGACTGCGCGAAAGAAGTCAAGAGCGAAGAATTAGCGCATTATCTTGACGAAATTATCGAAGGTATATGCACTTGGAAACCACAGGTTTGCGAAGAAACAGTTCAAACTATCGTTGGAGTCATAAGAGCACCTAACAGAAATAATAATAAATAAAAGGAAAATCTTCAATATAAAAAAATTTCTTATTAAAGTAAGCTAAACTATAATTATGGAAAAATAAAGCTGGGGATCCCCCAAAATATTGATCCAGATATTTATTGCCTATTTTTTTGTTTTGAAATATTCTTTCATCGGATCCCAGTAGAATTCTCTCCATCCCTCAGCGGTCTCTGCTTCTTGATCCTTGGGAACGTTCGAGTGAACCATTGTTATTTCGGTTCCTTTTGGCACTGCACGGAAAGTCAACTCCAACTTTGATGGAGGATAATCTTCCGGAAAATCCGTCGACTTCCATTCTTGAACTACGCGTTTTCCTTCCTCAAGCTCTAAAAATGTGCCAAAGATATATCCATCCCAAGCTGTGAATTTCCCGCCAACCACTGGGTTGCCAGTGGCTTTGCTGTCAGTGAATTCACTGTGTTTTTTTGGGTCCACGTAAGCTTCATAGACCTGTTTTGGAGAGACTTTTGGTATAGTTACTTTCTGAGTTATTGTTGCTACATCATTCTTCAAACTACCACTACCATTAATAGGTATAACAAAAAGAGCTTTTATCTCTGACGCTTCCAAGTGCCCCTTGATTCTAAAATAAATTAAATTTTAACAAACAAGGACATTAAAAAATAATTTTGAAACCGAAAATCTAAATGACACGGGAACAATTTAAATAATCAGTGAAGAAAATGGGAAGATGTACAGTTACTAAAGGCCAACGGCAGCTGGGCAGAAAAATTAGAAAACTTGAAAACAGCGTTGAATTAAGCAGTAACGAATGCAAAGCTAAAGTGGCCGAACAAAAATACAAACAGAAAACTCAGGAAACCCAAGGATTCACAACTGAATCTCCAGTGCAGAACTTACGCGATGCATCAAAATGGAAGAAAGACTAAAACTAAGCATCGTTTGTTTTTATAATATAATTTCCAAGTTATCAAAAACTATAGTATAAAAAAGTTTTTGTTAAAATTATATTCTCCAACCTGGAGCAACTTTCTTACCTAAAATCAACACTTGAATGTGCCCAATTACGATTATTAGCATCCAAATAGAGGAGTAAAAGAAGTAATAAACAAAGAGTTCATGAATTTTTATTTTAAAGCCCAGTTTTCTTGAGAAACCATAGAAAACAGCCGCAGTTAAAGCGAACCCAGACATTGAAATCAGCAAAATCTTTAGCACATCTGCAGTTGCCAAGGATAAGAGGAAAATTGGCAATGCAATATTAAATTTTATCGACAAAAACAGGGAAAAAACTAACAGTGAATTGTACATCCATACGCTTGGAATAACTGTGCTTAAAAGAAATACGGCGATGGAGGGGTATAAGAAGAATAAACTGGGCAAGACAATTTGAGGTTTTTTAATAAACTTCTTGGCTAAAGGTTTATACCAGTCTTTAAGCCAAAGTGCCTGACCGATTGCCCATCGTCTTCGTTGCGTAAACCACTTTTTCCAATTTGAGTGAACTTCGTTTTCAACTTCTACTTCATGCGAGTAAGCAAAGCTGCAGTCTTCCAAAAAAGCTCTTGTAGCAATATCGATATCCTCTGCAACTACTTTTCTGAAGCCATGGACTTTTTCGAAGATATCTCGCTTTATAGCAAAAGCTGCGCCGTTGACTGCTGGGCATTTATGCATGTATTTGGATGCGAGCCAAGAACTGATGTTGAATGTTAAATATTCATAATATGCCATTTTTGAGAGAAAAGATTTGGCTTTGGTTACTTTCTTTTTTATGTCCAATATGTCAGCCTGCTGCATTTCCATAACGATTTTTCGCAGGTAATCAGGGTCAGCTGGTATTCCAACATCAGAGTCGAGGAAAAGCAGCACTTTGCCAGTTGACAATTTGACTGTACTATTTAGGGCGTTGGCTTTTCCAAGACGTTCTTTGTTAACAATAAATTGAATGTTTTCATCTTCAAGACTCTTAATTTTTTCGCAGAAAGCCTCAGTGGGTTGGTCAATTGTAACAAAAATTTCTTTCGAAACATTCTGCGACCCAAGTTTGTTTAGCATGCCTGCTAATTGATCGGATTCCTTGTAAACGGGAATAAATATGCTGACGTCCACAATTAATCCTCAGTCATTATCCACAAACAGGATGGACTATTCACAGAATCCTTTTTAAATTATTCTACAAAATGGGTTGTATACTTCTGTTTAGTATGGACAAAGAAGCTAGATCTTTGCGGTAACCAACACTACACCCAACACTGTTAGAACGATACTTATCACAAGTTTTTTGGACACATGCTCAATTTTTCGCAAGTAAAAATAAGCAAATATCGCTACAAAAACAGGCTCAATCGAGAGCAGAGGCGTAATTACTGAAACGCCCTCGAAGCTCAAAGCGTAGAAACTTAGCATCCAAGTGATCGCTTGCCCTACTCCTGCTACCCAAAACAAGCGCATATCTCTTTTCAAGGACAGCTCTTTGCGAGCTGAGGTTGAAGTCGATAACACAATTAGAAACGGCAAAAGAGAAGCAGTATATGCAACAGCGACTCCAAAAACAGGCGCATCAAATTGAATTAAAGCAGACTTGCGCAATATACTCCCAGCGGCCAAAGCCAAACCACCAAGCACTGGATAAATCAAATCTTTTTTTGAATGTATGTTCAGATTGCCAACTTCTCGAGAACTCCATTCTACAAGAATTCCACCTAAGAAAACCAGGAAGATACCTGCCCAATTACTTGGCGCTAAAAACTCGCTAAGAAACAAAACCGCTAAGAACGATGTGTAGAGGGGATACACCGCGAATAAAGATGAATTGACTGGAGCACCTAACTTTTTCATGCCCTGATAATACAGGAGCCTAACGAATCCAGGCGTTAAAACTCCGCTTAATGCAAAAATAAGAATACTACCAACATTAGCTAACGAAAAATTAGTTAATACCACTGCTAGCGGCCAGAGAACCAACATACCTACCCAACTAACCGCTAAACTAATGTTAAGGGCACTTGATTGATTGGAGAATTTCCTAACTATAACCACCGATAAAGCAGATGTTGCAGCAGAAATTATGGCTAAGACTACACCAATCATGCATTTTCATGTTGAAGAAGCAATAATAAAGATTATTTCTCTAAACGTTTTTTTAACGTTTATAATAGGTAAATTATTATTTGCGACAAAAGAATATGTCAGCGTTATGACTCGAGTTAAAGCCATAAGTTTACTTTCGGGCGGCTTAGACAGCATACTTGCCACAGAATTAATTCGTCGACAAGGCATCGAAGTAATAACTTTCAATATTAAAACGCCTTTTGGAATCCCCAAAAAAGATGGGTCAAGTGAAGCTGCTCAAGCTGCAGAACAACTTAAGGTACCACTAAAAGTCCTCTGTGTAGAACAGGATTACCTGAGAATGCTTCGTAATCCCAAGCATGGTTACGGTAAAAACCTAAACCCATGCGTCGACTGTAAAATCTTTATACTAAAAAAAGCCAAAAAATACGCGAAAGAAATCGGTGCAGACTTCATTTTTACCGGTGAAGTTTTGGGTGAACGTCCAATGTCTCAACATGGTCCTGCATTAAAGGTTATAGCTGAAGAATCAGGGTTGAAAGGAAAACTTTTACGACCTTTGTCAGCGAAGTTGCTAGCTGAAACTGCTGCTGAAAAAAAAGGTTTAGTTGATCGAACCAAGCTACTAAGTATTCAAGGCAGATCCAGAAAACCCCAGTTTGCGCTTGCTCAAGAATATGGAATTAAAGTTTATCCTTCTCCTGCTGGTGGATGTCTATTAACCTGTGAAGAATATTGTAAGAAGTTGCGAGACCTGTTCGAAAACAAAAAACACATCTCTATGGTCGATGTGGCTTTGTTAAGGGTTGGAAGGCATTTTAGGTTTGGCAAAAACAAGATAATTGTCGGCAGAAATGAAATAGAAAACAAGTTTTTAACTGACAATAAAATAACAAGTGATTTCGTTTTTGAAACAATCGACGTTGTTGGACCAACAACTATTTTGCAAGGACCCAAGACAATGGCAGCGATTGAAACTGCCGCTAAATTAACTGCTTCGTATTCGGATGCTAAATCTGAAGTAGTAAATGTGAAGTTTGGAAAAAAAGGCCTTAATAAAAAAATAACTATTTCATTATTAAAGAAGGCTGATATGGATAAACTTAGAGTCGGAAACGCAAAGTGATGATGATTGAACCCTAATTGAACTTCATTAGAGGTCTTTCTTCATAGCTTCTTGCTTAAGCTCTCTGGGCATCAACTCAATAGCATATCGTAGTGCTGTCCTTGGCATGTTCTTGTGATTCTTGAGTACGTAATCGAATACTTTTTTCTGGTGCTTTCTGCTTTCCTCTTTGAGCAGCCACCCGTATCCTTTCTGAACCATGTCATCTTGATCTGTTAGCAAGGTATCGCAGATTTCTAAAGACTCCTCTAGAAACAAACCTTTTTTCGCGGGAACAATAAGTGTCACAGCAGAAGCCCGCTTTAGCCAACGGTTATCACTTTTTGCCCAGCTCTTAAGTTCATTCACTGTTTCAGGATATTTCTGGATAAGATCTCCTACTGTGTGGTTGCAGAATCCATCGCATTTAGCCCAATTGTTAATGTAATGTTCAATCCAGTTTTTGAAAGTTGCCAAATCTTCAGGTTCTAACTGGTCAATGTAGTTTGGCAGCCAAAAAGAAACTACGAATGCTTCTTCAGTGTAGTCAGATCGTAAAAGTTCTTCACATAACTCAAAAATTGCTTTTTTATCTAATGTTTTTACTCGTGGCCAATATTTCTTTGCGATTTTTCCGACAATGTCGGTTTTTACTCCATAATATTTTACTTGTTCCTTAAAGAATCGTTGAAAACTCTTCTGTGTTTTGGCGTCTGTGGTGGCTTTTAGATCAGAACGGATTTGAGTTAGGACATTAGGCATAGCAGAAGAATTGGTGTTTGGATAAATAATAGCTTTTTCTAAAATTAAAACAGAATTTAATAAAATAGAGGGAAAAGGGGAATTTAATAGTCTTCCATTTGGTATAGACCCAAATCGATGTTTAACGTTTTTTCGGGTCCGCAACTATCTTCAAGGTCATAGAGGTGGCTTGTCACTTTCTCTAAGCGGCTTTTTTTAACTGTCACTTTGGTTTTAACCATCCTGTTAACTTTCATTTTTCCTTTTGATTTTCCTATAACACTGGGTGCTCCAAGGACTAGCGTGTTGTCGATGATTTTTGGTGTGACTTCAACTTTGATTTCTTCAATCGATAGATGAAGCTTCAGAGCATCTTCGTGGAGGTGTTTAGTCAACGCCCTTTCGCCTCCAAACTTCAGCACTGATCAAGTCTCGAATTGCTACGCGGATGGCTTCGGCACGGTTTGGATAAAACCGCTCGTCAACCAGCTGGTCCAAAGCTTTTATATAAGTTTCAGGTAAATACAGAGTTATTAGCTTCATTCAGGATACGCTCCTTTGTTAGTGAATCACTAAACGATGTTTCTCTGTTATAGTTCTATATATCATGCTACAAATATGTTTCAAACATGTTCGTGCATCTATATATAAGCCTTTTATCAAGGATGATACAAGCATCTGTCAATTCAAGCATGAGGGGGATTATGTTTTTATTCCTTGTTAAAGCAACTAACTTGTGGGTATCTCCATGGTTTGGCGTGTTTTCATTAGAAACTTCGGGTGCTCATCTAATGTAGCAGACGGAGAAATTTTAGCTGGTTGCCTAGTCGAAGCTGGACTCCAATTAGCCGTTTCCGAACTTGAAGCAGACGTTATAATCTACAATACCTGCGCAGTTAAAGGACCAACCGAAAACCGGATAATTGACGTCTTAAAACATGCACCAAAAGACAAAAAAATCGTGGTCTCTGGTTGCCTACCTAAAATAAGTTTTGAACGCTTATTGAGAGAAACCCATTTTGATGGTGTCGTTGGCCCAGCATTTGGCAGAGAAATCGTTGATGTAGTAAAGAGGGTTTTGGCAGGTGAGAAAGTTTCAACTCTTTCAACTATTACAGAGAGACCACAGTTGAAGTTGCCAACCAAAAAATCCAATCCTATCATAAGTATAGTGCCAGTAAATTATGGATGTTTGGGCAGTTGTACTTATTGTTGCGTCATTTTGGCTCGCGGACACTTGCGAAGTGCCAGTATTAAAGAGGTAGTTGATCGTGTTCGATGTGATTATCAATGTGGTGCCAAAGAGTTTTGGATCACTTCTCAGGATACTGCTTGCTATGGAAGAGATTTATACACTGATCTTGCCGATTTGCTTGTAGCGTTGGTTAAAGTGGAGGGTGACTTTCACATTCGTGTTGGTATGATGACGCCCAACATGGTAACTGAAATGCAAAGTCGGCTCATCATGGCTTTTGATAACCCTAAAGTCTTCAAGTTTCTGCATTTGCCTGTTCAAAGCGGCGACGATACTGTGCTTCAATACATGCGCAGGTTCTACACTGCAGAAGAATTTAAAAGAACTGTCAACACTTTTAGAAACGAATTTCCCAAATTAACGTTGGCAACTGATGTTATCGTGGGATTTCCTGGCGAAACAGAAGAAGCTTTCCAGAACACTCTTAAACTCTTAGAAGAAGTCAAACCTGACATAGTTAATGTTTCCAAATTTTTTGCAAGACCAAAAACCATAGCTGCCAGAATGAAAGATGACTTGGTGGATAAGGAAGAAACCAAACGCAGAAGCACCGCCGCGGCAGAGTTGGCTAAGCAGCTTTCAGCCGAACGAAACCTACGTTGGGTTGGTTGGAGCGGCGAAATACTCATAGATGAAAAAGGCAAATTGGAAGGCTCATGGGTAGGGCGCAACTTCACTTACAAACCAATAGCCATCCAAAGCACGGAAAACTTGTTAGGTAAAACCATTGAAGTCAAGGTAACAGAAGCTTTAACAACCTACCTAAAAGGCGAAATACAGAAAAAATAAGTGCTCAGAAAAACTTCTTCACCTTTATAAATGGATCAATAAACCCGTAGAGGTAAGGGGCAAAACTCTTATAGATAAAATAACACTGTTATAATCAATGAGCAGGAAGCATCGAAAAATTTTCACCTTTGCCCAATCGTGAAACCCCCCAATGCTTCCTGCCCATTTTCTAATAAACATTTTTTTAATTATCAGAATTAACAAAAATATATCCGCAACTTATTCACATTTCAGGAGACTTTTTCAACTAAGAGGCAGGGTTTGATGGCTAATGGAATGCTTAAATAATTTCGTCATTACATTTTCTTCGAGCTGAGAAATTGACATCCATGCAGTCAAGCATCTATTTTTTCAACACTTTAACACGCAAAAAAGAAGTTTTTAAGCCATTAGAAACGGGTAAAATCAAGATCTATACGTGTGGTCCCACGGTTTATGATTTTGCGCATATTGGGAATTTTCGGGCTTTTCTGTTTGAGGATTTAATGAAACGTTGGCTGGTTCAGCGTGGCTTCAAAGTCACTCATGTCATGAATCTCACTGATATTGACGATAAAACAATTAAAGGCAGCCAAAAACAGGGTATTCCTCTTAGGCAGTTCACGGATTTTTATGTAAAAGCCTTTTTTGAGGACATTAAAACCTTAAACATAGAACCTGCCGATATTTATCCAAAAGCGACCGATCACGTTCCTGAGATGGCTGCTTTAATCAAGACTTTACTGGCTAAAGGCTTCGCTTATAAAGGCGATGATGGGTCGATCTATTTTTCCGTTTGCAAATTCCCAAATTACGGCAAAATGTCCAAGATTAAAGTTGGCGAATTGAAGACTGGTGCGAGGGTAAGCCAAGACGAATATGCCAAGGAGGAAGCACAGGACTTCGCACTGTGGAAAGCATGGACACCTGAAGACGGTGATGCATTTTGGGAAACAGAACTGGGCAAAGGGAGACCAGGATGGCACATAGAATGCTCTGCAATGAGCATGAAATATCTTGGAGAAACCTTTGATATCCACTGTGGAGGCGTCGATAACATGTTTCCCCACCACGAAAACGAAACCGCCCAATCTGAAGCGGCAACAGGTAAGAAATTCGTTAATTATTGGATGCACAACGAGCATTTACAGGTTGAGAGTAAAAAAATGTCTAAAAGCCTTGGCAACTTCTATACGCTCCGCGACCTCTTGGCCAAAGGGTACGACCCGATTGCAATTCGCTATTTGCTAATGTCCACGCATTACCGCCAACAGTTCAACTTTACGTTTGAGGGTTTAGAAGCAGCTAAAAGTGCAGTGGATAGGCTTCGGAATTTTGTTCGGCGCTTACATGAAGCGGAAGGCAAAGAAAGCGGAGGAAAAGTCGCTACTTTCACCGGAAAAGTCGAAGCGTGCTTTGGCGGCTCCATGGATGATGACTTAAACATAGGTATAGCACTTGCATCCCTTTTCGACTTTGTTCGTGAAATTAACAACCTATTGGATGCAAATATGGTAAGCAAAGACGAAGCTGCTGAAGTCGGGGGTGTAATGATAAAATTTGATGCCGTCTTGGGAGTCATTGGGAAAGTGGAAGTTGAAGAAGTGCTGCCCATAGAAATCGATGCATTAGTTCAGAAACGTGAGGATGCCCGCAAAACCAAGAACTGGAAAGAAGCTGACTCCATCAGGTCACAGCTTAAGGCCATGGGCATAGTGCTTGAGGATACTGCGCAAGGTGTTCGGTGGCACAAAGAGAAACCTTAAGTTTTGCCGCTTAAAGTCCATTCTTTGGTTGAGTATTTTTCTTTGTAGAGCTTATTTGCAGTTTCCACTTCATTTGGAGTTAATTCTTCTTCATATAATTGGATTTTCAGAATTGCCTTAAAACCCTGCATTAATGCGTTAACGACTGTTTCAGACGTAACACGGTTTCCTAACTCATCTTGAATACTGGTGATTTTGCGTTTGGCGATGTCGGCGGCCTGGGTGCAACTGAAATTTCTTAGTTTTAGGACCTTGAACATTTTTGGCAAAGCGACACTTCGCAAAAGTGTCCCATGCTGAAGAATCATTCCTCGCGTGATTGTTTGGCTGCTCCCTGAAATTTTTTTTCCATTCACGGTTAGGTTTGGGCAGTTTTTAGCGTCTCCACTGCTAAAATCTGCTGGAACACCTATAAGACGGAGAGCGTCGGTTATTGCTTCATAAATTTTGAAGTAAACAGTAGTTATGTCGCCTATGCCGAAGTCTGCTGTTTGAGCAATTACACTATAGGTTACTTCGCCTTCGAAGTCATGGTAGACGGCTCCACCACCGCTTATGCGTCTAACCACCTCAACGCCCAATTGTTTGCAGGCATCCAGGTAAATCTCGTTTTCTGGGTTCTGGTTCTTGCCAAAGCTCACTGCAGAAGGCTGCCAACGATAAAACCTTAAAGTATTAGGCACCGTTCCAGAAATTCTTGCGTTCAAGATTGCTTCATCGATTGCCATGTTCATGGCAGCATTATTGATTTTTAAGGGTACTAAACGCCAAGTATCCATAGAGGTTGACCTTCGAAGAGACAATCAATATAGACTTAAATCGTTTATGCAAATTGAAAATGAAAATGTTTAGCTTAAACTATTAAAGATAAAGCCTTAAAACCTAAACATGCATCTAAAAGTGCAAGAGGCAAATACAATGAAGATTATCTCTGGTCCAGCATCGAAAGAGCTTGCTGAAGCAGTTTCAGCCCAAACAGGTTTCCAAAATGTACCTGTTATTTCTAAGATTTTTCCTGACGGTGAATCCTACGTGCGTTTAGACGGGAATGTTCAGGGTGAAGATGTGGCTATCGTTCAGACAACTTGTCCGCCAATGCAGGATGGCAGGCTATTCCAGTTAGCTTTTTTGGCTGATTCGGCGAGGCGTGCAGGTGCAAAAAAAATCACTGGAATTGTACCATATTTAGCGTATGCTAGGCAAGACAAAACGTTCTTAGCAGGAGAAGGCATAAGCATCGAAACCATTGCCCGAATGCTTGGAGCTGCTGGAATCGATGAGTTCTTAACAGTGAATGTCCACTCGGAACCAACACTAGCGCAGTTTCCGTTTCCAGCAAAAAGTTTGAGTGCAATTCCTCTCATAGCAGAATACTTCGTAAAAAAAGGATTCAAAGGTGCATTCGCGCTTTCACCTGATAAAGGCGCTATGTACATTGCTAAGCAAGCGCAGGAAGTTTTAGGCGGCGATTTGGGGCACCTAAGTAAGACCCGCGACCGCTATACTGGACAAACCGTGCAGACCGCCGAAGGCTTAAATGTTAAGGGACAAACGGTCATCATCCTCGATGACATCATTAGTACAGGAGGAACAATCGTTGGCGCAGCAAAAATCCTTCACGAACAAGGAGCAAAACATGTCTTCTGCGGATGCGTTCACGGCTTACTCATTGGTGACGCGGAAAAACGCATTTTGGATGCAGGTGTCGAAGAAATCGTTGGTACCGACAGTGTTCCAGGCAATGTGAGCAAGGTGACGTTGGCACCACTAATAAGTAAAGAACTTAAGGCGCAGAAATAGTGCCCAAACTGTTCTTTTTGTTATCAGGCGAGAACGAGTCTATGCCTGCCGCTGAAGTAAAAGCCATTTTGGAAGCGGAAGGCTACAGCTATGAGTGCATTTCAGAGTTTGACCAGATTCTAAGGTTGGAAGCAGAATTAGAAAGTGTGCAAGCCGTGCAGATTCGCTCGGCATATACACGATTTAGCGCTTTGGAACTTTTTGTTTCAGATGCAACCAATGTAGCCATAGCCAAAGCTGCAGCGGAAACAGATTTCAAAGCCATCGTCAAACCCGGAGAAAGTTTTGTTGTTCGAATTAATCGCATAAGAAATTATGCCGACCAAGCCATAAACACCATGGATCTTGAAAGCAAACTAGGCAAACAAATCCTAAACAGCACTGAAGGCACCAAAGTCAGTCTGAAAAATCCAGATAAAACATTTATTGGAATAATAACAGATGAAAAATTGGTTTTAGGTTTAAAATTAACTGATATAACCAGCAAGACCTTCTCTGAACGCCGTCCACGAAAAAAACCCTTCTTTCATCCATCCGCGATGCCGTCAAAGATGGCGCGTTGCATGGTTAATCTAGCACATGGTAAAGCTGAATCACTAGTTTTGGATCCGTTCTGCGGAACAGGCACATCCCTCATTGAAGCCAGTTACATCGGCTGCCGTGCAGTCGGAGTAGATGCCCAGAAACGAATGATTTTGGGTACAAGAAAAAATTTACGTTTCTTTAACATCTCTGCAGAAGGACTGATACTTGCGGATTCGCGGAAACCTCCGTTCTTCAAGGTTGATTGCGTCATAACTGACCCTCCGTACGGACGTTCATCAAGCACACTAAAATCGACCACCGAACAACTAGTTAAAGATGTTTTAGCTTCTTCGATGGAATTGCTGGGAATTGGACAAAGAATTTGTATAGCCTCCCCTAAAACATTAAACATAACGCATTTAGGAACAGAACTTGGTTATCGACATGTGGAATCCCATTTTGCATATATTCATCAGTCCCTAACGAGGGAAATTGCAGTATTCGAAAAGGTGATAGCATGAGTTTACGGATTGTGTTTTTGGGAACAAGCGGAAGCGTACCAACTTTAAAGCGCAGTTTACCTTCCGTAGTGGTACAATGTCCTCGGGATCAGTGGATGTTTGATTGCGGCGAAAACGTCCAACGCCAAATGATGCAAGCAAAAGTTAGTTTCCACCGAAAAATGAAGATTTTCATCACCCACTTGCACGGCGACCACGTGTTGGGTTTGCCAGGACTCTTACAAACTATGGCGCTAATGGATCGCAAAGAATCAGTTCAGATTTACGGTCCAAAAGGACTCAAAGAGTTCTTGGTCTGCACAAAAGAAACACTCAACTTCGGCTTAAATTACCCCGTTGAAATCAACCAAATCATCTCAGAAGGTGTTGTTAGCGACCAAGAAGAATACATGGTTTTGGCAATCAAATCTAACCATGCAGTAGAGAGTTATGCTTATTCTTTTTTAGAGAAACCGCGTCCGGGCAAGTTTTATCCTAAAAAAGCTTTGGCGCTGGGTGTTGCGGCTGGTGAGTTATGGTCTAAGCTGCAAAAAGGTGAAGAAATCACTTTATCAGATGGTAAGAAGATCAAGCCAAGCGATGTGATGGGTCCTCTTAGGGCTGGTCGTAAAATCGTTTACACAGGCGACACCAAACCTTTTGATTCCTTCGCGGGGTTTGCTGAGGGCGCTGATTTGGTTATTCATGATTGCACTTTTGATGATTCGTTGATTGAGAAGGCAGGTCTGGATGGGCATTCAACACCAAGTCAAGCTGCTGGGCAAGCAAAGGCAGCTGGAGCAAAACAGCTTGTATTGTCACATATCAGCGCTCGATACCCAAATGCAGAGCTGCTTTTAGAACAAGCAAAAAAAACTTTTGCAAACAGTGTACTTGCAGAAGATTTTATGGAGCTGGAGTTACCCTTAAGCGAGTAGATGCTTTAGTTTCTGAATGCTCTCAGAAACATTATTCATAGATTCAACAATCACTTTTTTGTCATAGTCGTTTTTCTTAAGAGTCTCTGCAAACCAGTTCCAATCGATGTTGCCACCTCCAACACCGTTGTGCTGGTCATCACTGCCGTCGTTGTCGCTAGCATGGATATGAGTAATTTTGTCAGCAAGCAAGTTGAAGAAAGGTTGGATTTGCCCTTCAAGGTTAGCATGTCCAAGATCCATAGTAATGCCGATTGGCAGATTAGTCTCTTTATACATTCGCATAAATTCTTCAGGCGTATTCATCAAAAACCAGTATTTGGCCGGTAAATTTTCCATGGCAATGTTTACGCCGTATTCTTCTGAGACCTTGTAAAGTTCTTGGATGCTTTGGCACATCTGTTTGAAGTCAGCTCCTGGATAAAATTGACCTATTCCTGTGCGTTGACCGGGGTGAAAGACCCATAGTTTAGCATCCATTTCATTGGCGTTTTGGAGTGATTGTTTGAGTCGTTTTAACGAAGCGTTCAACATCGGTTTGACAGGAGAAGCTATGTTGATGTCGGCAAACGGTGCATGCAAAGAATATTCTAAGCTGTATGATTTTGCTGTCTCTTTGAGAGTTGCGATGCGGATTTTGTTCAAGTCATATGTACCATCATCCAAAATCTCAATGTACTTAGTATTCATGGCGCCTAATCGCTTAACCATGCGGTTAAATGGCTCGCCAAGACAGTAAAGCATTGAAACGCCAACTTTCGTTTTAGACATACTAGATCCTCGTAATTGGAATGTTGTGGTTGTACTATCAGATAAAGACTTTCCAATTGAATATAAGAAAAGGCATTTTTGTGATTAGACATTTTGAGAAACATGCAAGAAGTATATTGTAAGTTATTTAGTTAAGTGTAAACATATAACTTTCTTTTTTTTTATTTTTTATAACCCTAAAAAATGTCAGACTAATTCAATCCCTTTGTGAAAGTTTCATAAATAATCATTTGAAAATCACCAGATTATTTGAACAGCTGCCTCCCCCATTGTTTTTGGTCATTACCTCGAGTAGTCTTGAATTGAATCTGCCTCACGCCTAATGCGAGTTCTGCGAATTCTTTTATGGTTGTGTATCGAAAATCCCATGTTGGAGTTCCATAGCGCAAACCGTTGCAAATATCGTCTCCGTAAACGTACAGACGCATTCCATGATAGTCATATGCAGCTTGGTGAGGGTCGCCGTATTTAGGCTCGGATAACACTTTAAACGGCCAAATTTTGCATGCTTCAGGCTTAATGCTTTGCAAGCCACAGAAGTATGTTTTTGATTTGTTGCAAAGAAAACTGCAAGAACCGTCACTCGTGCGTTTAATGTAGAGGTGATCTAAGCCTGTTACGGTAGTCTGTGAGCCAAAAGATTTGGCGATGTTTAACCATTCTTTGAAGCCTAAAACAACACTGTAGAGTTTGCAACAGTAACCGCATGCTTTGCAACGCCAATCAGCTATATTTTGCCATGGAACATATTGCATTATTGTGGTACACTCTTTGTGAACCAAAAAAACATCAGAAGATTAAATTCTTTTCCAGCAAACAAAAGAGAAAACTACGGTTTTTTGTAGAGGTAAATCGTATGTGAAGGATACCCTAATTGAGGGTTTTCACAGAAATTTTCAACTTTAGCCGGTCGCCAACCAATAATCTCGTAATCGTGAGAAACCACACGTGCACCCTTTTTGAGGTCACGCTCTAGATTAGGTTTTATTTTTTCGTTGGCGCTTGTCGTCAAATAAAGGTAAACCACGTCGGCTGAAGTCAAGTTCACATTAAACATGTCATCATTCATGATGGTTACCCTATCATCAAGTCCATTTTCATGAATGTTGCCCATTGCTTTCTTTGCTAAATCTTCACGCAATTCAATACCGACACCGCGTGCACCAAAAGTCTTCGCCGCCATAATAACAGTTCTGCCATCGCCAGAACCCATGTCAAAGAGGACTTCACCAGCTTTCAAGTCAGCCAATTTAAGCATATATTCTACGACGGTTTGTGGGCTAGGAACAAAGGGCGCAATAAACATTTTCAGTTTTTCCTTCTTTTCAAAAGAGGGGAATTCATGTTGTTATGCCACATAAGCATCTTTTTTTGGCTGAGGTCTTTTTGCTTCTCCACATTTAACGCAACTTTGAGCGCATAAGTCGAGATATTTTTCTTCATCTGCTTTACCAACAGCACTCGCAGCTTTTATGCACATTTCGCTGGGTTCTGTGCAACCTTCTTCTTTGCATAGTTTTGAGATGTATTGGCAAACGTCTTGCACGTCTTTAGGTTCTAGAACTGCCCTATTAGTGCGAACAAGCAAACAAAGTTCCCTAGCCATAACACAGGTTTTAACGTACTTAATTCGTTCCAAAACTTCGTTGCGTAGATTCTTTCGACTTATTTCCAAACTTTTTTCCCCTGTGAGCCAGATGAACAGATAGCAAAACTAAGAAGCTTTAAGCTTAAAAGCTTGACGTATTACCAGTTAATAGGACCACCACAAAACAAAGTGGATAGTTCTTATCTGAATCGTTTAGTAAGCACCTTACGTTCAGCTTCTAAGACTAATTCATAAAATTTATCCGATAGCTTGGGTTCTCTCTCCAAAACCAAAACGACATCAGCTGCTGAAACTCTTCTTGCACTCAATGCCACCGCTGCAGGCTTACCGTACTTTTCAATTAAAACGGCAGATTGTTTCGCGTGCAGTTGCATCTTCTCCTCGTTCTTAGCCAACTTTTCACCCCTTTTTTCAACAAGTCCCATAGCTTTCTCCTCATCAACTTTCAACATTCCAATGGCAAAAGATCCACACCGCGGGCACTTAGGTTTGTCAGGGAGATCTTTAATGCGAATCATCTCCATGTAGTCCCAACAACTTGCACATACAAAGTTGCCTGTCTCGTTCAACAGCCTTGCCTTGGCAGATTCTACTAGGACTGCGCGCATTTGCTCGGGTGGGATAAGGTCTGTCTTCATACTTACCCGTTCAATTCCAACTCTAGCTACCGGTGTCGCGTTGCCGCCTGTTTGAACTGCCTGTAGCCGAACATCACAGTTGCGAAGCCGTCCTAATACCATGACAAGCCCATCCCCGTCGATATCTTTTGAAAAAACCTCTTTGAGCCCCTCTTCGTAAATTGGGGTTCCTTCAAAACTTGTAATCAATTTTTGGATGCTTACGTTACTAAAGTCAGCCCACTTCTTTAATGCCCCAAAACGCCTAGCTACTTGAATAACTCGTCGTTTGAATAACCCTGTTTTGACTGTTGAAATTGTGAGTGTGTTTCGGATTACTTGTTCACTCATGCATTGTACCTCTTTTACGACTTCAACAAGTCTCTCTGCAGTCATTGCGCCCATTGTTTGAACGAAAATGCGGTATGGATCATGCTGCACAACTATGCCACGGCCGAGTTTATCAGATAAAACTTGTCCTAAAAGTTGGGCCAAGGCTCGGTTAATAAGTGATCCAAAATTTGAATGGACTATAACGAATTCGCTCCAATCCTCTACCACAATTCGTTTGGGTGTAGGCACTGGAAAGCCACTGTGCACTTGCTCCAAGGTCTCTTCTAACGCATGCTGAATTGTTTCTTTATCCGCAGGGTAACGCTCAGAAAGTAATTTACTAATCTGTTCGCCCGAATAGCCACTTTGTGATTTCTCCTCTACAAACCCGCGGATTTCGGCCAGTTCCTGGGCAATTTCATAAGGAACAGGTATTTCTTCGCCTATCCAACTTGGTATCGAGCCTGTTGGATCGTCAACTGGGCGAACGTAAACTTTGTCTTCGGTTGTATGGATTATTTGCCATGGGCTGCCACGGATGATAAACTTTGTACCTGGCTTGCCATACTCCGCCATGAAAGCTTCATCTAACACACCGATGGAACAATCCATTGACTCATCAATTACAAGGAACTGTTTCTCTTCTGGAATCATGGATAAATTGTCAAAATAATATTCATACAACGCCTTTGTCCGCTGTGGTCTTAAAACCACTTGGTCCTCAAACGATGCCCAAGCTAAACGGGGAAAACGATTATGCATGTACTTGAGAATTTTCTCCACGTCAGCCAATGTCAGGTTTTGATATGGTGAAGCGTTCTGTGCAAACAATAAAATTTCGTTGAAGGCTAAGCGTCGATTTTTTAGAAGCAATCCTGCGATTTGATGAGCTAAAACATCGTAGGGTTTGTCAGGAATCTGCATTGGCTCAAGCTCTTCCGCCAAAGCACGACGGGCAATAACTAAGGCCTCCAGGGTATCATCAGAATCCATCCCAATAATAATTCCTTCAGACAAATCACCATAAGTGTGTCCAGCTCTACCAACCCGCTGGATTAAACGCGAAACCTGCCTTGGACTCATGTACTGAATCACAAGGTCTATTGCTCCGACATCTATCCCGAGTTCAAGACTGCTAGTGGCTATTAGTCCTTTTAGAGCTCCTTTTTTAAGTCCTGTTTCTGCGGCAAGGCGCGAAGGTTTCGTTAAAGAACCATGATGAATGGAAACTGGAAAATCTGCATCCCACACTTTGAAACGTGAAGCCAAGACCTCAGAAACTGAACGTGTGTTGGTGAAAAGGAGAACAGATTTGCGTTTAGTCATGTAGTCTCGGATAATGCGTAATCTTGATGCTACCTCTGGATGGGTGTATATTTTTGAAGCGAATTGGGCATCCTCTTCGCTTGGTCTTGGATAGATAACTTGCAGCTTCACCATTTTAGCAACTGGCACTCGGATGATTTCGACAGATCGTTTATTGCCGACAAGGAATTGAGCAACTTTCTCTGGGCTACCAACTGTGGCAGATAACCCGATCATTTGGAAGTCTTTGCCGATTAAATCTCTGATGCGCTCAAGCGCTAAGGATAATTGGCTTCCACGTTTACTGTCGGCTAACTCATGAACTTCATCAATCACTATCCATCGAAGGCTCTGCAGACTCTGACGTAGCAGCCAACCTGTAAGTATGGCTTGCAAGGTTTCAGGAGTTGTTATTAGAATGTCTGGAGGACATTGGGATTGACGAGTTCTCTCTTTAGTCTCAGTGTCGCCATGCCTTACAGCCAATTTGATGTCTAGGTTGTTGCACCACCATTGCAACCTTTCAAGCAAATCTCGATTTAAAGCCCGAAGCGGCGTAATATACAAAACTTTTATGCCCGGTGTCTTGGGCAGCTGCATCAGCATACTTAAAATAGGTAAAAAAGCAGCTTCCGTTTTTCCAGTCGCTGTAGGCGAGATCAATAGAACATTTTTGCCTTCAAGTATTTTCGGGATAGTTTTTTCTTGAGGATCGGTGGGTTTAGCAAATCCTTTCTGCAAAACGAGCCTTCGAACTGGCTTAACGAGCATTTCAAAAGCGTTATCAGAAGTGGATTGCAAAATTTAACCTCGACTTTTAAGAGTTAAACTTGGATTCAGCTATAAAAGAAGTTGGGATAAAAATCCACCATTAACACAGGGTTTTAACAATATTTTGACTAATTTGTGATTAAATGGCATTTTTCCAATCGAAAATCTAAACATTCATCTGGTGCTTTCGACACTTCTCGTACTGTGCTTGGAAGTAATTGACAAAAAAATGTTTAATTACAATGTTGAACGGAAAAATATCTATGGGATTGTTATGGAAAGTTTTTTATTCATTCATGTTAAAGCATGGAAACATCAAGGAGATAAAATAAAATGGCTAAATGTCCAAAATGTGGTACAGAAGTAGCAAAGCCAAAGAAGTCATGGAAAATGGCCGGTCGCCCAGATAAAGCTGGAAAACGTATGCAACTAGAAATCGGACTCTACGAATGTCCAACAAAATGTGGCAACGTGTTCCGTGAAGTGCTAAGTAAACAAAAAATTTAACCCTGCGACTACCCAAAAAAAGCATTCGTATTTGCACTCTTTTTTCTTTTTTTTCCTCAACTTTAAACAGCGAGTTCATCTTTCGTTTAGTCAAAGAAAAGAAAAAAACGGTGAAACAAATCAGTAAAACAGCCACTCATAGATGTCTTTATAAACGTAGCCTTTGATAAATGAACAATCAAGAAAGGCGATATTTGCACGAGGGAATTTGAATGCCAAAAGTTAAAGCTACATTAAGCATTGAAAACGTGGTCGCTTCTGCAACACTTAATCAGAAAGTCGATTTGAACGCTGTCGTTAAAGGTTACCCAGGTGTAGAATATCGTCCTGAACAGTTTCCAGGATTAGTTTTTCGTTTAAAACGGCCGAAAACGGCGACTTTAATTTTCAGTTCGGGGAAAATGGTTTGTACAGGCGCTAAATCTGAGAAGGAATCCAAGAGAGCGGTTATGAAAGTAGTTAAGGAACTCAAGAAAGGCGGCATAATTATAATCAGTAAACCCGAAATGAAAATTCAAAATATAGTGGCTTCAGGTATTTTGGGAGGATTAATTGACTTAGAAAAAGCTGCCTACACTCTGGAGCACGCAATGTATGAGCCTGAACAGTTTCCAGGCTTGATCTACAGAATGGCGGAGCCGAAAGTTGTTATTCTTCTTTTTGCCAGCGGAAAACTAGTTTGCACTGGGGCAAAAAAAGAACAAGACGTTTATGATGCAGTGGAAAAATTGCATACGCTACTTGAAGAAACCGGTTTAATCTTCTACGAATAATTCACGGTTGCTACGTCTTTTTTATTTGTTTTAGAATAGTTTTTAAGCTTTCATGATCAATGGCATCCATTTCATAGAGCTTTTTTGCAATTTCGCTTATAATAAGTACCGAATGAAGTTTTACTCTGCTTTTTTCAAGAAGTTCTTTTCCGCCTTCTTCGCGGTCCATGAAAACAACCGCTTCAGAAACGACGCCTCCTTCAGCTCTTACTGCGTCAGCAGACTCTTTGAGGCTTATACCTGTTGTGATTAAATCGTCAATTAGTAAAACCTTGTCTCCTGAAGCCAAGACGCCTTCAACCCTTCGTTCTCTGCCGCTTAAGTGAATGCCTTTGCGAACGTAAATGAAAGGCTTGTTGAGGTTATAGGCGATTTGAGATGCAAAAGGAATTCCAGCTATTGGTATCGCAGCGATTCGATCGAAGTTTTTAATCCCAATTTGACTAGTAATGTATTGGGCGTAGGATTCGCATATTTCGTGAAATGCATCTGGAAAACTGGGAATTACCCTGAGATCAATATAGTAGGGACTGGCTTTGCCACTTGAAAGTTTAAAAACACCAAATTTTACAGCATCAACTTTAAACAGTATGTTAGCCATGCGCTCTTTCGGGGATAAGCTTGTGTTTTGATTTTTCATATCCTCACTTCCTCTTTGAGACCTGATAGATTTTATTTTGTTCAGGAATCAAGCTTGCAGTTCTCGGCAACTCCTTTTTTAACAGTTCCGCAAACTCTTTTTGGCTTGTAACGGTTGCTGTATGATAAGGTACTGCAACTTGAGGTTTAGTTAACCATGCAATTTCAAAACCTGTCTGCGGAGTTGAACTTGGAGCAATACCAACTGTGCAGAAAACAACGTCAAACTTTTCTTTTAGCCCAAGCTTAGCTAATTCTGGAAATGGCAAACTATCTGCAGTATGGTAAACTTTGACCTCGTCTTCACTAGTTATAATGTAGGTTACAGGAGCTTGAGCCGGATGGTTACTTTTTTCAGCTTTTACAGAGACCTCGCCTATTTTGATTTCCATACCTGGCTTAATTTCTGTTAGTTTGTCTTTTGGAATTGCAAGTTGGAGCTTCTTGGTTGAAGCAGCGTCAGCGATTATTGTGCAGCCTGTGGCTTTTTGGATTTCAGTTACTAAGCGCTGGTCGAGGTGGTCGTAGTGCTCGTGGGTTATCAGGATTGCATCGACGTTTTGAAGAGTTTTAGCTTTAACGTCAACGGGGTCAATGGCAAGCGTCTTAGATGGAGTTTTTAGAAGTATTCCAGCATAGTTGTTGAGCCATACAAAGAGTATGCTGTTTTTTTCTGGCGTTTTCTGAATGGACATAGCCTTGATTCCTCAAGAACTATTATGCAAGCTGCGTTTAAAAGAAGTTGTGTATCCCGACATGAGTAAGTTACAATTTCACTTTTTTCTTTTAAGAATAAAAATTGATAAGGCTTAATAGGTTCCTGTGTCGAGTACATGTAAATTAGTTAGCGTGACTCGTCATGGTTGATGTTTGGCTTCCCTATGGAAAAACCGACGTGTGTGTTCGTGTTCCAGCCCGAAACTTGCTTGGCACAATTGAGCCAAAAGAGCAGCCTGCCGCGGCAGACGCGAAGGTAGAGGTTGAGCGTGCCCTAAAAGAAGTCACGGGTACAAAACGTTTATGCGAGATTGTTAAACCAGAAAGCAAAGTGGCAATTGTTGTGGATGTTGCTACCCGAAAAACGCCATGCGAAATCCTACTTCTACCCGTCCTTGCTGAACTCAATGGGGCAGGGGTAAAGGATGAAAACGTAACAGTTGTTTTTGGTTGCGGAACCTATGCAGCAATAAAACCAGAAGAATCAGCGAAACTTATTGGTGAAGAAGCATTAAAACGAGTGAAAACTGTCAGTCACAACTCTCGAGCGGCAGACCTTGTAAATGTGGGCACAACTAAGACACATGGCAACAAGGTATTCGTGAACAGAGTATTTATGGAAGCTGATGTTAAGATCCTTTTGGGGGATGTTGACCTTAACTATTACGCGGGTTATGGCGGGGGAAGGAAGGGTGTTTTGCCCGGAATTTGTGGTGAAGAAACCATAAAGCAAAATCACAGCATGCTAGTAAGTGCAAATGCGAAGTCAGGAAATTTAATGGACAATCCTGTACATGTAGATATGACTGAAGCAGCAAGACTAGCTAAAGTTGACTTTATCGTTAATGTTGTTGCAAACAGGAAAGGCGAAGTAGTAAGAGCTTTTGCAGGGGATTTGGAAGCAGCTTTTTTGGAAGCAGTGAAACTCTATGATGAAATGTACCGTGTAAATGTAGATCGACGAGCCGACATAATAGTGGTTAGTTCAGGCGGCCATCCATCCGACATTAGCCTATATGAAGCTTACAAAGGCTTAGATAATTCCTTAGATGCAGTTAAAAGAGGTGGGGTAATAATTTTTGTTGCAGAATGTCCTGAAGGACACGGTAACCAAGTTTTTTACGAGTGGATGAGTCGATTAGCAGACATCAAGAACGTGGAACGTGAAATAAAACGCAACTTTGTTTTAGGCGGATACAAAACATTTTACCTGTTAAAGGCGTTGCAGAATCACCAGATAATTTTGGTGTCTTCCCTTCCGGATTATTATGCTACAAGCATCTTTAAACTTAAAACTGCCCGAGCAGTAAATGATGCTTTAGCAGAGGCACTTAAAATTGCTGGTTCAGCCTCCAGAGTTTGGGCGATACCATATGGCAGCTATACGTTGCCAGAGTTCAAGACGCCTGAGGAAACAAAAACCTAAATTCAGATCTAACCATTCCAATTGAAAAGAGAGCGCTTAACCCTTAAAGCGTAACCTTTAAGTTTCAACGTTGAAATTTGGATTAAGGCGAAACAATGCAACAAACCTTCACGCTGCGAAAATTCGTTCCAGACGACCTGCAGAGCGTAATGCAAATCAATCGCGTCTGCCTCCCAGAAAACTACACCGACTTCTTCTTTGTAGATTTGCACCAGCGGTTCCCAGAAACCTTCATTGTAGCTGAAGAAAATGGAAAAGTTTCAGGATACATAATGTGCCGCATTGAAGTTGGATTGTCAAATTATGGTTTTGGAGGCTTAATACGTAAAGGTCATGTGGTTTCAATCGCCGTGATGCCCCTAAGCAGACGCAAGGGCATGGCTTCTTCACTAATCAAGAAAGCGTTAGAAGGCATGGAATACTACAAAGCTAAACAATGCTTCTTAGAAGTTCGCGTAACAAACGAATCAGGAATAACACTCTACAAAAAACTTGGTTTTGAAGTCACAAGAACAATCAACGGCTACTATTCTGATGGCGAAGACGCATACGTAATGACGAAGAAACTTTAAATCATTTTTCCATTTTGAATAATTCTTTATCTGAAATAATTAGAATTAGTAGTTAAGCAGATCTAGAACATGCCAACATAAGGTAAGGAGAGAAAAATGCAAAAACCTTGTCTTTGTTGGCAACAAGACCTGCTTAACTATTCTAGGCGGTCTTCTCGCACCTGTCAAATATTAAAGTTTACTTAGGATATAAAATAATGTGGTTACAAACCAGAACCAACAAATTCAATTTTAAAAACATTTTTCTTATTACTTATCGAAAAAAAGCAAATAAAAACAATTAATAAAAAATACTTTTTCTTAAAAAATGAAAAAGTTGAGTTTAAGCTGTTTTTGGCTTTACTTTGTCAACTGCACCGCTGAGGCTGGTCATTTCGGAGTTGGCTTTGCGGATGATATCTGCGATTGTATCTTTTGTAGGTATTGTCGCGCTTACGGATAATGCGACTGCTTTTTGGTGTGCTCGCTGTAACAATGGTTTAATGGTGTCCTTGCTTGCATATCCTATTTCAAGTGCCAATGCGAATGCTTCTGAGTTTCCTGCTTGAACGCTTTTGCGTGTTGCATCAACGTCAACTTTGAGTTGATCACCAGTAATAATTAGTCCATTGTCGAAAACTGCGCGCATAGATATGCCGAGTTCAACTGCTTTAATGCCGAGTTTTGAGAGTGTTCCTGCAAGCCTTTCGTTTATGATTTCACCTTTTCGTACAACTAAGGTGTCCTTGCTAATCCAAACGCTGCCTGATTCAATTCTTGTTGGCAACCCCACTGCGTTTAGTTGGCTGATAACTGGACCTGGAGGTTGACCTGTGTTTCCTGCAGGAATAACTACATCCATTGCAGCTATGTCGCCTGATTTAGCAGTTGTTTTAACTTTGCCGCGTTCAAGCAGCAAAGCCAATTTGAAGGGATTGAGATCTGTGAATAAATAAACGTTTGACCCATCCAAGTAACTCTCAAGCTTCTTTAGCTCTTCATTTTCCATTTCTTCAAGTGCAATTTTGATAAGTGTGTTCTTTAAAACGCGTAGGTAAACTTTGCCAGCCATAGTCTTCTTTATTTCTTGCAGTTGGGAAGCACGTACCTTCTTGAGGCTAGCGATACCGATGGATTTGTATTCTTTGAGTATGTCTTTTATTGACTCTACTTCGGTTGATTTTGCTTCTAATACTTGTTGAGACGGCATAGTTCTTCTTCTCTTTTAAGCTTTAATTTTGACTGGTTCACCCATGGATGTCTTGAGGAAAGCGTACTTTACGTTTTTCAATCCACGCTTTAGTTTTCCATCTAAAACACGTAAAACAGCCATGGTGTTATCAACTAATTCCTCATCTTTCATTTGTTCGGAACCAATGGAAACCTGAATGATTGGTTGACTGCGCATACGCACAACCACAGTCTTTCGGTGCTTGTTTATTAGGGCTGTAATGTCAGCGTTTGGTGGAACTGGAATGGGCATTTTTCCTCTTGGGCCTAAAACTGGACCAAGTGTTCTGCCTACAAGCGGCATTAAGGGTGCTTCGCAAATGAATACATCATATTCGGTTGCGAGTTTGCGTAGTTCTTTCTTTTTGCCGTTTAACGCATCTAAGTCTGCGCGTTCCAGAACTTTATCAGCTGAAGAGTTCTTCGCTTTCATAACGAAGTCTCCTCCTGAAGCAACAACACAAATCTTGTTAGGTTTGCCCGTTACGTGTGGAAGTTCTACAACCTCTTGGATTTTGCCTTCTGGCGATTTCATGTCGATCTCGACGATGTCGAGAATCAAATCTACAGTCTGGTTAAATTTTTTCTGTCCAGACTTTGCCTTTGCTTGTTTAATTCCTTCTGCTATAGTCTTATTGTCTAGGGGCATTTTTAAGCCTCGTGCCATTGAGAGATTTGAAACCCATTATAAAAATATTCGCTTATCATTGTTCAGTACCGAATAGTTGTTCGTAATTGCCAGCATCAACGTCTTTCTGGACTTCTCTAGGGTCTTTCCCTTCAACTGTAACGCCTAAGCTTACGCAAGTGCCGAGCAATTCTTTAGTTGCTTTCTTGACGGTTGGGGATAAAAGTTGAGGACCTTTGATTTTTGCAATCTTCAATATCTGCTCCATTGTTAAATCGCCTATTTTGACAGTGTTGGGTGTACCTGAGCCTTTCTCAACTTTAAGTTCGGCTACGATAAGTGCGGATGCCGTGGGGGTGCCAACGGTTACCTCGAAGGTTTTATCTTCAGTGTCAACGCTAATTTTTACTGGAACTTTCATTCCAGCGTATTCTTTTGTGATTTCATTGATTTTGTTGACAATAGCCACTATGTTTACGCCTAGTGGACCAAGAGCTGGACCTAATGGTGGACCTGCATTGGCTTGTCCGCCGCTGACAATTAATTCTACAACTTTTTTATCTACCATTTTTTTTCACCGTTTATTTTGCTTTTTCAACTAGTTTTACATAGTCTGAATGTACTGTGATGGGCAAAGTGAAGGTTGCCTCAAGCAATTCGAGGGTAACTTCTCCTTTTGACTTGTCGAGGCGTGTGATTTTAGCACGCATACCTTTGAAGGGTCCACCAGTAATTTCTACAACGTCATCTTCGTTAAGATCTTCCATGACTGGTTTTCGAACTATGTACCGTTCTATTTCAGCGAAGCTCACGAGCCCAGGGATTCTGGATCGTACATGTCTAACACCTGTGATTGCTTCTTCTATCAGGTGTGGTCCATCGGCTTCTATGAATACATATCCTTTAAGTGTGTCTGGTACAAGAAGAGATTTTATTGGAATATGAGCCATCTCAACTTTAGAAGCGATTAGACGCGCTACGTTTCGCTCTTGACCTGTTGTTGTTTTTACAACAAAAATCTTTACTTGACTTATCTCTTTCTTGTCTTCCATACTCAGGCTTCCTTAAGCTGTTGCGGCTGCGCCAGAAGTTGCGCCACCTGTTGCGTACGATAAGAGTTTAATTACAAATCCGATTAAGCCAACTGCACCGATACCTAACAAGCTAATTTTTATAGAGAGCCAAAGCTCTTCACGTCCCGGTTTTACGGCTAGCTTTAAGGTTCTTCCTGCCTGCGTTAACCAATCTTTTATACCCATATATACCGCACCTTCAAGATTTCACTAATATATAATAAATGTTACTGTAACATTTTAGTTTAAAAAATACGCGAGTAACTCTTTTAAATGTTGCTTTGAGCTGCTTAAACTTTCTTATAGGGCAATCCAGCAACTTCCAACGCTGCTAAAAGTCTGGATTTGTCTTCGCTTATAATTCCTTTCCAATCCAAAATTGCCAACTGCACCTTTTCCAAAGTTTTCTCTACACACTGAGAGAGCATTTCAGAGTCCAAAAGGTGTACAGCATACTTTGGGATCATATGCCCAAACGTCGCTTCGCCAACTAAGGTCATAAGCGTGAATTTTTGGTTGTAGTGGGTGCCACCTATACCCAGAACAGCCGAATTTTTCGATACTGTAAAGTTGTTTATAGCTGAAATTGCCGAGTGGGCAACAGCTTCTCCTGACTTAGAATCGCTCCATTGCAAAGAGCAGCTACCTAATTCAACAAACATTGTAGGAATGTTTAGGCTTGGACCATGATGAGTGCACTCAAAAGAAACTTCATAATCAAGACAAAAAGCTTCTTTGTAGTGCAAAAGCGCTTTCAAAGCTGTTTGCATGACCATGGCGGGAGCAACCGAGAGTGTTTTGGGCAATCCGCCAAGTTCAGCCTCGCCAAAATTCCCAGGTGCATGAACGGACAGCGTAGGTTTGCCACTTTGACTGCTGTGGCGCGAGATAAAGACCATGAGATTTGCGTTTGGAAACATTTCGGGAAGGTTCTGTGCTTTTACAGATTCCTCCTTGAGAGTTATCAAAGTAACTTCTTGATCAAAAATTTTCGCTATGTAAATTGGGTTTTCCTGAAAGTTATTTGAAGTCTCATTAAAAGGGTAGTTTTTTAGGATTTGTTCTTTGATATTTAAGCTTGCAATGTCCTTGTCTGAAGCTATTATCAGAATCATTCAAGTTCTCCTTTAGTGTGTGCATGTTTGTAGTGGAAAAAGTTTTTGCATAAAGCTTATTATTACACATTAAGTCAAGCCTAATTGAAGGCACTGAAAAGATGCATTTGATTAATTTCAAAGAGTTAAACGGCAAAGAGCTTAGCGCATTCGTTGATTTAGGCATTGAAGTTAAAGGTAACCCAAAGAAATACCTCAAAACGTTTGAAGGCAAATCGGCAGCATTAATTTTCCAGAAGACTTCAACTCGAACAAGGGTTTCCTTTGAAGTTGCAATGACACAGTTAGGTGGACATGGCTTATTTATTGATTGGCGAACAACCAATTTTGCTTTGGCAGACATTTCTGATGAGCTTCAATATTTGTCCCGTAATGTTGAGTGCATTATGGCACGGTTGCTGTGTGATTCAGATTTGCTAAAGATGGCCGAAGCGTCCCGTGTTCCAGTAATAAATGGGTGCGATGAAAAATATCATCCAAGTCAAGCCTTAGCAGACCTAATCACTATTAAAGAAAAACATGGCAAACTTAAAGGCGCAAAAGTCGTCTACATCGGTGTCCATAATAACGTAACCAACTCGTTAATTGAAGGCTGCACAAAAACAGGCGTCAAACTGACAACCGTTACCCCAATTTTTAATGAAGCGGCAAGAGATGATGAGTTACTTTCTGAAGCTAAAAAAACTGGACTTTGGCAATCAACTTTAGATGTTAAAAGGGCGGTTGCAGATGCAGATTTTGTTTACACTGACACATGGATTGACATGGAGTTTTTCACAGATCCCAAGTTTGCCGCAGAGAAAGAGAAACGCATCAAACTCATGACGCCATACCAAATAAACGAAAGACTGCTAAAGGACAGCAATGCATTCATCATGCATGACATGCCCATCCACCGTGGATACGAAATAAGCACAGAAGCAATCTTGAGCCCAAAATCGGTGATTTATGAGCAGGCAGAAAACAGACTGTACGCGGCAAAGGCGATTTTCCTTAAGTTAGTTGCATCTGAGTAGTCAATGCTGCTCTTTTGTAAATCAATAGAGTGAGGATAGATTACACGGAGCAAATAGTCTATTTTCGATTGGGCACCCATCGATACTTATCCCATTGAGACTTGCCAACTCTTTTAATGGGCTTTTCGCCCTGATAACCACAAGCATAACACTTTCCATCGTGCACTGAAACCACGTCACCGCAACTTGGACAACAATACTTTTCAGCTTGACTTCTAAGAAATTCATCCATACCTTTTTCTTGAATCATTTTTTGGTTTTCAACCATGCTCATGCCATAACGCGCGCTATAATGTTCATCTAAGTGGGCTAATTTTTTGCACGGCATATCGATGCATTCATAGCAAAAACGGATTTGTTTTTTTCTTAGTTTTTCGCAGTCTCTTTTGATAAACGCACAATTCTTATCTCTTACAAGGCAGCCTGAGCAGTGTGATACTTCGCCTTTCTTGTAGGGAACACCACGTGAATAAGCAAGATAGGCTTTACAGATTCCACAGTTCATACCACATGGCGCTACAAGTTCAGCAGTCAACGATTTTTGACTCATAAGTTGTAATTGCAAGCAACAGTTTAAGTGGTTTACGTTCCCTCCAAAGTATCAGGTAGCCTAGAATGAGGATAATTCTTAATTTTCCAAATTAGAGGGTGATTCTCACCTACCCTCACTTCCATCCCGAATTCACTTACTTGACAAACTAAAATAACGACTGATTAAGACCAAATATTTTGGAAGGCGATTTTACCTTCTTCTTATAGAAGTATTAGAGCGCTTCGCAAAAACATTTGCACTACTACTTCAAACGAGATTGTTTTAAACAATGAATTTCAAAGTGGTATTAGTTTTTCAAGGTGAAATTTCAGTTGAACGACAGCTCCTACCTTGACTTCAAAAGAAGAAATCTATGTACCAAAAGTTTTGGAGGTCAAAGAAGAAGATTGAAAAATTTGCTCTTCTTCTTCTCTTGTTAACTTTTCTTTTTTTTAATAACATTGGGCTAAAAAGGAGAGAGCGCTTTACTGTTGCTAAGTTTGAAACAAAATTAGTTTTTTTCCCAAATTTTTAGTGATAAGTAGTGTTAGTCCAGAAATCTTGACTAAAATCAGTCAACAAACTTTGACGAGAAACCTTTTATCACCTTCTATTCCTAACAACTAAATATGAAAAAAAGCTGGACATTCGTATTCTTTCTGGTTTTTTTATTAACAGGTGCAATATATCTTGAACTTGCCTTTCAACCAGCAAAAGCTCAACAGTCGACGGGGTCATTTTCGGATGACTTTAGTACAGATTCAGGTTCATGGCAGTATTTAGGAAGTGCATACAGAGACAACGCAAACAAGTACATGGTTTTAACTAAAGCTGAATATTTTACAGGCGGCGTTGCCTTTTTCAAAACTCCCATCCAAGGCCATTTCACCGCTAATTTCCGTTACAAAGTTGAAGGCGGTAGCCACCAAGGAGATGGCTTCACCATGTTCTTTTACAAACAAAAATATTCATCAATAGATACGGGAGGAAGTCTAGGTTTTATCTCCAAAGAAAACTCCGTGAGCCATATTGTTCCTGGATATGGAATAGAATTCGATGCATGGCAAAACTGGGTAAGTGACTTCCAGCAAATCCAAGGAGGCCAACAAAATCCCCAAGGAGATCCATCCCCCAACCACATTGGATTAATTGAAGGCTTTTCAGGTAATCACATAGCCTACGTCGACGATTTAAGAGTTGCAGACAGTAATTGGCATAAAGTTTCCATAAATGTTCAAGGATCTTCAGTTAGTGTTTATGTTGACCAAGGAGTGGTGCTCCAATGGAGCGGGGCTCTAAACAGAACTTTTGATGGGTTTGGATTCAGTGCAGGCACAGGAGGACCAGGAAGCAACATGCACTTAATAGACGATTTCTCAATTTCCGCAAATGCTATACGCACACCGGCACTTACCACCTCATGCATAAGTCCCCAATCTCAATTTGGCTTTAACGTTTTCAAAATCAACGGTCAATTAACCTTCGATGGAGCAGGCATATCTGGTGCACCAATTTATCTTTCTTATAGCGTGACTGGTGGAGATTTTTGGCAAGACCTCACTCTCTTAAATACTCATTCTGATGGTAGCTACTCAGCTCTATGGCTGCCAACAGTCACAGGCAATTACCTACTAAAAGCTGTATACAAAGGCAACGACAATTATTTAGGCACCAGCAACACCGTCAACTTTGCTATAGAACCTTTTGTGGAGCAGAGCGTTTTCGCCGTAACCTCAAACTCAACCATCACAGAATTATCCTTTAATTCAGCAAGCAAAGAATTGAGCTTTAGCGTTTCTGGAGACGCTGGAACAACGGGGTATGTTAATGTTTACATTCCCAAATCTCTGCTAAATGATATTGCCAGTCTTAAAGTTTACCTGGACGGCAACCAAGTGGACTATACTACTCAAACTCAAAGTGACTGTTGGCTTCTTTCCTTTACATACCATCACAGCAAACACTTAGTCACATTCAGTCTTGGTGAATCATTCGTAAACTCTTCTCCTGTCTCAATAATATCGCCAAATCAAAAACAAACATTATCGCTAGATTGGGTGAATATTGCCATCTTGGCATTTTTAGGAACGATTGTAATTATCGTTGCAATCACTGCTGTGAGAGTACTCCAAAAAAAGACATAATTTTAAATAACCACCACCATAACTGCATCTGATGGGCATGTACCATAATTATCGCAGTATTTACCAACATAATTCTTAATTAGCATCGAAAATGCTGGGATAATTATTAGGGACAAGAAGTTGGGTTTGCCGTAGCTTTTGTAAGTGTAAATTTGCGTTCTTCAGGGGTTAGCGGAAATTTGAAAAGTAGTGTTTTTTTTATTTTCCTCTTTTTGCCACCAAGATCATTACTATAGCTATCGTGGCTACTGCCAAGATTATTGCACCTATTTGAGTGGTGAGCACAACGTTTGGGTTGGTTTGGTTTACACCGATACCGACTAAAGCCCAAATAACCACTAAAGCAAAGGCTACATCTTTACGAATTCCTAGCATAAGCATAGTTATAACCAAAGCAACTAGCGACAACGATTATTGCCCAAGTTTCAGAACTAATCCCAAAGCCATTCCAGTTGTAAGCTGTCAAAGTGATAGCAACATCAGCTATTGAAGCAATCGTTATCCACCCCAAGTAGACACTAAACGGAAGATGAACTGCAAGTCTCTCACTGGTTTTCACCTTTGAACGGCCGATGTTTAGACGTAAATAAATACCAATTAAGCTAAGCAATAGCGCAAAAATTAGGACAACTGACAGAATTAAGCTTTCAAATTGCCAAACAAAAATCCAAGCGATATTTATTAGACTGCTGAAGACAAATAGCCAACCTATTTTTCCATGATAATCACTACCACGTTCTCTAGGCAATGCCTGATAAACCACAAAGGCGCCTAGCAGGATGTAGATGATACCCCAGATGGAGAAAACGTAACCAGCAGGAGTAATAAGCGTAGGATTATTATTCGAGACTGTAGCGGTGTCTCTTCCACCAATTAGAGTAGTGCTTCCAGCAATACTGTTTACTATTATGGTTAAAATGAAAAGTAAAATATTTGCATATCTTAGAGTAGCGGAAGTATTTTTTTGCATCAGATCAACTATCATTTATTTGATTAGTAAGAATATATAAAATAATCGACAGCTTTCCAGAAACAAAAAGAGATGCTACGTACTCTTTGATTAGTTGAAGATACAAACGTTGGTATACCTGAAAGCATCAAGCCTCACTCCAATGTCTGCAACCAAATCGAAAGGTCAAGGGTAGGATTACTTGTTTTTAAACGATTAGTTGAGGCTCTGAAGGGTACAATAACATTTGAGAGACAAGTTGGCAAAGGAACAAAATACAGAATGGAGTTGCCGACGTCTTAAGCGCAAGTTAACTGTAGCTTGCACCTTGACCCATAATTATCGCAGGATTTACCAACATAATTCTTAATTATCCCATCTGATAAATGGAGTGACTGAGGTATCATAAAAATGGTAAAAATGGATTTCGGAGGCGTCAAAGAGGACGTCATTACTCGAGAAGAATTTACTTTGGCAAAAGCCCAAAAAATCCTAAAAAATGAAGTTGTAGTCTCACTAGGCTATGGCATTCAAGGTCAAGCGCAATCACTCAACATGCGCGACCAAGGAATAAAAGTAATCATCGGTCAAGAAAAAGAAGGCGTCTTTAAAAAAGAATGGGATAAAGCAATTGCCGACGGCTGGGTTCCAGGGAAAAATCTGTTTCCAATGGAAGAAGCAGCTAAAAAAGGAACTATTAAATTGTTTTTACTAACCGATGCCGCTCAAAAGGCAGTATGGCCAAAAATCAAAACAACCCTCAAAGCAGGCGACGCATTATACTTTAGCCACGGCTTCAGCATTGTTTACAAGGAACAAACAGGTGTTATCCCACCAAAAGATGTAGACGTAATTCTTGTTGCGCCAAAAGGCTCTGGAACATCCGTGCGCAGAAACTTTGTTGACGGAAGCGGCATAAACTGTAGCTTCGCAGTGTTTCAAGACGCAACGGGAAAAGCCGAAGAACGCGCAAAAGCTCTGGGCATCGCAATCGGAGGAGGATACCTCTTTCCAACCACATTTGAAAAAGAAACTTATAGCGACCTAACAGGCGAACGCGGCACATTAATGGGCGCACTAGCAGGCATCCTGGAGGCCCAATACAAAACCCTACGTGAACACGGACACAGCCCAAGTGAAGCATTCAACGAAAGCGTCGAGGAACTCACACAGAGCTTAATCCGTTTAGTCGACGAAAACGGCATGGACTGGATGTACTGTAACTGCAGCGAAACTGCACGTATCGGGGCATTACGCTGGAGAAGTCGTTTCCGTGAAGCAACTCAACCTGTGTTTGATTCACTCTACGAACTCGTTGCAGCAGGAGAAGAAACACGCATCGTCCTCGAAAAAAGCAAGGCACCCGACTACCGCCAGAAACTCGCTGACGAACTCAAAGAAATGGGCAACAGTGAAATGTGGCGTGCAGGCGCAACAGTGCGTTCACTCCGCCCAGGCAAACAAAAGAAAGAGTAAACCTCTTTTTCTTCTTTTAATGTTCTACTTCTTTTATTAGATTAAAAATAATTCGGGCCTTTATTGTTCTGTCCCATGAAGTCAGTTAAAGCACGACTTTCAGAGATCAAATCAACGACACCTAACATGTAAGAGGGATGTTTTTCTAACTCTACTTCTTTGGTGTAGGGGGTTGAAGTGAATCTTAGCACTGTATTTGCTTTTACCGTGGTTATTTCCTGAAGGGCAATATTTCTTCGGCTATTTTCGTGAGAGAGGTAAGTTGCGATTATTATGATGTGATGTCTTTTTGCAAAGTTTGAAAGGTAACTCATGATTTGGCTGTAGACGGTTTTTGCTTCTTGATCATTTACATTGTCATACAAGAATGGGCATGCTATGTCGGATATTACTACGAGTTTTGCATTTTGATTTTCTACTGCGTCGTGTAGTTTTTCCATTATAAGGGAAGTTAGCCTGTAGGCTGTGAACACTCGCATGTTGAGGACGCGTTCAAGTGGATCTTTGGCGTCCAATTGCTGAAGCTGGATGTCTGATAATGAAGAGCTGTTTGCGCAGTCGATGAAAACAACGTTACCATCCAATCCACCAAGTTTAGCCGGCAATTGAGCTCGAACGCTAAGCAATGAAGCTAATGAATTAACTGATTGAGGACCATAAATGACAGCGAAGTCTCCTGCTTTAAATCCTGGAAAAAGTCCATCAATGTCTTGAATATTGAAAGTAAGCCGTGTCAAGATGGCTTGTGCCATTGATGGTTTAATTAATAGGCTCTGTTGCATGACTTTTTCACGAAAATCCTTTACGCCTGATTAGCCTATTTAAACTATCAGCTAAGCAACCTTCTACGGTGGTAGAGGGTAGAGTGAAAGTGAAATCTTAAAGACAGACAATTACACCTCAAAGCCATCAATGATTGCGAATTTTTACCTTTACAATTTCCCTTAGTTTTTGTTAAATTTGTAAGCTAATTTTTTTATACCCAAATAACGGTTGCCAATGAAAACCTGAGGCACCTTATTGAACTTCATTGCGATAGCTGCATTGATAGTCTTTGTCGCAACGCTTTTCTTAATGCTTAAGCGTCCACGGGGTTTGCGACTGGGGTATGCGGCTGGAATGGGCGCTTTAGCGTCGCTTTTATTGGGGACTGTGAGTTTGGGACAGGCATTCCATTCATTTTTAGATATTTGGGATGCTGCTTTGGCTTTTTTGGGCATCATAGCGCTATCAGTAACATTAGATGCAATGGGTTTTTTTAGATGGGCTGCACTGAGAGTGGTAAAAATGGCTCGCGGGAGTGGGCTACGACTCTACTTCTACATTGCCTTATTAACCGCTGCAGTAAGCATCCTTTTTGCTAATGACAGCGCGGTTTTAATTCTAACACCAATAGTACTCGAAATTGTAACTTGTCTTGGAATAAACAAAAAGGGCAAACTCGCATATCTTTTCACAGCCGGATTAATCGCCGATACTGCTGCCATGCCGCTGATTACAAGCAACCCAATCAACATCCTAAGCGCCGATTACTTCAAGTACAGCTTCATCGACCACCTGATTTTCATGGGACCAGTTGCTGTTGCGACCCTTCTAAGCAGTCTACTGTTGATTTACCTGTTCTTCAGAAAACAAATCCCTAAAACCTACGACATACAAGCCGCAGATTCATTAACCAAAGAAAAACCTGCGATTTCACCCAGCCTTCTGAAAATAACGTTGTTTGCTCTTGTAGCGATTGACACTGGCTATGTATTGACTTCTCTTGGTAGATTCCCAGTTTCATTGGTTATTTGCGGCGGCGCAGTTTTTCTGGTGATTGTTTACTGGTTTACTCTCAACGGAAATGGCTCAGTTAATGGCGAGAAGAAAGGGCTCATCGGCTTGGCAAGGGACATCAATTGGGATATTGTGCTGTTTATGTTAAGCATTTTTATTGTTGTTCAAGGCTTGGAAACGGCGGGAGTAACGAACCTTCTGGCATCAGCACTTGTAACAACAAGCAAGCTTCCATCCGCTCTGGGAGTTTTCGCGCCAAGCATGGTTGTAACAGTGGGGGCAAGCTTCATGAACAATTGGCCTATGACGATTCTGGGTTTGCTAAGCATTCAACAAGCAGCTGTGACTGGTCCAGCCTTAACCAACTTGGTTTTCAGCAACATCATCGGAAACAATTTGGGTCCGCACTTCTTCCCATTGGGGTCATTGGCTATTTTAATGTGGCTGGAAATTATGCGGCGCAAAGGTGTCAACATAAGCTTAAAAGAATATCTTAAAGTTGGGGCTACTCTGTCGATTGCGCAGGTAGCAATTGCATCAGTGGTTTTGTGGGTTGAGCTTAGTGTGCTTGGATTCAAGCTTTTTTAAGGGTAAACGAATAACAAGTTAGCAAATAAACCTCGAAAGTGACCTGTATGATAGTCAGTAAAGGAAATTTAACTCAAAATTCATTGAAAGGAGAAGTTGCCCTTGTAACTGGTGCTGGACGAGGAATAGGCTTCGAAGCGGCAAGAGCTCTCGTTTGGCTTGGCGCAAACGTGGTAATCGCAGAAATCGATGAGAAAAACGGCAAAATCGCCGAAGATACCATCAACAAAGAATTCGGCGCTGAAAAAGCTTTTTTCGTCAAAACAGATATTGGCAACGAAAAAGACATCGACAAACTGTTTGATACCGTCCAGAAAAAATTTGGCAAAGTTGACGCAGTTCTAAATAACGCTACAGTGTTTCCGATGGGCACCGTTAAAGATACTCCTATTGAATCATGGGATTTTAGCTACCGCGTGAACCTGAGGGGACCTGTTGTTTTGGCAAGAAAATTTCTTCCAGCAATGATTGAACGCAAACACGGCGTATTCGTCTGTGTTTCATCATCGGGTGCTGCACCTTTCATGGGAGCCTACGAGGTTTTCAAGACAGCACAAGTTGAACTATCAAACACCATCTCTGCCGAAGTTGAAGGCACAGGAGTTTATGCTTTCACTATTGGTCCAGGAATCTCCAAAACACCGGGGTTCATTGAAGGTGGGGGAAAAGTAGCGTCGCTCATGGGAATGAGTTTGACAGATTTATTTGAATTAAACAAAAACGCCCAAATATCACCTGAAGCAGCGGGTGCAGGTTTTGCCATAGCGGTCGCCCTTGCTAAAAAATATCATGGACAAGAGACAAGCTCAATTCAGGTGCTTCGGGAAGCTGGAATACCCTTAACAGATCAAGAAGAAAACCAATTGGAAGAACAAAAACCAAATCAAAAGAGTGAAACTCAAGCAACCGAACCAAGCGAAAACAAAAGCACACTAGAACTCCACCAAGCTGTACTGAAAACTTTTCTTGAGCAATCGGAAGGCTGGAAAAAACGCAACCTCTTTGAACGCCAATGGGTAAGCAGAGATTTCAAGAAAACCACAGGCATGTCAATCGATGAAATGCAAACAAACCTCAAGACTTTAGGGACAACAGCAGAGTTCATCGGATCGTTAAATCAGTTAGCCACTTACTATGTGCATCAGCAGGAACAACTCAGAGGCTTTGAGAAGAACCCGCAGAAGCTCGAAGAGAACTTGAAAATCATTGACGGATGGGTAAAAGACACTAAAACCTTGATAGTAGCGCTAAAAAGGTAGGGGTTACTTACCTAATTTTTTTTATGATTTCACGGTAAACTGCCAAAGCGGTTTTTTCATCCGCAACCCCTTTTATGAGCATGCGTCCACCGTTGAAGAGGCTGACCTCGTGTGTTTTGTAATCAAACATTAAGGCTAACTTTGATTTCAAGCGAACGTTGAAATTCTTGCTGACCTGCAGGTAAACTTCGTCAAGGTTTAGTTTTAATGGTTTTTCAGGGTTGATGTTCGCAGTTTCTTTACCGCAGAGCCAAACCAATCGTTCGCCACCCACAATTGACGATACATTGCCGTGGCAAACAGGGCAATGAGTGTTTTTTGAAATATCTATGGTTGTGAAGTCCATGTCGCTGAAGTCACAAACCATCAGCTTATTCTTCAACGTTGAACCCACGCCTGTTAAGAGTTTTAATGTTTCCAAAGCTTGGAGGGCTCCGATTATTCCTGTAGTTGCTCCGAGGACACCACGGCTATTGCATGTTAATAAATCTGAATCAGAAAGGTTTGGCATCAAACACTCCAAGCAACCAGTTTCAGGCGGCGCAAAGACAGATAGATTGCCTTCAATTCCTATAGCTGCACCAAAAACGTATGGAGTGCCCAGTTTTACACAGGCGCGATTAACGAGATAACGCGTAACCATATTATCCAATCCGTCAACCACAACGTCCACTCCTTTGAGGAGTCGTTCAACGTTGCTTGCGTTTACGTTTTCAGATATAGCTTCAACTTTTACGAGTGGATTTTGTTTTTCCAGTTTTTTTGCGGCAACCTCGGTTTTTGGATAATGCAGGTCATCTGGGTTATAGAGGATTTGGCGGTGAAGGTTGTGGGTTTCGATTGTGTCTTGGTCAATTAAACGAATGTAACCGACACCTGCCAACGCGAGGTAGAGCGATGACACCGTACCTAGTCCACCTGCGCCGACAATTGCAACCTTAGACTTACCAAGCTTTTTCTGTCCTTCCTCTCCCAGTTCCTTCAGAATGATCTGTCGACTGTAAAACTCCTTAGCAAACACCTGTTTTTCTACATTATTCACATTAACCGCTTCCTGCTTAGTCACTGCTATATTTGCCTTTATTGCGGAACTGCCTATCATATATTTCCCTAACTCGCTGAATTGTATCGACTTCCAGAGGCGTTTTATCGTCTCTAATGCGGGTGATTCTTGCAAATCGCAGCGCCATTTGGCTTTTGTAACGAGGACTCTGCTGGATTTCATTGTAAGCTACTTCAACAACGATTTTTGGGATAACTATCACGAGGTGTCCATCCTCGCTTATGGTTGACTCTTTGAGCCGCTTAGTTAAATCGATAATTTCCGCATCTGTTAAGCCCTTAAACGTCTTGCCTAATTCCAAAAACTCGCCAGACTCAGGGTCTCTTACCGCAAGATAATAGTCCGAGAGCCACCCCTTCCTGCGTCCGTAACCGTACTCGGCAGCTGTGATGACAAGGTCTAAGGGGTCAAGGTTTGTTTTTATTTTGAGCCAACGTTTTCCCCTCCGACCTGGAGTATAATGGCTATCAAGTTTTTTAGCCATTAAACCTTCGTGTCCAGCCGCGAGTGATTCTTTTAGGAAGATTTCGGCTTGCGGAAGCTGGTCGGTGACGATTTGGTTAGCTAAGGGAATTTCTCCAACGTTTTTTGCCAAGATTTTCCTCCGCTCAGTATAGGGTTTAGCTATAAGGCTTTCGCCGTTGAGGTAGAGAATGTCAAAGAGGTAGAGGGTTAGGGGAATTTTTTTAGCCATATCTGCGATTCCGCGGACTCGTTTGAATCGCCGCATCAAATGTTGAAATGCAATTGGAAAACCAACTCTATCCAGCGAGATTACTTCGCCTTCCACAATGGCAGATTGCGCCTGAATATTTTGTTCTACGATTTTAACTATTTCAGGCAGGCTTTCTGTGACATCGCTTAATCTTCTACTAAAAACTTGCACTTTGCCATTTTGCATGTGGATTTGCACTCTTGCGCCATCGTATTTGTATTCAAAAGCAGACTTTCCACAATGAGCAGCCAACGTTTCTTGAACCGATTGAGCAGTTTGGGCAAGCATAAGCTTCACTGGTCTAAAAACATTAAAGCCTAACTTCTCTAAGCCCTCCACGCCCATGATTTTGATTTTCGCCGCAACTTCGCCAATATCACCCAAAACCATGCTAGCGTGTTGCACCTTTTGAAGTGGAACATCAAAAGCACACGCAACCACCTGCTCCATTAAGCCCTCATGAAGTCCAGTGCGCATCTCGCCTGTAAAGATTTTGACCAAATACTTAGCTTCAACTGGGGAGGCTTGGCTCATTAGGGCGGTAAGTAAGCGCTCTTTTTTTGTCCTTGAACCTGAACCTTGCGCTTGCGCCATGGCTTCAAGCGTTGTTCGAACTTCAATAATAGTTAATGATTTTTGGGTTAGCTGGGTTTGCTTTTTGGCTATGGTTTGTTCAAGGACTAACTTGGTGGCTGAACCGATGTCGCCTGTGCTTGCCATAGCCGATCGAAAGAGATCCCAATCAAAGGCGCTTATTCGCTCGAAGATATGGGTTAAGGTGGACCAACTGATGTCGAGTGTTTTCTGGTTGTACTTTGGGAACGCTCTCCCTACCATCATGTTCGTACCCGACTCAATTTCTTCTGCGTTCAGCGTTTTTAAGAAATTTGCAGCTTGCTCTATGATTTCAAGCCGTTTTTTGGTGGCTTCAACTTTTTCAAGTATTTCAGCGAGAGATTTGAATAGTGCAGACATAATCTAACCGAAAAATCGTTTGCTATAATTATCGTATTGGCTACTTATTTAGTTGCACTTAAAGCATATTTTCAACCTATGAGGTTTGAATAATTTTAATTCTAAACATTTTTCTTCGGCAACTTTGCTTCAAGACTTTCTTTGTTAGAGGCAACTAAATCAACGCCTGAAAAAGACTATTAAAGACTTAAAAAGACTAAAAAAACCCCAACCTAAAGACGCCACAAACCCCAAATTCTAAAAGCACCCAACACAAGCCCAGACATAAATCTGGCGCAGCAAACATTTCTTATTCTATCAGCCAGAAACAAGCAATTCAAATATTTTCTCTTTCCCTAAGCTTAAGGTTGTTTTCTTGAATGAACTCAATGAATTAACTCTATTGTAAAATGAAATAAACCTCAGCACTTAAACAAAATAACCATTTTGAAAAAGTTAAAAAATAATTGTCTACACTCATCGAACTCTAACAGAATAGAAAATTAAAACAATAGAGGGGATAGAACCTTATTGGCAAGTTCTATGTTTTGACTGGTGAAGATTTAGGAAAACACAGAGAAGGATGATTCGCCTTCGGGCTCGTTGTGTTTATCGTTAAGTTCCTTAATTTTCTTCTCCAGTTCCTCAACTTCTTTGGTGTTGCCCAATGCCTTATGGCTATCCCGTGCTTGCTCAAGTCCACTAACGCCATATCGGTCAAATCCTTTACTCAAGGCCACCTCTGCAGATTTTGTGAAGTACTCAGCAGCTTTCTGATACTCTTTTAACTTAACGCTGCATTCGCCAGCTTTATAATTCATTTCTGCTGCCCCAAAATAGTTTTGTCCCTTGAAATAGAGTTCAGCTACTTTGACAAAAAGGTCTCTTGCCTCAACGCATTTACCGTTTTCCATTAACGCGTTAGCATCTTTATGCATTTTAATTGGGTCTTCTCTAACATTACTCATTTTATGCAACTCTTGTTATGTTTGTATTATTCTGGGAAGAAGTCACATTTAGATTTTCCTCTTCTAACCCACACCATTATCATTTGCTCGGGATTACGTACTCCTTAACTTATCTTTAAATCAAATTTCTAATTGATACTAAATAAAACAATTGCAGAAATCATATGGCAATCCTCGCATTTTACATTTATCTTGAAATGTTTAATCAACATAAATTGATAAATAAGTAAAGTTCCAAAGCGCTAAATGTATTCTTACTTTCCACATTTCGCAATGTCCCTGTAAAAACCACAACCACACAAATCTCTCCAAAACGCTACAGCAAGATCTTTTTAAAAAACGAATTCTTTATTGAATAAATTTAGCAAAGATACTTTTATAGATCCTTAAAAGTAATATCTCTAAAACTATAACGCTGTGAAGTCTAACAATGGAAAACCATAGCCCAAGAATAAAGCAGGAGGGTTATAACCATTCTGCAGTTTTTAAGATTATAGCGATAGCAATTTTCGCGGCACTTGTGTTTGTAGTCACTTCTCAAATTCCACCTATACCCATACCTGCCACTTCAGGTTACTTCAACATTGGAGAAACCACGATCTATATAGCCGCCTTAATTTTCGGACCATTAGTCGGTGCATTTGCAGGAGGAATAGGCTCGGCATTATCTGATGCTTTCTTAGGTTTTGGACTGTTTGCTCCAGGAACATTTTTTATCAAAGGTGGAGAAGGCTTAATCGTCGGTTTCCTAAATGCAACACTTAGAAGACGAATCTCAAACCTTACAGTTTGCGCCACAATCTCAGTATTAATTGGAGGACTAGAAATGGTTGCAGGATACTTCCTTTATGAACAATTCATCATAGGCTATCCTTTTGCAGTTGCCTTAGCAGAAGTACCCTTCAATATTGTCCAAATGTTCATTGGCTTAATAGTCGCCATACCAGTTATGCACGCTGTTTTCCGTGTTATACCACAACTTAAAAGCTAGATTCAATAAGGTTTAGCTATGAAGCTTCCACCTGGAAAAATTCCAATAGACATCTTAAAAGATGTAGTTTTCAAGAACTTAGGAGCCAACCGCAAGGAAGTCACTTTAGGACCCGCAACAGGAGTAGATGGCGCAGTTTTAGATTTTGGCAACAAGAACGCCATCGTCTCAATGGATCCAATAACCGGCGCAATCGAACGCATCGGCTGGTTATCCATAAACGTAAACGCCAACGACGTAGCTACATTTGGCGTAGAACCAGCTTTCTTCTTCTCATGCCTTCTCTTGCCTGAAAACGCAGACAGCAAAATTGTTGAAACCATAAGTACCCAAATGCACAACGCCGCAAAAGACCTTGGAATCGCCATTGTAGGTGGACATTGTGAATCCACCCCTGGATTAACTAACCCAATTGTGGTAGGCTGCATTATGGGTTTAACTGAAAAAGGCAAATACGTCACTTCCGCAGGAGCAAAAGCAGGCGATAAATTAATTTTAACTAAAAGCGCGGGGATTGAGGGCACAGCCATCTTGGCCTCCGACCGCGAAGCCCAACTATCAAAAGTCTTTAATTCAGAAATTCTTGAAAGTGCAAAACACTTTTACAGCCAAATCAGCGTAGTCAAAGATGCCTTAACTGCTTACAAAGCAGGCGGAGTTCACGCCATGCATGACCCAACTGAGGGCGGAATCTTGAACGGTATCCATGAAATGGCAGATGCTGCGGGTTTGGGAGTCAGTATTTTTAAAGAAAAAATTATGGTTGAACCAGAAACTGCGAAAATTTGCAGGTTTTATGAAATTGACCCTCTTCAGTTAATCAGTTCAGGCGCACTGCTAATAGCAGCTAATCCTGAAGCAGCTGACAAAATAATTGATGTCTTGTGCCAGGAGCATATTTATGCCGATATAATAGGGGAATTCAACCCAAGCCCAAATAAACGTATGCTGATACACAAAGATGATTCAGCGGAGATGCTTCCAAGACCCGTCTCAGACCATCTATGGATTGCCCTATCACGTGTTACTGATTCAACAAACATTTAGGTTCAATTCAGACTATAACTTTTTTTTAATCAATATTCTAACAGTTAAACCATAAGTGGGAATATTAAACGATTTAAAAAACAGCTTTCCCCCTAACTGCATTGCCAAATCATAGAATGATTCAACCTTAATCGATTCATAATCCAAAATCTCTGTAATGCATTTTTTCCATTGCAACGAAGTTTTAACATTAATGTGGGTTTCATCGTAATCGTTCATCAACTTTCGGATTGGTTTCTCAACTTTTCTATTGGGTGTTGTACATACAAGAGTGTTTTTGCAGACATTAAGCATGTTTACCAATGCTCTTTCTGGAAAAGGCAAGTGTTCCAATACATCAAAACAAGTTACTAAGTCAAACGATTCTGCTTTGAAAGGCATGTTTGTTTGAGCATCGCATACTACAAATTGGCTATTGCCGACGTTTTTTCCTTGTTTAGTTCCATACGTTGAGATATCAACTCCACAGGATTCATAACCTAATCCAACAAGAATTCTTGTTGTGAAACCATAAGCGCAACCAACATCCAACGCTTTCTTGCCTTTTCCACTCAACAAGTCTTCAGACGTACCTTTCGAACCCCACCGTAAAACCTCCAAGACATGACGTTCAACTATTCCCTCCTTAAGCGAATACTTTCTATCATCGAAATACTTCTTCCCAAACTCCAATTAATTCGCCTCACAATTAAGAATAGGCAGTTTTAGAAAGCTATAAGGATAATTGCAACAATTTCAATCGTTCACATTCTAAAGAAAAAAATTAAAAACAAGACAAGGAGCCCAATTCATCAATAAGAAGATACAATCAAAGTCTTAACATTGTTTTTATAGATCTAATATGAAATAAGTACTAACAATTAATTGGCTAGTGACATTATTGGCGTCGGGTTTCAAAAAAGCAGCATCAATAGCAGCACGTTCTCTTTCACCAGGAAAACCCCACCATGCACAATGGTTGGTTACTAGAAAATGCAATTATCGGTGCTTAGGTTGCAATGTCTGGAAAGAACAAGACAAAAATGAACTTTCAACTGAAGAAATAAAGAAAGGCTTAGATATTCTCAAAAAAATTGGAATAGTCGAACTTGTACTTTCCGGCGGTGACCCACTGCTTCGAGATGACATCGGAGAAATAGTCGAACATGCATCGAAACTGTTTGTTACAACTGTTTATGATAATGGCAGTATGGCCGCAAAAAAAATAGATGCGTTGCGAAATGTGGATTTTGTTGCGATTTCTATTGACAGCCTAGATGAAGCAAAAAACGATTACATCAAATCAGTGCCGGGCGCTTGGAAAAATGCTATGCAAGCAGTAGAAACTCTTCATAAAGAAGGAGTAAAAGTTAGTGTTACCCCGACAATTTCACAAAAGAACCTCTATGAAATCGTCGATATAACAAATTATTTTACGGGAAAAGGAATCCCTGTTTGGTATTGCCTATACTCTTATGATACCTCCGTTGATAGTAAACAATTGTTTAGAATTGGTAAAGCAAACGACGAGTTCGTAATAACCGATAAGCCAGCAATGGTTAACTTATGCAATTCACTTATGGAGATGAAGAAGAAAAACAACAAAATTCTCATGACAGATAAACTGATTAAAGCTCTGCGAAGTCTGTATGAGGAAGAAAGCAAAAGAACCTGGAAATGCCAAGCTCTAAACCAATTTCTGGTTGTTGACCACTTAGGAAGGATTGCAGCCTGCCACAGCCACAACTTTGCCGGCTCAGTCTTTGATCTTCCCAAAAACTGGAAAAGCCCAGAATACAAACAACTTAGAAAAACTTACCATGAATGCACCCAATGCAATTATCTTTGCTACGTTTTCTATTCAGTGCATGGAAATCCCTGGGGACATCTAACGCTTGCTAAAGATCAATGGAAAAATGCAAAAATGCTATTTAAGTAACCTTAGATTTCTAAGTTCGAGTAAACCAAGAAAACTCTAATTTTTCCGTAGAAGGTTGAGGAATTGTTTTTTTTCCTTAAATTTCATGCAATTAAGTTCTAAAGGCTAGCTTTATTCGCCAAAATAATTAGACATTAGGAACCGAAAGAAACACATTATCAATCACTTTACATAGAACCAAAAAAACTTCGTCAGCGCTCAAATTATCAGTATCTAAAACAAAATCAAACGGTTTAAAATCTTCACCTAAAATAAAACCGTACAACTCCTTGTAAATGGCTTTAGTTCTCGCCTCTTTTTCCTGCAATACATCAAATGCCTCAGCAGCAGTCATCCCATCTCTTACCGCAACTCTTGCAGATCTTTTCTCAAATGACGCTTCAAGCCAGATTTTGAATCCATCCTTCAACAACCAAGGCATGGTCCAGCTATCCAAGAGAACATTTCCTTGTTGTGCATATTCCAAGAGTTTGTCGTCAACTGCCTTGTCAAATTTAGGGTCGTTTATACGTTCATTAAGAAAATTTAGTCCTTGAGGGCTCTCCCACCAACCTTGAAGAGAAACATCATAACCTTCCTGTTTTGCCAATTCTTTCAACACGTCACCGCCGGAAAAATATCTTAATTTGTATTTCTCAGCGAGTTTTTTAGATAGTGTGCTTTTTCCAGTGCCAGCCATTCCAGATATACAAATTACGGTTTTTTTGGGAGTGGAGCAGTTTTTTTCTCGTTCGGCCATTTGGCTTTCATCCATTTTTCGGGGCTTATATTGCGCCTTGTTCGATGGGCATTATACCAATTATTCGTGAGGAAAGCAACCCGAAGAACAGTGAACAGATGGGATACCAGTAAAACACTGGAATTGCACTATTAAGTGCAGTTCCGGGTATTGCCTGTGCATTTGCAATCGTGCCAATACCTGGTATGAAAGCCATAGGAGTATTTCCAAATACAGGGGTTAATACTAAGAACCAAACGATTAGGTATACGAAAGAAATTCCGAACTGAACCATCTGGGGCTTCATCATTTTTGCCTGCATATTTTTAATTTGTGAATCTTTCTTTTTGAGTTTTTCAACCTGTTTCTTATCATTTGCCCTCATTGCAGCCATGGTTTCTGATCGGTATTCAGACATTTCCTTTTGCATAACCCGATATTGCTCCCACCCGATAAAATAGTTGATTAAAACCCTGTTTATTCCAGAGTTTAAGAAAGCAATTCCAGCTGCAATAGCCATAATTATGAGTGTTGCTAAAGGCAACGAAGTCACTACAACAGACATATGATTTTCCTCTTGAGGTTCTAAGTCTAAGCGTACATGTTTCTTGTTAATAACTATTTTCACTTATTATGATTCTAAATAGGTTAAGAAATCATATTTTTAATAACTGAATATTTACAAGAGTTGCTGAAGGTAAAGAATATAGAGTTGTCCGATATGGAAACCAGAAAATATTTTGCTCTCATCGACTTTTTATGGCGATTTCTCGAGCCCAAGCTTCGATATTGTTCCAGTCACGTGTATCATGTATTTTGGTAGTATCTAGTCCATTTTTTCTCAAACTTCTTCGATTAACTCTAACCATGACATCAACAATTAAGCCGTGACTTTGACTAAAATCCAGGAACCCACCGAAGAAACCATAAGCAATCGGTTTTAGGGCGTACCGTTCAGCTGTATCTTGCAGATATTGCTTTTTTGCTCTCTCTCTTATTTCTGGTTCTACTCGGTCAGCCATTTGGCAACTTACAAACAAAGCAGTTTTTTTGTTTTGCAAAAGTTTTTCGTTTTTTTCAATAAAAAACAAAGTCTCTTTAGTCCACTTGTCAGCTCGCATCCCACTACCAATAACAAAAAGGTCATATGGCTCAAGCTTTTTTGGCGGCTTTTTGGCATTAATAACATCTACACTACATCCTCCTTGTGTAAGAGTTTGCCCTATTTTATTGGCTACTTCAGCTGTACCACCCCAACGACTTCCGTAGATTACAAGAATATTCACTGGTTTCACTCTACAAGTAGCCGTTTATGTTAGGTCATTTATGAATTATGCTGAAAAGTAATCAATATCAATGTAATTAAACTGGAGTAATAAAAAAATGAAAAAAAGGAAGATAGTTTTTTTGAGTTCTACTTTATTTCTTCTTGATTATCAATAGTGTTGCGATTGCAACGGCAATGATTATAGCGATTGTTGAGCCTACGAAGTACATTTCAACTGGAGCTGGTTCTGCTGCAATTGGTTGTGGTGATGGTGTGGGTATTGCTCCCATGACTGCGAATGATGTCTCTGCATGTGAGGGATAGTACGAGTTTGTGCCAGCGAAAGTTGCGAATACAGTGTATGTTCCTTCAATATCTGGTTTCCATGTGTAGCTGAACACTCCATTTGCATCACTGGTGGCTGTGCCGATGTTGCGGAAGTTGCCATTAGAGTCAAGGACATCTATTGAGATTGGTACACCGGTTGCACTCATAGGTATTGGTTTTTGCATGTAAACATATGCCATCCAATCACCCATGCTAGCATCTGACATTGCGGGTACTCCATTGGGGAAACGAGCGGCTTGCTCGTCTTGTTTTGTGCCTGCAGAGATATCAGTTATTGTACCGCGAATGACAATGGGTTGTCCGGATGCCGCTGCGAGATCAGGTGAAGTAACAGTTAATTGGCTTGGTCCTTTGCCGATGCAGTAGATGCGACTATCATAGGAGTTGAGGGTTGTTAGATACCCATCAGCGACTGGTGCTTGACCACCATACATTTGGTTACCATAGTCTATGAGGGTCCAGATTTCTTCTCCAGTGGTTGCGTTGATACAACGATAGAGTGCATCTTTGTAGAGCGGAGAGTTTGGTGAGTGCTCTGTGGTGTCCACATAGATTTTGCCGTCAGCTATTGTGCTTATAAAGATTGGGTACCGACCATATGGTGTTATAAAACCACTTACTGTACTGTTGCCTTCGCCACCGTTGCCGTAACTCCAAAGTTGTTCTCCCGTCTTTACATCGTATGCGTATAGTACTCCAGCGTAGCCTGAGACGTAGAGTTTGCCGTATGCAATTCTATCTAAACCTAACGCCATAAAGTTGTAGTCGATTGTGTTATCAGTTGGAGTATCAGTAACCCACATTTGTGTTCCATCAACTAGACTAATGCCAGTGTGTGTGATGCTTTCTTTTTCTCCAAAAACAAATACTCCATTGCTCGGATCCCAATCGGAAATGAGACGTGAGTTATTGCCTGGTGCTGGCTGATATGTTTGACTCCAGATGACTGATCCACGTGAAGACGACTTGAGACTAAGGGCTGTTATGTTTCCCGGGTCAATTGATACTGTTACACCGAAGTCACCTGGATGTCCGCCGAAGCCTCCTTGAACTAGTAGTATAATGTCGTCAACTGACACTAATGGAATAATGTTTAGATTCGCTACACCTACGTTCCAACCTGTAGTTTTTAGTGATGGAATAGATATGTTCCAGTCATAAGCAGGTGTGGATACTGCTGCATAGCCTTGTGCTGTCCTAACGGTAGTAGATACCCACATAGAACCGTTCCAGTTCATTCCGCCTGGGTTTGCTGGTGTTATCGGGCAGTTTGCCGGTGTATTTCCAGAATACCATCCGCCTACGCCAGTACCTGAAGCTCCACCAAACACTCTAGATGAATTCCATTGGCTAAGATAGTAATTAGGGTTAGAGGTGTTTCCTAAGTTAGTCAAAGTGTATCGTAGTAATTCACCTGATGGACCTGCCACGCTTGTGCCTGAGGGGACATTGCTCACATTCATTGTTGTTAAGTACCCGGTACGTGCATCATATGCTCGCCAGACTGTGCCTAAACCTGTAACTGTTTGTGTTGCAACTAGTATACCGTTTGGAAGTACTCCATGTTGGTTTTCAGTTTCTAATGAATACATATAGCCGAATGAAGGTACAAGTGAAACACCTGTAGCAGAAGCATTTATGCGCCATTGCTCTTGCCCTGTTTGTAGATTAACTGCTATGTAGTCGCCATTGCCTCCTCCGTTGCCCCATGGTTCTTGGTAGTATAGCACTCCATTCATTATGATGGGGTTTGCAAATCTGGTGTTGTAAGATAGACCAGAGTAGAACATTTCGCCCAGGACTTTGGTGTCACTTCCTCCGACAACTCCACCCCATTGTATTGGTTTTGCCCACATAACATGTGGACTGTTTGGAGCTGCGCCGTCAGGCTGAACTGCACCGGGTATACCATAACCAGCGCCTGCACCAATGATATAGGGTGATCCAAGCCAGTTAGAGGCAATAGAGTACCAGTAGGTATTTTGACCTTCTATGGGACGTGTCCAATATTCAGTGGGCAAAGGGTAACTATCAGGTGCAGCTGGGATTGGCTCTTCTTGAACAGTCAGAGTGATTGTTTTGCTTGCTGCACCCCAAGTGTCATTGGTGTATGCTGTATTAGCGCCAGGAGTACTCGAGGTCCAAGTGTAGGTCTGTTTTGGATAATCGAATTTCAAAGAATAATTGCCAACTTGGTCAGGAGTATACTGCAAGTATTGTACACTAGTTGTATCGCTTACTATCGGCCAGTTTTTTGTCTCTACTTGTCCATTGGGCTGGGTAATAGTCAGTTTATAATCATGTCGTCGGATGTCGTTTGATACGGTTGCGCCTAGAAGAGGACCGTCTATCCACATAACAACAGCAACGGTTTGGCCCACACCGACAGGATTAGGCGAAGCAACAATGTAAGCATAAGAATCAAACGTCCAGATAGGTGTGTGTGCACCTGTATTTGGCAGAAATGCCATTGACGAAGTCATCGCTATTATTAGGAAAATCGCCGTTAAAATTGTAGCTTTTCTGTTTTTTAAAATTTGCATATGTATTTTTTTCTCCTATTTAATTTTTTTGAACGAGGAGATATGAGATATCTCCACAATTCAATGCCCACTTCATCTGTATCATTTTGTTTATAAGACTTATGTAAAAACATTGCAACTAAAAAAAAATTCAAACTATGATTTTAGTTTTGAAGAATCTAAAAAAACCTACAAGCAAAAACCAGTATTACATAATGAAAAAAAAATTATTAATTCTAAATTAAAGAAAATAAAGGAAAAAATTCCCAGTCAAATAAACAAGTGCCCACTGGGAACTTTAAGGTTATTCGCCCAGAATTCTTCTAAACGCCGGGAACATTTCTGCAGCGCGTTCACGCATTAGCAGTTCGTAGTATTGGTAGATTATACCCACTGACAGTAAGATGCCTGTGCCTGTTCCGAAGGCGCCAAAGAAGTCTGAAACACCCGCCACAAGCCCTACAATTATGCCTCCTAATACTGTAACTACTGGTATGTACCTTTTTAGGATGGCTTCGATTGGTCTTCCCGATCGTCGGTATCCTGGTATTTGCATACCGCTGTCCATTAGTTGCTTTGCTACTTTTGCAGGTCCTAAGCCACCGACCTCTAGCCATATCAGCGAGAATATAGCGCAGAAAGCTATGATTATTGCCAAATAAACTGAAGCTTGTAAGGGTGCTGCAATGACTCCCTGTATGTTGCGGGGTGGAGTTACGAAGTATGCTAAGCCTCCTACAGGTGTAATGCTGCCAGAGGTTGCATTGTAACTATAGTCACCTATTATCTGGAAGAAAATGTTTGTTCCTGGAGCTGGCTTGTTAAACTGGCTCCATAGAAGTTGGCTGAAGAAGTAAACGTTTGCAAATAGTGCTGATGCAAAGATAACTGGCAAGTTTGAAACATATAGCAGTTTAATTGGGTATCTGCTTCGGAAACCTTTGTAGCCCGCATAGCTCATTGGAAGTTCTATTCTTATTCCTTGAAGGTAAATTACTATCAAGAAAACCGCGATAGTAGCAATTAAACCTATTAGTGTTGGGTAAACGCCTCCAGCTGAGCCAAAAGCCCATTCGCCTAATGTTTGTTGGCCGCCTAAATAGGATGAGAGAGAACCCACAAATAAGCCTGTTGGCGGTGAAAATGTTGACCACAGAATAGTCTGTGCCACACCAGCCATTATGAATAAGCTGATTCCGCTACCTAGTCCCCAACCCTTCTGGACTAGTTCATCCATCAACATGATAATTACACCTGTAATTATCAACTGCAGGAAAATTACAAGTACCGTTGGCCCAGAAAGGTCTACCCCAATTTGTCCGTACATGCCGCTTAGAATATACGCTCCTGCTTGGATACCTGTAAGTATAATTGTGAAGACTTTGCTTGCGGAAGTAAAGAGGCCTCTATCTTCAGAGTTTGACATGTCACATTTGATTATTGAAGAGCCTGCGAGTAGTTGGAGAATTAAACCTGCCGTGACTATAGGGCCAATTCCAAGTTCCATTAATGTTCCGCGGTTAGAAGCGAAAATTACTCGCAATTGACCAAACTGGTCTGACGCTGACTGTGCAACCCCATAGAGTGGGATTTCAGTCATGACTAAGAAAATAACTAGAACAAGAGCTGTCCAGAAGATTTTTTCGTTAAAGCTAACTTTTCGCTCAGGTTTCTTTATTTCAGGTAGAACTCTTCCGATTGGTTTAAAGAGACTGAGGAATCTTCCGGGCATTTAACAGCTTTACTCTCCGCGTGGTTGGGGAGCTACGATTTTTCCGCCTGCTTGTGTGACTTTTTCTTGGGCTGTTTTTGAGAAGGTTGCCACTTTTATGGTTAAGGCTTTAGTTATTTTTCCTGTTCCTAAAAGTTTGGTGTAGCCTAGTTCGGTTAAGTTTATTTCGCTGCCTTTTGCAAGTTGGTCAAGTTTGATTAGGTTGATTGGATTGTCGTTTGTGTGCAAGCTTTGGGGTGAGGTAAAGCCGTGTTTTCCGAAATAGTTGGGTTCAGATGTGACAACTAAACTCCAGAGGTGTTTGTGTCTTCCTACTTTTCGGTGTCCTTTACTTCCGGAGTCTCGATGTTGACCTATTCTTCCGTAACCTTGTGTTCTTGAGCCTCTTGTTTTTCGGATTTTTCTAAGTTTATGTGGCATTTTGATCAGCTTCTTTGTCTATTGTTTCTGCCTTTTTTAGTTTGATTTCGAGCACGCCATTCTTGAATTTAGTGTGCATCGCGTTTGGAATCACTACCGTCGGAAGATTTAAACTTTTATAGTATCTTCGATCTTTTGATTTTGCCGACAGCGTAAGTTTCTGGTCTTTCACATTTATCTTGAGAGTTTCCTTATTAAAGCCTACTATTTCAGCTACAATTGTGATAAAACCGTTTTCTTGAAAGATATCAATTAATGGCTTAGGATCTTCAAATTTGCGTTTAGCAAAACTCTTGGATGGGCGAAAATTTGTGTGCATTGGAATTGCTTTTACACGTTTAGTAGTTTGGGGTGTATGGGGTTTTCTGTTTTTTAGATTGTTAAAATCTAGCCATTTTCGATTTTTACTGGTTCTCTTCCATCTTGCACTCATTGTGTTCTTTCCCCCTCCAATTAACTAACGCATCTGCCTGAGGACATTATAAAACATATCGCACATAAAGGGTTACAAAATACTTGAACAACAATCAGCAAAATACCAATGCAAACAGCGATTGCATGGTAGTTTGTGGTGGGAACCTGTTTTTTTTTGGTTGTCGATCGATCCTGAATGAAGGCTTTCCGTTTGAGGGAGCAAACTATGACGACTTTTCTTTTGTTGGTGTTTTTGGTTATTTTATATTAGGTTATGGCTATTATTGACTCTAAACAAGACAATAGCACGACAGCCAAAATCTATAGTCGATGTGAAATAGAATTCTTTATGAAAAATTGATTATAAAATATTGAACGCTGGTTGTTTAAACCATGCGTTGTACTAATGCGTTTATTGCTTCTCCGCGGTAGCCTGCTTCGCCGCCGGCTTTGAAGCCTTTTTTGGTTTTGCCCTTGTAGCCTTTGCTTGGTGGATGTAATCTGAACCGCGCTTGTATATCGGGAAGTTTGCCATATTGTACTTTGTTGCTGAAAATTGCTTCTGCGAGGTCTTCGATATTTTTGTAGCCTATTTTGGTTATGTATTCTTCTGTTAGTTTTTTATCGCCTGCCAAGAGAGCGCGTTTCTGCAACATCATAACTATGGTTTCTTTTGTTGGTTCACCGTAGGTAACGTAGGAGTTTACTCTTTGCAGCATGCCTTTGTAGGCTGGTCGGCTATCGATTATAACTGCGTGGTTAGTGTGAGTTAAATGGAGCAGTTCAAGGGTTTCTCTAGCTTCGCGTTGTGCACTAACAGTTCCTCTAATTCTTACGACAACAAGAGGTTTGTATTCTTCTGTTTTCTGCGCCATTTTACTTCACCCAGTCCACTGTGGTAATCAAATTATAAGTCTTCCTCAGTCCATCAAAGATTGCACATGCATAAGATGGCACAGTTCTAGTTGATCCGAAGCTTCTCATCCAAAGGTCTTTAACGCCTGCTAATCCCAAAATGACTTTTGCAACTTCGCTAGAAACCAAGCCTAAGCCTCTTGGTCCTGGAACAATGATTACTCGGACACCGCCACATTTACCCTCCACTTCAAATGGCACCGAATGTGGTTTACCGCATCCGCATTCCCAACTTCCGCATCCCCGTTTAACTGGTATGATGTTTAAGCGGGCATTTACAGCTGCTTTTTCGATGGCATTTCTTACTTGGCTAGCCTTTCCCGAGCCTAAGCCTATATAGCCATCTCGGTTTCCTACTGCAACGATAGCTTTGAAACGAGATTTTTCGCCTGCGTCAGTTTGTTTTTGTACAAGGTTAACGTTTATGACTTCTTCTTGTAAATCAGGAATCAGTGAGTCGACGATCTGTGATTCAGAAATTTTTATGCCGCTTAGGAAGACGTCTTCAATACTAGTTATTTTGCCTTCCTGAATCATTTTGCCCAGCCTGGTTTTGGGAATCCAGGTTTCTAAGTTAACTGTTCGTTTTTCTCTTGGATTTCTACTCATTCTTTCTTTCCACCTTTCTTAGTAACCTTTTTTTTGGGTGCCTTAACTTCAGTTTCGGTAGTTAGCTTGGAAGCTTTTTCTTTGGTTGCTTTTGCTTTTGGCACCTTTGCTTTTGAGACTTTTGCTTTAGGTGCTTTAGCCACTGATTTTCCTTTAACGGGCTTTGCTGCTACCGGTTTTTCTTCTTTAACCTCAACTGGAGCTTCTTCTTTGATTGGTGCTTTAACTGCCGCTTTCGGAGCTTTCTCTTTTAAAGCAGCTTTCGGCGGTGCAGCCACTTCGGGCAACTTAGCACCCTTAGATACAGCTATGATATCAGCTTTAACTTTAGTAAAGTGTTCAACTATTTTTTCTGGAGTAACACCTTGAGCAGTGTATTGTGAGAATTTCGCGATGTATTCTTCTGAACCTGCACCCAAATTTTTAGCGTATTTGGCTATGTGTTCACCTTTCATGCGTTCTTTAACGATTTTATCTTCACTGTGAGGTACTTCGACACCAGCATCAACAACTCCGCTTAAAACAGCAAAGATTTTTGAGCCTTTAGTGGGAGAAACCAAGCCTATGTCAAGGATTGCTTCTTTGATGCCTGCAGCCTTTGCCTTCACACCGCAAAGAAAACCTGTTAAGTAAGAGGCAGGAATGTTACCTGTTGGTGCTCTCCAACCATAAGATTTGATGAGTTCGCGGCTGTTTGCTGAAGCTAAAACCTCGTCTCCGTGGGGTTTAGCAATTATTATTTGAACTTCAACATTCTTTATTGATGCCCTTGTAACAAGCCTGGGCTTTCTTGAAGTAACCAAAGCTTTGCGAGCTTGGTAATCAGTTTTTCCTTCACGTCTTCGTCTTAAGTGTACTCGATAACTACTACCTTTTGCCATCTTAACGTTTCCTCCATAAATCGTGCGCTTTCAAATTGCGTTCTAAATCAGCAATAGACTCAAACCTGCCGCTGCCTGCCATCCTGTAATATTGGCTGTAGGTGGTTTCAGCTATGACTTTTCTTGCTTTCAATTCTCTAAGTTTGCGTCTTAGAGAGCGAATCTTTATCATCCAAGCTTCCTTCTTGGTAACTTTTGCGCGGGCTGCACCTTTTATGCTTCCAGGACCACTACGTCTGCCCTTAAGTTTCTTAGCTCTAATAACCTTAGCTCTGGATCTGCTTACTCCTTGCTCAGGTAATGAAACTATGATTTTTTCATGAATGAGTTTTCTAACTTCTTGTCGTGTAATTGCGCCTTCAACATCGTCCATTCGTTCGGGATTAATCCAAACACGGTTCTGTCCGATCTTTAGAATTCGAGCAGCTAAACGTCTTTGTCCGGCTAAGTCAGTCATTGTTTCTTTTCTCCCTTCTTCTTTGGTTTAGGTTTTTTGGTTGCTTTCTTTTTGGTTTCTTTCTTGGGTTTTTTCTCTTCTTTCTTGACTTTCGTTTCTTCGGTTTTTGTCGTTGCTTCTTCGCCTTCAGCAGTTTCTTCTGTTTTCTCTTCAGCTTCTTTTGTTACTTTGAGGTTTAAGATTTTGATGTTAAGGTTCTTTGCTTCTGCGATGATTTGAGCGCGTTTTCTTTTACCGACGGTATGAGAGATTCGTGCAGCTTGAGTGTTAGGATCCATAAGTGATAAGCCTTGAACATTGAAGACTATTACTTCGCGGTATCCAGATGGATGTAGGAAACGGGCAACTTTGGGTCCTTTGTAACCCACACTAACTCCTGCGGGCCAACCTTTAATTTTCCGACGGATCTTGTTGTCTAATCCGCGTGGTCGTCTCCAGCTTAAGCTAAAGCGATCATATTTCCAACTTTCTGCCCTAATGAATTTGGGTTTCTTATTCTTTGCGCGCGCTCTAAGTTTGAGGGCTTCGCGTGATAATGATGGTTTCTTTTCGGACATTATGCCATTCCTTCGTTTCTTTCATATACGAAAATACCGTCAAGGAAAACACGTGGGTCCTTGTTTCGGACGCGTGTGGACTGTTCAATGTTGGCGGCAGTTTGGCTGACTTCTTCTAAATCTGTACCTTCAACGATGATGTCGTCTGTTTCTATTTTTACTTTAACGCTGCCGATTATTCCTATTTTTCGAGGTCTTCGTTCGCCTGTAAAGTTTTCAATCAAGACGGATTTATCTTGGATCTTTACTGAGATTGGGAAGTGGGAGAATACGATTTTGAGTTTGTATTGATAACCTTTTGTTACGCCAATAATCATGTTTTGTATATGGGAGTAGATTGTTCCTACTAGAGCAGCTTCCTTTTTGCGTGGCCATTTTGCCCAAATTCGCACGTTTTTGCCTTCACCTTCTATTGATATTGGAGCAAACGAGAAGTCGCGTGTTAATGTTCCTTTGGCACCTTTAACGTTGATCTTTTTGTCATTAATGCTTAAGGTTACGTTGTCTGGAACTTGAACTGTTTTTGATACTTCTGGAAGCCGCATATGTTACACTCCTAATACACGAAGGCTAAGAGCCTTCCTCCAAGGTTTTTCGTTTCGGCATCTTTATGTGCAATAACGCCTTTTGAAGTTGAAACAACCATTATGCCGACATCTCGGGATGGTAAGAATTTCTTTTCCCATTCTTCGAAATCGCCGACTTTCACTGCAAATCTTGGTTTAACTGGACCACATTTGTTTATTCTGCCTAGTAGTTGAACCTTGAATTTTCCAGAGCGACCATCGTCAATAAATTCGAATTCTCCGATAAAGCCGTTAAGTTGCATAATGCGAAGGACGCGTCCCAAAAGTTTAGAGGCAGGGCTAATTATGCATTCACGCTTGTTGCGTGTTTCATTATTTTTGATAGTTATCAAACCATTTGTTAAGGTATCCATTGTTTTTCTTTAGCTCCTACTCGTATTTTTTGAACCCTAATTTTGGGGCTGCTTCTCTAAAACAGCATCTACATAGATATAAATTGTAACGTCGAATGACTGGACCATAACCGCCACATCTAACACATGGGCGTGAACCTTTGCCATATTTTCTTACTTTCTTAACTTGCTCTTTTCCCATAAATTCACTCTCAGTTTAGACGATTTCGACTCCCAAGGTTTGTTTTATGAATACGATTGATTCTTCAGGTGTTAACAGATGTTTTGGACCGACCGACTGCTTTTGTTTCCTACGAATTTTCACTCTTTGTCCAGGGCGATTAACAGATACACAGACATCCATTCCGAAAATCCCTATTTCAGGATCATATTTTACACCTGGAATTTCAATGTGTTCTTTTAGACCGAATGAAAAGTTGCCTCTTATATCGAAGGATTTCTTTGAAACTTTGTTATCGACTACAGGCAATATTTTCTTTAGGAAATCAACTGCTTTTTGCTTTCGCAAAGTTACAACTACAGCAATTGATTCACCCTCGCGAATACCAAAATCTCTGATGGTTTTCTTAGCCTTTCTCTTTACCGGTGTTTGACCTGTAATTTCTTTAAGGACCGAGTTGGCTTTTTCAAGTGGTTCGCCTGATTTTCCAACGTTTAAGTTTACAACGACTTTATCAATTCTAGGTCGTAGCATTGGATGCTGTTCCCAATTTTTAATTAGTGCTTCTTCAGACAACTACAGGTGCCTCCAGTGATGTTATGAGTGGTTCTGTTTCGCCTATTGAAAATATGAAGTCCATGATTGTTTGATATCGTGCACCTTCGGAGTCTTCGATGAGTACAAGAGCTTGGCGACGTTTTTTTGCAACTGTTTTTTCGATTTCAACTATTTTGCCTTGTTTGCCAATGTTCTTTCCGCCTGTAATTATTGCCAAGTTTCCTTCTTTAGTTTTAAGGGTTTGAACTACCTGTTTATCTGGATAGGTTATTTTTATGATATCAAATGTTTCGTATGTAACTTCTACAGGATTTTTTGGGTCCGCAACTTTTATCAAAATATTTGTGCCGTCGTGTAGTGCGATTTGTACTCCGTTATGAACAGTGGACTTGTCTTCAACTCTTGCCAATTTAATATTGGATTGTTCTTTGCTTATTGGAGTCAGAACTAAACCCTTGTGTGATGGCATCACACGGAAGTATTTGTCCATGTCAGGTATTGAGATAATATCCATTAACCCGACTGGAGAATCATCTTTTTTCGCTAACTTACCGTTAACTAGAACTTTGCCTTGAGCGAGTATGAATTGACCTTCTTTTCTTGTCTGTGCAACACCGAGAATGTCCCTTAGAACTAACGTTAAAGGTAGACACTCTTCAAGTGAATGTGAACCTGACGAGGGTTTTGCTACCCACGGTAATTCTTTTCTGTGAATTGGCCAGAATGCTGGAGCTGGCTTACGTTTCAGCCTTGCGGTTTTTCCTTTTTTACCCATTTTATTGTTCTCCTTTGGTTTTTTCTGAGGTTTTTGATTTAGCTCGCTGTTTAGGCGTAGCTTCTTTTTCCTCAGTCTTATTTGCTGCTAGTTCTTTCTTTGCAGCTGCCTTTGGTTTAGCTTCTTTTTTAATAGCAGATTTCTTAAGTTCCAGTGGTTCTTCGGCTGCCACATCAATTGATTGTTTTTCTGGAACTTTAGACGCCACTTTTTCTTTAACTGATATTACTTTTACAGGTTTTTCTTCTTTGACTTCTTCAACCTTTACTTGAGCTTTTTCTGCTTTCTTTGTTAGCTTAGCTTTTGGTTTTGCAGGTTGTGCAGTTGCCTTCTTTCTTTCAAGGATGTTTTTTCGCCATTTATCGTCAAGGTTGAGGCTTCGTATCTCAACTTTTGATGGATGAATTGGAAGGAAAATGTTTGTTCCATCAACTTTTTCGCGTGTTAACCCTTCAATATAAATGCGGTATGCTTTTAAGTCAACTCGTGAAATTTTGCCTTCGAATCCTTTGTTGTCTCCCCGTTTGATGAGAATAGTATCGCCCTTTCTCACTGGAAGAGTTTTTGCGCCTTTTGAAGCAGTTAACTCATGCGATAGTGGTGCTGACATAAGTTTGTGGCGTATGTGAGCCGGAGCGTTAAACATTCTTTTTCTTTGTTTCTTAGGGTTCTTTACTCGTTTTGTATCTTGCATTATTGTACACCTAAACTATTATACTGGAGGCACTTGCGATTCTTGGCCATCTCTCGGCTGCCTCTCTTGCTACTGGACCTCGAATTTCTGAACCCTTCATCTCGCCGTCTGGAGTGATGATTACTGCGGCGTTATCTTCAAATTGAACCCAAACACCGTCAACCCGTCTGAAGGTTTTCCTTTGTCGTACGATTACTGCTTGGAAAATCTTCTTGCGCATATCGGGTGATCCTTGACGTACTGATACTGTAACTTTGTCTCCGACGGTTGCGGATGGGTATCTTCTTAGTCTTCCTTTGTATCCCATGGCTTGGATTAAGCGTAATACTCGTGCACCTGTGTTATCAGTGCATCTGAGTTCTGAACCTGCTAATAGTCCTCGGCTGATTTTTTGACCGTGTGAAGCCATACCTTTTGATGTTAGAGCTCTCTGCTTTGCCTTAGCTGCACACATATTATCTTTCCTCTCCTAGTTTTTCTACTACAACAAATGATACTGTTTTGCTGACTGGGCGACATTCTGCGATTTTTACGCGGTCGCCTTCCTTAACGTCAATACATGGTGGATTATGTGACGGGATGTGCCCATGTCGTCTTTCGTAACGTACGAATTTTGATGAGAATTGAAGGAATTCTCTGTCCACAATAACTGTTTTATCCATTTTTGATGTATGAACGACGCCTTCTAGTACACGTCCTCGAACTGCTAGTTCGCCGTGGAATGGGCAATTTCGATCGTTACATGTCTTTTTTGGTTTCTTGAAAGTCATTGACATATTACCATAACCTCTTTACACTTTTCTTTAACCTGTCTTCAGATCTACCGACCAATAGTTTACCGTCAATGTTTACTGTTGTGCCATCGTTAAACTCGAAGTCAAAAGATGCTAAGTCTTTTATAACGCTTTTAGGTTGACCTTGATGAATTAGAGTTAATGTGTTTTTTGATTCTGCGATTACTGGACCAGCTAATCCAAGATAACCGATATGAGTGCTCTGAGCGATTCTCGCATGTGTGCCAATAAACTCATAACGGATAATATCTGGGGTTATTTTCATTTTGAAACATTCTCCTTGGCTTGTTTTTTAGCTTTGGCTGGTTTTGCAGCTTTCTTTTCTATTTTTTCTTTTTTCTCTTCAGCGGGTTGATTAATACCCAGTTTCTTTTCGTTTTGTATTGTTAATATTTGAGCTATAGTTCTACGCAAATTTCTAATTCTTGTCGGGTTTTCTACGGCGCCGCCTGCGTTAACCATAGTTCTGATACGTGCTAATTCAATACGTAAATCAGCAAGCTTGCTTGCTCTATCTTCAACAGATAGTGCAGTGATTTCTTTTACACGCATTATTCTTTCGTCTCCTCAGGTTTTGATTCTGCAACAGGCTTTGGTTCGTCAGCTACTTCTTTTGCTTGCACTTCTGGTTCTGGTTCGGGTTCTGCTTCAGGTTTGGGTAAAACCGGTGCTGGCGTTTGGGGAGCTTGGGGTGGTGGAGATACTACTTGTTCTTCTTCTGGTGCTGGTTCCATAATTGTTACTTTGTCAGGGAAATATGCGTCTGGAGGCATGATTTTTACACGTACGCCGATAATACCTGGTTTAAGTTGGATATGGGCGTCGGCTGTTTTCATGGCTCGTAATGCTGGTTCGCCAACAATTGGAAAGTGACCTGCTTTGAATTTTTCAAAACGTGCTCTCTCAGTTGTAAGTTTGCCGCTGATAACTATTTCTGCACCAAGGGCGCCTGCTTCCATAACTTGGTTTAGTGCCCAAAAACCTGCTCTTCTAAAGTGAACTCCCCTCTCGAGAGCTGATGCAACGCGGTTTGCGACTACATGAGCGTTAAATTCAGGAACTTCGATTTCTGAAACACTTATTTGAGGATTGGAAACTTTGAAGTTTTGTTCTAAGGCTGAGGCAAGTTCTTTTATAGTTTCTCCTCCTCTGCCGATAACTAAGCCTGGACGCATTGCATAGATAACTACGTGGGTGCCTAGTGGTGTTTTGGATAGGTTTACTCCACCGTATCCTGCACGTTCAAGCTTCTTTTGTAAAAACTCGTCTATTTCTGTTCTTTTAATTGATTCTGTGATAAAACGTTTGACTATGCTCATTTATTGCTCTCCTTGAGTCTGTTTCTCTTCTAAGACAATTTCGACGTGTGTTGTTTTGTCGAATTTTGGTGAGGCTCTGCCGTGTGCTCTTGGCATGAAACGCTTAAGTTTTATGCCTTGGTATGCAGCTGCATGCATTATTCGAAGCCGATCTACATCTAAGCCTTTGTTTTCAGCGTTAGCTTGGGCTGCTTCTATAACGTGGAGGATTTGTTTTGCGCATTTAATTGGGAACCTGCCTACGCAGTGATGCTCTAATCCGCGTTTATGTCCTAGCTTTTTAGTGTACCTAGAATATGGAACAGCTTTTTTCTTAATCATTACATCGCGTAAAAAATCTTTGGATTGAACAAGATTCATGCCCTTAACAGCTCTACAGACTTCCCGTGCGGCTTTATGGGATACTTTTAGTTCTCTACCGCTGGCTTTCGCTGTTTTTTCTGGATTGAGCATTTCTTCAATTATTGAGTATCCCGATTTTGGCATTATAATTTCTCCAGTGCGCATTCAAACACGTAAAAGCAATTTATATGGCTTTCCGTATCACAACTAAGATTTTACTCTTAATAGACTAAGTGGGTGTTCCTGCGAAGGAACTATTCGAACGCGTGAGGTGTACAGTTTTGGGATTGCGTTTAAGCATTTATAGTTTACCCAAGAAACTCACAGAAAAAATAAATCAGCGAGATAGGTTCCTGCGTCTGCCGCTATCGACTTTGCCTTTTTCTGAAAATACATTTGGAACAAGTCGGACAAAAATTAGTGATTTTGTTGTTCACCCTATATGTTAAGCGATGCTTTATCGCTAAAATAACCAAATATTTAGTATTAAGTGCGATGTGTTTATTTTTCACGTTTAAGGTAGTCTATTTAGCTAAAAATCTAAAGGAGATTATCATTCGATGGACAAAGCCGAGAAAATTACTATGTTACATGGCGCGGGCGGCTCAGTTATGCATGATCTGGTTAAGAACGTCATTGTAAAGTATTTTGGTGGTTTGAGTAATGAAGCTGAAGTTCCGTTGGAAGCCATGGATGACGCTGCAGTCATCGGCGACATAGTTTTCAAAAGCGACTCCCATGCTGTGAAACCCATCTTCTTTCCAGGAGGAGACATCGGGCGACTCTCGATTTCGGGAACAGTTAACGATATTTCATGTTTAGGTGCTGAGCCTTATGCATTAGCTTGTGGACTTATTTTAGAAGAGGGTTTGTTGCTGTCCGATTTAGAGAAAATTCTAGCCTCCATGCACCAGGCATGTGTTGAGGCTGGTGTGGGTATAGTAACGGGCGACACAAAAGTGGTGGAGAGGGGCAGTTTAGGTGGTTGCGTTATGAACGTTTCAGGTATTGGCAGAAGAACCCCAGCCCTAGAAAGCAATCTTGCTGTTTCCAGGAAATATCGAGAACTTAAAGCTCGCTGGGCACTTGACTCCAATCTTGCGGTTGGTGACAAAATCATATTATCAGGCACGATAGGCGATCATGGCTTGGCGGTTCTTTCTGCTCAGCAGGGCTTAAAGTTTGGCAGTCAAATTCTCTCCGACGTAAAGCCGCTTAACCGAATGATTCAAAACATGCTGGGTAAGGTTGGCGGTGTTGTAGCTATGAAGGACCCTACTCGGGGAGGATTAGCAGATGCACTCAACGAGTGGACAGAAAAATCCAAAGTCGGCATACTGATTCAAGAAGATAAAGTGCCCATCCACCAAGACGTGCAGACAGCTTGCGAAATGCTCGGTTTAGATCCGCTCGAAATTGGCAATGAAGGCAAAATCATAATTGGCGCAGTTCCAGAGAAAGCAGAGGAAATCCTTCATTTTCTAAAGCAAACATCTGAAGGTAAAGAGGCCCAAATAATTGGGGAAGCCACCATGCAATTCAAGGGTGTAGCTATGCAGACATTGGTGGGGGGCAAAAGAATAATTGCAAAGCCAGTAGGCGACCCCGTACCAAGAATCTGCTAACCTTGTGCGGCGACGTTTTTTGCCCAGACGCGGCAAGTGCCTTCGCTACTGACCATGCAGGCGCCCACGGGTTTGGCGGGTGTGCAGGTTTTGAGGAATAGTGGGCATTCTTTGGGTTTGATTTTTCCTATAATGACAAGGTGGCATTCGCATCCAAAGTTGATGTCTTTGCCTTCTTTAACGTGAACATTGAATTTTTCCCGGGCATCAAACTGGACAAGCGACGTGCGCAATTGCAAAGCTGATTCGGGAAGTCTGCCGATACCTCGCCAGTTTCCAGCTGTAACTTTGAAGGCTTTTTCTATCATTTCAATGGCTTTTGGGTTGCCTTCGGGTTTTACTACACGTGAATACTCATTTTCCAGCTGAGCGTCATTTTCGCTGACCTGTTTTAGAAGCATGTAAATAGACATTAACACGTCGTTAGGTTCAAAACCAGCCACAACCGTGGGCATGAGGTATACACGGGTAAAGAGCTCGTAAGGTTTTAAGCCGATGATTGCGCTTACGTGTCCAGGCGCGATAAACCCATCGATATGAAGATCGCCCACACCAAGCAAAAGCTCCATTGCTGGGGGGATTAATCGGTGGGAAACTAGGAAGCTGAAGTTTTTGGGTAAGTCACCTAGAGCTTCAACTGCCGTAATGGGCGCAGTGGTTTCGAACCCTACAGCATGAAATACAAATTCTTTTTGGGGCTCGCTTCTAGCCATTTCAACCGCGTCGGAAACCGCATACACGATTCTGACGTCGGCTCCAGATGCTTTGGCTTCCAAGAGCGAGGATTGGCTACCTGGCACGCGCAACAAATCGCCAAAACAAGTTAATACGACGCCCTTCTGGGCCAACTGCAAGGCTTCGTCGATTTCAGCCGCTGGAACAATACAAACTGGGCAACCTGGTCCTGCGATAACTTCAACATTTTCAGGTAACAAACTGCGCAGACCAAAGTGAGTTATTGTCCATTCGTGGGTTCCGCAAACATGGCAAAACTTTACCTGCCCCTTTTTGGGTGTAACAATCTTGATTTTTTCAGCTATACTATGTGCCAATTCTGGGTTTCGGAACCTTAGGTTATCAACCATGCTTTTCCGCTCAACTGCCGTTTATTCTTCTCCAGCTGCTAAAACATCGTTCCAAAGGCTTAGAGTCTCTAATGCTTCTTTTTCTTCCAAAACCTGAATCGCATAACCTGCATGAACCAGTACATATTCGCCGACTTTAACATTTACAAGCGATACATTTACTTCTCTTGAAACACCTTGACCAAAGTCTACATAAGCTTTGGTCCCTTCAAGGCTCAGAATCTTTGCAGGAATCGCTAAACACATAATAATCAGTCAGAATAAAACGCGTTGAAGGACGATAAAAACAGATTGGTCTAGAATTTGGAAAATCCAGCAACGACTGCTTGACCAAAAGATACCCCTCCGTCGCCCGCTGGAACCGCTTCGTGTACAAAAAACCTCAGCCCCGCAGACTCAATTGAATCGCAAATGAGCTTAGCGAGAATTTGATTGCATGCTGCTCCACCTGAAAAACCTATATTTTTGACGTTTTTCGTTTTTGCACCTTGAATTGCCAATGCCGCCAAGCCTTTAGCTAAATATGAATGAGCACTATAGGCTAAATCTGCAGCAGAAACCCTATCTAAATTGTCAAAAACTGCTTGCATCATGTAAGTTGTATCCAAAATATTTCCCTTAATCAGAGGCTGAATCTGCAACTTATCCTTGCCTTCCAGAGCTATTGACTCAAGTTTAATGGCAGGCTCACCCTCATAACTCCGCTCAAAACATATACCTAAAACTGCCGAAACCGCATCCAGAACTCGCCCGCAACTCGTCGTTTCAATGGCATCCTTACCGACTTTAATCTGCTGCAAAATTATTTTAGCTTCAGTTACTCCATGAGGCAAATGATTACTTTTTTGAATTAACCAATCTTCAACATTTGCACCTGACTTTCGAAGTATCCCTGCTGCCAAACGCAAGGGGTACCGACTTGCCAAGTCGCCACCTAACAACGGCTGAGATTCCAAATGCCCAAGGCGCGCAAATTCCTTTGATTCTATTGTGCAATGAATGATTTCACCGCCCCATGCTCCGCCGTCGCCGCCATAACCGTAGCCGTCACAAACAACTGCCATGATCTCATCCAAGCCATGCTCTGCCATTAAAGCAGCCGCATGGGCATGATGATGTTGCACCTGAACCAGCGGTGATCCATCCGCCTCAGCCATTTCCTGAGCCAAAACAGTAGTGGTGAATTTGGGGTGTAAATCACAAGCAACCATCTCCCCCTTACAATTAGTTAAATGTTGAAGATGATTTGTAGCTTCTTGAAGAAACCCGCGGGTTTCAACGTTTTCGACATCCCCTATATGTTGGCTAATAAAGGCTTTATCATCAAGCAAAACGGTGGAAGTGTTGTTTAGCTCACCACCTAACGCTACGACACAACGTTTCGATTTTCGTTTTAGTCTAATCGGTACTGGAGCGTAACCTCTGCTTCGCCTAAGGAACACGTGCCGGTCGCCGTGGACACGCATAACGGAGTCATCGCAGCGATTTGCAATTTTGCGGTTGTGAAACAAGAAATAATCCACTGTTTCCCCAAGTATTTTGAGGGCTTGCTCGTTGTCATTTATGATAGGTTGGTTTGGCGGGTTGGCGCTGGTCATTACAAACGCCTCGTCGACAACTTGGTCGAAAAGCATGTAATGCAACCCTGTGTAAGGCAACATAACGCCGACGTTATGTAAATGTGGCGCAATTAATGGAGAAAGATTGTAATTTGGGCTTTTGGTCAGCAACACAACTGGACGTGCAGGAGAAGTTAGCAGTTCTAGTTCCCTCGAGCCTAAAGCTCCAAATCTTTCTGCCACCTCGAAGCTTCTTGCCATGATGGCGAAGGGTTTCTCGCGTCGATGCTTCGTAACTCGGAGCCTAATAAGAGGTTGCTCAAGAATGGTAGACGCTGAAATGTGGAAGCCTCCGTACCCCTTCACTGCAAGAATATTGCCTTCCGATAGCAGTTTCCCGGCCAATCGCACAGGGTCTTTAGTTTGGACTGGTTCACCCGTGTTTGTTGTCAGATACGCTTGGGGTCCGCATGTTGGGCACGCAACGGTTTGAGCATGGAATCGCCGATTCAATGGGTCCTCGTACTCTTTTTGGCAGAAACCACAAAGGGGAAACTCAGACATGGTGGTGTTTTCTCGGTCGTAGGGCAGTCGCTCGATGATAGTAAAACGTGGACCGCAGTCGGTGCAGGTAATAAAGAAGTACTCAAAACGGGGGTTTTTTGGGTCTCGCATTTCTTTGAGGCATTGGTTGCAGATAGCTATGTCTGGCGGGATGATGGAGCCTGAGGATTCGGCTTCTTGGGAACTCTTGCAAATCATGAAGTTCCGGAATTCGTTTTTTCCCGAAAGCTCAACGGATTTTATTTTTTCTATTTGAGCTAGCTGTGGCTTCTCTTCAGTTAAGTCCAAAATAAAACTTTGAATTTTTTTCGCTTCGCCCTCAAGCAGCACCTCAACCCCGGCGTCGCCCCTGTTCCGCACGTATCCTGCCAAGTCGTTACGCAATGCTATACGGTAAACGAACGGGCGAAAGCCGACGCCCTGAACAATCCCTGTAATATTAAGTTTCACACGCAATCAGTGAGCCTTCGCTTAATTGTGAACAGAGGTTTTCTCTTATACATTTCTAAAAATAATTTGACAAAGCTTAAACCAAACAATTTCCGATTAAGATTGCATGAAGTGGGTTACCTTTGCTGTCTCATTTCTTTTGACAGTTGCATTAGTTATAGCAGGCGTCGCCCTTTATCCGGAAGTTTTAGGGAAAGCGGCAACTGCCAGCAACGATTTTGTTTTTGCGCTCTTTTTGGGTCCCTTCTTTGTTGTTTTGTTTTTTGCCTGGATGGGAGAAAAAGTAGTGCTTAGGCTTTGGAAGAAAAAAGAGTATGTTAGGAACTTTGAGTCGCCTTAAATTATTAATGTTGAGGCAAGAAACTCGAAATATACCGCAAAATTAGGGGCGCAACATGCTTTCTAGCCACATCCCATCCACACCAACATGAGATAACATCGAATTCCATTCAAGAATTCAACTTCCACCATCCCAACAGCAACTGGAAAACAACCCAAACCAAAAAAGCAAAAACCCCCTCAACCAAAGATGGGATGGTAACACATCCAAACCAACCATCCCCACAAAGAAAGAAAACAGAAATAGGACTAGCTTGCGATTGTTTTTTAGGAAGCAAATTTAAATTTAGGACTTTTCCTGGAGCAGTCGCTTCAAGACTTTACCCGCTGCGCTGAGGGGTAGTTCTTTTCTGAATTCGACTTCTCGTATTGCTTTGTAGGAAGCTACTTTGCCGTTGACGAAAGACATAATTTCTTCCCCCGAGGCGACCATGCCTTCTTTGAGCACTATGAAAGCCTTTGGAACCTCACCTGCCAAAACGTCAGATTTGCCCACAACCGCGGAGAGCTTCACCAATGGATGCTCATCGAGAACCGCTTCTAGTTCTCGCGGGTAAACGCTGTAATCCTTGGTTTTGATAAGGTCTTTTTTGCGGTCAGTAATGTAGAAGTAGCCGTCAGCGTCCATGCAGGCGATGTCTCCTGTCAAAAGCCACCCGCCACGAAGCACCAAGGCGGTTTCTTGGGGCTTATGCCAATATCCTTTCATGATTTGTGGTCCTTTCACTGCCAATTCTCCCCTCTCGCCTTGACCAAGGGTTTTTTCACCTGTCTCAGCATCAACAATTTTGGCTTCCGTATCTGGCATCGGCAAACCGATGGAGCCAACCTTCACCGTCCGCATAGACCTATCAACTGGGCTGCAATGTGTAACTGGCGATGCCTCAGTTAACCCGTAGCCTTCAGCTAAAAGCCCACCTGTGACCTGCATGAACTGCTTTTGAACCTTTGGCGGCAAAGAAGATGCACCTGATATGCAAACTCGGATTGAAGTTAAATCGTATTTCCGAAGTTCAGAACTGGCAAGAAGCGCTTGATACATGGTTGGGACCCCGCAGAAAACTGTGACTTTGTACTTTTGAATTGCTTGCAGGACTTTGGCTGGCTCAAACCTTGGCAACAACACCATTTTGGCGGCTAGGCTGATGGGCACTGTCATACTGGTTGTCATGCCGTAGATATGGAAAAGAGGCAAGGCAGTTAGGAACGTTTCTCTGGCTTCTGTGCCACGTATCCATATGGCAAAAGCAAGGGCGTTTGAGAGCAGGTTGCTGTGTGTCAGCATCGCACCTTTAGCAGTTCCTGTGGTGCCACCCGTGTACTGTAACGCAGCTAAATCTTCATGCGGGTTAACCTTAACTTTTGGAGGTGTTATTGGGCTGTTTTCAAGTAAATTGTCGTAAATCAAGGCGTTTGGAAATCTCGAAGATTGGACTTTTTCGGTTAACCCGGTAATTATTACTTGTTTAACCAGTGTTTTTTCCCTAACTTTCTCTACAATCGGATAAAGCGAATCCAGCACTACCATGGTTTCGGCGCCAGAATCTACCAGTTGATACAATACTTCTCGTTCCCGATGCAGCGGGCTAATCGCAGTTACAACCGCGCCTGTTTTAAGAGCCCCAAAATAAGCGATGATAAATTGAGGGATATTTGGCAAAAAAACAGCCACCCTACCGCCCTTTTTCACTTCTAACTTGATTAGTACGTTGGCAAACTGGTTTGAGAGCGCTTCCAGTTGAGAGTAGCTTATTTCTTGTTCGCAATAGACTATAGCGGTTTTTTCTGGATAAGCCTCAGCGGTTTTTTTTAGGATTTCCTGCAAAGGAACCGTAGGATACTCCATTTGTTTGGGCACTCCAGCAGGCCAACATTTGAACCAAGCTGCATCATTTTTCATCGGGTTTTATCTCGGGTAAACATTTGGTAATAGAGGTAAAAACTGTTGCGTCATTAAAGCTTTTTTCAGTTTCCGTTGAATAATAATCTTGTCAGATTATTGTCTGATAGAAGTAGCACTTGTAATCTTTCTGGAAGAGCACATGGTTTGTTTTCTGTCACTTTGTTTCAATGAACTTATGAAAAGGGTCATTTGTAGAAGCAAGAAGAAATTGGTGCCGGGGACGGGATTCGAGCCCGCGACTTCTGGGCATAGGGCGATGGCCCCTTTTGCACTCCAGATTATGAGTCTGGCGCCCTAGCCAGGCTAGGCTACCCCGGCACATTGCCTCTCGGTTTTATGCCGATGCCATTTTAGTTTATCTGCCTTCATTTAAACCTTAAGATTTCCCAACAAAATATCCAGATTGAGCAAAATAAGTTTCATCCCAAAATCAATGAAAGTCCTTGAAACCGCATACAAACTATTTATTTAAGAAATAAAAAAAACAATCTGCTTTGTTTGCCATGTTTAAAAATAATTACTATGATAGGGTTATTCCTTATTTGTTTTAGAAAAAGTACATTTTGTGAACTATGTTATTCAACCGCTTTTCTTATGCTACGACTCTACCTTAAAGCTAATTATGATTCAAAGTTTAGAGGAAAGAGACCAAGAAAAACTCTTCTTTAAGCTATCGCACAAGAATACAGAAATCTTTGCAGTATCAGCTTACGTATTCTTTTCGTTTGTTTTGAGTTTGTTTCGAATTTGCTACTAAGGCAGCTTCGAACATTATTTCATCGACATTGTCGAAGGTTTGTTTTACGGCAAGGTTCATTTGAGTCAAGCTTTAATTCACCAATGGATGTTTTAAACTAATTTTGACTGCAAATATTCAAATTCAAAAAATTCTCATAATTTCTGGAATGCTACTTTTACTTTTCTCAAAATTGTTAATATACCTATGTGGTTTCGTGAGTACAACAACAAAATATCGGTTTATACCAATTATTCTGTAGAAAATATTTGTATGAATACATCAATATTGATAGTTTTAAGCAATTAAATGAATAACTATAGAGAAATATTTTTAAGAAAAAGTAATGTTTTCAAAATTCAATTTGTCGCAAAAATCCTTCGATGATGTTTGTTACAATAAATTTATTGGATTGAAGCCCCAATTATGGATGAGTGATTTGTTTGTCTTCAGATAATGACGATACTCCTGAATGGTTCAAGAAACGCCGAAGTACCTCTAAGGACCCTTTCAGCAACATAGATGATATGTTTCGCGAAATGGAGAAGATGATGGATGAAGAACTCAAAAGTTTCACCCAAAAAGTTCCCAAGGAATACGTTAAAGAACGCAAGTTACCAGACGGAAGCACCGTTAAGGAAATGGGACCTTTCGTCTACGGTTATAGCATGAAGATTGGCCCTGATGGTAAACCAGAAATCCAAGAGTTTGGAAACATCAAAAAAGGGCTCAAAGGTACCCCTCAAGTTAAGGAAGAACGAGAACCACTTGTGGACATAGTCGAAACTAATGATGACATTCATGTTGTAGCCGAGTTACCGGGTGTAGAAAAAACTGACATAAAACTTCATGGCACTGAAGATTCTCTGACAATTTCAGTAGATACACCCAATTACAAGTACTACAAAGAAGCTACCCTGCCCGTAGTAGTAAGAGTAAAAGAAGCAAAATCCAGCTACAAAAACGGTGTTTTAGAAGTCATTATTCCAAAAGCCGAAGTTTCAAATAAACCGAAAGGTGAACCAATCGACATAAACTAAAAACCTAAACACCCACCTTAAAATTAATCCTTGAGCAGTTAATGTAACAATGAACGATACCTCAGAAAACGACACGATAAACACCATTTGTAAAGAAGCAAAAACAGCGGGCAAACTATCAGGTAACAACCTAACAGAGCTCTACGAGCTCTTTGGATCAAGATTCACCAAAGCACTAGATACCCTAAAAGAAGGAAGAGTAAAAAAATATGTTTTTAAACCAAGTGGCAGAACCGTTTGGATTGTGGTCGGCAGAGAACGGGATTACTTGATTCTACCCGAAGCAGAATTTTGCCCCTGCGAAGACTTTTACTTTCGGGTATTAGACAAAAAAGTCCACATGTGCTACCATTTGTTAACGCAGAAAATAGCCCAAAACTTGGGCTGGTTTAACCCTATTGAGGAAAATGACGAATGCTTTGAAATGTTGATGAAGGATTGGAAAAAAGCTGACGCCAAAACAACGTTTAATTCTGAAAAGAATTGCGATCACGATTACTGACAATTTAAAATTATGTTATAAATGTTTTTTTGCAAATTGCATAAATTTTTTAAGGTCAATGTTTCGTTAGCCATTGTTGAATAATGCTTGCAAAAAAGAAGGCTGAATAATAGTTAGCCATTTCATCTTTAGATTTAAATATGAAGACGCTACAACAATAGGTAAATACACAAGGAGAACCTCACGATGGAAACAGGCGCATACTTCGTAACACTCCAATATGTCCTGATGGGCTCAGTATTTATTGCTCTATTACTCGTCTTCCTGTATGCTTATTATGGAAAGGATGATGAGAAAACAAAAGATTAACTTTTTTTAAAAACTATTTTCGTCTCGATCGCTTATTCAAAATTATAAACAAGGCTAAACTTGCAACAGTTAGAATTAAGCTAATTGCAATTAGCCAACCTGCATCAGGTCCCGAACCGAAAACAATCGGAATTGGACCAATCAAAATTATACCTCCAACACTTCCTGACCCACTTAAAACAATGGAAGCAACCACCAAAACTACTATCCCGACAAAAACCAAAACTATTCCTAAAAGCAAAAAACCAAGCAATCGACCTGAAATATTGATTCCGTAATCTTGAAATTCTTCATCACTCGACATAGCTTTAACTCAACAACCAATAGTATAGAACAGTAATAATTAAAACTACAATCGTAAGAGATAAGGTAAGAGCTAACACAGATTTAACGGATTTTTTATCTGTGCCAAAAATTATCGGGATAGGACCAATCATGATCACACCCGCGCCACGAACCTTGCTCTTTTTGGAACTACCTAAGGAGGAAAGAATAATCGCGGTCACAATAACTATGACTCCAACAATGACTATTGCTATTCCGATTACATAAAAAATCGCAGATTCCATCGAGTTGCCTCCAACAAGCCCAACCTAAGAGGAAACACCGTTTTTAATAAACACAGACGGGCAATCCTTAGAAATGCAAAAAATTAAAAGCCCCCATACTTCTTTATCGTGTCAGCTCAAAATGACAACCCAAGACATAATTCAAGAGATTCTTCAGAAAAACCCGCTAATCACCCATGAGCAAATCGTAGAAAAACTGAATGCTGAAAAAGTCAGAACAGGCGGCTTACTTGGTGAAGAAACATTGTTGCGGTTGATTGCCGCTAAATTCGGCGTTCAAGTACAGCAAAACACTATTCAAAACAGCGGAATCTTATCAACAAACCGTTTGTTTGCAGGCTTATATGATGTTACGGTCGCAGGTCGATTAATTGCCGTATTCCCTGCCAAAACCTTTCAGGGCGCTGAAAAATCAGGCAAACTCGCAACAATAATGCTTGCTGACAAAGAGGGACTTATACGAGTAGTTCTATGGAATGAAAAAGCAGAGTTGGTTGAGAGAGGCGAACTTAAAGCTGGGCAAACTGTGAGGCTGGTTCATGGGTACACTAAGCAAGATAAGTTTGGCAAAACCGAACTGCATCTTGGAGCGAAAAGCCAAATCGAATTTGAACCCATGGCAAAAGAAGAAATTCTCACAATTGAAAATTTCACAACAAAAATCAACACATTAAATATCAATTCAGGCAACGTTCACCTTTCAGGAGAAGTGAAAGAAGTTTTAGGCGAAAGCACTTTCATTCGAAGTGACACAAGCGTAGGTACAGTTACACGCCTATCTCTAATCGATGATTCAGGTTTGGTAAATGTGGTTTTTTGGAACGAGAAGGCAACTGAATTGGGAAGCGCGCTTAAAGCAAACGCACGTTTACTATTGGTTAATGCAAAAGTGAAAGAGGGCCAAAACGGCAGCATAGAAGTGCACGTTGACTCAAACACGTTCATCGATGTTCAAACCGCCAAAGTGAAGTATACCCAAATTGCTGGTTTAACTGAAGATCAAATAGTAAACTTTGAAGGAATTGTATGCGAAGTGCGTGAAAACAGAGAAGTTACAACATCCAAAGGCGAAACGATCAAACTCTCAGTTTTTGACTTAAAAGATGACCACGGCATTGTTCGTGTTTCAGCTTGGAGGGAGCACTGCGGAAACCTTCAAGGACTTAAAAATCGGTGATAAAGTTGTTTTGCAAAATATTTACGTGAAGAAAGGGATTTGGTGGTAAAATAGAATTATCCACCCGAAATGCAACAGTAGCATCTGTTGTTAAAGTTTGAGATGGACTACAATGCTTTTGATATTTCGCTTGTAGCTGCAATACCGCTCAAGTCTGTTGTACTGACTTTAGCTTCTTTTGACACATCGATCAATGGTTTCGATTTTTCCTACAGTTTTTTCATCGAACTAATCACATATCATTGTATCTGGCTCTATATGAAAAAAGTTTGAGCTAAATCTTGTATTCCTGATCTACATACAGTTGCTTCAAATTTCGATATTTCTTGAATTCATCATCTTTATTTTCGTAGCGCCTCATTGTTGCAGCATTGGTTTTCACGCGTTCAAAACGTTTTTGACAATTACTTCGCTCTTGAAGCATAATAACATCACGAGGCTTGCTAAAACATTCTGTTTTACCATCTTCACGTTTACGTTCGATCTTTATGCAGTCGTTCACCATGCAATTAAGTACGCAAGCACCGCAGTAAACACACAAATCCTCAGTTATTCCAACTTTTCCATTACCCCAATACAACGCGTTTGTAGGACATGCTTTAATGCATAGTTTACATTGTCCCCCAACGCATGTGAACTCGTTGATCTTAATTTTACCTTCTTTAAAGAGTTCTTTAACGCCTGTAGGTTCAAGAAGTTCTTTTCGCAGCCGTTGCTTTTCCGCTTCTTCGTCAACCTGTTCGCTGTTTTCTTCATCCATCAGTTCGTATGTCGAAGGCGTTTTAGATGGCATATCAGGAATCACGATTAAGTTAGGTTTGCTTCAAAATAGGCTTTATGAATTATAATACTTATCTTACCGTTTCTTCGATTTATGCCAATCAGGTTTATAAAATTCATTTTTTTATTAAAGAAAGCTATCGTCTTGAAAGAGGCATTTTCCTGAGTCAACCTCAATCATTAAGCAAACCAGTTTCCCATTCAATAAAACACAGTCGAATAATACTGGCAATCATAGTACTTGGAACACTAATGGGCGCATTAGACAGCACTATTGTGTTGTTAGCTTTCCCAGTCATTAATGACAGCCTTCATTCAGACTTCGTCATTACAATATGGATAATCCTCGCTTATTTGCTCGTACTTGCTGTTGCAACAACTCAGATGGGTAGAATTGGCGACATCTATGGCAGAAGCAAAATTTTTAACATGGGCTTTATAATCTTCACCCTCGGCTCTGCGTTATGCGGTTTCTCAACCAACATTTATCTCTTAATCACTTTCAGGATTGTTCAAGCCATAGGCGGAGCAATTTTACAAGCCACAAGTGGGGCTATAATCGCGGATGTTTTTCCAAAAGAAGTGCGCGGCAAAGCTTACGGTTACAATTCGCTCGGTTATACAAGCGGCGCTATGATAGGCATTGTTTTAGGCGGAATCCTTACTACTTTTGTCAATTGGCAATTCATTTTCTTCCTCAACATCCCAATAGGAGTAGTCGCTGTCATCATCGGTTTAAAGTATCTTAAAGACACCACAAAAAACCCTGCAAAAATGGACATTGGCGGTATGGCACTTTTAGCTTTGGCACTTGTAATTCTCTCATTGGGATTAATTGACTTTGCATCATTAGGTCTTAACTTAATTAACGGTATTTTGATTGTCGTTGGTACTTTACTTGTTCCATTGTTCATTTGGTACGACCGCAAGCAAGAGAGCCCAATGATTGATTTTGAAGCCTTCAAAAACAGGATCCTGAGAAACTCAATCTTCTCAGCGTTCTTAGTAAGCCTTGGATACTTCTCAGTCGTTTTCTTAGTCATCATGTATTTGCAGGGTATAAGAGGGCTATCACCTCTTGACGCTTCCTTATTGCTGGTGCCAGGATACGTTGCAGGAAGTTTTCTGGGACCAATAATGGGCAGGCTCTCGGACAAGTACGGTTCACGAGAACTAGCAACCATAGGCATATTCATCATAGCCGTCGCCATATCGATTTATTTGACCATGAGCGTTGACTCCTCACTCTACATTGTCCTTGTAGCTTCAGCAATAACAGGTTTAGGAACCTCCATGTTCTTCCCCGCCAACAACAGCGCGGTCATGGCGAATGCGAGAACAGGTTCATACGGCAGCATATCAGGCGTCCTAAGAACAGTACAGAACATAGGCATATTGGGCAGTTTTGTACTTGCAATTTCCGTTGCATCCGCTTCAGTTCCAAGAGAAGTTGCTTTCCAAGTGTTTATTGGAACAAACCAACTCAGCGGCGGAGTTAGCCAAGCGTTCTTAGTAGGGATCCACAACGCCCTCTACGTTTCGATAGTCATTCTTGTTTTTGCATCAGTGTTGTCGTTTATCCGAGGAAAAGAATTAAGAAAAGAAAAAGCGATCAAACCTAAAGCCTAATACTGCCAACCGCCAAATAGTAATTGAGCTCTTGATGGGAGGATTGGCTTGGGCAAACTTAAATTCGGCGTATTCTTACCTTTCTACTCTTTCCAAACCAAAACCCCTAACGAATACTATGAGCAACTTAAAACTATTGTTTTGGAATGTGAACGTTTAGGTTATGATTCGGTTTGGCTTGATGATCACTTAATGTATAATAATTGGCCAATCTTTGAGCCTTGGATAACTCTCTCTGCACTCTCATTCGTTAACTAGCAAGATACGACTGGGAACTATGGTTACATGCAATGCCCATAGAGAGCCAGCCCTACTCGCAAAAACCACCGCTACCCTTGATGTCCTTTCGAATGGGAGATTAGAATTCGGGGTTGGCGCAGGTTGCCAGAGAAGCTGAGCATTTGGCTTATGGTTATGATTTTCCTAAAGCAAACATCAGAATTGAAAACTTAGGTGAAGCTTTGGAAGTGATAAGGCAACTATGGACTCAAGAGAGATCAAACTACCAAGGAAAATATTACAGCCTCAAAGATGCGGTTTGTGAGCCAAAACCGTTGCAGAAACCGCATCCACCCATAACCGTTGGCGGAGGAGGCGAGAAACTAACAATGAAAATTACAGCGAAGTATGCTGACAGGTTTGATTGGGGTTCTCTTGTCATCTGAAGATGATTATAAGCGTAAAATTGAGTTGTTACAAGAACAATGTAAAGTCACTGGCAGAGACTTTGACGAGATTGAGCGTTCCTGCTGGCCTGGAGGGCAAGTGTTGATTGCTCAGAACCATAAGAGAATTAGAAGAAATGATTTCTCTTCGCAAACCTGCAAGTTTGCCTATGGATGAATTCAGGAAGGGCAATTTGTCTGGCACTCCAAACGAATGTAGAAAGCAGTTGCAGGTTTATGTTGATTTAGGTGTGACTTATTTTATGCTGTACTTCGCAGATTTGCCAAGCACAGATGGGTTAAAGTTGTTTTCTGAAGAGGTCATCAAGAAAATATAGTTAGAGATCTCCCCTCGAAATATGCGACAACTCATGAACAATGATTTCATCCAAGCTGTGATAAGGATTCTTCCTTACTAGAATAATATAGTCGGCATCGTCGGTTTCCTCACCGTTAAATACACATGCATCTGTGCCATGGGTTGAAAGAATCCGTCCCCACTCTTCTATTTCTCGAAAATCATCTTCGATGCATTGGCGGCGCTGTAGAACACGGTTAAAATCGTCATCGCTTAACCTTAGCGCTTTAACTTTTGGCATTGGCTTGCTACTCAGCGTTTTCCATGCATCGGTAAGATGCCTTTTGGAAATGCGCTCGGCTTTCATCTCGATTCCTTCGACTAAACCCAAATAAAAACCCCTTATTTTCAGTTTCGGAAAAAAGACTCGCCGCTCAAAGCAAGTCGCTACAAAATTTAACGGGTTTTACTGTAAAAGGATTTGCAGTAGTTGCAATACTACCACAAACGATTTTCTATTTAAATAAGGAAGAATAGCACCCTATTGTGTTTTGTTGTTGTAGTCGGTTGTCAGTACGTTCATGCCGCTCAGGACTGCTTCCATACTTGCTTTAACGATGTCTTCGCGGACCCCCGTTGCGGTGACTTTTCGGTCGCCTTTGCGCATATGCACGACGACTTCAACCATCGCATCTGTTCCGCCAGTAATTGCTTTAACATTGTATTGTTCTAGCGTGATGGGCTCGGTTTCTGCGATAGCGTCTTTAACCGCGTTTATCGTGGCGTCCACTGGTCCAACGCCCACCGCGGCGCCCCAAACGACCTTACCGTTTAGTTTCAAGCGAACTGAAGCAGTCGAAGTAACTTTGTCGCCGCCAACGTATGTCATTTCTTCAAGCTGTATAGGTTTAGCTTTATCCAAGCCCATGACAGCTTCAGCGATAGCCAGCACATCTGCATCCATAACAGTTTTGCCTTTGTCACCCAATTCTTTGATTCGTTTTAAGATTTCTTTGAACTGTGTTTCTGTGGGTTTTAGTCCCATGTTTGCTAAGTCTGCTCGTATGGCGTTGGATCCTGAGTGTTTTCCTGGGGCAATGCGCCTTGTGCATCCTACAAGTTCAGGAGCAATGGGCTCATAAGTCAAAGGATTTGCAAGTACACCTTGAGTGTGTATGCCTGATTCGTGGGTAAATGCATTTTCTCCCACGATTGCCTTGTTAGGTTGTGTGTAAACGCCCGTTAAACGTGAAACCAATTGCGATGTGCCGTAGAGGAGTTCAGTTTTGATGTTTAAGTCCAGTTTGTAGAGCGAGCGAAGTGTTATCACTATTTCTTCGAGCGCTGCGTTGCCTGCCCGTTCCCCTAAACCGTTTATTGTAGCGTGGCATTCGTCTGCGCCTGAGCTTAAAGCGGCAACTGTGTTGGCGACTGCCATTCCGAAGTCGTTGTGACAATGCACAGCGATGGGCACCTTGAGTTTTTTTTTCAGGTTGGAAAAGAACTCGGCGGTGCGTTCAGGAGTTAAAACTCCCACGGTATCGCATGGAGTCACCCTATCCACTCCAGCATCTGAAGCGGCTAAGAAAACCTTAGTTAAATAATCGAAGTCTGATCGGGTAGCGTCCTCAGCCAACAACTCAACCGTTAAGCCATGATCTTTTGCATACTGCACGCATTCCTCCGTGGCTTTAAGAACCTGCTCGCGGGTCTTTCGCAGTTTACATTCAATATGCAAATCAGATGTCGGAATGATCATGGATATTCCGGATGAACCGCTCTTTAAAACGGCGTCGATGTCGCCCTTTGTTCCTCTGGCCGCACTGTACACTTTAGCCCGCAAACCCTGCTTTGCGATGAGTTTGACGGATTCCATTTCGCCGTCAGAAACAGCCGCGAACCCAGCTTCGATAACATCCACGCCCAATTCGTCTAGCCTCTGGGCTATGCGCAGTTTATTTTCAGGAACAAGAGATACTCCGGGTGTTTGTTCACCATCACGCAGGGTGGTGTCTAAAAATCTTACAGACTTAGGGAAGCGGTTGAATAAAGCAATACCCCATTTAAATCACATTCATTTTCAAGGGGGCAAGCGCAAATATAAGAATTATGGTATTGGGATACATTGCTAACTATTGCATCTGGTTAGTGGAAGCTTCTTTTTCAATGAAGCTAAAACTTCCATCCTTCGGATAGTACACAATGTTGAGACAAATCTGTATTTCCCGACACTGCTTGTATTTACCTTTATACGCTTCAATTTCGTCATCAATTTCCTGTTCGAATTTGGTCCATTCCTCTGCAGACCTTTTGTCTTTCAGCTTTAATTCGGCTATTATTGCGTCCTTGGAATGTGTACCTATCATTTTGCGACGGAGTGTGCCACCAGCCATCTTACGGTAACTATAACCCTCATGGAGATAGGGGGCATCTGCAAAACCCATAGGTCTGAGAGCTTCTGCGACTGCACTTGGAAGTACCTCCCAGTCGGGATAAGGTAGAAATTCATATGGCTCGGGTTTGTCGTTTTTGTTTTTAGGTTTGGGGGTTCTCCAAATCCAAGGCTTATGGTTAGGAAGCCCAGAAGTGCCTGATTCTTCGCTTTCTGGTTCCGCAGAGGATTTTATCATTCCCTGCTGTGGCTCATAGACATCGCCCTTTCGAAGAAGAAAACGCAGAGCACCCTGATCCGGGACTTTAACAGATTCAAACATGCCTTCACCGCTTGCTTTCTGCTCTCTCTGAATCCAGCTCAGTGTTTCTTTTGCCCGTTCAGAGATTGATTTTTCTGACATAATCTGCCACCCTGCTTACCGTCTCAATCGAGGATTTATTATTGCCGCAATAATAATGCCTGCGATTGGCCTATTCCATTTTGCTGTGCATTCTTTCTGTCGCTGTTCATGAGCATTACGCTTTTTTGGGTAGCTCACCAATGCATCAAGCATCTACCGTTGAAACAATAAAAGAGGTCGATACCTAAGGTGGGTAGACTTTATTTTCGTTTTCAGTGCTCATTAGCATATTGAACCCAGACTTAATACAAAAACACCGTTACCAAACAAGCTGCTTTTGGAGGCAGCCGCAAAAAATTTAACAGCAACACGTGCAATAGTCTCCGAGTGTTCATTGAGGTATTTGATTATGCGAAGCGACGAAATAAGAAAAGGGATTGAAAAAGCGCCTCATCGCGCTCTACTAAAATCACTCGGTTTACAGGACGATGACATTGCAAAGCCGCTAATCGGCGTAGCAAACAGCTATACAAACATCGTTCCAGGGCACATTCATCTTCGAACAATTGGAGAAGCAGTTAAAGAAGGCATCCTTTCGGCAGGCGGTACACCGTTTGAATTCAGCACAATAGCGGTTTGCGACGGCATCGCAATGGGACATGAAGGTATGCGGTATTCCCTGCCTTCACGGGAAATAGTTGCTGATTCCGTGGAGATTATGCTTCAAGCCCACAGCTTAGATGGGTTGGTTATGATTTCGAATTGTGACAAGATCACTCCTGGCATGCTTATGGCAGCTGCACGAGTGGATATCCCAGCTATAATGGTTACAGGCGGACCTATGGCGGCAGGACGACACCATGGCAAAAAAATAAGCTATTCTTCAATGCCGGAAGCGCTCGGGCAAGTTGCTGCAGGGAAAATGACTGAAGGCGAACTGTGTGAACTGGAAGAAAACGCTTGCCCAGGATGCGGCTCTTGTAGCGGAATGTTCACCGCCAATACTATGGCATGCATGACTGAAGCTTTGGGCATGTCACTGCCTTACTGCGCAACATCGCTTGCGAACAGCGCATTTAAACTTCGATTAGCAAGAGCCACTGGCAAACAAATCATCAAACTAATCAAAGATGGCCTAAAACCTTCACAAATTCTCACTAAGGAAGCCTTCGAAAACGCCATTGCACTCGACATGGCTCTTGGCGGCTCAACCAACACCACACTTCATCTGCCAGCAATCGCCAAAGAAGCAGGCCTAACCTTACCCCTGTCAACTTTCGATGTAATCGGCAGAAAAGTTCCCCACTTATGCAGTATGATTCCAAGCGGGTCTTATGCACTTGAGGATCTGGATGCAGCTGGAGGAGTTCCTGCTGTCATGAATGAACTCAAAAGCCTGCTCCACCTAACGCTGCCCACAGTTTCGGGTAAAACGGTTGGCGAGAACATCAAAGATGCAGTGGTCTTAGATAGAGAAGTCATTCACAGTTTAACAAACCCTGTCCACAAAGAAGGCGGCATCGCCATCTTAACAGGTAACCTTGCGCCGAAAGGCTCAGTCATTAAAACCGCAGGCGTCTCACCAAAAATGCAAAAGCACACTGGTCCAGCAAAAGTCTACGACTCAGAAAAAGAAGCACTTACAGCCATTCGCGGCAACGAAATCAAGCCTGGCGACGTGGTCGTCATACGATATGAAGGACCAAGAGGCGGACCCGGAATGCCTGAAATGCTATTCCCAACCGCAACTATTGCGGGCATGGGTCTTAGTGAAAGTGTTGCCTTAATCACCGATGGTCGCTTCTCAGGCGCTACACACGGAGGAAGTATTGGACATGTTGCTCCAGAAGCATTCGAAGGCGGACCCATCGCAGCACTGAAAAACGGTGATATAATAACAATCGACATCCCCAACCGCACCTTAAAAGTAGAATTATCCGACAAAGAACTCAAAACACGTTTAGCTGCTTGGAAACCAAGAGAACCCAAAATAAAAAAGGGCATACTATCACGCTATAAGCCAACGCCAACAGAATAAAAATATAACCGTAAAGAGGAAAGAAGGAGGTTAGATACTTTGATACTGGTTCCTACCATTAACGTCCACTCCTCATACCCATGCCAGCTTGACTTTGTTTAATATGATTTCTTCTTTTGGGTAAATATTTTGTTTTTCAACACTTGGTAAATCATTAGAAGTAGTCGTCTTTGGAATTTGCAGGACGACTACTTCAAGTTAAGACAACTAATTGGCTCCAAACACCAAATAATTTTAAGAACATTAACCGGTATAATCTCCAAATTGTTTTACTCTCAACTGTAAATGGATTAACTATACACCGTAAACTTTTTATTTGCACTGTTGATTCTTTTTAAAGAACGGAGTTAAAAGAGGCAAGAATATGAGGGATCGTCACCTCCATAGCCGGGATCGTCGGGTACAACTTTTCTAATTCACCCAGGTTAACCTCTCAACAAACTACCGAAAAAATCTCGCAAGCAACTTTTCGAGACGACAGTATATTTAATTCAACATACAGGAGACAGAATTGAAAATGGCAAAAATGACTGGTGCACGAGCACTCTTAGAATCCCTTGAACATCAAAAAGTTGAAGTTATATTCGGCATCTTAGGCGGCGCCATCCTCCCGGTATACGATGAGTTATGCAGTAACAAGAAAATCCGCCACATACTCGCAAGACATGAGCAGTGTGCAGCCCACGAAGCCGAAGGCTATGCACGAGCAAGCGGAAGAGCAGGCGTTTGCATGGCAACCAGCGGTCCAGGAGCAACTAACTTAGTTACTGGAATTGCTAACGCCTACATGGACTCCTCACCAATGATTGCGTTAACTGGTCAAATTCCAGCTTCAGGGGTTAACACCAGTTACATGATTGGCAAAGATGCCTTTCAAGAAGCAGACATCATCGGCATCACCACCGCGATCACAAAATACAGTTATCAACCTCGAACAGTCGCCGAAATTCCATTAACGGTTAACAACGCCTTCTACATAGCAACAACCGGAAGACCTGGACCAGTTTTGATTGATTTACCCAAGAACGTTCAAGCAGGAATCGAGGATGTCGAATTCACAAATAAAATTGATATACGCGGCTACAAACTACCATCCGAACCAAACCCAACAAAAATCAGCGAAGCCGCAGATCTCTTAGCCCAAGCAGAATGTCCAATCATTCTGGCAGGAGGCGGAGTCATTACTTCTGGTGCATCAGATGAATTGGTCCAAATGTCAGACTTACTGATGGCCCCAGTCGCTACAACGTTCATGGGAAAAGGAGCATTCCCAGAAAACAATCCACTATCACTTGGAAGCATCGGCATGCATGGCAACCCCGCTGCAAACAAGCTTATGGGTGAAGCAGACGTCTTGCTGGCAGTCGGTACAAGATTCTCTGACCGAGCAACTGCAAACTTGGATAGCTTTGCACCGAACGCTAAAAAAATCCATATAGACATCGACAACGCAGAAATTAACAAGAACATCGAAATTGACATTCCAATTGTAGCAGATGCAAAAGCCTCAATGAAAATGCTCAACATCTGCCGTAACTCAAAAGCTTCAGAAGGGAGAAGGCAAAGCATGGACAAAACGAGTGAAAGAAGCCAAAGAACAACTAAGCCCACTTGCTCAAAGAAATGCCAAAAGACTTAGTGCCTAAATCACTATTAATAGAACTAAGAAAACTGTTGAAGGAAAACGACATAGTCACAACAGAAGTTGGACAAAACCAAATGTGGTCAGCCCTATACTTCAAAGCATTAAAACCACGTACATTCATCAGCTCAGGCGGCCTTGGAACCATGGGCTTTGGTTTCCCAGCAGCAATAGGAGCAAAAGTCGCATGCCCAGACCGAGCAGTCGTGGACATAGCGGGTGATGGCAGCTTCATAATGTCCGAACAAGAACTAGCATGCTCAGTAAACGAGAACATCCCAGTTACCGTCATAGTGCTAAACAACTCAATCCTTGGTATGGTTGCGCAATGGCAAAGGATGCTCTACAAACGACGTTACATGGCAGTTCACTTAGGCAAAACACCCGACTTCGTTAAGCTGGCAGAAGCTTACGGAGCACAGGGATTGCGAGCGACCTCTATCGAGGAGTTCCACAAAGCAGTTAAGACAGCACTAACTAGTAAAGTAACAACGGTAATCGATGTGCCTATTGGTTCAGAGACCGATGTCGTTCCCTTTGTACCTCCAGGCTGCGGTTTACCGCAACAGATAGGTGACTACTAATGGAAAATGGAAAAACCAAAGTAATCAGCGTCTTAGTCGAAAACAAACCTGGTGTCCTCCACACAATCGCAAACCTATTCCGCCGAAGAAACTTTAACATCGAAAGCATCACCGTCGGTCCAACCCAACAGCAAGACATATCCCGCATGACCATAACCATCAACGGAGACGAAAAAACAATCGACCAAGTCGTCAAACAAGTCGCAAAACAAATCGACGTCCTCAAAGTAAGCGAACTCGAACAAGGAAACTTTGTCATGCGAGAACTAGCCTTGATAAAAGTAAACGTTCCAAGCGCTAAAGAACGCTCAGACATAATCAACTGCGTAGACGTATTTCGATGCAGAATAATCGATGTTTCAACCGACAGCTTAACTGTTGAAATCACAGGAACCCCCGAAAAAATCGACGCCTTCCTAAACCTCATGAACAGCTATGGAGTCATAGAAATCGCAAGAACAGGTATAACAGCCCTAGCACGAGGCGCAAAATCAATAAGAATCGACGAATAAACAGCATTGACTAAGTGGAAATACTTAATTGTCTGTTCTTTAAAATTTTTCCAATTATCTTAAGAGTATTTAGGTTAATTCAAGGATAAGCGAAAAACAATGAATATTACAGAAAAAATCTTAGCAAAAGCCGCAGGAAAAAAAGCTGTGCATCCAGGAGAAATCGTTGACGCAAACGTCGACATGGTAATGGTGCACGACTTAACTGGACCCTTAGCGGTTGAAGCATTCAAAAAAATAGGTGTTCCAAAAGTTTGGAATAACAAAAAAGTAGTGGTAATTCTGGACCATCAAGTTCCAGCAGAATCAGTTAAAGCAGCAGAACTGCACAAAACCATGAGGCAATTTGCCAAAGACCAAAACTTACAAATCTACGATGTAGGCAAAGGCGGAATATGCCACCAAGTTATGCCTGATAAAGGACACGTAGTTCCAGGAACCATCATTGTAGGCGCTGACTCACACACATGCACTTACGGAGCTTTTGGAGCTTTTGCAACAGGCATCGGTTCAACAGAAGCAGCCGCAGTTATGGCTACAGGAAAAATCTGGCTAAAAGTCCCCGAAGCAATAAAAGTAAACGTTAAAGGCAAATTCAAACCAAACGTAACACCCAAAGACCTGGTTTTAGCGATAACAGGCAAGCTGGGCGTAGACGGCGCAATTTACAAGAGTTTAGAATTTACTGGCCCAACCATCCAAAACATGACCGCATCAGGCCGTATGACCTTATGCAACATGGCAGTTGAGATGGGCGCAAAAAACGGCATAGTTGAACCCGACCAAACCACCCGCAAATACTTAGAAGACAAAATCAAAAAAATGCCCGACTTAGACACCCTGAAAAGTGATGATGACGCAAAATACAGTCAAACTGTCGAATTCGACGTTTCCACCATGGAACCCCAAGTAGCTTGCCCCTCATCCGTGGATAACGTAAAACCAGTCAGCAAAGTCGGCAATGTAAAAATTGACCAAGCCTTTATCGGCTCTTGCACAAACGGCAGACTAGAAGATCTGCAGTTAGCTGCAAAAATAATGAAGGGCAAAAAAGTCGCAGACGGCGTCCGTGCATTAGTCATTCCCGCATCTCAGGAAATCTATCAGCAAGCCGACAAAGAAGGATTACTGCAGATTTTCACCGAGGCAGGTGCAATCGTTTGCGGTTCCGCTTGTGGACCATGCTTAGGCGGACACATCGGGTTGTTAGCAGCAGGCGAAACATGCGTAAGCACTTCTAACCGCAACTTTATCGGAAGAATGGGCAGCACCCAAGCCAACGTCTACTTAGCTTCACCTGCAACAGTAGCAGCTTCAGCAATAACAGGAAAAATCACAGACCCCACAACACTGGAGACAAAAGCATGAACAGCAAAATAAAAGCCCCAGCCATAACGTTCGGCAACAACATTGACACAGACGTTATTCTGCCAGGAAAATACCTAATCTTAGTTGATCCCTGCGAGTTAGCAAAGCATGCGTTAGAAAGCTTAGACACCACATTCCCAGACAAAGCCAAAAAAGGAATAATCATCATTGGCGGCAAAAACTTTGGTTGCGGCTCAAGCAGAGAACAAGCACCATTAGCCCTAAAGTACTCAGGTGTAAAATGCGTTATCGCCGAATCTTTTGCCAGAATCTTCTTCAGAAACTCCATAAACATAGGCTTACCAGTCCTCGAATGCAAAGGCATCTCAGACGCTGTCAAAACAGGCGACACCTTAGCTGTGGATTTTGAAGCGGGCAAGATAGAAAACACTTCCAACGGCAAAAAGTTTCAAGTAGACAAGCTTCCACCATTCATCTTAGAAATTTTAGCAGATGGCGGATTAATCGAAAACCTACGAAGGAAAATGAAAAAATGACAGAATACAAAATATCCCTCATTCCAGGAGATGGCATCGGACCAGAATTAACCGAAGCCACCCTAAAAGTCCTAGACGCAGTTCAGAAAAAATTCGGAGTAAAACTTCAGATTATCGAAGCTGAAGCAGGCGACGTCGCACTTGAGAGAGTAGGCGCCGCATTGCCAGCAGACACAGTGGAGAAAATTAAGAATTCCCACGCTTGCCTAAAAGGTCCAGTAGGCGAATCTGCAGCCGACGTCATAGTGAAGCTCAGAGTCATGTTCGATTTATACGCTAATTTGCGTCCACTGAAAGCTTACCCAAACGTTCCAGTTGCCCGCCCAGACATCGACATGATGTTTGTCCGCGAGAACACTGAGGACGTTTACAAAGGCTTAGAATTCACCATAGGCAACGACACCACCCTTTGCCTAAGAGTTATAACACGCAAAGCCTGCGAACGCATCGCCAAAAAAGCCTTCGACATCGCACGCCTACGCAACGGCAAAAAGAAAGTTACCGCTATCCACAAAGCAAACGTCATGCGCATAACCGACGGCTTATTCGCCAGCGTCTGCCGCGAAACCGCAAAACAGTACCCCGACATCGCATTCAACGAACTCTACGTTGATGCAGCATCCATGCGCTTAATCAAGGAACCAGAAATATTCGATGTCTTCTGCACATGTAACATGTTCGGCGACATCCTATCTGACGAAGCAGCACAGCAAATCGGCGGTTTAGGAATGGCTCCAGGCGCAAACATAGGCGACACCTTTGCTCTCTTCGAACCAATCCACGGCTCAGCACCAAACCGAAAAGGAAAACACACCGCCAACCCAATCTCCATGATACTTTCTGCAAAAATGATGCTTGAGTGGCTGGGAGAAAAATACAACGACAAAAAATGTTTACAAGCAGGCGCAGCCATAGAGAACGGAGTAGTGTACGCGTTAACTAACCGTCAATCTGTTCCCGACTGCGGCGGCACCACAACGACGGTGGGCATGGCTGAAGCCATCGCTGCAGCCTTAACCGTGAAAACTGGTTGAAAGTATGACAAATAAAACCGCAAGAAGAATCCGAATTTTTGACACAACATTAAGAGATGGGGAACAAACCCCTGGAGTTTCTTTAACTGCAGATGATAAGATGGAGATTGCACGTCAACTAAGCAAGTTGGGCGTTGACACCATCGAAGCTGGTTTTCCAAGTTCTTCAGAGGGCGAAAAAAAAATCGTCCGAGACATTGCTAAAGCAGGCTTAACCTCAGAAGTTTGCGCACTATCCCGTGCAACTAGGGGTGACATCGATGCAGCCTTAGATTGCGAAGTTGGCTTAATCCACGTTTTCATCCCAACCTCAGATGTCCAGATGAAGTACGCTGTCAATTTGACGCCTGAGCAAGTGCTGGCTGCAACGGTAGACTCGATTTCTTACGTAAAGAAGCATGGAGTCAAATGCGAATTCTCACCCATGGACGCTACACGCTCAGACATAACTTTCCTAAAGCAAGTCTGTAAAGCCGCACAAGACGCAGGAATGGACAGCCTAAACGTTCCAGACACCGTCGGCATAATGATTCCCAAAACAACCTTCAAACTAATTGAGGAACTAAAAACCGTAGTCAGCGTCCCAATAAGCACTCACTGCCACGACGACTTCGGTTTAGCAGTTGCCAACAGCTTAGCCGCTGTCGAAGCAGGCGCCGACCAAGTACACGTTGCCGTCAACGGCTTAGGTGAACGTGCTGGCAACGCTTCACTCGAAGAAGTAGTTATGGCACTGCACATGATTTACAAATACAAAACAAACGTAAACTCACGCTTACTCTACAGCACCTCTCGACTGGTTGCATCATTAACAGGTATTAATGTGCAAGCAAACAAGGCAATTGTTGGCGAGAACGCGTTTGCCCATGAATCAGGTATCCACACCCGAGGAGTAACAGAAAAACCACTTACCTTCGAACCTATTAACCCAGAATTAGTAGGACGCACAAGAAAATTGGTCGCTGGCAAATTAGCGGGAACCCGAGGTATCAAGGCTGAACTTGAAGAAATCGGAATTCACCCAACTGAGGAACAACTAAAAGAAATCGTTCAGCGCGTCAAAGATTTAGGCGACAAAGGCAAAATGGTCACAGATGCCGATCTGATAGCGTTAACTTCGGCTGTAATGGGTGAAGTAATTGGGGAAGAAAAAATAATCGACTTATGCGACATGGCTGTCGTAACAGGCATCAAAGTTATCCCAACCGCATCCGTTCGACTAACGCTTAATGGCAAAGAATACGTTGCCGCCGAAACAGGAGTTGGACCTGTAGATGCAGTTTTGAAGGCCATTCAGAAGTTAACCAGCAGCATAGAAAACATCCGCCTTAGCGAATACCGTCTTGCAGCTATAACTGGAGGTTCAAATGCAGTAGCCGAAGTTATAATAAAAGTCGAAGATGAAAAAGGCAACATCGTCTCAGCACGGGCAGCACGAGAAGACATAGTTATGGCAAGCGTTGAAGCAATGATAAATGGTATAAACAAGCTTTTGGTTAAGAATCATAAGCAGGGAAACAAAAAGTGACAAATGTAGCCTTCCAAGGCGAACCCGGCGCATACAGCGAGAACGCAGTGTACCAGTTCTTCGGCTCAAATGTGCAGGTGAAGCCGTGCAGAGACTTCAGAGACGTCTTTGAAAGCGTAAAATGTCAGGTTGTGGAGGCTGGTGTGGTACCAGTTGAGAATTCCCTTGAAGGCAGTGTTAACCAGAACTACGATTTGTTCTTCAGTTATGACCTCAAAGTGTGTGGCGAAGTCATTGTCAAAGTTGAGCATTGCTTTATCGTTAATCCAGGCACAACTTTGGATTCCGTCAAAACCGTTTACTCTCACCCGCAAGCGTTAGCGCAGTGCCGCAGTTTTCTGGAGCACCTAAAATACGAGTTGGTTCCAACTTATGACACGGCTGGAAGCGTTAAACTAATCAAAGAACAAAAACTGCTAACCGCGGCAGCCATCGCAAGCGAGAGAGCAGCCGAACTCTATGGCATGGAAATCCTTGCCCGAGACATCGCTGACAACAAAGAAAATTACACACGCTTCTTCGTACTATCTAAAGAGGATTCGCCGGTAACAGGCAAAGACAAAACCTCAATTATCTTCTCAGCCAAACACGAACCAGGCTCACTCTACAAAGCTCTGGGAGAATTCGCCAAACGCAAAATCAACTTAACTCGAATCGAATCAAGACCAACAAAAAAAACCGCCTGGGAATACAACTTCTACCTAGACTTCGAGGGACACCGAACTGAACAGAAATGTGCCGAAACACTCAAAGCACTGGAAAAATATGCCACATTCATCAAAATCTTAGGTTCTTACCCTAAAGCCATCTAAACCCTAATTTTAATTTTTTAGTCCCATCTTTTTCGCATGTTTAAATGTGCATGATTTTTTTCGTGTCAGGATAATTTTGCTGGTTTAGTAGTTTTGATAAATGTGCCTTCGTCAAGTTCGTCATACGCCTTTTCTAATTCTTCTTCAGTATTCATTACAATAGGTCCTCCCCAAGCCACGGGTTCCTTCAAAGGTTCTCCTGAGACAAATAGAAAGTGAGCACCCTTTTTTGAGCCAATCTTAACTAACTCGCCTTCACTAAAAACAGCACAATTCCCTAACGTGACTATTTTGTCATGAACTTCTATAGATCCATCGACAACGTATGCAAAGACTGTGTTGTTCCTATTTGTAGCGTGTTCGAATGTTTTGGCTTCAGCCAGCTCGACATCAAAATATTCTATGTCAATTACAAGGTCACAAACTGGCCCTTCTGTCTCATCGATCTTTCCTGCTATCACTTTGATTTTTATTCCGTCTTTCTGGATGGTTGGGATTTGTTCTTTTTCGATTCCTCGGTATTTCGGATCAATCATCTTCTTTTTTGCAGGCAAGTTTATCCATAATTGAAAGCCCTGCATTAAACCTTCATATTTTCTGGGCATTTCTTGATGAATTATGCCTGAGCCTGCAGTCATCCATTGTAATTCTCCGGATTTGATTACACCTTTGTTGCCCATGCTGTCACCGTGAGCAACTTCGCCAGTCCACATGTAAGTGACAGTTTCTATTCCTCTGTGAGGATGCCAAGGGAACCCTTTGATGTAATCCTTAGGGTCGTCTGAACCGAAATGGTCAAGAAGCAAAAAAGGGTCAAGAGAAGAGTTTTTGTCGTTGCCTAAAACGCGTTTGAGCCTAACACCTGCGCCCTCAATCGTTGGCTGTCTTTCTAAAATCTTTTCCACTTTTCTTTCCATAAAACATCTACCCATATTGCTTATGCCTCAAGGACAATATAATTATACTGTGAAAAGGAAAAAGCAAGTTTTTTAAAAAAATTATTTCTCTGTAGACTCTAACATTTTGTACATGATGTCATATGAGTCTGCGAAATCGCTGTCAGCTGCGGATAGCTTCTTCTTTAGCTGTTCCATACGTTCAACGATTGCTTTTTGGTCTTTGTTTTTGATTAAGGCCAGCAGTTCTTGGGCTTTAGCAATGAACAAATCCTCGATCTCGCCTAAGTTAGCCAAATTCGTTTGTACGCTTGCGTAGAGGTCTGGGGTTTCCAGCGCTGTTGCTTCAGCTAAGGTGAACAGCATTCTATAAGTGGTGCCTGCAACTTTTTTGGTTTCTGGCAGGTTCTTCTGTTCCAAGAGTGTTTCGCATGCTACTAAACCAAGGAAATGCGGCAACCCCAAAACGACTGACATTAGTTCGTCGTGCTTTTTTGGAGTCATGACGAATACGTGTGCTTCTTCCTTTTCCAACCAATGCTTGAATTGCTCAGCGAACTCTTGCTCCTTAGCGTTGGTTGGGGTTAAAACGTATGCTTTGTATTTGACTCCGTTGCTTCCTGGACCAAAAACTGGGTGCGTTCCTAAAACCGTGGCTCCCTTGATGTATTGGTGCATAGTTTTGACTGGGGCTTCTTTGATTGAGCAAATATCCATAACAACCTGTCCCTCGTGGAGTAAGGGGCTGATCGCTTTAGCAACTTCTTCAATGGCGTTTATTGATATACAGAGCAGGATTTGGTCGGCATCTTTGACTGCTTCCTCAAAACTGGTTGTCAAGTCAACTAGTAAGTCTTTTTGCGCCTCAAGCTTCGCTTTCTTACGGTCAGCTAAAATAACGTCGTAATCTTTGGACATGAAAAATTTTGCGAACCAAACACCCATCTTTCCAGCGCCGATTACGGCAATCTTCATCAAGCTGCCTCACTGATTTTTTCCAACGCGACCTTAATGTCAGCATCTGGAGCAGTCAAGGAGATTCGGAAGTGTTCTCTGTAATCGCCAAATGATGTACCTGGAGCAACTGCTACGCCTTTTTCGAGCAGGTCTAGAGTGAATTTTTCAGAGTCTAAGCCGTCAAGTTTGGGGAATATGTAGAAAGGTGCTTCGGGTTTGGTGAATTTGAAGCCTGCCGCAGAGAGTTTGGTGCTTGCCATATCTGCGCGTTGTTTGTATTTGGCTTTGATGGCGGAAGCGATTTGTTTGTGGAGTTCTAAGCCTTTGAGTGCAGCGTCTTGGATGAAAACAGGGACATTGTTTATGGTGATTTGGTTTAGTTTGGTTATGTTGTCGATTAAGGGTTTGTTAGCGATTAAGTAACCGATTCGCCAACCAGTCATTGTGAATGTTTTTGAGAAGCCGTTGCTTAAGATGTGCATGCAGTCTTTGTCGTAATCTAAGATGCTTTTTGTTTTTGTGAAGGCTATCGTAGCATAGACTTCGTCGGATAATATCGTGATTTTTTTCTTGTTTGCGATTTCTACAATCTTCTCAAGGGTTTCTGCATTCATGACTTTGCTTGTGGGGTTGTTGGGGTTGTTGAGTATAATCATGCGTGTATCTTTGTCAATTAATTTTTCCAGATTATCTAAATCGACTTTCCAATCGTTTTCAAGCTCAGTTCGCAACAGTTTGGTTTTGGCGCCTAGACTTTTAGCTATTAAATCGTAAGCTGTCCAATAAGGAGTTGGAATAATGACGTTTCCGCCGTTTCTTAGCATCAAGAACATTGTGGCGAATATGCCCCATTTAGAACCAGGCGTAATAACAACGTTCTCAGCTTTAACTCCATGAACCTGAGCGATTTTTTGTCTCAGCTTTAACTCGCCATAAGAAGAGGAATACTTGGTTTTACCCGCCTTCATAGATGCGTACGCGGCTTCCACTATTTCAGGCGGGGTAGCTAAGTCTGGATCTCCAAGGTTTAAGCGGATTATTTTTTTTCCTTCGCTTTCAAGTTTAAGAGCTTTCTCGTTTATCTCGTAGAGCATATCTTTGGACTCTCCGTTAAGAGCGTTTTATTCTTGAACAGCACTGCACATATTAACTATTTCGCGATAAACCGCTTCAACCTGACTTGCATTAAGACCGAGTTTGATACCTTTCGCACGTATCCTCTTGTAAACCTCGTTCTCCCGTGCAACATCTCGAATTGGTTTGCCCTGCATTTTCTTGGCTAAACCGATTTCCTCACATACCTTTACTCGTACACACAGTGCCATTAGGATTTGGTCGTCGATTTCATCAATTCTTTGCCTAAGCTTTAGAATTTCAGCCATTGTTACTGCCTCTTTAGAATACGCGGTATAAACCCTGCTCTAATCATATGGTCAGCTAAAGTTATTGCAACTGCGGCTTCAATTGCGGGTACAGCTTTAGGAACAACGCAAGGATCATGTCTGCCCTTTATGCTTAAGGCTGCATTTTCCATTTTCTCTAGATTGACTGTTTTCTGTTCTTTTGCGATGGAAGGAGTTGGTTTAATCGCCACTCGAATCATAACGGGCATGCCGTTAGATAAACCTCCTAAAACGCCTCCAGCATTATCGGTTGAAGTTACAACTTGTCCCTTTTGAATTTGATAAGCGTCATTGTTCTGCGATCCTTTCACCAACGCAGCTTCAAAACCCATTCCAAACTCGACTCCTTTAACGGCTGGAACCGAAAAAATAGATTTAGCCAAATCTGCATCTAACGAATCAAACAAAGGCTCACCAACCCCAACGGGTATACCGAGCACAAGACACTCAATTATTCCGCCAAGACTGTCGCCTTCTTTTTTAGCGTTCACTATAGCTTCCTCCATTCGCTCTCCACAAATTAAGTCAGGGCACCTTGTTGATGCGGCGTAACGGTTTTTGCGTATTTCGTCGGAAGTGAATTTTTTATCAGTCTTAACCTGCCCAATCGCCGAAGTATAAGCCAACACATCAACATCAAAGCGACTGAGCATTTTTTTAGCGACTGTGCCAGCCATAATAATTGCTACGGTAACTCTACCTGAGAAACGTCCTCCACCACGATAATCGTTCAAGCCACCAAATTTGATTCGTGCTGGGTAATCTGAGTGCCCAGGTCTTGGCAGACCTTTCATCTCTTCGTAATCGCTTGAGTCTGTTTCCTTGTTTTCAACCAACACGGATATTGGAGCCCCAGTTGTTAATCCGTTAAAAATTCCTGAAAGAACCTTAACAATATCTTTCTCAATACGTGCAGAAACAATCTTTAACTCAGCTGGGATCCTGCGGTCAAGTTCTATTTGGAAATCACTTTCAGAAAGAGGCAAACCTGATGGACACCCATCCACAACTACGCCAACGACTTTGCCGTGACTCTCGCCAAAAGTGGTAACTGTAAATTCTTTACCGATCGAATTTCCCGCCAACAACCTCAGCTCCTATTTGTCTTAGATGAGTGAAGAACTGCGGATAAGACTTTCTGACGCAATCAGCGTTTTGGATTGTAGTTTGTCCTTCTGCCCCTAAAGCGGCAACTGCGCAAGCCATTGCGATTCGGTGGTCGTTATGGGGATCTATTATAGCGCCGTGTAAAGGTGAACCTCCTTCTATGATTAAGCCATCGTTCTTGATGGTAATTTGTGCACCCATCTTTTTTAACTCAAGGTAAAGCGATTCGAGACGGTCAGATTCTTTAAGTTTAAGCCTACTTGCACCAAAAATATGGGATGTACCCTTTGCATAACACATCATAACTGCTATAGCTGGAACAAGATCAGGAATGTGCTTTGCATCAACTTCACCTGTTCTAAGTAAACTTCCGGAACCTTCAATCTCAACGTTGTCCGCGCAAACTTGTCCATTAACGCCCATATGTTTTAGGATACCTATTATCGCCTTGTCTCCTTGAAGGCTATCATAATCAAGGTTATTTATTTGGACTTTAGACTGAGTTATAGCTGCTCCTGCAAGAAGAAAAGCGGATGAGGAGAAGTCGCCTGGAACCTTGCTGTCAGCCGAAGTGTAGATTTGGTTTGCTGGAATATGTATGTGATTTTCATGTGTAGGCACTTTAACTCCATGATTGGCAAGAACAGCTTCAGTCATTTTAACGTAACCTTCAGACTCCAACGGAGAAGACAGCATTATTTCACTGTCCACTTGAGCCTTTGGGCATGCAAACATCAAACCTGAAATAAATTGTGAGCTCACGTTACCCAGAATTGATGTTTCACCTCCAGCAATGCCGCCACCCTCAACGAAAACCGCGTCTTTATTGCCGACATTACCGATATGGGTTTTAGCACCAAGTTCGGCGAGGCTTGTCAGTAATGGTTCCATGGGTCGCTTTTCAATTGAACCATTAAAAACTAGAATCGAAGACCCTTTTGCCAGGGCAGCTACTGGAACCATGAAACGCAATGTAGCTCCTGATTCACCACAGTCGATTGGCTCTTTTGCAGCTTTAAGTGTATTAGGTCCTTTGATAATCCAGCAGCCCTCTATTTCATTCACTTCTGCACCCAAAGCAGTTACGGCGCGAAGCGTTGCTTGGGTATCACCGGAGAAAAGAGGAGCAGAAACTTTAGATAACCCACTAGATAATGCAGCGGCAATAACCATCCTCTGGGTAAAAGACTTGGACGACGGTGCACAAACTTGACCACTTAGCTTCACCGTTTTTTTAACAATTACATCCGCCATTAGTTAGAGCACCTTAGCTTTCTCACAATTCAATTTAGCCTGCAATATTTCACCGTCATATTTCTGCAAAGCAGCTTTCACTAAATCAACTTTATCCTTTGAAACCACAGCTGTAACCGCTGGTCCTTTGCCACACAGCCCAGCAGCTATCGCGCCAGCAACTAATGCATCGATAGCGATTGCAGTATTGAGGTTGGAAGCTGAAGAATAAATTAATCCATTAAGTGTTAATGCCTCCCAGATTTTGCCATCTAAAACTTTCTCGAAGGCGATTTCCACGAGAGGTTTGAGCGTTTTGAGCCTATTTACGTTGCAGTCGATTGTGTAAGCTTTTTGGGGGGGCACATGGAAAAGCACATCTAAATCTTCAGGCAATGGATATTGTTTGATTATTTCTTGTTTCAAGTTGTCAGTGATTTGTAATCCGCCAAAGTAAGAGGCGCAAGCATCGTCAAATGCGCCTGTTACGGTAACTTTCGCGTCAAAAGCTGCTTCAACACCTAACTTTATGATGTCTATATCATCAAGAGTTTTTCCCAGTGCCTTTGTGGTTGCTAGAGCTGTTGCGTTTGCAGCTACACTACTGCTCTTAAGCCCTCGTGCAATGGGAATGTTGGATATGGTTTTTATTTTTACTCCAAAACTCTTCTCTAAATTAAATCTTCTTAGGACTCTTGTAGCAGTTTTTTCTATAAGAAGCGTACTTTCTTTTGGGTCAGAAACTATCTCAGCTCTAATAACGCCTGCTTCATCGGTTATGTTAACTTCAGCTCTAGTCCACAAGTCAATCCCAAACGCAGCACCCTTTCCCAACGCAATTGCGTTAACGATTGTTGCTGCCCCATGAGCAATAGCTACTGCTTTACCTGTCAATTTTACACCTTCGTTAAATGATTTAGCGCTGCCTGCCTCATAACATCAACAGGTGCAGACTTACCCGTCCAGATTTCAAAAGAAGCCGCACCTTGATAGATTAACATCTCAACACCACTAACCACTTTCGCACCAGCCGCCTTCGCGTCTTTAGCCAGTCTAGTTTCAATTGGGTTATAGACTATGTCCATGACAGCTAAATTTGGTCGTAAAAGTTTAGGCGCTACTGGGGTTTCCTCACCTTTCGGTTTCATCCCCACTGATGTAGCATTGATTAAAACGTCTGAGTCTTGAAGATTTTGTTGTATTTCTTTCGGCGAAAGTGATCCTGAAACAATTTTCTTATTTGCGATCTTCTCAAGAAGTTTGGCTAAGTCTTGAGCTGGTTTTAGGGAGCGATTCAACACTGCCAACTCGTCAGCTTCTTTAGCCATTGTGTATGCTATGGCTCTAGCTGCGCCTCCTGCACCTAACAATAGAACCTTTCGCCCCTTCAATTCAACCCCGTTTTCTCGGAGAGCTTTCAATGCACCAACTCCATCGGTGTTGAAACCAAAGAGTTTGTTATCTCTGTTTAAGATAGTATTAACTGAATTGATAATTTGAGCAGATAAGTCGGTTCTATCAAGAAACTTTAAAATTGGAGTTTTATGAGGCATTGTTACATTTAAGCCGCGTATGTTTAGAGCTCGCATGCCGTTGACTGCATTTTCAATTTCTGCAGGCTTCACCTTGAAAGCTAAAAACACATAGTCGAGGTTTAGGGCATTGAATGCTGCGTTGTGCATGATTGGGCTTAATGTGTGTTCTATAGGATCCCCGATAACCCCGCAAACCCTTGTTTTTCCAGATATACCCATATCATCCATTCCCCAACAGAGAATAAGCAGTCTTCATTTCATTTATGCCCATTTGTCCCGCAGCAGTTTCACTGCCATCGCCGAGTGAGGCAAAAGTGAAAAAAGCCCCAAACAAAGGCGATAGAACTCTCGAAACTCTGCCATGTTCACCCATACAGAAACAAACGATCTTAGCCTTGCTGGAAGAAAGCGAAATAAAGCTCAAAACAGGCAAGTTGTCCGCTATCTGTAAAGCAGTTGTCACAATCTTACAGACGAAAGCGCCGCTGGCAAGTTCTTCATCTAGAATCGCCGTCATCGCTAAAACGTTGAGTGCACCGTCGAACTTGTGGTAGGAAACAATGGGTTTCACCCCTAACATTTTAATCTGACTGATAATTTCTTTGTGTTTTGGACATGATAAATCTATATCAACATATTCAAAGCCGCTTTTAGCCGCATTCAAAAGAGTTTGTTGACGTTCAGATTCTATTCCAGAAAAAAATCCTTTTTCGCTTAGGAGTCTGTTTGTGGCAATTAAGGGAACTTTCGTGCTTGCTGACAATTCGGACAAATTGCGGGATGTCTCAAGGCAGTCAAGCCTAACTTCTATAATGTCAGCTTTGGTTAACTCTGCTTTTTCAATGAGGTTTAAAGCTTCACTGTTGTTTTTTGGGAGAATCGAGACACAGATCCTCGGGGTCACTTTTCAATCACCGTTTCTTCAGGTACAGATATGCCAAAGTGCCTTCCTCCCTTCGCAGCTATGTGCACTAATACTTCGTCGTTTGGCTTTAATTCTGTAACTGGTTTTGATGCTTGGGGAGTGACTAGGCGGATAGTTTCAGCGTTCTGCAAAATGGTTTTAATTTTGGTGTCGTCTGCTTGGGCTTCAATGAGTATTAGGGGGCGAAACTCGATTTTGGATCTTCCCACGTTTGTCAACCTAACTTTGCCTTCTCGGTTAACAATTAAGACCTCATCTCCTGCCTTGAGCTCAGAGAGGTACCTAGTGCTCTGTGTTGATGTCAAAGTGTAATGTGAGGCAGGTCCAGCGTTAACCCTGAAAGGTCGAGATTGCACATAGGGATTCTCATTGACTTCAGCTTCAACAAGGAAAAAACCCGCTGATTGACAACCTACAAGCATGCCTTCTCCTGGAACCATCAAATCAATAGTGTCAACGCAAACTCTCGCGCCCGAACCAATGGGCTTAATTGACAAAATCTTCGCTGGCTTTATCACCATTTTTTGGACTTGTGAGTTAATGAATTTAATTGTTTTTTCCAGTTCGTTTGGGCTTCCAGTTTTAAGAAGCACACCATCAGTTCCAAGTTCAAGCGCTTCCAAAACCACCTTCGCATCTTCAGAGGTTATGACTTCAGCGATTAAGGAGCTTTTTCCTCTACCTTTCGCAATCAAGTTTTCAAGCGGAATCACTCGCCAATCGATGCAATTTATAATCACATAGTCAACGCCGAGATCTCCGGCTTTAGCGGCTTTGTTTTCATCCTCTTTGCCCTGAATAGTAACTCTAAGGGCAGTTTTTTTTCCTTCTTTCTTTAATTGAGCAATCTTTTTCTCGTTTAAATCAGTTATGAAAACTATATCGAGTTTGCCGGTCCTATTGCTAGCTTGGTCCCCTTCAAGGATTACATCCACGTTTTCATGTGAAATGCTAAGCAAACTCTCTTTTTCTTGAACTGAAGCTTTTGGATCAATTTCTATCCAGAGTTCCTTCAACGCTTTTCACCCAGGAGTCTAAGCGCTTGCTCCACCGATAAGTTTTCGTGAACTATAGCTGCGAGCGCTTTGACGATTTGAGTTGGGTTTTCGCATTGAAACACATTTCGTCCTATCGAAAGTCCAGCGGCTCCAGCTTTAAGTGAATCATATGTCGTTTGGAGGATTTCTTGGTTAGTTTTGCATTTTGGTCCACCAGCGATGACCACTGGAACAGGGCAGCTTTCAACTACAGTTTTGAAGGTTTCAATGTCGCCTGTATAGTTGGTTTTGATAATGTCTGCGCCAAGTTCTGCACCGATTCTTGCTGCGTGCGCCACCACTTCGGGTGAGTGTTCGTTTTGGATTTTTGGTCCACGCGGATACATCATTGCAAGCAATGGCAGACCGAAGAGATCACATTCTTCGGAGACTTTACCGAGATTTTGAAGCATTTTGTCTTCGTCTTGGGCTCCAACGTTAACGTGTACAGAGACTGCGTCTGCGCCGATGCGTATTGCTTCTTGAACGGAACAGACTTGTACTTTGGCGTTTAAGTTAGGACTAAGATTTGACATGCCTGACAACATAACAATTAGTCCTGCTTGTCCCGTATCGATGCGTTTAGCTATGCCTTTGTGGACGAGGATAGCGTCTGCATTTCCTTTCACTAACTTTGTGGTTATTTCCTGCATGTTGGTTATGCCTTGGATAGGTCCGATTGTAACACCATGATCCATGGGCACGATTACTGTGCGGTTGTCTTGCTGCATGATTCTTCTTAATCTACGGGTTTTTCCATTATTCATCGTTCTTCCACCTTAACGTGTTTTAAGTGAGTTTTTAATTAGTTTTAATGCTTTTTCTCTCTCATTCCAATCCACAAACAGCAGAATACTTGAGGTGATGGTTAGTATTCCTGAGATGTTTATTCCGTTGACTCGCAGATCTTCGCTTATTCTGCCAATTATACCATGGGTTTCTTCCAATCCCACCCCACTGGTTTGTATAAACACCAAATCTTTTTTGACTGCCATAGCAATAGTTTCTTTGTTGCTTGTAGTTATTTTGTGAATTTGATTGAAAAGGACTTCGATATTTTTTTCTTGCGGGACATAGAGAATAATGGAATTCGTATTCATTGACATGCCTAAAAGCATCGAGTTTTCCTTTACTTTCTCAACCATTTCAGTAATGACTTGGGGGTTTGCGGAGATACCTTTTCCAATCACAGTTATTTCCGAGACTGGCGTTTGATGAGCTATTTCTGCGCCCAATTCTGAAATTAATTCACCCTTTATCAAAGTGCCTTCACTGCTTAAGTCGCCTTGCGAATTGCTTATGACTTTAACATCGATGTTTTTTGGTTTGTACTTAAGGGCTTTACTGTGGATAAACTTGGCTCCTGAATCCGCTAGACCCACAAGTGTGTTAACGTCGATTTCTTTAAGCCTCTGAGGATTCGTAATGATTTTTGGGTCACCCGACATGATGCCATCAGCATCTGTAACTAAAACAACTTGATCCGCACATAACGCTTCAGCTAAAATGAATGCGGTAGTATCGCTTCCACCTCTGCCTAAAGTTGTGACTTTGCCTTCTTTGGTTTTACCAAGAAACCCTGCTATGACGGGTATAGTGCCTTGTTCAACTATTGGGAGGATGCATTCTTTGATGTTTTTTTCACATTCTTTAAGAATTGGGTTGGCGTTTTGAAATGCTGCATCTGTAATTATTGGCCAGTTACAATCGATTGGGTCGAAGTAACAGGAGTTTGCTCCATTGCTTTTTAGGGCAGCTGAAAATATTCGCACGCTGGTCCGTTCACCCATGGAGAGAATATCATCTAAATCGTGTTTCTCTAATTTCCCGTTCGAAGTATTTTTGGCTGTAGACATGAGAACATCGGTTGTTTTACCCATAGCGGAAACTACAACAGCGATCTTGATACCTTTCTTGGATTCGTTAACCACAGCAACTACTGCTTTTAGGAGTCGTTCGTGATCGGCAAGGCTAGAGCCACCGAATTTTACAACAATTCTTTTGTTATCTGCCATCTAGTACACCCGTATTTCGCCCAGAACCGCTCAAAAAAGTTTTCAGTTCTGGGCCTAAGGAAAATGGTAATAATAAAAATAGTAGTCGAAGCTAAGGAACGGTGATAAATTAGCGCCGTTTTTACTTTTGAAATGTGACATTTGCTTCGAACCTGTTCAATCAGTCACATCCCAAAAAATATAAGCGTTTCGGATTCAGGCTATTGTTTAATTGTTCAATACTACTCTGGCGCCTCTACTTTGATGATCTGCGGAATTTTCCCAGCAGTCCCAACTTGCCCCTTATATAATATAAGCACTCCTTCAACACCTTCAATCGACAAACCTCTTTTGATGCCCGCATTAATCCCAACCTGTCCATCATCGCCTTTCACTACATTACAAACGGCTGTAGCGGCTGCATCTGACAAAGCAGCATTTTTGCAGAAAACTATTGCTGCTTCGGCATCCCCAAAACTAAAAGCGTGACTGAATCGTCCTGAACTAGTGGCAATCCCAATTGGAAATTCAGTTAGCCTAAACCCGAAGCGTCTTGAGAGAGGTTCCTCTCCTGCCGCAACTGCTACATTAATTGGCTGGTTTGAGAATGCTGAAATTTCGCCGCCATTCTCCACAACCGCCACTTCGCAACCCACCCGTTTCATATCCTCAACGGCTAAATCTGCTAAAGCTCCTGCAACGGCCGCCATTGGTCCAACATTTGCTGTTTGGGCTGCTATCGCCATTAAATTTGCTACAAGAGGCTTTTCTGGCAAAGCAATTGGCTCAAAGGTATAAAGAAACTTTGGATTAGCCCTAACATAAAGCTCCAATTCTTGACGGTTCCGCTTGATGGATGCTATAGCCGAGTCGATACCTTGTTGTCTATCAGAAAGAATTGTGCATTGAGTCTCTTTTAGGGAAAAACTTTCTTTAAAAAGTTGACTTGTCACCGTTTCTTTTCCCTATTAACGGAGGTACCATTGTTGTTTGGTTTAATCGATTTTATGGCGCGAGCGGGGCATGCATCAACACAAACACTACAGGTACTACCAACACATTTCTCTTTATCAAACTGAACAGTTGAATCTTGGGCTAATGTTATTGCTTCCACTGGGCAAAGTGCAATGCAGCTGCCACAACTAAAGCATTTGTCCGAGTCAACTTCAATTAATTTGGGAACGGTTACTGAGATACCTCTATTGCGGAAAGCATTAACAACTTTTTCGAGTATGTCGTCAGGGACTTCAGACTAGGATTTCTCCACCTTTTGAATTTATATGTGCGGACAAAATTGCCATTGGCACTTTGTATTCAATAATTATTTGGGATGCTATGGGCTCTGATACTTGGTCTTCATTGAATCTTATTAGAATTCTTCCCATTTAATTACCGTCCTAACAATCTGGAAACGTCCTCTGAAGTAATTATACCCAAAACTTTTCGTTCAATATCAATCACGGGCAAAGCAGAGATGTTGTTTTGAGCCATTCGTTTAGAAGCAATTTCGAGTGGTTCATCGGGTTTTGCAGTTACTACATTGTGGGATTCTATGTCTGCCAACGATTTTTTGCTTTCAGCCATGGCGCGAGTGATGTCCCATGAAGTCACTATTCCTTTTAGTTTGCCAGTTTCATCCACAACCACGATGTGGTTGACTGATTTGGTGACTATGCGTTTTGCAATGGCTTGTATTTCCTCAGCCTCAGTGCATGTTACAGCAGGATGCATTACGTTATAAACGAATGGGATTTCTTCGGTCTGCCGCATTGGTTTGAAGATTGTGTTAGTTGGCAACCTCTCTACAGGTGAAGTCAAAAGGAATTTGCCCTCATCAATCCATGATTTGAGGGTTTGGGAAACTTTCTTCGCCATCTTTAGGCTTGAGAGCGAACTGACTCGGATTTTTTTTCCGTTGACTGTTATGGAGCCAGATTTGAGTTCTTTGTAGCTGACTTGCCCGAACTTGGGGCGGTCACGTCGTGGGACACTGTAATCCACTATGTCAGTTAGAATGTCTTTATCTTGAATCGCCGTTTTCTTCGCTAAACCCTCATTTAATATAGGGATCGGAACACCTAAACCAACATATAGGGATGTCCCATATCCCGTGAAGGCCGCGCCTTGAAGAAATTCTGGCGACATTTTTTTTGCATCACCCTTTACCATGAGTGTTCCATTTAGGTTCTTGGGGCTATGCTGCGTTCCCTCCCCGATAATGTATCCTTGAGCTCCCCCAAGAAATATGCGGGTTCCCATTCCCATGGTCTCGTAGTCTGGATCGTTCATGAGGGGGTTAAGTTCTCCAGCGCCCGAGAATGTTGCATTACGGAAACGGGGCAATAGTTTGCTCATATATGTGTAGATTATTTCGTCGCTGCTATTGACGGCGCAGTTGTATCGTTGGTAGCAATTGCGGAAATTTAGCAGGTAAAATTGGTTTAAATCATCTTTAGTTAAAGTTGTTTTAACTGAAGTTCTGGGGTAACAATCTGTGCCATATGCTGTGGCTCTAAGTTCTACTTCATTTCCAGCCACTAAGTCTTGAATAACATGTCCTCCGCCATACTCAAAGGGCAACTTCTCAGACATGTTCGTGGCACCAATAAACAGGTCTACTGCAGCCCCCGGATGGCATACTTCTACGTTGTTAATCCACGCCTTTTCAATCTTAATCGGCGGATCTGAGTGCCCAAGGTTTACAACTGCACCAGATGAACACATAGCCCCAAAAGTTCCTGTGGTAACTACATCTACTTCTTTGAAGGCAACTTCAACACCGCTGCTCTCAACTAGCTTCTTCATTTCCTCTGCAGTCAAAACTTGAGCGTCGCCCTTGCAGATTTTCTGGTTAATCTCATCTATTGTCCGAGTCTTAGCTTGGTTAGACAAAGTAGATTACCTTAATGCTCAATCGAAAAGGCTGGGCAAGAATATAATATTTGCGCAAAAAATAGCTTTGTGTCCCAAATATTTGGGAAGCCTCAAACACCCAATAAATATTTGTAATTAATGAAATGGTCAAACATTGTAAAACGATGCATGATGTAGGTTATTACTTGAGTTTTAGTGCTTTGGATAAGAGGAGGTCGAAGAAAGCTGCAGATTTACCACTGCTTCCAAGGTAAGGCGTCCATATACTCGTTTAATGAGCGAATGGAATTGCCGTTTTGTCCTTTCTGCTTTAGCACTTCAACTAATGCAGCTGCGAGTTGCAGGTTAGTAATGACCGGGATGTTGAATTCTACTGCTTGGCGCCGTATGATGTAGCCGTCGGTTAGAATGTCGGAGATGCTTGAGCGTCGGTTAGCCATCGGCACATTTATTACTAGGTCGATTTTGCGTTCTTGCAAATAATCCATTATATTAGGGCTAACTTGAGCGTCCTTGACCTTGTACAGTACAGTGGCACTTACTTCGTGGGCATTGAGTACGTCGGCTGTGTGTTGAGTCGCGTAGATTTTAAATCCCATTTCAGCAAGTGCTTTGGCAATCGGCACAACCCGCGCCTTTCTTGCTTCATCGCCGCCGACGCTGATGAACACTTTGCCGTCTTTGGGAGGAATCGTGAATTCGGCAGCCTGCAACGCCTTAGAGAATGCATCTGAAAAGTTTTCGCCAAGGCACGCTACTTCTCCAGTGCTAAGCATTTCTACGCCCAAAACTGGGTCAGCACCGCTTAAACGCATGAAGCTAAACTGCGGAACCTTCACACCGACATGAGGTGCAACGGTCATTGGGGAGAGTTTGACTCCGTCGATTTTTTTGCCTAGCATCGCCAAAGTCGCCAACTCAATCATGTTTATGCCCCGAGTCTTACTAACAAAAGGCATGGAACGTGAGGCTCTTAGGTTACATTCGATGACGTTAACTACATCGTCTTTGACGAGGTATTGTATGTTGTATGGTCCGTGAATTTGCAGCGCCTTAACTATGCTTTGGGTGCATTCTTCAATTTTCTTTTGAACCTCAATCTTTAGTGATTGAGGAGGAATTGTCATTGTTGCATCGCCGCTGTGGACGCCAGCGTTCTCAACATGCTCCATTATAGCACCGATGAAAACGTTTTCGCCGTCAGAGACACCGTCTACTTCGACTTCTTTGGCTTGAGTTATGAATTTACTGATAACTACTGGGTGATCGCGTGAAACTTTGGCAGCTAAGTTCAAAAAGTTTTCAAGCGCTACCTCGTTATAGGCAACACGCATGGCAGAACCCGACAGCACATAACTGGGTCTAACAAGAACGGGGTAACCGATTTTTTGGGCGAAACATTTTGCATCATCAATCGATAAAAGTTTGCTCCAACTAGGTTGGCAAATACCAAGTTGGTCTAGGAGAGCACTAAATTTTGATCGGTCTTCAGCTAAATCCACGTTCTCCGCTGAAGTGCCCAAAAGTTTTACTCCAGCCTTTGAGAGCGGCATAGCTAAATTATTGGGGATTTGTCCACCAACGCTGGTTATTACACCCAACGGGTTTTCTTTCTCGTAAATATCCAAAATCCGTTCGATGGATAATTCTTCAAAATATAGTTTGTCCGAGACATCGTAGTCTGTGGAGACGGTTTCAGGGTTGTAGTTAACCATGATAGCTTCTTTTATGCCGTTCTTTTTTAGCGCCCAAATCGTGTTGACGCCGCACCAATCGAATTCCACACTTGACCCAATTCGGAAAACGCCTGCGCCAAGAACAATAACTTTGCTTGGGCTACTGGATAATTCTATGTCGTCCTCGTCTCCGCCATAGGTTAGATAGAGATAGTTGGTTTTTGCAGGCCACTCGGCTGCCAACGTGTCAATTTGTTTGATAACTGGAAGAATATTTGCATCTTTTCTAAATGCCCTAATCGTGAATTCATCGGTTTTTTGGCATTGAGCGATTTGTTCATCTGAGAAACCGATGCGTTTAGCTTCACGAATTATTTCTGGGGCAGAGGTTTCTGCAAGGTTTAGGATACGAAGTTGCGTTTCCATGTCTATTATATTTTGGATTTTGTGAAGGAAGAAAGGGTCTACACCGCTTAAACGATAGATTTCCTCGAACGGATATGCCCATCTTTAGGGCTTTAACAAGTTTGTAGAGGCGTTCGTCGGTTGGGTTGGCGATTTCGTCTCGTATGCGTTCTTCAGATTCGATTTCTGCGTCCTCTTCAGTATTGCAGACTAAACCAATCTTTCCTGTATCTAACATACGTACGGCTTTTTGAAGTGCCTCTTCAAAACACCGTCCAATAGCCATAACTTCACCAACAGAACGCATCTGTGGACCGACATGCCGATCAGCATTCTTGAATTTCTGAAGGTCCCACCTTGGGATCTTAACGGTTATGTAGTCAAGGGCTGGTTCAAAGCAAGCAGTGGTGACTTCGGTGACTTTATTGATTAGTTCAGGTAGAGTATAGCCCAATGTGAGTTTAGTCGCTATGTAAGCTAGGGGATAGCCAGTAACTTTGCTAGCTAAGGCGGAACTACGGGACATACGTGAGTTAACTTCTATAACTCTGCATTCCTCGGATTGGGTGTTGAGAGCCCATTGAATGTTGCATTCGCCAACTATGCCCAAATGGCGGATTGCGTTTATTGAAATTGAGCGAATAAGGTGGTACTCGCGGTTTGACATGGTTTGCGATGGAGCAACTACAATTGAATCTCCAGTATGAACGCCCATGGGGTCAAAGTTTTCCATGTTGCAGACCGTTAAGCAGTTGTCTGCGTAGTCACGCATAACTTCGTATTCGACTTCTTTCCAGTGCCCTACGTATTCTTCAATTAGGATTTGACCAATTCGGCTTTGAGCTATTCCGCGGGTAGCGATTTCTTTTAATTCTGGAATGTTGTGGGCGACACCTGAACCTTTTCCACCCAAAGTGTAAGCTACTCGAACGATAACAGGATAACCGATTTCGTCAGCAACTTCCAAAGCGTACTTGACGCTTGTCGCCGATTTACTTTTTAGAGGTGGAACGCCAGCTTCAAGCATCGCTTGGCGAAAACGTTCACGGTCACCTGTGTCTTCGATAGCTTTTACGGGTGTACCTAAAACTTTAACATTATATTTTTGGAGGATACCTGTTTTTTCCAATTCTAAACCGCAGTTTAGAGCTGTTTGTCCGCCGAAACCAAGCAGAATGCCGTCTGGACGTTCTTTCTCAATAACTTTCTCTACGAACTCTGGGGTAACCGGGAGAAGGTAAACTTTACCTGAGAGCCTTGGGTCTGTCTGAATAGTTGCAATGTTAGGGTTAATTAAAACAGTTTCAATGCCTTCTTCTTGCAGAGCTTTGAGACATTGACTACCAGAATAATCGAATTCGGCTGCTTCTCCAATTTTAATGGCACCGCTACCAAGAACCATAACCTTCTTTAATCCAATCAAACTTTGGCATCCTTACTTGACCTCCAAGGTTTTAGCGAATTTATCAAAGAGCAGCTCAGTATCGTATGGTCCAGGCGAAGCTTCAGGATGCCATTGGACAGCGAAAACTGGTTTATTTTTGTGTTTAACACCTTCGGTAGTTTTATCGTTGGGATTAATGAACCAAGGTTCCAAAGGTGTTTTCTTTAATGATTCTAAGTCAATAGCGTAGCCGTGGTTTTGAGTTGTGATGTAGCAGCGATTACTGTTTAAATCAAACGCAGGTTGATTTTGGGCGCGATGACCAAACTTAAGTTTGTAAGTATCTCCTCCCATTGCCAATGCCAATATTTGCGCCCCAAGACAGATACCCATGAGCGGGACTTTCTCAGATAATTCTCGAATAGCTTCAATTGTTTTTGTGCATTTCTTAGGGTCACCTGGACCATTACTTAAGAAAACTCCGTCTGGGTTGTAATTCATGATTTCGCTGGCTGAAGTATCATAAGGCACGCGCACAACATCAATTCCCCGTTTAAGCAGATTTCGGATAATACTGTATTTGACCCCGCAGTCAATTAGCACAACAGTTTTTTTGCCATCAACGCTATACTTAATAGGTTTTTTAACTGACACCTCATTAACCAAATCGGTTAAGTTTGGGTTAGCAATGTTTTTTCCATTCTTTAGGATTGAATCCAAATTGGGTTCTTCGCATGCTTCAAAAACTTGCAATATACCCAACATAACACCGTAAGTTCGAAGTTTCTTTGTTAAGCGTCTTGTATCAACTCCATAGATTCCAGGGACACCTTCGTCCGCCAACCATTTATCAAGAGTTCTTGTGGAAGCCCAATGGAACGGCTCATGACATAATTCATGAATAATCAAACCTTGTACTTGGATATGGTCAGATTCGAAATAAAGTGGCATTCCGAGGTTTATTTCATTGGACGGAACACCATAGTTTCCTACCATTGGATAAGTGAAAGTGAGAACTTGCCCCTTATAGGACGGGTCAGTCAATGCTTCTGGATACCCAACCATTTGAGTTGAAAAAACAACTTCGCCAGAAATTTTTCCTGTGGCACCAAAACCTTTACCGATAAATGACGTTCCGTCTTCAAGAAGAAGTATCGCTTTTTTATTTTTGTTAGACGTGTCTAAATTGTGGGACCAAAACCCTATTCAACCTATAACTGTGAATTTTTAAGTTTTCCGTTTTTGGAAGATTCAATTTGAGAGAAGGATTTCACGGTCGAGTTAAGGGTTTTTTCTGCAATTGCGAGGTTTTCTTGGAGTTTTGTAATATTTGCTTCTAGTCTGTGTAAGGGTTTTATTGGTTGATGTGATTGCTCTTTCGACCTCTGCGGGTGATGGACCGCCTTGAACTTTATAGGTTTCGATTAGTTTGAGTGGATTTGTGCATTCAACTATGTCTGCTTTTTTGACCGTTAATTGGATTCCGACCGATTCCTTGGCTATTTTCGTAAGTAATTCAGGTGTGGCATCAAGTAAAGTCTGTTTCGAATCAATTAGCGTTTTGACTAAAGCACCAATTATCTTGTGAGAGGTTCGGAAAGCCACCCCATATTTTTGCACGAGCATATTCGCAAGTTCAGTTGCACCCACGAATCCTGCCGCAGCCTTGCTTTCAACGTTCGAAGAGACTTTCAAGTTAGGAATAAGTTTCACAAATATTCTAAGTGAAGCCGTGAGGTTGTCAGTTGATGACCAAAGCTTAGGAGTAATTTCTTGGAAATCAAGATTGTAAGTTGATGGCAAGCTTTTGAGGGCAGCAGCTGAAGCAACGAAATCGCCCAAAGCATAACTCGCTCGTGCACGGATGACCTCTAGGACCTCGGGGTTCTTCTTCTGAGGCATGATGCTACTGGTTGATGTGAATTCGTCTGGCAACTCAACTGTGCCGAATTCGAGTGAACTCCAGATAATTAGGTCTTCAGCTAAACGGCTTAAGTTCACCGCGAGCAACGTTAATGCTGATTGAGTTTCGATTATGAAATCTCGGCTGCCAACCGCATCGATCGAATTCTCCAATATTGAATCGAAGCCCAAAAGTTTGGCGGTAGTTTTGCGGTTTATTGGGAAGCTTGTGGTTGCTAATGCTCCAGCGCCCAAAGGACACAAGTTAACCCGATCATAATCACTCTGCAATCTCTGCAAGTCCCGCCCTAAAGCATCTACATGCGAGAGCAAGTAATGTGCGAAGGTGACTGGTTGAGCTGCTTGAAGGTGAGTATAAGCTAAGATGATGGTTTCGGTGTGTTTGCTAGCAGTTATTAGTAAACTTTCCTGCATTTTGAGCACTTGCTGCATGATACTTAATAATTCATTTCGCAGCGCCATTCGAATGGCTGTTGTTACTTGATCGTTTCTGCTTTTAGCGATATGGAGGTTTCCGCCAACCTCAGGTCCAGTCTCAGCTAAAACGGCTTCTTCAACTGCCATATGAACGTCTTCAGCGTTTGGGTCGAGTTTTTTGCTATCTTGTTTTTGCAACGCTTGTAGGATTTTTGCACCGTCTTGCCGATTGATAATTTTCTGTTCCATCAACATAACTACGTGTGCCTTGTTAATCGCTAAAACAGCATCAGCTAACCGCGAATCATCTTTACGTGAGGATGTAAAGTTAGCAACGTCTTCTCGAACATTGCCCAACCGTCCTCCATGCAGCATCTTCGACGTTTCCGTTTGACCTCCTTCAAGTTAAGTTCTTTATTGAAAAAATTAGGCTTTTTTTGCCTTTGGTTTCTTGCTAGCTTTCTTCAGGGTGTTGTACATTCTTGTTTGTAATCCCCAGAGTTCGATGAAGCCTTTAGAGTAGGATTGGTTAAAGCTGGTTTTGATGTTGTAGTTTGCCAAGTTTTTGTCGTAGAGCGAGTTTGGAGAGGAGCGCCCGATAATTTGTAGGCTGCCTTTGTAAAGTTTCAGCTTGACTTCGCCGGTGACGTTTTCTTGGGATTTGTTGATGAATGCGTCTAAGTCATCTTTGAGTGGGTCAACCCACAAACCTGCGTAAGCAAGAAATACCCATTCGGCATCGATTTGCTGCTTGAACAACACTTCATGTCGAGTCATGACCATCTTCTCGAGGTCTTTGTGGGCTTCGAGAATAACGGTGGCTGCTGGGCACTCGTAGACTTCACGTGATTTTATGCCGACTAAACGGTCTTCAATATGGTCGATGCGCCCAACACCGTTCTTGCCAGCAATCTTGTTAACTTCTTCAATGAGCTCCAATGGCATCATGCTTTTACCATTAACCCCAACCGGAACTCCAACCTCAAACTGTATAGTAACAATTTCAGGTGTGTTAGGAGCTTTTTCTGGTGAAGTTGTCCACTCATAAGCGTCTTCTGGCGGCGCTTGACTTGCATCTTCAAGTAAACCGCATTCAATAGCTCTTCCCCATACGCTCGCGTCGATACTATATTTTTTAGCAGCATTCGAAACGGGGATTCCTTTAGTTTTGGCGTAAGCTATTTCTTCGTCTCGTGTCATACCCCACTCTCGAATAGGAGCAATAATTTTCATCTCAGGCGCTAAAGAGCCTAATGTTACATCGAATCGCACTTGATCGTTGCCTCTTCCCGTACAACCATGCGCTAAACCTGTTGCGCCTTCTTTTTCAGCGATTTCAACCATTTTTTTAGCAATTAATGGTCTGGACAAACTTGTGCTAATAGGATATTTTCCTTCGTAGAGCGCGTTAGCCTTTATCGCTGGGAAAATGTAGTCTTTGGCAAACTCGTCTTTGGCATCTATTGAGAAATGTTTGAAAACGCCGAGTTTCTTGGCTTTCTCCTCAGCGGCTTTGATATCTTCTTGTTGGCCAACATCTACTGTTACTGTGATTACTTGTGCATTATACTTTTCTTGGAGATATTTTATTAACACGGATGTGTCTAATCCGCCTGAGTAAGCTAAGACAAATTTATCGGTTATGTGTTGCTCCCTCATTTTTATTCTAAATTTATTCCAACAACCTTGAGGGCTGTATTTTTAAACCTTGTGACTTTTTTGTCACTTAACAAGCTTTAAATGTCCCATTTGATACATTCACACAAGCCATGACAGTAGCTCAAAATGTAAGAAATCACTTGCGAAACAAACCATATCTACTCGAAGCTTTAGAAAAAGGTATAGTCAATCTAAGCGAGCTCTCACGACAAATCCAGAAAGAACTAAAAACCAATGATACAAGCGCCATAAAAGCCGCCCTACGTCGCTATTCTGAGGAGTTGCAAAAACACAAACAAAAAAGAGAAGAAAAAGTTCTCCAACTTCTAAAACGCAGCAATATTGCTGTTTATGACCGAAAATCTGTAATGATAACTGCTAAAGAATTGCCTACACAAACAGGTATGAAAGTAGATTTAATGGGTAAATTCGTTTACTTACTTGATCGAAGCGATTTACCTGAACGCATAAGCACCTTAGTTAAACATGATAATTGTACGATGATTGTTGTGCATTCTCCGGAAGAACTGGAAGCTACACCAGGAGTTGTCGCGTTTCTTGCGACCCTTCTTGCTGAACAGAATGTGAACATTATCGAGTTCATTTCATGCTGGACAGAAACAATCATGGTGGTTGAAAAGAAGGACAGCCTCAAGACCTACGAGGTTTTATCTAATTTAGTGGGTTAATATTTAGCAAGATAGGGCAAAATTAATAATGTTACAATCAAAATAGGAGCGCATTATTCGCTTGTCAAATGGAGTGTAAATAGATGACGCATCAAGAATGCATAAACTGCAAAACAACTTACGATATAGATGAGATTGTTTACTTCTGCAAAAAATGTGGAGACATCTTAGAAATAAAGTTTGATTTCAAAGAGTTAGCTGATACACTCAAAGAAAGCAGTTGGTTGAGCAAACCACTCTCTGTTTGGCGTTACCGAGACTTCATGCCTATCCACGAATCAACAAAAATAGTAACCTTAGACGAAGGAGGCACTGGTTTGCACCACTCGGAACGTTTAGGCACCGAGTTAGGACTAAAAAACCTCTTCGTCAAAAATGAAGGTGAAAATCCCACAGGCAGCTTCAAAGACCGCGGCATGACCGTAGGTGTTACCAAAGCAGTTGAATTAGGCGCAAGACATGTCATCTGTGCTTCAACAGGAAATACCAGCGCCAGTTTAGCCGCATACGCTGCAAGAGCAGGAATAAAATGCACGGTCCTAATTCCATCAGGCAAAATTGCTTACGGCAAACTATCACAAGCCATGATTCACGGCGCCAAAGTCCTCCAAGTTAAAGGTAACTTTGATGAAGCTTTAGAATTCGTACTCAAGCTCGCAGAGAAACACAAGAACATTTACCTTTTAAATTCTATTAACCCGTTCCGTATTGAAGGGCAAAAATCATTAGGATACGAAATCTGTGAACAACTCAACAACAATGCTCCAGACCGAATTATTGTTCCAGTTGGAAACGCTGGAAACATAAGTGCAATATGGAAAGGTTTGTCCGAATTTTACCAGCTTGGTTACATAAAGAAACTTCCAAAAATGACCGGGATACAAGCCTCTGGCTCTGCACCAATCGCTCAAGCCATAAAAGCCAACAGCGATAAAATTGTTCCAGTTGCAAACCCTGAAACTGTAGCCACAGCCATTCGTATCGGTGCACCGGTAAGCTGGAAAAAAGCCATGAACGCTATCCGTGAATCAAAAGGAACTGCAGAAACTGTAACTGATGAAGAAATCTTAGATGCCCAAAAAATATTGGCGCGGATTGAAGGAATTTTCGTAGAACCAGCAAGTGCCTCATCGATTGCGGGACTTACGAAGCTCGTTAACAGTGGCGTAATTGACAAAGATGAGCGCGTTGTATGTGTTACAACTGGACATGGACTCAAAGACCCAGATACAGCAGTTAAAATGAGTGAGAAACCAATTGAAGTTGATGCAGACATCTCAGCCATTGAAAATGCGTTGGGATTAAAAAACAAGTAATTCTTGCACGGTGAATTAGATAATGAGGATTATTTTAGTTGGTTATGGTAGTAGTTGGAAAAGGCGTAACAACTATTCTTGCTCGCAGATACTCAGAAAATCTTAAAGATACTGGATTTAATCCGAAAATCGTTGCAATCGCTGATATCGATGGTGCAGTAATAAACCCAAGAGGCTTAAGTCCAGAAAAACTTGGAGACAATAAAGCAACGTGGTTATCCGATATCTAAAGATCCTGACTTTGGTCGTCCCGGAATTTCAGCTTTGGATGTAATCGAGTCGGTTGAGGCAGAAGTGGTTGTTGAAGTAACTCCTGTTAACATCAAAACTGGTGAACCGGCATTATCACACATTACGAAAGCGTTCAAAACAGGCAAACATGTTGTTACAACCAACAAAGGACCCTTAGCTTTGGCAATGCCAGCGCTAACAGAACTCGCAGAATACAACAACGTTTACTTTAGGTTCAGCGGCACAGTCGGTGGGGGAACACCCATGCTAGAGTTCGCTAAACGATGCCTTGCAGGAGACAGAATCTTAGCAATACGCGGCATATTGAATGGCACAACAAACTATATTCTAACTGAAATGTCTCAAAACCACGTAACCTTCCAAGACGCACTTTCAAATGCCCAGAAACTTGGTTACGCAGAAAGAGAGCCATCGATGGATATTGATGGTTTTGATACTGCCTGTAAAGTAGTAATTTTATCGAATTGGATAATGAACAAGAAAATAACACTTAAAAGACGTGGATAGAACAGGGATCCGTGACGTAACTTTGCAAGCACTTGAAGAAGCCGCAAAAAGAAATAGTACAATTAAACTTATAGGTTCAATCGAAGCCAAGCAAAATAACTGTTAAACCTACAGAAATACTGTTGACCAACCCTCTTATGCGTCAGTGGAGTTTTAAACGCCATAACTTTTTCAACTGAATATGCAGCAGAACAAACGCTTATCGGCAGAGGTGCAGGCGGAATCGAAACTGCCAGTGCAGTTTTAAGGGACCTTTTAGATATAAGACGTAAGTTAGCAACCAAATTACTAAACTGACCAAAAGGATTGAGTAAAATGAAGATTGTGATGAAGTTCGGTGGAACAAGTGTAGGCACAGGCAAAAACATACGCCACGTAGCTGATTCAGTAATTCAATATGCTAAGAAAGATTACAAAGTAGCTGTTGTTGTTTCAGCATTAGCAGGCGTTACTAATAGTTTGCTTGAAGTTGCTTGCCAAGCTAAGAAAAGTGATGAAAAACAGATCGATTCTTTTACAAAAGAACTGCTAAAGAAGCATGTAGAAGCAATCTCAGCTGCTATTTCAAACAAAGAAATCCAAAAAGAAGTTATTCAAATCACAGAAAAAACGATCTCTGAATTGGAAAAAGTTTTAACAGGCATATGCTATGTTGGTGAACTAACACCAAAATCTAAAGACTACGTTGCCTCTTTTGGAGAACGGTTATCTGCACCAATTGTATCAGGTGCGATAAGAGACCACAAATTTGAGTCTCAATGCTTCACAGGCAAAGAAGCAGGGATAGTCACGGATTCTAATTTTGGCGAAGCTAACCCACTTATGAATTACACCACTCACCTTATACGTGAAAGAATAGGGCCTATGTTTGAAAAAGGTACAATTCCAGTGGTTACAGGGTTTATTGCTGCCAATCAAGATGGCATAATGACAACAGTCGGTAGAGGTGGCTCAGACTACACTGCAACAATACTTGGCGTAGCACTTCAGGTAGACGAGGTTTGGATCTGGACCGATGTTGATGGAATAATGACTACTGACCCCAAAATCGTTCCATCGGCAAGGATGCTACCACAGCTGAGTTATCAGGAAGCAGCTGAAATGGCGATTTTCGGCGCCAAAGCCATGCACCCACGAGCATTGGGGCCTGTCATCAAAGAAAATATTCCAGTCCGGATTCGAAACACGGCACACCCCGAAAATATGGGGACACTTATAACTAAAGAATCAGCCACAAACGAAACCAAACCCGTGAAAGCTGTAGCCATGATCAAAGACGTTGCCATGCTCAACGTAAACGGAGCGGCAATGGTAGGTGCACCAGGCAGCTACGCCAAAGTCTTCGACGTACTAGGCAAAAACGGCATCAACGTAATGATGATATCTACTGCCGTTTCCGAAGCTAACATCTCAATTATTATCAAAAGGGCACTTCTAGGCCGAGCTATAAGCAACCTGGAAATCGCACTTCTAGAGCGGGGAGGAGTAGTGAGTGAAGTTACCGCAGAAGACGATGTCGCAGTCATCGCGGTCATGGGCGCAAACATGAAGGGCACATTGGGTGTTGCATCACACATTTTCAATATAGTAGCCAAAGCAGGCATAAACATCCGCATGATCGCACAAGGCAGCTCCGAACTCAACATTTCCTTTGTTGTAAAAGAGAAAGACGGGGTCGACGTAGTCCGAGCAATTCACAACGAATTCAACCTTGATAAAGCTTAATTCCATTTTCCCACCATTTTTCGATTTGGGATTATGATTAAACTTGAACTCGATTTGGAAACTATACATAAGCTAAAGGAGTTAATTGGAAAAAACCAATATGATTTCTTAGGTTTCACCCTTGACTTAGACAAGAGTACAATAACTGATAACTTCGGAAGAAACCTAAACGAATGGGTCTTCCAGATTCTAACAACACTTCTCCGCCATTACTCAAGGGCTAACCCAATAATTCCAACAGGAACGCTAGTCAAGTACAAGCATATCCCTGGCGGTTATGCATATGAAGAGGCTTTTACAAAACGCGCCATTGAACCCATCGCCGAGTTTTTCGGAGAAAAACTAAAGGAAAGTCTAAAAGCCGCAACTCTACTTGGTGGAAACAGCTTAGCATTCGGAGATGTCTCTTTTGAAATTCAAGCGCTAAAGGGCATTCCTTTAACATACATTCTATGGGGTAAAGAAGAGTTTCCGGCATCTGCAAACATTTTTTATGATGCTTCAGCAAGCAATTATTTACCAACGGAAGATCTAGCGAGTACTTGGTGAATTATGTAGTCTGCGTCTAATAGAAGCAACCGAACAGTTTTCTAGTACTTGCTAAATAAAATCTCGTTCAAGAAATAGTGGGATAATCTATTCCCAAATAGTAGACATAATAAATAACTCGTTGATTGAAAATGAGTACAAATACGATTCTTCATCAACCCCTTCGATGAGAATGGCAATTTTGAAAAAAATTTTTAGAATTTATTTTTATATAATGTCAACGAATATTTTGGAAATAATAAATGATTTGAATAGCTAAGGCGGTAGTGTCAGTGACATAAAAGTTGAGTATTCATCTTTGAATTTTTCCTTAAACCCTTTGTTTTCACAGAGGTTGAGCATCTTTGTATTTTCTGGGCTTACTTCGCTGTAGATTATTTCGAGTTTTAAGTCTTTACCTATGTCTATGATATAGTCCATAAGCTTTGAGCCTAGACCTAGTCCATGCCAAGAATCACCAACTGTTATTGCGAATTCTCCCTTCTTTGCTTCAGAATCTAGAATTAATCTAACAACTCCAATAAGGCTGGCATCATTAAGTTGGGCAACTATGGCGATTTCTCGATCATAGTCAAGGTTACAGTATCTTGACAATGTGTCATGAGACATCTCCTTTATAGTTTCAAAAAACCTGAATCGCACACTCTGAATAGAAAGTGATTTGAAGAGTGCATTGAAACGGTTTTCATCTTCAGGCTTGATTGGTCGAAGTGTTACTCTTACTCCATTTTTTAAGGTATGCTGTGTAATGTATTTTTTCGGATAGGGAGCGATAACAAGGTTTTCTGGGTGTTCATAGCCTTGACTGCAAAAACCATGTGGAGTCTATCGATATTTCAGCATCAACCGCAATGACCTTGTTATCATTAACAATAATGGGGTTTATGTCAATTTTTCTTATTTCTGGAAAATCAACCACAAGTTGAGAAAACCGAATAATCATTTCTTCTATTAGTCCAGTTTCAAACTTTGTGCATGCGTCTTTGCAGTATTGTAATGCTTTGGTGTTTTCCATAATTTGCCGGGCAAGAACCTGATTTAGGGGTGGGAAACCTACACTTAGTTCCCTATCTTTTTCAATCAAAGTGCCTCCTGTGCCCAAACATATTATTGAGCCAAACTTGGAGTCTTTTCTTGATCCCAAAAACAAGCGACATGGAGAATTAAGGACTCTAGTCTGAATTGCAACTCCTTGGAAATCTCGTGCCGAAATCTTTATGCGCATTTAGAACTTGACCAAAGTGAAAACGAAGTTGCTCGGGAGAAAAAACATCAAAGGTTGAGCCGTGGAGTTCGTTTTTTTGACTTTGATGGAGACTTAGATTTTTTATTATTACAGGGTATCCGAGTTTAGAGGCAATAGCTATGGATTCTTCAACGGTTTTACAGACAAAAGTTTTAACGGTGGGGATTTTATATGCTTCCAGAATTTGGAATGATTCTAGTAGATTTAGTTTTTCTCTGCCTTCGCTAAAAGCTTGGCGGAAAATACATTTGAGATGTGTAGGGGCATCTTGGTCTACGAGGATTTCTTCAGGTGTTTGATAAAGCAACTCTAGGTTTTGTGTGCGAGCGTAGATATTCATGAATGTCCTCACGGCTTCCTGAGGGTTTTTGAACGCTGGAACGTCGTTTTTATGCAGGGTTCTTCTTGCTTCTTGGCATTGAGGATCTTCCCCCATCAGGCAAACAAGAATATTTTTTCTTGTTTGTTTTGCTGAGTCAACGATTAAATCTGCTAAACTATTAGGGTTTGCTAATCCTGTAGGTGCATAAATCACAAGTAGACTGCTGTTTGCTTTGTCACCGATGCAGGTTTGAATCACTTTTTGGTATCTTTCGGGTGTTGCCTCTTCCAGAAGATCGATTGGATTGGTTAAGCTACAATAGTATGGCAATACGTTTCTTAATGCTTGAATTGTTTCGTCGCTTATTTCTGCTAGTTTACCTCCTCGCCTGTTAATCTGGTCCAAAGCCATCAAAGCTGGACCGGTTGCATTTGTGATTATTGTTAGTTCTGGATTAGTTGGGCTTGGCTGCATCGACAAGGTTTTAGCACAATCAAAAAGTCCGTTAATGGTCTCAACTCTTACAACCCCGCTTCTTCTAAATGCTGCATCATGAATTTTTTCTTTTATTAAAATTGTGTCTGAGTCTGCAATACTTAGGTTCTCGTCATTCTGTTAGGTTTAACTATGATGATGGGTTTGTTCTTAGCATAGCCTCTTGCGGCACTTATGAAATGTTCTTGCGTTTTTTATAGACTCAACATACACCATAATAATTCGGGTTAGGGGGTCATTACCGAAATACTCAATCAATTCGCCAAGGTCGACATCGATAGTTTGACCCATAGAGACAACAGCGCTTATTCCAACTTGAGTTTCTAAAGACCAATCCAACGCAGACCCACAAAATGCTCCACTTTGAGATATGAAAGCTATCTTGCCTGGAACCGCTTTCTTTTCTGCGAAGGTTGCATATAGGTTTGAGTTTGGTCTTATTATGCCAAAACTGTTTGGTCCTATTATCCTCATTCCGTAGGTTTTTTTGTACTCAAGAATCCTCCGTGAAAGCTCCAAACCCTGTTGTGTCGCATTCGCTAAAACCGGCTGAAACAATTACTGCATTTAACACACCTGCTATTCCACATTCTTCTACAATCTGGGGGACTGTGTGGGCTGGAGTTGCTATAATGGCAAGATCTACTTTGGTTGGCACACGATCTATGTTTGGATATGCAGTAAGTCCCTGAACGGTTTGTCTAAAAGCGTTGACGGCAAAAATCTTTCCTTGATAAGCTCCGATTAAATTTCGTAGAATTCTGTTTCCTATGGAGTCAACTCTTTCGCTGGCTCCTATAACAGCTATTGCTTGTGGGCTGAAAAATCCTTTAAGATTTCCCATAAATATTAATCCCTACCTGTTAGATGAAAATATTTTGGAAATAATTAGGTCAAAGGTTTCTCAGTTGCTCTTCATTCATCTTAAATTGTTCTTTTTGCGCCGCAATTTGGGCAAACAGTTAGTGTTTGATCCATTAAGCCTTGACAGTATCTGCACGGAATCATAACAACGGTGCGGATGACTTCTCTTTGCGCCGTAACCGCCTGAGCTTGAACAGTTGGAGCTATAACTTGGATCTCACATGTTTCTGTTGTCTTGTCAGGTCGACCGTCTACTGCAATTACACCTTTTATTGTCCATGTGACTCTTCGATCTGCACCTGCATAAGATGGTCTTGAGCCTGCTGGAATGTTAACGTTGATTGGAGTGCTTCGGTTTTCGCCATTTGCAAAGTGTGTTGGTCCACAAAGCTGAGGTTTAGCACAGTAAATAATAACTGATTCATCAACCATTCGTGGAATTGATCTTTTCAGTGCGGCATCATAGACTTCCCGAATTACCTTAGCTTGTTCAATGCAAGCTATTTCACAGCGCACCTCTGTTGATTCAAAGTCCTCTTTTGAAATTACGTTAAGGTTTCCTTGTATGTTTTCTCCTAATGAAACTGAGTAATTTGAAAGTCGTAGTTGAACAGAAGCTTCTGGTGCAGTCAATTTGTTTGTGAATTTTTTGAGGAACCCCACAGTAGTTACACCACTTATGTAATGAAACGTTTAATCGGTTATGCTTTTAAGATTTGTGACCAAATTCTTATTCTCGTAGTGTCATTATGAAGAAAAAACGTGAAATTTACTAAAATATATTGGGATTGATTGTTAAAGAAAAAAAAGCTATTTTTTGTATAATTTATTTTTCGCTTTGTTTTGTAATTAACCTTTCACGAACCGCGGCAATGAGCTCTTCAGCTTTCACTGGCTTAACCAGAAAATCGTCCGCTCCATAATCGGCAGCTTTTCGTCCTAACTCATCACTAGAGAAACCTGTAATAATAATTTTCACTGTCTCAGGGTTCTTCGTCAACTTGAGAAGCTCAGTTCCATCCATATCAGGTAGCTTCACATCAAATAAGTAAACGTTAAATTTTTTCTTTTTAATTCTTTCAAGTGCATCCTTACCGTTTTCAACAGCTTCAACCAAGTAGCCTTCTTTTTCAAGGATATTTTTGAAAACCTTCAAAATGCTTACATCGTCATCTACAACAAGAATTTTCTTCTTTTCTTCGTTCATTTTACTTCTCCTATCAAATTTTAAGACTTAAATGAAAACCCAATATTTCGGGGTTTTGAATTTCGAGAAATCTCCTAAATGAAACCTTACATGGATTAGCATTTGCTTTAGAAATTCATCTTTGTGCACATATTTATCATTGAAGATGCTACTGCACAATTTTTTCATCAAAAACCTACTTAAGTGTTCTCAAATTACTGTTTAAAGGTATGTGGCTGGCTTAACCCCACAACAATTTGTAAAAAACTTGTCAGATTTGATTAGCAATGTTTCTATACATAGAACTTCAGTTTTTCTAGAGGAAATAGGCGTAAGGTTCGAGTATTCAAGCAATGTTCCCCAAATCTGAGGCTGTAACAAAGGGTTTATTTAGTTACATTTAGGTTAAATTTGCAGGTGAAAAAAATGGCAAAAACTATTTTTGGTTTCGAAGAAGAAGAGGAAGAAGATTGCGAAGATTGCGATTGTGAAGACTGCGAAGACGAAGAATAAACGTCCAAAAAACTTTTCTTTTTTTTGAACTATTATAATTTTTAAATACTGGCTTCAGTAAATATTACTAGAAATAAGCATTAATTTTTGAGGCTGCAAACATGAAGAAAGAAATCTGCATTTCTTTAATAACATTACTTTTATGTTCAACGTTTTCAAGCGTGATTATACAAGGCGTTTTTTCTCAAACTCCAAATCTAATTGACCCCAAGACAATTCCCAAGTGGGTAAACCAACTAGACAAAGCGCCTCCAATCTATAATCCGAATAATGTGACTGACAATTCTGGAAAAATAATTCGTCAAGACTATGTAGTTGGTGTTAGCGAATTTATGCAACAAATATTACCTTTGATGGATGCTAATGGAAACCCAACTGGATTTGGTTCGACTAAGGTTTGGGGATTTGAAGGGCAAGCCAAAGATGCAATAACTGGAGAGAATCTTGGGTTAGTTCACAGCAGTCCTGGGTGCACTTTTGAAGCCACCAGAGGAGTTCCAGTACAGGTGAAATGGGTAAATAATCTTGTGGATTCTTCAGGAAATCCTTTAAATCACATGTTTGCAATTGACCCAACTATCCAATGGGCAAACCCCAAAAACTTGGCATCTCCTGATCCTGTTTCTTTACCTGCTTTTCCCAGTGGTTATGTTCAAGCTCAAAGTCCTGTTCCAATCGTGATTCATTTGCACGGAGGAGAAGTTCCTTCAACATCTGATGGAAATCCTGAGGCATGGTGGACTACAAATGGATTACATGGAGCCGCATATAATACCGATTTAGCCACAGAAAGTAATTCAGCTGTGTTCACTTACCCTAATGAGCAACAACCAACAACTTTATGGTATCACGACCATGCTATGGGAATTACTCGTCTTAACGTCATGTCTGGACTTGCTGGTTTCTATTTGTTAAGAAGTACCGATGACCAAGTTGCTGGATTGCTACCAAAGGGTGAATTTGAAATTCCTCTTGCAATTCAAGATAGGAATTTTCTTTCTGACGGTTCACTTTATTTCCCAAGTGAAGGGAGTAATAAAGCGGTTCACCCATATTGGAATCCAACTTTTGTTGGAAATTCCATAATGGTAAATGGATTAGCATGGCCAAACACTGATGTTAAACAAGGTCAATATCGCCTTAGAATTTTAGATGGGTCAAACTCACGTTTTTACACATTACATTTCTCAAATAATATGCAATTTACACAGATAGGAACTGACGGTGGATATCTAAAAACGCCTGTAACGCTTTCTTCATTAACTATTTCGCCAGGTGAACGAGTTGATTTACTTGTGGATTTTTCCAATGTAGCTGCTGGCGAAAAAGTAATTCTTGAGAATTCGGATCCCTTATTGACTAATGATGAAAAGCAAACTGTAGGTCAAATTATTCAGTTTACAGTCTCTAATGACAAAGGTTTTTCGCCTAAGTCTTTGCCTTCAGAATTGAATCCGACGCTCTCTAGTGACTTTCCTACTTTGCAATCTCCAACAAAAAGTAGAACACTTACTTTAATTGAGCAAGGCGATGCTCCAAATACGGTGGCGATGCTTCTGGACGGGCAATCGTGGGATGCTCCTGTTTCTGAAGAGCCCCAAATAGGAACAACTGAAGACTGGATTATTGTCAATCCATTGATGACTACACATCCAATCCATTTGCACTTAGTTCAATTTCAACTATTAGAAAGACAGGAACTTGCTTCAGCTCAATATCTGTATGATTGGCAAAGTTTAAACGGAAATGCTCCATTAAATCACAGTACCTTCAACGTTGATTCTTTAGATCGATACTTATTGGGTCAACCTGTAAGACCGGCTCCATATGAGCAAGGCTGGAAAGATACCATTCAAGCGGACGCAGGTTCGGTCACCGTGATTCGAGTTCGGTTTGCTCCCCAAGATGGCTCTAACTACAAGTTTGATCCTACATCTGGTCCTGGATACGTATGGCATTGCCACATACTCGATCATGAAGACAACGAAATGATGCGCCCCCTCGTGATTGTCGGTTCTTACAACCAAACGTCTCCGCTGCTATCTGTTGGTTTAATTGCAGTTGTAGTTATCTTAGTAGTAGCTATCGCATCAATTGTGTTCTGGCACTTTCGAAAGCGTTCTAAGGGTAAAATTTCATAAACTACCACTTACATTGTCGATTTGGCTACAATAGGAATTCAGTTAATTCCCTTGCCCCAACACAAACAATTACTCATAAATCTCACATAAAAAAAACACTGAACTATTCAAATAATGATAAAAAATTTGTCAGCTCTCAAACAGTAAAAATACCAAAACTTTGGGAAAACTTTTATTCATATTAAGCAACTTCAACTTATGACTAGATTGCTTTGCAACAAAGAATTATATGAAACTGTTCTTCAAAAATCATTGAGTACAAAAGAGATTTTATGGGTTTGTTCTCCATCTCTTGGTTCAGGGTCTCATAGAGTATTTTCACAAGAAATCCTAAAGAATCCTCCAATTGATACTCGGTTTGTCTTCCAACTAAATGATTTTTCAGTTAAGGAAGGTGAAGTCAATCCTTATGAAATTCAGTACATATTGGAACACTTGAAGGATGCCAAAATAAAATCTAACGAAAATTTTCATACAAACATTTACATTTTTGACGATTCAGCATTACTTACTTCGGCAACCTTGACGGAAGAAGCTTTTGAAAACAATAATGAAGTGGGTGTATTGCTTGAGGGATCAGATCTAGAAGAAATAAAAAGTTTTTTTAATGAAAGTTTATGGAACACTTCAAAACCTATTGGGGAATTAAAAAAACATAAACTTATGTGGAATTTAGCCCAGAAGACTGCGAAAAAAGTCAACTTGAAAAAAATTAAACCTCATACGCAAATCAAAGATTGGACCAATGACTCGAGCAATACATGGTTTATTGGGGTTTCCCATTGGATATCTGCAAAGTCCGAACACAAAATAAAGAAAGAAACTAATTGGCAAAATAGTCTCTCTATATTAGGAGATGTTGGTTACAATTTTTTTAGCCATGTAAAACTTGAGGACTATGCCTATATTGCTGACTTAAGTAAACGTGGAAAAATAGAAGTTCAATTTGTCCGAATTCTTGATAAAGCACGTGTAGAAACCGATGAGGGAGATCTTCACGGGGTCTTTAAAATCGAAAAAACTTATGTTTTGGAAAGAGAACCATTCCATGAAATGCTAAAAAACTCAAATATCAAATCTAAAACGTCCGAGATTATACTTAATGATAACCAACTAAACCAGATAGCAATTGTTCTTTCTTCAATCAAACGCAAAAGAAGACGCAAGACCAAGAAATAAAGATTGGAGAACAACCCTATAGAAAGTCGAGAAATTTGTTCTTCTTCAAGAACCAAATATACTTAAATTTTTTATAATTTGTACCAAAACACAAATAGGTAAAAATAACGTCTTGAATTGTTCAGAAGGAAGTAATCAACTTGGCAAATTTAGCGAGTAGCTGTGAATACTTAACAAATGAAAAATTATGTTTAGCTGTTTCTGAAAGCGAGAAATCAAGAGCAATTCGGCAGGTTCGTTGCAAAAATGATGAAAAGACGACATGTTGTTACCTTTGCATGTTTGTGTTAGATTGTGCAAATCCTTGCCGATTCTTAGGAGGTTATGAAAATGAACCTCAACAAGTTGATTCTGATAAAATCAAAATAGATAATTCGGTAACCAGTGAAAAAGAAACCAAAGTGAACGAAATAGAAAATGCTTCACTTACTTTCTGTACTTCATGTAATGTGGAGATGTCCCAAGGTAAGACTAAGTTTAAGATTGATAGTGATGGCTCGACTAGATTTGGGGCGGAAGTGTTACCTGTAATAGTGTATCTATGTCCTAAATGTGGCAAAATTGATTTTAGAGCTGATGAAAAATTAATCAAGAAATAATTGGATTGTTACATTAGGGCTTTTCTTGTTTGGCTTCTTTGATTGCTGAAACGATTGTTCCACACTCGGTGCATTCCCAACAAGTATGTATTTTGTTTTTGTCATATACTGGATTCATTTCTTCTTCGCATTCAGGGCATACCTTTTCCAGTTGATTTTTTTTTGACATTTTAATTTCAGACGTTTCACGCCTTTATACAATATAAACCAACTGGTATTAAGATTAGCAAAATCTAAATAAATCCATCCACAAACAGTTTTCGATGCCTAATGAAGACCTCAAACGGCAAAATACAAGCACTTGCACTATGTGGAATTCTATCGCCCATTGTCTATGTTGTAACTGTGGCTTTGGGTGGCTTTTTGGATCCTTCCTATTCTCACATTGGCAAAACCGTTAGCGAACTTGTTGAAAATGGTGCTCCAAATCGGGATTTACTCAATATATTGTTAGTGGTTTACAATGTCCTCATTATTCCGTTTGCAATTGGACTCTTCTTTGGTTTAAAGAAAGGTTTGAGTCGAGGTCTAGTGCTAGCTGCTTTGGTTCTTACAGGCGTATTGGGCACCATTGTAACTGTTTTCTTTCCTTTAGATGCAGCCGGGCAATCTGTAACTTTTACGGGAACGATGCATTTGGTAGTGGTTGGTTTGGTGGTCCCATGCACGTTTATCTTCATGCTTGGATTCTGGAACATCGCACGAAAAGATGAAAGCTGGGGAAAGGCTGCAGTATTTTCGATTGCAGTGTTTGTTGTAACGTTGATTTCAGGGATAGCTACAGCGGCGTTTGTAAATTCTGATTATCGAGGTTTGCTTGAGCGTATTACGATAAGTTCAACCTTAGTTTGGATTGAAGTAGTGGCAGCAAAACTATATTCTATCTCGAAAAGAAAACTTGCTTCTACTTAAATAACTAGTACGTACTGTTCTGTAAATACAAATGTGAAAACTACAAAATGTGCTATTAACTCTAACAGTTCGAATGTAGAATAATAAGAGGTAAATGATTGAAAAGTTCTTGCTTACATTGGTCTATTAATTTTAAATGCGGTATTATTCGGCTAAATAAACTGTTTCAGATGGAGCAAGAATTTGATTAGAAATAAAATAGACACCGTTATCAAACAACATATTTAACTCATGTTTTTTAACAAAATCAGCAATAACCTCAAGTGAACTCTGGTTGACTGTAGTTTCCATAATTCTTAAAACAAACCCTTCTTTCAAAGTCTCAAGAATTTTTGCATCTATTTTGCAGTTTATTCCTATTTCTCTTTTCAATACCATTGCGTCATACATTTTCAAAGTAACATCACCTGCCAAAAATCTAGATTACAAAAGAATCGTAAAACCAGATATCTATGCTATTAAAGACTGTCTATATTATATATTGCAACAGTTGCTTAAGATTATTTTGCATAATTATTATTTGATACCTAAAAATGAGAACATAAAATTAAATATTAATTTTTAGATAGAACCGCTTTTTGCTTTTCAAAAATCTGATTATCCCTAAACCAGTCGCGATGCGGATTAATATCATTTTTATTTGAAGTCACAATCTTAAAATAGTTTTCTAGTTAAGACTACTACAAGGATTTTGAAATACCCATTACAACGCGATTATATGTGAATAATGCTGTTTTGGGATTCAATAAATTCTTCAAAAGGCGTATTAACAGATGTCAGAAAAATTTTCATTAAGGGAATTAATGGGTACAATTCTAAAAGAGATAAAAGCCATGCTCAAAGAATACATGAATGAAGCCGAAACAGCGGTTAAAAAACGCCTAAGAAAACTAATCTTGTTAAGCATAGTAAGCAGCGTTTTGTTGACGCTTGGCATTTCGTTAATCGGTTCAGCTTCTCTATTCATGCTAATTGGCTCTCTTAAGTATCTTAGCACGTTCATGCCAGCTTGGAAAGCATGGTATATCATTGGCATTACTTCAGGCATTACCGCAGGTATTTTGTTTTTGGCACTTTTTATTATTATAAGAAAACAATTAAAATCTCCTGAAACGCCCACAAAGCAAAATTAGCCACCTTCCTTGTTCAAACTCAAATATTGGATTCTATTAGAAAATGTTTCAATAAATAGAAATATATTTGATGTTGCAAAAGTGGGGAAAGCTTTTTTCTTTATATTTGTTGTTGACTTGTTATGACTGCAGTTGGAGCAGAACAGTTGGAAGAATGAATGTCTTAGTTACTGCCACAAAACTTTTTGTCGGGATTACCTGTTTGGAAAGACTGACTGTTGAGTAAACTTGCTTAAATCTTAGTTTTTGAGACTTCATGTTTTTATACTTTGACAATAAGTAAACGGCGATTCTATTGACTGTTGATCTCCAAATCAAATGTCGCGCGTATTCCATCAATATACTAGAAAAGGGGAATTCAATTGGCAATTGAAGAGCGCAATTCTCAGGGCGAGAAATCGGAGATAAAAATCACTAAAAAACAATCAATCCGTTCAAAAAAGACAACTTCAACGATAGATACGCCTGAAAAACTCTTATCCAGCGAATGTGAAGAGCAATCATTTTCCTGCAGGAAAGATAAGCAAATGTATTCAATCACTTTTTCAGACCCCTATAACATAAAAAAGCTATTTCAAACAAGAAAGTTTTCAGAATTTCAGAAATTTCAGCTGAATTTAACGGCTATTCAAATTAAGCACACAAGTAAAATCGACAAACTCATTTCTGTAGATGAATTAAGGACAAAATTAATACCTTATAATTTTCAGATGAAGCTGGCGCTTCAGGTAATAAATGAAATGAATGGAAACGCGATTCTTGCTGATGAAGTAGGGCTTGGCAAAACAATCGAAGCGGGTCTTATTATGAAAGAGTTACTATTAAGGGATGAAATCAACTCAATTTTGATTGTATCGCCAAAGAGCCTCTTATCCCAGTGGAAAAGTGAAATGGCTGAGAAATTCGGAGAAACTTTCGCGGTTGCAAATACCAAACGAGTCAACCTCAAAACTGTTGACAGGATAATATGTTCACATAATCTTTTGTATAGAAAATATGATGAGCTTGCAAGTCGCACATGGGACCTTATTGTTGTGGATGAGGCGCATGCATTTAGGAACATCCATGGTAAGGGTAGAGCGTCTTTGGCAAAAATTAGAAAAAATCATTTGCTGCTACTAACAGCTACCCCATTATGCAATAAGCTTACTGACTTGCATAGCATAGTAGATTTAATTCATCCAGGAATTCTTGATAGTGAACGTGCGTTTATTTCTAGGTTTGCTGAAGATTCCAAAAGTCGAGTTGTAAAGTCAGAGGAAGTAGATTATTTAAAACAGACGCTTCGAGATGTTATGTGCAGAACTCGTAGAGAACAAACTGGTATTCCATTTACGAAAAGGTGTGTTGACTCACGAACTCTTGAAGCTAATGAGGGCGAACGTGAATTTATTGATCAAGCAACCGAATACCTCAGGGACATGAGCAATAACCATTTCAAGACAATAGAGACTCTAATAGCGGAGAATCCGAGTAGAAAAATAAGTCAATCCCAGAGTAACGCGATTTTAGTCTTTCAAGCGATTACACTTCAACAATCCTTCTCAAGTTCCCCGTTTGCGGCAATTGAATCTTTAAAGAAGAGACAACAACGATTCCCAATGGAGACTGAAACCACTAGCAGATTAATTGAGTTGGCTGAAAAAGTCAAGGGGGCAAAAATGGAATTGCTAAGAAACGTTCTAAGGGAGATCCCGAATGAACAAGCATTGATATTTTGTCTGCGAAAAATCACGGCTCACAAGCTTAAAGAAGTGATTGACCATGAGTTTGGCCGTGCGGCGGTTTTCTTGGGCGACTTGAATCAGGCTGAAAGAGATAAGGTTATTGAAAGTTTCAAGTGTGGCCAAACAAAATATCTTGTTGCCACTGATGCTGCAGCTGAAGGCTTAAACTTGCAGAATTGCTGTATGATGTTCAATTATGATTTGCATTGGAATCCCATGAAAATTGAACAGCGAATCGGTCGAATCCACAGATACAAACAAGACCGCGATGTTACAATCTTCAATTTAAGTGTTAAAGATACAATCGATGACTATGTTTTACACATATTGTATCAAAAAATAGATTTATTCACAATGACTGTTGGCAAAATGGAAACTGTTCTTGCTGAGTTAAAAGAGGGATCTCAAGATATACAAAAAACAATTGGAGAAATCTTGCTTAGAAGTAACTCGCGTATGGATATTAAAAAAGAACTTGAAAGATTAGCAGAGGACCTTAATGTTTCTAGAAAGAATCAAGAATTGGCTGAAAAATTCACTCAAGGTGTTCTTGATTGAGCACAAAATATTCTGAAACTGCAATTCACCAGTTCATTATGGCCTATGTTAAATCCAAAAATGGCATAATTTCAGAGCTGTCTGATGAAGTATTTTCCATAAAGTTTCCGCGCGAAACAAACCCCAAGGAATACACTTATCAACCAAATCTTTCACGAGAGAAGAAAATTCTTCTTATAACGCCAGGAAGCCTGGTGTTTCAGCAAATTCTTAAAGAATGCTTAGAAAATGGAATTCTTTGCCAAATTTCGCTTAAATCAAAAGAAGAAATTGTCGCTCTACTCAAAGGATACTTTAAGGATTCATATTTTTCTTGTGAAGACTGTGACAATATTACCATTGAAGGTCAAGCATACTGCTCCTGCATAAAAAATCCGCCATGTTATCATAAAATAAATAACGGAGAAATAGTTTCAGCAAAAATTCTCAAAAATGAGTCAGTGAGGTATTTCGAATTTTATTTTTCGATAATTTTTCAAAATAAACTTCGACAGAGAAACGAAGAAACAATTACAGTACTGATGGATGAGGATGGAAATATCGTTAGGGCAGGGGAGTTTAGTAAAGGAAATGTTCTGAATTCCCAAACGATTGAGGTTAAAGATTTTAAGTCTAAGCTTGAATCTTCGGTCTTTGAAAAGCTGAAAGCAGTTGCAGACAAAAAGTTGGAAACCATAGTTAAGGAAAAATTGGTTCTTTTTGACTTAGCCCTCTACAAAGAGAAAAAATCTAAACTAAGGAGCTTCGATAAGAGACTTAGAAAGGAGCGACGTGAAAAGGTAATTTCTAGAAAGCATGATTTTGATCTACCTCAATGGCGAGCCAACTACGAGTTGCTATTAAAAAGTGAAGAAGAATCTTTCAAAACCAATATTACAGTAAAATTCATCAATTTAATGGTAATTAACACAACCAAAATAAAATTTGAAATAAACCTTGACAATAATTCAACTATTCGATCCTCTGTGGTCATTGGTATAAATGATAATTCAGAAGTTAGCTGCCCGATATGCAAAAAAACTTTCTATGAAGGATACGCAACCCAAGATGCACTCTATGTTTGTAAAAATTGCGTCAGACAATCCATAGACACTGCCAAAATTTATTCAAAAAAAGCAACGCTCTCGTTAGATGAAACATTAAATGAGTACTTTGAACAAGATTCAGGTTTCATTTGTTCAGTGTGTGGAAAAAGACACAGTCGGTTGCTGGAATTCAAGTGTGGTCATGACAATTCAAGCGTATGCATTCACCATTATGGAAGTTGTGACGTTTGTGGAAAAGTTTTTTCAAAACTCAATCTTACATACACAGACGAGTTTAAGCGACAATTATGCCCAAAACATGCATCCAAAATAGCAAAGGAGCATTAAGATGACATATTTCAAATTAAATGGCGTAATAGAAGAAATAATCAAGCGATATCCAAATATCGATATCGCAGATTTTTTGCAAGAGAAACTGCAGATTCCGGACTATAAGGCAGATGAATTGGCTTCCAGAATAGAAAAGGAATGTTGTCACAAAGTAAACAAATATTTTGTTGGACAATTGTTAGAAAAATCAGATGAATCTGAGCGTTTGAAAACAAGTGTTTATTCGGTTGAAAGCCTTTCAGAGCGGGAATTTGAAAGGTTTGCTAAGTGGCTGCTTGAAGAATTAGGTTATGAAATTTTCCCGGGGAGTCATTCAATTAATTCAGGCGTTTGCCTGGTGGCTACAAAGGATGATAAGAAAATTGCGATTTTAACTAAAAAAACTCAGAGAAATAGCGACGTTTCGAATTTAGTCATTCTAAAATCCCAAGAAACTAAGGGTATCTACGGTTGCTCTAGATCAAATGTCTTAACTACTTCGTATTTTACCAAACAAGCTAAAGCTGACGCTCAGAAGTTCGATGTTGAACTTTGGGACAGAGACACACTCAATACGAAGATTACCGAGGTAGTAAAAAAGATCGAACTGGAAGAGCAGATTTGTTTTCCCCCATTCAAAGGACCACTTCTGCAGAGCCTCCTTAGGCTAGAAGAAACCAAGGATTTTATTATTGAATCAAAATTAGAAGGAAAATATGAGTTAAATTTACCCGGTGTGAAGTATCCTCTGCTGACTTTTCAGACGCATAATAACGAAATTACCAGATGTGTATTTAGAATTAAATATAATGAGCCTGTAGGCGAATTTGATGGTGAAGCAATAATCAATACTGACCGCAACAACAATAGATTCGGTCCTAATGGCGAAGAAGCATACGCATTAATAATCAAGTATCTTGAGCAATTTGTGGAGTAAATTTGATATCTCGTCGGTTTGTGTTTAGATCAAATTTGGAGATTTAAAGCTGTTATTGAAGTTGTTTGAAAAGATTTCAGCAGTCCCCTAATACAAAAGTTTTCTACAAATGACTGTGTTTTTCATCAAGATAGAATACTTATGTCTTTATTTAGAAAATTTCCATAATTTTCGGCGGCTTCTTTTATCTGATTAATTTTACTTTCATTAATTTTTTTAAATGGATTCAATTTAATTTCAACAGAGTTTTCTTTCAAAACTCGCTTCCAAGTGCCAACTGCTTTTCCATCCAAAATAATTACTGCTGTAAGAGCGTTACCCATTGAAATCATTCGCTCAATGTCACGGTTTTTGCTAATATCGCTTCTATCTTTGTAAGCAATTATATATTCATCATATATTGATAACAAGAAAGCTTGTTGAGCTTTGCGTATAGTTGAGGAATCACGTTCTTTATCGTTTGTTTCAGGGAAAAACCAATAGGTCTTCCCATTAAAGCTGGTTTGAGTTAGTTTTGGTTGGTTCAAGTTTATTCCCTCAGCTGCATCTTTTGCGGGTAGTCCTGACCACCATGCAAAGTCTTTAGTTTGAGCGGGTCCGTGACTTGTGAAGTATTTCAATGCGAGCTTTGCTAATGCTTCTTCTCGAGTTAACTTCTTTTGTTCTGGCACTATTTCTTCAAGCAAAGCATAAGTGAATTGTTTACCTTTTCGGGGTCCGCTGCAAATTAATGCGTTTAACTCTGCATATGCTAAAATGTGTGCAAGTCTTTGCCCTCGTGCAGGCGACATTTTTTTCTCAAGATAGTCTCCAAGCTCCGCTCTGGTTAGATTTCTTTTTCCTTCCAATGCTTTTTCAATAACAGTTTGACTTTGAGAAAGCACTTCATTGGTTATGTTGAGTTTCTTGTTATAGGGTGCAAGTATTTTCTTAACCCGTGGACCGGTTAATTCAAGCATCCATCGAATGTCGTCTGGCAAAACAAAATGCCATGTGGGGCGCATTATATGAGTTCGTAAAAATTTTCCTTCATTAAAGGATTTTTCAACTATTTCATCTGTTGCTTTTTGCATTCTCATGCCAACTGCCCATTTTGCAGCGGTAAAATCTTGTGATTGCACTGCACATAAATGTGCAACTACATCTTCAGGGCTTCTAAAAGGAGAAGTACTTAGACCAGTATTGCTCAAACGAAGCCGCAGAATGTCCAGCGCTTTCAATAATTCATGATCCTTTTTACGTTCCTTCTAAAAAAATATGGTTGATGGATGACTTTTAGTTATTTTATGGAGAGGGTGTTGTCATCTCTGGTTGTATCAATCCAAAAGCGTTGCCTTCAGGATCAGCCGCGATGGCAATTGAGCCAACTGTGGGAACTTTCTGCTTGGGCATCAGGATTTTTCCTCCTGCAATGGTTACTTTTGTGATATATTCGTCAATATTTTCAACGCTAATGTAGTTTACTTGAGTAGCTTCTGGCATATCTGGAGTCCTTGAGTAAAGACCACCATTAACACCAGGACGCTGCAGCATACCATTTTCATCTGTTGGAACTGTTTGAATGAGCCAATAATCCGTACCGCCCAGGGGGGCTTTGATTATTTTCCAGCCTAAAACAGCTTCATAGAAACTTTTAAGCGTCTCAACATTTTTAGCTGGAATCTCAAAATGAATGATAGTATGATCCAATTACGCTTTCAACTCCAAAATGTTTTGTTTTCTTAAAAATTCGGAAACTTATAATAATTCAAAAGCCGCCGTATGATTTATTTTTTTCGCAAACTGAAAAATAACAAATTTCAAAACCTTTGTTTTTTTAAAAGTAGTTTTATTGAAGAATCAAATTATTGCTTCTTCTCAGATTTAACATATACTTCAACTTTTACTGATGCCGCTTCTTTTCCTATAAGCTCTGATAATTTGCCTGTCCATTGGGCCTTTGAATCAGCTGTAAACCCAACTGTCTGGGCTATCCCACGCCACAAAAGTGCTTTGTCATAATCTTTGGCGTCTTGTGGCATGAACTCAAAAATTGATCTACTTGCGATGATAACCAATTTCTTCTTCATTCGTGAAATCGCTACGTTAATTCTGTTCAGATTAAGCAGAAAGTCGCTTTCACTGCGAACGTAGTCAGGGTCGCTTACGGTTGAAGAGATTATTATGAAGCTTGCTTCACCTCCTTGATAACGTTCAACTGTGTCAACTCTGGCGTTTTCACAGCCCTCCGAAAGCATATTCTTTAACAGACCTTTCTGGGCGTTATGTGGAGTAATCACACCAATGCCTTCGGATTTGACGTTACGGACCAAAGCTTCAACAATCGAAGCTTCCACTAAGTTAGATTGGAAACTCTCTGCTTCATCATGAACAATTAAGACGAAAACGTTCTCGGGCTCTAAAACCACTGCCAAACCATCAGTATTAGTATTCGAAGCTTCCAATGTTTGTTTTTGGTCTGAGCGAAAATCAATCTTATCTTTTTCATAAACCCATTCCCTCAAGAATTCTGCCACGATCGAGTGGCACCTGTGGCTTTCACAAAGTCGTTCTGCAGGAATATTTGCGGGATGTTTGCAACTGATCCTTTCAATGCCAAGGTCTTCTTGGCGAAGTAAACGTAGGAAATCCATAGCTGATAAGAAAGATGCCATTTCTTCGAGTGTTCTACGGTCTTCTTTTTCCCAGTTGTGTGCTTGAATTGGAGGTAGTTGTCGATGGTCACCTGCAACGAGGATTTGGCTACTTTTAGAAAGGAATGAACCTGATAAAATGAGCTCGGGTAACCTCATCATACTTGCTTCGTCAACGACCAGTAAGTCAAAGAATGCTTCTCCCCAAGGTGGCTCTGAGTCTCCAATCTTCTTCATTAAACCATACAAGCCAGGAGGAGTTAAACATAGAATTAGGGGTTCAGAACCACAAGTTTTAGGCGTTAATGATTCTTGATTCATCAAGCTATCTGTGAGTTCTTTAATGGTCTCTTCATCTTCGTTATAGTTGACGTATTTGACTCCTTCAATGGATTTGGCTAAAGAAACGGAGCTGCTTAGAACTCGGTAAATATTTAGGTCTTTTAAGTCGTTACCGCCTTCTCTGCAATATTCTTGCCAACATCTTGCGAGTTTACTAACGAACTCTTGAATGGCTTTGTGGGTTGGAGCAACCATTAAAACTCGGCATCTTGACTTGGCTCTATGTGCGGCGACATGCGCTAATACTGCTAACTGTAAAGTCTCTGTTTTTCCCGTACCAGGAGGACCTTGAAGCATAACAATTTGTTCTTTAGCAAAAACGCGTTCGATGAAACGTTGTTGCTCAGCTTTAGGTGAAAAGCGCCTGCTTGCAACCCACCTCAAAAATTGAGATGCACCTTCCCTTGGCAAAGCAATATGCGAAGAGAATTCAGGTTTGCCTGCTAAGAAATTAGCCAATAAACCATATAATACGTTGTTGCCTGCATAATCAAGGCACTTAGCTGCCCGATCAGAAATAATGTCATCCGCCAATTCGTCCAAAATGTAAATTCTTCCAACTTCAAATAGCTGCATATACTTATTTTTGGCTTTTTCCGGGTCTGTTGTTGGAAGATTGTGCCATGCGCTATATTTTCTGCCTTTTCCACTTGGCCAACTAACTACGTTAATAATTATCTCGGATTTTCGAACGTCTACTTTGTCAACGATAGCTCGGGCCGATTTTTCAACTTCAGACGGGGAGCGTTTTTGGGCTTCCTCAAACTGCCCCTGACCATTACGCTTGAGCTCGGTTACAACCATCCAGTCGCCTGAGCTTGATCCATCTGCGCCTTTAACTCTGCAAGCGTTAGCAATGCAATTAACTTTTGGCAACCCTATGCCTTCGTAAACAAGTTTTCCTTTGACCAGAAAATCTTTTTCAGATTCTGTAACGCCTGTGACCTCAAAAATTAGCGATCTACCAGAAGCTACTCGTTGATAGGGAAGTAAAGCGTAATGCTGATACATTTCTTGGCGTTTAGAGAAATACTCTAAGTCAAGAAACTCTCTACAGCTTCGTTCCAATGTTGCTATGCCCAATGTGAATTCTGAAATTTTTGGAATTGTAATTGGCTTCTTTCCTAATCTCCTGTTGCGAATTGACAATGACCGTTCGATATGTTCAAGCGCCATGCAAATCTTCGAGCCCATTAAAGTGAGTTCCTCATCAGAAATTCGACGGGTTCGCTGGGTATAATCGCACCATTTGCGCTTTTCAAGCATAACTTTCGCGGTGCCTTTTTCTTCATAATTGTCTAAGCGACCTTTAGCAGCCCATAAGTATTCAATTGGAATTTGATTGCTGAATCGGGCCCGTGCAGGATAATATCCATCTTTGGGGTCGTATTCTTTTCTAAGAAAAGAAATTGTTCCATTTGGGTTTCTGTGGTAAGGAAGAGAATAATTAAACATTCCATCACGGAAAACCAAACGTAAATCAACTAAAGAGCCATCTTGACGTTTGGATATCCAGTTTTTGTTGTCAAAAAAACTTGATTGTTCAAGAATTGGCAGGAGTCCAGAGCTGGCAAACTTTAGGGCTTTTCTATGAATGACTTCGTCTTGGAGGATTGAGAACATTGGTTGGTCGATGGCTTGTCTTAGTCCTAAAAGGTCTCTGATTGCTCTTGCGCTCATAAGAGTGGGTTGGCGTCGTACAGCTTCCATTAGAAAGTCTCGTTCGCCTCGACTGAAGAAATAAAGGTGAATTGGAGCTTCTTCGGGGCTACCTACTTCGATAGCTATTTTTGTTATTGCTTGGGTAAGGGCTTGGAAGAAGGTTTCCAACAGTTTCTTTTCTTCTTCTAAACATGATTTTCGGTCGTCTGGAAGACTACCAATAACATTCGAAACACTCAACGGCTCTCCCTTATATCGGGTGCAATTTACCCTTGCACTAATCATCGAAATGACGTCCAGCATGTAGTCTCTTTCGACAAAAAGGTAAATTCGAATCATGCCGTCTGGATTAAAAGTAAGGGCTGAATCCATTCCAGCGGATGGACTGTCCTCAGGAAGACCTCCATAACCAGTTCCAGTTAACCAGGGCATCCATCTACTCTTGCTGGCAAACCGACTGCTAGGTCGAATTCCCCCTAACATATATTGGGCGCGTTGAACAAGCCAGTCCAATTTAGCGCCTACAACTCGGTCAGTCGCAATTTGATTGACCTTCTCTGGATCTTTGTCTGGAAGACTTGTGAAATCGTATGGACGTAAATCGCTATTGTCTTTGACAACTTTTAGTTTTGCCAAATCCTCCAAATGTTCAATACCGTAATGACTAAGAGCCCTCTGCTCGCCTCTACTCAAATTAAGCAACGCTATGCTTTCGTTTTCAGTAGTGCAGATAATGCAGTATTCATTAAACCCGCAGTTCTCACATCTTCCTCCAAGTTGATATTCAACTTTTGATAGAGGAGTTTCGCGAACCCGATTCAACTCACCATTTTTAGCGAGTAGACGCTCAACATCCTGAATTAAGGGACTAAGTTTGAATTTTGGAAGACACTCGGGATCAAGACTTTCCAAACTTGTTTCTCTATTTATCACTCCTCCTTCCAAATCAATTTTTGATGAGAGACTGCTTAATTCTTTGGAAAGAAGCAAAACGTAGATTGCTACTTGTATTCGATGAGCAGTTTGTTCCATCCATGATGATTTGAGCTCAAAAATCCTAACCTTAACTTTTCCGTTTCTGATAGGCCAAATAGCAATCAAATCGGCAATGCCCTTAATTTTCCAGACCCCTATTTGACCAGTCATAGGGACTTGATACAACAAAATTGGTTTGTAATCTTCCTTTTCTTGGCAAGAAATCTGAGCTTCAATTAATCTCCTATTATGTTATTGAAAGAAGAATTTTCGTTTTCTATATACTTGTTGAAATCGTGGTATTCGGCTGCTTTTTCTTTGAGTTCTGCTACTTTTTTAGCTTCAAGCTCTTTGCCTGCACCATAGAGCAACGGACTGATAGGTTTGAATGCTTCTGGCCATTTGCGGCTATCTGCCTCTTCATCGTCGTCAAGTTTTAGTTTAAAGAAGCGTGGGCAGCAGTTGAAACGGATGTATTCAGCGATTCCGGAGGCAGTTAAGGAGTCTTTGCTTCGCTTCTTTTTGTGCAAATTCTCTAAATTTAGATTGTCATCGCTGCTCATTTCATTGCTGACTCTTTCTGAAATGCTCTCAAATTAAACTGGATTGAGGATTATTGTATGTACCTCGACTTGTGCTTAAAGACGTTACCTAAAAAAACGAATCTTAGAAGAAAAAAAGATTTTTGGACTTTTCTGTTCCTACAAAATTTCCGGGTCAAAGCTGGATAATTTAAGAAGGTTTATTTAGAAAAAATTCTTTTTTAATAGTTATCAAGAGAAAAGATGAATCTTGAAAAAATAGGAGAAGAAAAAATGCAAATTCTAAAAAATAAAACTATGGTTATTTTGATTGTTTCAATCCTTATGATTTCAATGAGTGCATCAATGATACTTACACCAAGCGCTGACGCTCATACACCACCATGGACTATTGTTTCCTATGCCTATCTTGTTGCTTCCCCTAACCCCGTGGGTGTAGGTCAAGCTACAGCGATTGTCATGTGGATCGATACTCCAATGGTTGGAGCAACTGTGACAAACGACGTTAGACGCCATGATTACACTTTGACAATTACAAAGCCCGATGGAAAAAACGAAACCAAACATTGGGACATCGTCACTGACTCAACAAGCGTACAGTATCTTCAATATACTCCGGATAAGTCGGTGATCTATACATTCAAGTTTGTCTATCCAGGTCAAAACTACACTTGGACTTCAAGCACTCCTGGAGCAAACCAGCTATACGGGCGACGTAATTAAAGGCGCAAGTCGAACAATCAATATGACTGTTCAGCAAGAACCAGTTCCTGCAGCACTTAGACAGTTATCCTCTTCCAACTGAGTACTGGACACGCCCAATTGAAGGACAAAACACCTATTGGTATACAATCTCGTCTAACTGGCTGGGTACACCTTACAACATTGGCTCTAACGCAGGCAACCATGGACCCGGCGGACACCAAGACTATGGCATAGCTCCCAACAGTGCACACATAATGTGGACTAAACCAATTCAGTATCGGAGGACTTGTTGGAGGAAACGGCACAGCTGTCCCTGGAGAAATGTTTTATTCTGGACTCTCTTACAACGGCAGGTTTGCCAATCCATTAATCATGTATGGCACACTCTATTACCAAGAACCTTGGGGTAATGCAGCTACCGGCGGCGACTATGTTGCAGTTAATCTACAAACTGGAAAAGAGGTCTGGCGCATAAACGCATCAGCCACAGGCGTTTCACTTGTACCATCTTTTGGCTACCTTTATTCACTTGAAACTCCAAACCAACACGGAGTACTACCAAACGGCTTACTCATAGCACCCACAACTTCATACACTGGCTTAGGAACAACTTGGAGAACATATGACCCACGTTCAGGCGTACTAACAACCATGAACATCACAAACGTTCCAGGCGGCACAAATTTTGCTGGACCTCAGGCGAATATCTAAAATACATTATAACAAATCTTGGAACGACTGCAAATCCCAACTGGTACTTAGCGCAGTGGAATTCATCCAAAGTCTTCGGCTTAGAAATTGGAACAGCTGCTGGCAACTGGTATTCTGGAAACATTCCTGGAAATACGCCTTTCAACTACACTTCACTAGGAACCAACAATAACTGGAACGGAACAATGTGGGTTAACAGCACTGTTCGGGCAGCTCAAGGATATTCAGCAGTATCAACTCCCGCATACGATTGGAACGTATCACTATCGACGCTTAAGGGAGGAAGCTGGACTGTTGGAGGAGCAGACAATAACGTAATTCCTCTAATCATACAAGGCGACAAAATGATTCTGATCCAAGGGACATTCGGAGATCATGCTGGCTTTGCTGGAACCATTACAGCAGCTATGACAACTGACCCGGCAAATGTCACAGCCATTAGCTTGAACCCACAAACACGCGGAAATGTTCTTTGGGCAAAAAGCTTCGACCAAGCTCCTGGCAACGTAACACGAACAATTGCTGACTGGGATCCAACCAACAATGTTTTCATTTTCGAAGACAAAGAAACTTTTGCACACTACGGCTACAGCCTCTCAACTGGAGAACGGGTATGGGGTCCAACAACAGTTCCAGAAGACTCTACAGCTGATTGGAACTATTTCAGCTTAGATACTGATACGGTCGGATATGGCAAATTATTCTACACTGGTTACAGTGGTATTGTGTATGCTTATGATACCAGCAATGGCAACTTGCTTTGGACCTATGGAAACGGTGGTGCAGGCAACAGCACGGAGCAGCGGCTTCGAAACAGCATACGGCAGATACCCAATAACAGTGAGCGCAATTGCAGATGGAAAAATCTTCTTACGAACTACCGAACACTCACCTAACTCGCCACTCTTCAAAGGCTCCCTGATGCGTGCTATTAACGTCACCGATGGAACAGAAATATGGACAATCCCAGATTGGGGCAACATAATGTATGGTGGTGTAACACCGATTGCTGACGGCATCTTAACTGGCGCTCAACACCTACGATAGCCAAATCTACGCTTACGGCAAAGGACCAAGTGCACTAACAGTGGAAGCACCAAAGGCATCTATTGAACTGGGCAGATCACTTGTCATCAGCGGCATGGTCACTGACATTGCAGCAGGCACAAAACAAATCGAGCAGGCAGCACGCTTCCCCAATGGAGTTCCAGCAGTCTCAGACGCAAGCCAAAGCGCATGGATGCAATACGTTTACATGCAAAAACCAAAACCAACCGACGTCACAGGAGTCACTGTATCAATTAACGTAATAGATTCAAACAACAACAACCGCAACATAGGCACGACAACAAGTGATTCAAGCGGTGCATTCAGCTTCCAATGGACTCCAGACATACAAGGCAAATACACAGTCATCGCAACTTTCGCAGGATCTGAATCATACTATCCATCTTCCTCAGAAACTAGCTTCGCAGTTGACCCAGACGCACCAACAGCAGCACCAACAGCAACACCAATACAATCAACTATGGTTGATCAATACTTTGTTCCTGCAGTTGCAGGTATCATTGCAGCAATCGCCATAGGCTTTGCCATAACCATACTAGTGCTTAGAAAAAGACCGTAAATAGCCATCAATCAATAACCAACTTTTTCTTTTTTTTAATATTAATTCTATTAAGAATATTTCCTGATAATTAGTCACGCTTTTATCAATAGAGGAACCATCAGTTGTAACGGTTCATTCGCAGTTCTTATTTTATGTTCCAAATCTATTCGAAGATGACAACTTTCTTTCACAATACAATACTCGCAGCTTATTGTTTCTTTTTTGGTTTGGCAATCAATTACTATTTGGGCAAACATACTCTTAACCTCGGGAAACCACACATAGAGCAAAGCCCGCTTATAGGCAATGTCAACTATGCAACGGCATTTTCAGCAAGGGGCTTTTTAATTTCTGTTGGTTGTATTGCACATGAAAATGTTCAAAAAATTTTTTTTTAGTGCGACAAAGATCAATAATGAACTTAATAGTTTTGAATTCTGTAGTTGTTGCATCAGGTGTGCAGCGTGCAGTTGCAACAACAATAACATCAACTACTCCTCAAATGCAATGTTGTCTATATGGCAGCTAAAGTTTGCTTTTGGTAGATGTAACATTTGTGTAAAATGTTGTTGCATCAGCATCAGTTGCATCTTCTCCACTCCCGTTTTTACTATTGTTCCAATTAGCGTTCTTAGCAGCGTTGACGATGTCGGCTGCTGGTTTGAAAATTAAACCGTTTAACTTGGGTTCATCTCTGAAAGATAACACCCAACCACAATTTCAGAAGTGTCATCATCATTATCATCATCATCTTCTAAAGCTCCTCTTCAATTGATCAGCCTTTACTACACTCAGATTCGTAAGATCAAAAAGACAAATCAATTCAAAGTAAATTAAGAATCTCATTGCCTGTGAATAATAATTCAATACGTTCATTTTGACCTGAAATTACTTGGGCTTTTTGAGCTCTACATATATTTTTCCGTCTTCGATTTTGCATCGGTAAGTTTGCAACGCCGTTAGGGGGTTTTCGGTGTACTGTCCGTTGCGTACGTCGTATTTCCATCCATGGCAGGGACACATCAAAATGTAATCGGTTAGTATGCCTCCCTCTAAGGAGCAACCCATATGGAGGCAACGGTTGAAAAGACCGAATACTTCGCTGTTCTTTCGCACCAATAAAATCGGGTTGCCTTTAACTCGAACGGCTTTCATATGACCCTCTAAGAGCTCGCGTTCTTTAATGGAAGAAGCATATCCGTCTTTGTTCAAGAATCTCACCATCGTTAAGAAGATTCAAACACTGTTAAAAACGCGTCGAATTTTGTGAAAAAGAAGTTTAGCTGCTTATTTGTTTTTGGCTTTCCACCTTGTTATTGTAGAGCTCAGCTAGCTTCAATATAGTTTCTTTGTAGACTGAAATGGCATCCAAATATTCCTTCACCTCAATATTTTCTTCTAACGTGTGATCGAGGTGTGAGTCGCCTGGTCCATACGTGACGATGGGCAGATTCATTGCTTTACCCAGAATATTCATGTCGCCTGTTCCTGTTTTGTGGAGAAGCGTCGCTGGTTTATTTAGCACTTTTCGAACAGACGAAGCCAACACATGGACAAGGGGTGAAGCCTTGTTTACTTCAAACGGCTCGACGGTGTCAAGAACGGTTGCTTTCACGGAGACCCTTGGGTTGGCAGCTTGGTACTTGGTTATTATCTTCTGTATTTGCTCAAAAACTTGATCGGTTGAGAATTGTATTGGTACTCGTACGTCTAGGTTCATTTCTGCTTCGAAGGGAACAACGGAGGTGGCTCTTCCGCCGACAAGTTTTACTAAACAGGCTGTGACAGCGTTGTATGGGCTTGCCGAGGGATCTAGCGAGGGGTAGGAAGATGCATTTTTGATTTGTTCCCAAACCTCAATGGCTTTCTCCAATGAGTTATCATAGAGCCAAGGAGTTGAAGCATGCCCTGTCTCAGTTTTGAGGACGATTCTAAGTTGGATTTGCCCCTTATAGCCTATGGTTACGTTTTCGACGCCGCTAGGTTCACCAAAGATGGCGTAGTCAGCTGTTATTCCTTGAGTGATTAGGTGTTTGACTCCTCGACTGGTTGCTTCTTCTTCTACGACAGCGGCAACCAATATTTTTCCTTTAAACCCAGTTTCTGTAGAAGCTGCAAGTGCAGCCATAATCATTGCGGCAAGGGGACCCTTCGCGTCAACGGCGCCTCGAGCATAAATTTTGCCTTCTTCTATTCGAAGCGGCAGGTGCCCAGCCACTGTGTCCATGTGACCGCATAACAAGATAACGGGCTCGCCATCGCCCACGACGCCAATAACATTGCCAATGGCGTCCTTGCCGACTTCAAAACCCATCTTTTTCATTTCTGATTCTAAGAAGTTGGCTGCGTCCCCTTCTTTTCCTGAGGGGCTATAGATTCCTAGAAGGTTAGTTAGGAACCGTACTGCTTGCTCGCTCATTTTCTTCTTCTCCCAATACGGTGTCTAAGACTGCGATTGCTTTGTCGATTTGTGCTTTTTCAATTACAAGTGGCGGCAGTAGGCGAACGACGGTTCTTCCAGCATCCAAGACTAGAATGCCTCTGTCAAGTGCTTTTAGAATAACGTTGTGAACGTCAAATCGAAGTTCCATGCCAAGCATCAAACCTAACCCACGTACTTCCTTAACGATTTTGTGTTTAGCTTGTAATCCTTCCAGTTGCGATTTGAAGTATTTGCCATTCACAGCGGCTTTTTCAGCAAGTTTTTCTTCCAAAAGTGCATCTATGGCAGCGCATCCAGCTGCACAGACAAGTGGGCTTCCGCTAAAAGTAGTCGAGTGCTCACCAATTTTGAGCGATGCCATAATGTTTTCTTTGGCGACTGTAATGCCTATTGGTAATCCGCCTGCAAAAGGCTTTGCCAAACACATAATGTCAGGAGTGACATCCCAGTTTTGGCAACCGAACAATTTTCCTGTGCGTCCAAAACTCGTTTGCACTTCATCAAATATTAGCAAAACGTTCTTTTCGTTGCAGATTTCCCGAACTTGCTGCAAATACCCGTCTGGTGGAACGCGAACGCCTCCTTCTCCACGGATCGGCTCCATTAAGACGGCAGCTGTTTTGTCGGTTATAGCTTCTCGGATTTTTTCTGGGTTATCAGGTGCAACATGTTTGAATTCTGGGATAAGGGGCATAAACGGTTCACGATATTTTTTATCCCATGTGGCTGATAATGCCCCCATAGTTTTTCCATGGAATGCTCCCATTAAAGCGATTATTTCAGGTTTGGCTGTGTATTTGCGAGCAAGTTTTATGGCGCATTCGACGGATTCAGCGCCGCTGTTTGAGAGAAATGCTTTGTCTAAGCCTTTTGGTGTTATCTTGACTAGTTTTTCTATAAATTCAGCTCGTTTATCGTTATAGTAGCAGCTGTGGCAAGTGATGAGTTGTTCAGCTTGAGTTTTTACAGCTGCGACTATTTTTGGGTGACAGTGTCCCAGTGCGGCAACGCCGTAGCTGCTTGCGCAGTCCACGTATTCTTTGCCGTTAATGTCCCATAAAAGTGCGCCTTTACCTTTTGTCAGAACAATGGGTTTTTTGGCGAATACGTTTGCCAAGTAGCGGTTTTCAGTTTCCATTATGGTTTTTTCATTCACTGGTTATCACTGTACCAACCTGATGATTCAAAGCACAAGTAATAGGCTGTTTAACCTTGCCTGAAGTGACAAGGACTTCTTTGACTCCGTGACTTAACGCTTCCAAGCCTGCATGAACTTTGGTACTCATGCCGCCTCCAATGCTTGAGAGAACTTCTTTGACTTCGGTTGAAGTTATTTTGGAAACACGCTCGCCTTTAAGCATTAAACCTTCCACGTCCGTTAACAGGATTAGTTTGTCTGCTTTCAGTGCACCTGCAATGGTCGCTGCTGTCCTGTCGCCATCAACGTTTAGAGGCTCAAAGTCTTGGCTTAATGCAATCGGAGTAACAATCGGCAAATAGCCTTTTTCGAGAAGCAAATTGAGCAGGTCGGTGTTGACATTGGTAATTTTGCCTGTGTAGCCGCCGTCCATAACTTTTTTTCTGCCTCGTTCGTCGACAGCAATTAGTTTGGTCTTTCTTTCACCTTTTAGGATTGCAGCGTCAAGTCCACTTAAACCGACGGCTTGGATACCTTGGGTTTCCAAAGCGAGAACTATTTGTTTGTTGATTTTGCCCGCCATAACCATGGTGTAGATTTCGATGGTTTCTTTGTCAGTGAAGCGGCTTCTAAAGCCTTCAGGTGATATGATGAATTTTTGTTCTTTTCCTAGTTTGGACGCGATTTCGGTGACTTCTACACCTCCGCCGTGGACTAATACAATCTTGTTTTCTTTGGCAACTTCTTTTAAGTCGGCAATTAAGTCGGTTGAGGCGCCTTCTTTTAGGATGCTTCCACCCATCTTAATAACAAGCAGCATGGCGGTCACATCGGATGGAAACCAGTGCTCACAAGGCCTGTGGTTTCATCTATTCCCATAAGTATGTTCATGCATTGTACTCCTTGTCCAGATGCGCCCTTGCACATGTTGTCGATGGCTGAGAAAAGTATGAGGCGGTTTGCGTGTTCATCAATTTCGAAGCCGATGTCACAGAAGTTTGTTCCCATGGTTATTTTGGGGTCTGGTAATTGGTATTGTCCTTTTTGGTATTTTACTAGTCGAATGAAGGGTTCAGTTCCGTACATTCCGCGTAGTGCTTTCCAGAGGTCTTTACTGGTTAGGGGTTGTTTTGGGAAGGCATGGATTGTTGAGAGTATGCCTCTTACCATGTTTACGGCGTGTGGGGTAAAGGAGATTTTGACTGGTTCAGTTGAGAGCGCGTTTAATTCTTGTTCGACTTCGGCTGTGTGGCGATGCCCAACGACTTGGTATGGGCGCACTCCTCCGAAGCGTTCTGGGTGATGTGATGAGGGGGTTGGTTTGCTACCTCCTCCTGAAGAACCAACTTTGAGGTCGACGACGATTTTGTCTTTCTCAATTAAACCTGCTTGCACTATGGGTGCTAAAGCTAGGATGGCGGATGTTGCCATGCATCCTGGGCAAGCTACGAGTTTGGCTTTCTTGATTTCTTCGCGGTGAAGTTCGGGTAGACCGTAAGCAGCTTCTTTTAGCATTTCTGGATGGGCATGTGTCCAACCGTAGTAAGTGTCGTAGTCAGCTGGGTTTTTGAGTCGGAAATCTGCGCTCATATCGATGACTTTTAAGCCTGCTTCTAAGAGTTTAGGAACTAAGTTAACTGAGCCGCCGTGTGGGGTAGCTGTGAAAACTAAATCACAATTCTTCTGAAGCTCAGCCATGTCTTGGGGCACAAATTTTAGTTGAGTTAAACCTCTAAGGTTCGGGTGTATGTTGAATACGAATTCGCCTGCGCTTTGGCGTGATGTAACCATGGTTACTTCTGCTTGCGGGTGCATAAGTAGCAACCGTAGTAGTTCACTGCCAACATATCCTGAACCTCCGATTATTCCAATTCGCATGTTTCTGTATCCTCTTTTTGTTTGATTACTATTCAATTAGGCTTTGAGCGCCTTTCAAGAGCGGAATTGCCACATTTAACCCAGTTGCTAAACGTGTATTTTCCCAGAACTCTGGGCAAGAATTCGACTCGTGAAATACTAAGGCGCTTTTATTTTTTTCCACACTTTCTTCAATTATATTTTTAATGTTTTCGTATGATTGTGTGTTTTTATAGATTTGGAATGTTTTTTCAAGCTTGCTTGTCCATGTTTGGAAATCGGTTAGGCGAGTTTCATCTGCTTTTACTTTTTGTACTGGCACAAACGCTTCGGCTGCCTTGTCAAGTTGGCTTTTTAAGTAAACGTCATCGGCATTCTTGTTTTCTCCAACGTTTACCATGGCGTCCAAAGCAAATATCCAAGCTTCACTACCTTTACCCAGAGTTTTGCCGCATTTAACAGCTAACTCCTGAATGCTCAGGGGCAGTTTGGCGTGGAAAACTAGGTTGCCAAGAAAAGTATTGGTGCGAAAATCTTTGAATCCTGCTCTTGCCATTGAGGTATGGTAGCAAACAGGCTCTTTTCCTTTTTCTTTAGACACTATTATGCGTAAGTCATAGAACCATTTTTGAATAAGTTCTTGGGCGACAACACCGATTGGGTTAATGATTGTGGGTTTTGTTTCTTTGATGTTTGCTTCCAGTTCCTCGCGGTTCTGGGAGAGCATTATCATTTTGCCGTGGGTTCCCGCATCTGCTTTGATTACGATTCCTTCGTCTATAGGAATTTCTTGCTGGAATAAGTCTGCTATGTCTTTTTCGTTATGGATTTCTCTGCCATTTTTTAGAGTGTCAGTTGCATCGCAGGGAACAAAGACGGTTTTTGGAATTGGGATACCTTCTTTGAAGAGGTGCAATAGGGTACGGTATTTGCTGTAGCAGATGAATTCGATTTGTGATGAGTTTATTGTTTTTTTACCGAGCATCTCCATGATGTATGATGCTTGGAGACGTCGATTCTTGCTCTGTGCACGATTGAGCACAACTTTTGTGTCTTTGATGGCGCTTGTGTAGTCTTTGCCCTTGGTTTTCGCATTAAAGCCATCTTTGGAAATGGATAATGCAATTTTGCGGAAGGGAATAAATGTTAAGTCAATACCTAGTTGTTGAGCGGTGAGTTTGATGCCGTTTTCATCGTTTTCTGAACGCTCGTACAAAAGTGCAATGCTCATCGCTTTCATCATCCGTAGAAAGATATTGATTTAAAAATAGATTTCAAGTAAGAAAATAAACTGATTGAAGACTGATTATTCGCCCCAGTCTTCCCCTTCAATCGTTAACTCTTGAAGGTCAACACAGCCGCATTTTATTTGTTTAACTTCGAGTTCAAGTCCGCAGCCGGGGCAACTTACGATTTCGCCTTTTTCTGTGTCTGCTGGAACATCGAGTTCTGCGTCGCAGTCTGGGCATTTTGCTTTGTTAATAGCCTTCATTTCTTGATGGTTCGAGTGTACTGGTTTAATCATTTTTTATTCGTCACTTTTTTTATGTTGGGAAATGTCAATCAAATGATTTCCAGTTTCTTTTAAACATTTTGACTTATTTGTTACAACTTAAACTATTAATGTCTCATTTGGTGCAGCTTTTTCGCTTGAGTTGGACATAAAAAACGTATAATAACTGTGCCAAAACAACGATTTCCGCATTGCTCCTCCAATCCTAAAGATGGAAAACGTTAAATTTTATCACTCTAATAGTCCCTCGGCTGAAAAAATGGACGAAAAAGACCGACAAATCATTAAAATTCTAAAAGATGACGCAAGAGCAGGCTACGGCGATATTGGCAACAAAGTAGACTTATCGGAAGGTGCTGTACGTAAAAGAATTAAAACATTAACCGATGAAAGGGTCATCAGAAAATTCACTGTTAAAATCGGTGTTGCAGAAGGAGCCCAAGCCATAACTTTGCTTGCCACTAACCCAGCTTATCCAACTCAAGAAGTATCTAAGAAAATTCAAGCGATCCCAAATGTTGAAACAATCTATGAGGTTACAGGTGAATATGACATCGTTGCAGTTATCAGCGGAATGAACGTGACCGAAGTGAACGAGTGCATCGAAAAAATCCGTCGAGTCGAAGGCATAATGAAATCCAATACAATGATAGTTCTTCGCAGCTTGTAGCATTGCGTTGTTCAATATTGAAGTAGAAGAAATTAAGATGCTAATATTGAATGATTCAAGAAACAATTAAGAGTAAAACCTTTTGCGTTTTCTGAACGCTATTCTTTTACTTATATCGAATTGTTACTTTCTCTGTTTCTCGATTTTCTCCACGCCATTGCCAGACCCCAAGTAGGCGATGTCGGTTAAGGCTATGAAAAATCCTGTTTCAACCACGCCGGGAACCATTTTCACCTTAATATCAAGTTCAGCGGGATTCACTATTTCCCCAAAGTACGCGTCTATGACTGCATTACCGTTGTCGGTAATTATGGGACCCAATTTTCCTTTGCCTTCCCGCACCACTGGTTTTCCACCCATGGCGACGATGGTTGCTTTAACTATGGGAAGTGCGAAGGGCAAGACTTCTACGGGTACGAACTGGTTGTTTTCGCCCAGCAGTTTGGTTTTTTTGGGTTGATCGGCGATGATGACGTTGAGTTTGGAGGCTGAAGCAACGATTTTTTCTCTCGCCATCGCTGCACCACCGCCCTTAATGAGGAACAATTCGGGAGTTAATTGATCTGCGCCGTCTATGGTTACATCGATTACCGGATGCTCATCTAATGTTGTGATGGGGATGCCGCATTCAACTGCCAGCAGGAATGCTTGGTAAGAAGTTGGGATACCCATGATGCTGATTTTTTCTTTTTTGATACGCTCGCCAAGTGCTTCGATTGCAAATGCGGCTGTGCTTCCACTGCCTAAACCTACAATGAAGCCGTCTTTAACGTGTTTAACTGCTTCTAAAGCGGCGTTTTGTTTTGCCTGTTGAATTGGATCAAGGTTAGCTTTCAATTTCCATCTGCCCTAGTTTATCTAAAACTTTCTCAACTTCACTTGTAATCGATTCTATTCGTCTTTCAGCTTCGCTTTTAGCTGCTGGTTTTTCTTCTGGCGGTTTGCGTTTCTTCTTAGGTTTCTCTTCACTGCTTGTTGGCGCTTCTGGTTCTTCGCCTTCGTCCTCTTCGTCAATATCTATTTGAGTTGGAGTTTGCGTTGGCATTTTTATTGGTATTTCACGGATTGGTTTTACGTCAATTCGTGTTCTGAGTTCTTCAACTTTGCTGGTTAATTCTCCGAAGCGTTCGCTGAAGAGTTTCATAAGGTCTTCCTGCATGCCTTCAAGTTCATGCAATGCAACGATACCTTCGTCTTTAGAAATTGATTCTTTTATCAGATTCATCCGATTTTTGTAGGTACTAGCTAATTTGTCTCGTTCTTGCTCAGTAATTTTTCCTTCAGCATGAGCTTCATAGAGCCGCCTTATTGCGTCGCCTAGGATGTCGCGTTCTAAATCTAACATGCGCAATTCATCTTTTGCGCTGGAAGCCATGTTTGTTTGAACGCTTTTAGAAAGTTTAAACGGCATGTTGCTGTATTCGAGGTCTGGATCGATTTTTTTCTGAGTTTTCTTGGGAGCGGCAGGTTTTTTCTCGTATCTTCTCATAGAATAAATTACGGATCCAGAAGCGGCAATTACAACGATGATTACCACTGCCAATATTGCAGTAACTATTAATGGGTCATCATACCATGCCAAGCCGTGCCATCCTCGTATCTTGATTGTGCATCGTGTATATATTAATTAATATAATCGCTATCTTTGGCAGTTCAAGTTTAAATAAATATTGCAAGAGTGAGCAGGCTATTCAGCCTTGACTTTCCTAACTTCAGCTTTTTCTAAAGCAGCAATTATAGGCAATGCTATGGCAAACCCGATTACTGCACCCAAAATGTTCCAGCCTGCCCAAACAGTCAAAACAAACATGGGTTGAAGATTAAGAACTATAAGCCCATTAACGACTGCAGCAACGTACGCACAAATAATACATGCCAAAACGGCAATTCCAACATTAACCGACTTCAAATTTATTTTGTGGTGGCTCAGCAGCAAAATTAAGTCAAAAATTAATGCTGCGGGCACAAAGCCCAACACTGGAAGTGGTCCTCCTGCTAACACAACAATTACAGAACCGATTATACCCACCAAAGAAGCAGCACCATATTGCCCTGTAGCCCAAGCTACAAGAAGCAACGTGACAAAGATGATTGCACTATGGATTGTTGGCAGATGGGTCAGTGTAAAGCCAAGGGGTGCTACTGTCAAGTTTAGTGCTACCCATAGAGCGCTAAAGATCCCGATCAAAGCAATGTTGGTAGTGGCGAATCTAGTTTTTTTGGTTTGTAGCTCAAACATGAAGTAACCACTCAACGGAAGTTTAATAACATAAGGTTACAAAAAACCTTACACAACAAGTTAACGACCCATCCATAAATAGTTAACCAAACCTTTCGATTCCCCGCATATTCTGACTAAAAACCAATTTCAAATCCTCAAGCACTGTAGGCTCAACAGAACTTGGTGATTTTTTAAATTAAGCAGAAAACTCTTAAGTTGGACTTTCACTTAGTATGACTGTGGTTAAGTTGTCCCGTGTTAGAGTTAAACATAAAGGCCAAGTCACAATTCCCCAAGAAATGCGAAACAAACTCGGCATAGAAGAAGGCACAATCTTAGACATCAAAGACCAAGATGGCACAATTATACTCAAACCCCTACCCCGCCTAGAAGCCGGGGAGCCAATTGGCGAAGTAGAATTTAAAAAAATCCTCGCTGAACTTGAAGAGCGTCGGAGAAACTGGCGTTGACCGGCGTCGCTGACACCCGAATCTTGTTTTTCATGGAAGTTCCAGCCACCCCCGAAATGGGAAGAAAAACCAGAGACTTTTTCGAAAAAGAACTCAGAGAAAATCTCTTGGTTCCCACTGTTGTCTTGGCCGAGTTCATTGAAATCGCAGGGGCAAGAATTGGCGAAGAAGCAGCAAAAACGCGGATACGTGTCCTAAAAGAGCGTGGTATGCAAATCATGCAATTCGACGAACGACACGCCATGAAAACGGGAAGTCTATTACTTTCAAACCGAAAAGTGCCCCTTGCTGACGCCATAATCGCCTCATATGTAAAAACCGGTGAAGCCGACTACGTCGTAACCGACGATCCTCACTTCAAAACGTTAAACGTTAAAACAAAATGGATACCATAAAACCATACTATGTTCACATGCGGTTCCTCGCTCCTTATGGCTAGTAACTATAAACAAAAACGCGGGCTCTGTTCATAACTAATAACAATTCCAAGCTCAAGAACCACAAGAAGAGGCTTCCTCAAACCCAAGTACTTGTTACAAACATGCTAAGATAGATAGCGGGACTAAGTTTAAATCTCCAAACCTTACACAGCAACTATTTATGAGAATCTTACCTATCCTCGGCGGCATCGCAGCAACGATTCTATTCTTCTTCGCAGTTATCTTTGCGTTAGCCTCTTCCTACGTTGGACTTACCGCTCAAGCTGCACAATCCAGAGTTTTAACCAGCGCAATTTTATTCATTGTTGGTTTAGCCGTGATTGTAGGTGTTTACTACGTGTCCCGTAAACCCAAAACGGTTATTCAGCAACTTGAAATCTCTGGGCAAATGAAGGCAGCACAGATCAAATGTCCCAATTGTGGCGGTAGCATAGATGCAAACCAAATCAAAATCGTGTCTGGTGTGCCATATATTAAATGCCCGTACTGCGGCACCACTTTTGAGGTTACTGAGGAACCAAAATGGTAAATTCCAAATTTCTTGTCCTTATTGCTCTGTTAACTTTTACAATGGCGTTTTCAGCTGCAAGCAACGTCAACGCTCAAAACTTGGTTTACAGCGTAGACCATGAGTGGGCGCAAATCTTCATCAACCAAGACGGCACAATCGACGTAACCTACAACATCTCCGTAACCGTCACTCAGGGAAGTATGGGTGGATTCTATGTTGGACAACCAAACCGCGACTTTAGCATTGGCGAAGCTAGAGACCAAAACGGCAACTCACTCACAGTGAATGATGCTAGCAGTGGTGGAGACTACAGAGTAGACGTTCTCTTTAATCCACGCATACAATCGGGACAATCCATCTGGTTCCAAGTTACAACCAACGTTGCAGGAATGATTAGCAACGACACTCAGAACCCTGGCAACTATGGCATGCAATTCATTCCCCAGTGGATATCCGATGTATCAATCAACGATGTTAGAGTGCAGATTGTTCTACCTCCAGGTGTCTCAACAGGCGATGTGAAGACAACTGAGAACTTCTACAACGGAACCTCAACTGTGAATAGCCAGTTGGCGGTTTATTGGGAAAAACCAAGTATTCAGCCAAATGAACAGTTTAAGGTGGGTCGTATCTTTTCCATCCAGTTTTATGCCTAACTATGTTCCCAGCCAATCAGGCGGTGGAGGACTTGACTTTGGTGCTTTCGCCTCCATAATTGGAGTTTTGGGGTTCTTTTTTGCGATAGTCTTCTTGTTTTTAGTGATTAGAGCAGTTCGCAAAATCTCCTATACAACGCCAAAGGTAGGTATGGAAACATTGGGTATAAAACGAGGTTTAACGGCTGTTGAAGCATCTTACCTAATGGATTTGAAGCCACCCCAAATAGTTACAGAAATCCTCTATAGTCTGCTGCAGAAGCGAGCTGTTTGGGCGCAAGAAACCAAACCCTCACTTAGACTAAAAGTGTTGCCACCTTTTGAAAACAAAACAGGTCCAAAGGAATCCCCCTTGCGCTTTTATGAGATTGATTTCTTGAATTCCTTAAAAGTGGATGGTTCACTTGATGAAGAAAAACTTGCTCACATGATCATGTTCCTAAGAGATACGGTTGAGCAGAAACTGCAAGGTTATAGTCGAAAAGACACGGTTGACTATTACCGAAAAATCGCCTCTCAAGCCTGGGCTCAAGTAGAGCAAGCCGGAACGGTCGAGTTGGCAGCGAATGCTTATGATGAGCAACTACTTTGGTTGCTACTTGACCCCAACCAACGGACAAGAACAGAAACCGTGTTTAGAGACAGAGTCATCCAGCCAAATCCCCTCTGGTTCTGGTGGTGGTACGGTTATACTACATACCATCCCCACCCCACTTATTCTCCAAACGTTAATGTTCCTTCGCAATCAGGTCCACCGCCACAGATTCCTGGAGCAGACTTTGCCAATAACATCGCCACCGCCGTAGAAGGCACATCGAACAACATAGTTGTTAATCTAGAAAAATTCGCGAACGCCATCGTTCCGCCGCCGCCAAAAGTTTCCCATGAACCAGCACATAAAGGAGCGGATTGTGTTTGCGCTTGTCATGCATGTGCCTGCGCTTGCGCTTGCGTTTCATGCGCTTGTGCTTGTGCAGGTGGAGGAGGGCACTAAATGAGTTTCTTAAAGAAAGTTTTAGGCAAACAGAAGGTTCCGTCTGGACGTTACACCTACCGTGGAGAAGATAAGTTTGCAGGAATGTCTCTTCAGCTTCGAATTGAACAAAGCGGAAGAGGAGTCATGGTAATCAACGCTAATACAGTCCTGCACCTGAACCATACAGCAACTTCGTTTGCTTATTATTTCATGCAGGGTTTACCCGAAAAAGAAGTTTTGACTAAAATTCGCCGAATGTACAAAGTGAACGCTAAGACAGCTAAAGCTGATTACGAAAAGCTGGTCTACAAAATTAGTACACTCGCTCAAACCGAAAAAATCGACCCAGTCTCTTACCTCGAGATTGAGAAGGAAGAACCGTTCTCTTATCAGTATTCAGCCCCTTTGCGAATGGATTTAGCTTTAACGTTCAGGTGTCAAAATGATTGCGTTCACTGTTATGCGGGAGGACCACACGAAACACCAGAACTAACGACTGCGCAATGGAGAAGTGTTATTGATAAACTCAGCGAAATCGGCGTTTTCATACTAACTTTCACCGGTGGTGAACCCACAATGCGAGATGATTTGCCTGAATTGTTACTTTATGCTCAAAACAAAGGTTTGGTTACTGGATTAATAAGCAATGGGCGAAAGCTCAAGGATAGAGCATATGTTAATGAGTTGGAGAAGTCAGGCTTAGATTTTGTTCAGGTAACTTTAGAGTCTCACAAACCGCAAGTCCATGATTCAATGACATGCCAGAAAGGGAGTTGGAAAGAAACCGTTGCTGGAATCCAAAATGCGGTTCAATCACAAATTTACGTTTCTACCAACACTACTCTGAGCAAAGTCAATGAAGCTGACTTCCTTACTACAATCGATTACATCAAAGGACTTGGCGTAAATGCGTTTGGCTGCAATAGCCTCATCTATTCTGGCAAAGCACCCTCAGCAAGTGAAGAATTCGCATTAACATCAGAAGACTTGAACACTCTCTTGCCCAAAATACGAGATAAAGCTCAAATGATTGGACTCAAATTCCTTTGGTATACACCAACTCAGTACTGTCAATTTGACCCTGTTCAATTAGGATTAGGTGTAAAAACTTGCACTGCTGCAATGATAAACGCTTGCGTTGGACCCAACGGCGATGTTTACCCATGTCAAAGCTACTTTGAAAGCCTCGGAAACATCCTAACTGAACCATGGGACAAGATTTGGCACAACTCTTTGGCGGAAAAAATTCGTAAAAGAGAATACGTAGAAGAAAAATGCAAAGATTGCGAACAGTTACAGGTTTGCGGCGGAGGATGCCCTTTGGAACTGCAAAACAAAGAACACCAATGTGCGGTGACAGGATAATTTTATCTTTAGCAATCAACCGATTCTATATAGCAGATAGCGCTAAATCGCGAGTTTAGATACAAATGGCTCAAACGCAAAAACCCAAGTTTGTAGTCTTCGACGTTGAAGGAGTTCTTATTCCAAAGAACCGCTTCATTTTTGAAGTGGGAAAAACCTTAGGGTTCGCTACACTGGTAAAGATGCTTTTTTTCGGTTTTCTCTACGAAGCAGGAATTTTAAAGTTAGAATCAGCATTAAAACATGTTTTCAGTAATATGAAAGGAGTTGAACTTGCAACTCTTCAGTGCATCTTTGACAAAATTCCTGCTACGCCACTTTTGCAAGGCATTTTTAGTCAACTAAAAACTAGGAATTGCAGGATTGCTCTGATAAGTTCAGGATTGCCAACGGTTGTCGTTAAAAAGTTTGCAGACTGCTTGGGTGCAGAATACGCCTTTGGCATCGATGTTGAAACCCAAGACGAAAAGTTGACGGGTCAAATAAGTGGTGACGCCATTAAACCTGAAGGAAAAATGAAAATTTTATCTAAAATTTTAATTGCCGAAAACTTAGAGCTGAAGGATTGTGTGGTAGTGGCTGATGACCGGAATAACCGTTGCATTTTTGCTCCTGAAGTCTTAAAAATTGGTTTTAACGCTGATTTTGTTATCCGAGTAAAAGCTGATAGAGTAATTAACGGTAAACTTTCAGGCATTATACCAGTCATTGACGGGAAAAAACATAAGGGTTCTTTTCCTTCGATTAACGATTTAGTAAGAGAAGACATTCACGCTGCAGGGTTTTTTATGCCTGTAATCGCTGGACTAATTACTGTTCCCGTAGTTGCAACCATAATCATTCTTATCGCCATTCTCTACACAATTTCTGAACTTAGACGTTTAGATGGACGCGAACTACGCTTCGTTTCAGCAATTACCCGCCATGCAGCATCCGAGTCTGAACTTTACGGTTTTGCTGCGGCACCTCTCTATTTTGCGTTTGGAATAGTGGCTACTCTGCTTCTTTTCCCGTTCCATGTAGCAGGAGCCGCAATTGCTATGTTTTGTTTTGGGGATAGTGCAGCTTCGCTTTTTGGCGGGTTGATTTCCACTTCTTTACCTTTTAACAAGGGAAAAACTTGGGAAGGATCAATGGCAGGGTTTCTTTTCGCGTTTTTAGCTGGAACGTTCTTTGTTTCACCTTGGCTGGCTTTGGTTGGGGCAGCAATTGCCATGACTATTGAGGTTTTGCCGTTGCCACTAAACGATAACGTACTAATTCCAGTAATTACAGGTGCAGCCTTAACATTGATAACTTCATTTGTCTAAGCGAACAATTGCTTTTTCGTAATCTTTTACAAAACAGTTTTTTCCCTTTCTAACTACAATGTGACCTTCTTGTTCCAACAAGACTGTTTGAGCTTCTGAACCGCCGGGATATTTCTCGTTTATCAATCCTTTGACTTTTAATGTTCTCCAATAAGGAGTAATATCAATTGCCCCTATTTTCTACTCATACCACCCTTTATTTCCTCAACTTTTGGGTAGTTTTTACTGTCGAATAATTTTTCGTGCCAGGTGGATTTCTTTTTAGGCATAACAGCACTAAAAATTGTTAGAAATATTTTTTATTTTAACTTTCGGAGAAATTATTTTTTGTCTTGGGAAACGATGAGATCCTGCTTTTGTCGGTGACTCAACTTTTTTATGGCTTTTTCTCTCTTCATGGCGCTGCCTCTTGACCCGAAGACTTCTACGTAGGCTACTTTTTGGGGTGGATGCGATTTGGTGTATTTGGCGCCTTTTCCATTTTCATGTTGTCGTGTCCTTTGCTGCAAGTCATTTGTATATCCAGTGTAGAAGCTTCCATCCATACAAAGTAGTATGTAAACATAAAACGACATTTCGACTGATTACTCCTCAGTCTGCATTATGTAATCGGGAACTATTCCCTTCTGAATTGCCCTTTTGAGGTAGGCTTCTGGATCAATCTCTTGAACTTTTGCTCGGTCGACATCAATGATGTATATTTCTTGAATTCGGGCGTTGCGTATTTCTTCAAGTGTTACGGGGGGCTTTTGGTAAAAAGAATCGCAGAGGTTTTTTATCTGTTCAATTTCCTGTTCTGAGCGATTTCTTGGTGGTTTTGCCAGGGTTCGTGGGAAAGGCAATATGTAGTGTGGTGGAACTCCCAGTGCGAATTTTCCTGCAAAGCTGCTGTACCGGATAATTTTGCTCGCTAACCTCGCGGTTGTATATGTTAAGGGTGCCAAAGCATTTTCGGGTGGGATAAAGCCGGTTTCTATTTCAACAACTTGGTTTCCTAAACCCTTTATGCCGTATAAGTCGCAGGTTAAGGATGAATTAAGTGGATATTCGATTTGGACTTCGTAGCCTTTTTGAATAAGGTACTTGGCACAAACCAACTCCATAACGGAATGGTTTATTTTGACAACGTTTTCTTTATGAAGCTTAATCAGCCAGTCTTTTAGCATGTCAAGTTTGTTTTCAACTTCTGGAGCAACATCAACTGTTAACCTAGATAAAAGAAAGGTTAAGTCACGTTCGAATTTTTCTCTATTACTCATCCACGTTTCCTGCCAAATTTGCAGCTAACAAACTTGCCATGTCTTACTAGTTGAATTTGGTATATAAACCAAAAAAGAAAATTCAGAACATGTCCTCAGTTTTACTGCTTTGAAGAAACAAGAACAAGTCTTGCTAAATTCACGTCAACTTCAACAATTTTGCAACCTTGGAACTCTTTGGCTTCTCCCAGAATGTTTTTAACAATTACGTTGTCGCCTTCTGCTTTTGCATAAATTACGTCTTTTAATTGGATTTTGCCGTTTAAGATTACGTTAAATTCACACATTTTTCTTCACATTAGGAAAAATGGGTTTCTGGGTTATAAGGGCTTTGAGCGATACAAAATATTTGGAGCTAATAGAGGTTATTTGCAGAAACCTATAAGTCATGTAGTAAATCGATTTTCTTGGCGAACTTAAAAAATAGCTTTTATCGGAGTTGAGGCAAAATGTTTATCGTTTGAAATTATCCTTTGAGCACCTGTCCTCGTAGCTACTGATAGGTGGAGAGCATCTTCATAGTCCAGCTTGTAATTACTCATTAAGTCTATGGCGAAGGTGAAGTCTTTTTGTTCGAGAGGTTCAATTGTTAAACCTTTGATTTGTGTGATGGTTTTAATGACTTCCTCAGTAAAGGTTTTGTCTTTCAAATTTTTTCCTGTGAGACCCGCTATTATTATGAGAATTTCATAAAGGGATATGCTCGAGGTTAAGTATTCTCCTCGCTGAGAGTTTTCTATTTTTTTGATCCACTCATGCGAGGTTTTCCCAAATTTTGGGTGATTAGCAAGCCAATACACAAAAACATTGACGTCTATGTATCGTTTTTCTTGCGCCATGCTTCTTTTACCTCCACTACGAATTCATCGAGGTCTTCAGGCCATTGGGAAACTTTGAAGATTCCGAAATATTTGTCAGCAACATGCTCAATTGGTTCAATTATGAGCGTTTTTCCTTTTGCCCTAATGTTTAGGTAGCTGCCTTCCTTTAGCTGGGCGGCTTTTCTTATTTGCTTAGGAATGATTATCCTGCCTTTTGCATCGATTTTCACTGTGGTCTCGCTCATTTTTTTCCCACTAAAATAATCAGTCCCACATCCTTAAGTATTTTATGCAAATCTTGATGTTAGGCACTTATTTTTGGCGGTGGACGAACCCGTTTTCTGCCCAGTTTCACCCTCAAGGCAATACGGTACAGTTTGCGTAATGATTTTACAAGTTGTTCAAGACTTGGAGCGGTCGAATAAATGAGTGGAATCTGCTCGTACTCGGCTATCCTTATGGCTTCTTCGTCCGGTACTGTCTTATGGAAAACGATGACTCGGGGTTTTAGGCTGCTGACACGAACAATCATCATGGGCAAGCACCCAATCTCTACGTTCGTAAAAATCAATGCCCGATCTGTTGAAGCACCAAAAAGCTGCGCATAGTCCGAGCCCGAGTAAGCTTCAACTGCTTTTTTACTATCAATTACTGTGTAGCCGTTGACTTCTTTAACAAATTTTTCTTTGCAAGCCACAACTTCGCCGCTAATAGCTTTGCATAAATATTCAACTCTGACGGGGATTGGGAACTCTCGAAGATCCACAACGGCCATGCTTGGTGAACTTGTTAGTTTAGCGAATTCACGGATGAAACGGCTTCCTTTTCCTTCATCAATATGTAGGAGCGAGAGAACGAATTTTCGAATGAATTTTGCGCCAGGGCTTTGTCGTCTGCCACTTTCATAGTCACTGATAACTGAAGAGGACAGCCCCATTGTTTCGGAAAGGCTAATTTGTGAGACAGCAAAAAGTTCTCGCCATTTACGCATAGTTGAGCCAGGTTTGCTTGAAAAGATTATTTCTCCTGCAATTCTTCTCGCTAAAACCTCTCTCAACCCAGGCGATACGGACACGAAATAATTCTCCTTGCTTGCACTCTTTCCTTCAAAGTTGGGGTATAAAACTATAGCGTTTTTCAGAAGATGTTACGAAATAACCAAAAATTCAGGCAATTTAACTTTTGAAGCATGTGAAGATGCAATTAACTTTGCAATTTTCGTTTATTCAGAGGTCAAACTGCAGAATTTGGTTTATTAGGAAGTTTAGAGTTACTATGAGCTACCGTCTTTTGTCTGAAAAGGCAAAAAACGAAAATCGCTAAAAAACAACATAAAAAGGAGTGTGATATGAAATGACAGAAAAAGCAAATGACGTAATATTCGTCGGAAATAAACCACCAATGAGCTATGTACTCGCCATTATAACAGCATTCTCTTCAGGCATAGGCAAAGAAATTACCCTAAAAGCCCGAGGACAAGCAATCACCACAGCAGTTGACGTTGCAGAAATCACAAGAAGCCGCTTCATAAAAGACCTTAAAGTGACAAAAATTGCAATCGGTACCGCTGAGATGCCACCACGCGAAGGCGAAACAAGGTCCAGGATGGTTTCAACCATAGAAATTACTCTTACCAAAGAGTAGTCAACTAGGACAACAATTAAACCTGGGAGTTTTTTAAGCTCCAATCTTTTTACTTTTGTTCATTCTTGATGTATTCATCAACTTTTTTTACGATTTCCATGAATGATTTTGCTGCAGCTGAATCCTTGTGCGACAAGACAAAAGGCGTTCCCTTATCAGAATCCACACCTACCTCGGGATCAATCGGGATGCTGCCTAGAAATGTTACGTTCATTTCTTGAGCCATCTTTTTGCCGCCTCCTGATTGGAAAATCTCCGTTTTTACCCCGCAATGAGGACAGATAAATCCACTAAAGTTTTCTACAACGCCTATAATGGGCATGTTTAATCTTTCAGCGAAAGTGATTGCTTTCTTAACGATTGAGCTTGAAAGGTCTGAAGGCATTGTAACAATAACTACCCCATCAATGTCGGGAATAAGCTGGGCTATGCTTAACGGTTCATCACCTGTTCCAGGCGGTAAATCAATGAAAAGAAAATCTAAATTGCCCCAAACTGTGTCCGTTAGGAACTGGCGGATTGCACGCATTTTTAATGGTCCACGCCAAATGGTTGGGGCTTGTTCAGGCAAGAAGAAGTCAATCGACATTACTTTTAGTCCTAGTGGACCTTCAACAGGAATAACACCTGATAGAACAGTCTCAGCTTGTTTGCCTTCTAGACCCAAAAGTCTTGGAACGCTTGGACCATGAATATCTGCATCTAAAACGCCTACACGTTTTCCCTGCATCGCAAAAGCCGTTGCAAGGTTAACTGTGACGGTACTCTTTCCTACTCCACCTTTACCGCTGATAATAGCGATTTTATGTTTAATTTTGCCCATTTTCTCTTTAAGGGTCGCTTGTTCGTCTGACTGTTGTCGCTTGTAAGCTTCAAGCTGAGCCATGTTTCTCTCTAAAGCCATAAAAACGTCACTCAATGGTTGATTCTTAAGTAAACTAAAATAGGTTACGGTAGTATCCTTAGCAGGTAAGCAAAAATTTTTCCAGGCGAGAAAATGATTACGCTTCAGAATATACGAGATGCCCAGAAAACAATTGGGTCCTATGCCAAACTTACACCCTTAAATCCTTCTAAATTTTTAAGCGAACTGTGCAATGCTAATGTGTATTTAAAACTTGAAAACCTTCAGCAGACGCATTCCTTTAAGGTGCGGGGAGTAATGAACAAACTACTAAACTTGACCGCGGATGAGAAAGCAAAGGGTGTAGTGACTGCTTCTGCTGGCAATCATGGGCAGGCAGTTGCTTTTGGAGCGCGTGAACTTGGTTTTAAAGCAAAGATTGTTGTGCCAACAAACACTCCCAAGGTTAAGGTGGATGGAATACGGCAGTTTGGGGCAGAGCTGTTGCTCTATGGCGCAACTTACCCTGAATCTGAACGCAAAGCCAAAGAGCTCGCGTTGGTTGAGGGGCACCTATACATTTCACCCTATAATGACGAGTTAATCGTTGCTGGACACGGAACCATCGGGTTGGAAATTTTAGAGGCACTTCCAAACGTTGACGTGGTCATTGTACCCGTGGGTGGCGGAGGATTAATCTCAGGAATCAGTATCGCCGTAAAGAGCCTAAAGCCTCTGGTGAAGGTTTATGGCGTGCAGTCAGCAGCGGTTCCTATAATGTTTGAATCCTTGAAATCAGGTCAAATCGTTAAACCCCACAGGCATGAGCCAACAACAGTTGCGGAGGGTCTTTCGGGAGGCGTTGAGAAGGGCTCAATAACATTTGGAATTATTCAGCAATATGTCGATGAGGTAATCCCCGTTAGAGAAGAATCGATCAGACATGCGATTTACTTGCTTTGGGAAAACGAAAAGCAAGTTGTTGAGGGTTCAGGTGCGGTTTGCGCGGCATTGTTGTTTGAGAACAAAGATTTGTTTGTCGGTAAAACAGTTGCTTTGGTATTGACAGGAGGCAACATAGATGATTCATTGTTTCAAACTGTGTTAACTTGGGAAAAGTAACCTTAGCTTATCAAAGTTTGTAACCTATTTTCCTCAAGAACACTCGCCGTTCTGCGATATCACTATCCGTTTCTATTCCCTTGCTCTTTAATCCATCAACAACGCCGATGATACCTCTGCCCTGTTCGGTTTCAGCGATTAAGACTTCCAACGGATTAGCTGTGGCAGCGTAAACAGTGCACACCTCAGGTATATGCTTAATTTTATCTAGAACGTTAATTGGATAAGCGTTCCTTATGAATATCAAAAAGCTGTGGCCGCATCCAACTTCAAAGGCTTTCTCTGATGCAAGTCGCCTAAGGTCATCGTTGTTTCCTTCATGTCGGACAAGGCTTGGACCTGAACTCTCACAGAAACCCAAGCCAAACTGGATGTTGGGAACTGAGTTTACGAGAGCTTCATAGAGGTCTTCAGCGGTTTTTATGAAATGCGCCGTACCAAGAATAATATTACAGTCTTTGGGCGGTTCAATTTTAACTGTTTTTAATTCCACTTTAATCATCCCAATTAATGTGTATAGTTTGGTGATATAACATTTTAAGTAAACATACTCAACCGGCAAAAGCTAAATATCAAGGAACCGTATCTGATTCGGGAAGTGCAAGCCCGTGGGCTGGTAGTTCAGCTGGTATGAACGCTTGACTTGCACTCAAGAGGTCGGGGGTTCAAATCCCCCCCAGTCCACTTATACATAGTTTTTAGAAAACCTAAGTTATCCGCGGATTCCCGCCAAGAGTTTTTCTAATTAACTTTCAATGTAAGAATTCAAACAAGAATTAGAACGAAAGGTTTTTGCAGAGATTCCAAAAAAAGACATGAATGACAGAAAGTTGTCTGGTAAAAATACATACACATTCTGTCAAAATAAACATTTACATAAAATATCTCGAGACATATCACATTTCTGAATTTAAAAAAATATAATATTTGAAAAGGTTTTTTACAAAATGGATAAATTGGTCTAAAAGTATCTAATATTAAATCTTCTCGAGGCTCTAAAGAAATGAAAATAATATCTAAAGAAGATTTCCAAGATTTTATATCCGCACTTATAAGAGATGATTCTCTAAACGTTATTGGCGTTAAATCACGGGGAAACAAATTTGCTTTTGGACCCCTAGATTCAGCCGAGGAATTACATCTAGATTACGATGTAACTTTATTGCCTCCGAAAAAATATTTCTTCCCTCAACGAGAAACATTATTTACATATGACATATCAGATGGATTTTCCACAAAGAATCCAAATGAACCCAAACCAACGGTACTCGTTGGAGTTCACCCTTATGACATTGTAGCTTTACTTCATATGGATGAAATTTTCAGGGAAACAAAATCTGACCCTCATTACTTCAAGAAAAGAGATGCGACCATAATAATAGGTGTAAATATCCAAAAAATGTCAAATTGGAATTTCTCTTCCTTCATGGGTAGCGCAGCGATAGATTATGGCTATGATCTTATGTTAACTGATCTTGGAAATCGTTACGCTATCAACGTTGGCTCTCAGAAAGGAGAAGACCTGTTGTCGAAATACGCAAAAAATGTGACGCCCGCATTGGCACGCGACATGCAGGTTGCTGGACAGAAAAAAAGAGAAGTCATGGGTATGTCTCAGCAAAAATTTTCTTTCCCACCGGAACTTATCCCTGAACTGCTAAGAGATAGTTATAGTAAAAGCGGATTTTGGGAGAAACATTCAGAAAAATGCCTAGCATGCGGCTCATGCGTACTAGTTTGCCCAACATGCTATTGTTTTGACGTCAAAGATAATCCAGATCTTTCTTTAGAGCACGGGGAAAGAATCAGAACTTGGGATGGATGTCTACTAGAAGACTTTGCAAAGATAGCATCAGGAGAAAACTTCCGAGCAACTAGACCAACAAGATATCGACACCGATATTTCAAAAAAGGTAAATACTTGTTTGACCGTTTTGGCTTTGTTTCCTGTGTAGGCTGTGGAAGATGCTCTTCGAACTGTCTTCCAGATATAGCAAACCCAGTCAACCTTTTTAACGATATGCACCAAGAAAACCAAAACACAGGATTCCAAATGGCAACCACAGCAACTCAACCAGAAGTCAATATCCAAACTGGAGTAAACATAGACTACGTTCCAAGATTAGCAACCATAACCAAGAAAGTACCAATGACATCCATGGAAACACTTTTTGAAATAAAACTCGACGACAACTCAGAACTCAATCACAAACCAGGACAATTCGTAGAAGTCTCCGTCTTTGGAATCGGTGAAGCCCCAATATCTCTGTCCTCCTCCCCAACAAAGAAAGAAACTTTCGAAATCTGCGTTCGCAAATTAGGAAACGTAACAACAAAATTACACCAACTCAATGTTAACGATAAAGTGGGAATAAGAGGACCATTTGGGAATGGATTTGATACAGCCTCTTTGCAAGGTAAAGACCTTTTGTTCATAGCGGGCGGTTTGGGAATAGCACCCTTGAGATCTCTGATCAACTATGTCTTTGACAATAGAAAAAATTTCGGACGTGTCATTTTACTTTATGGATGCAAAGAACCAAAAGAAATGCTGTTTGGCGAAGAATTAGCCTCAATGGCCTTAAAAGAAAATGTTGAGTTCAAACCTACTGTAAACTTCTGCCCCGAAAATGAATTATGGGAAGGCAACATTGGAGTAATCACAACACTTATTCCTCAAGTCCCATTTGATTCAGAAAAAACAATCGCATTATTATGCGGTCCCCCAGTCATGTATAAATTCGTAATAGCAGATCTGAAGAAACGAAACGTGCCTGACGACCACATAATTATGTCACTGGAGCGAAGAATGAAATGTGGAGTTGGAAAATGCGGTCATTGCCAAATCAACCAGATATACGTCTGCAAAGATGGCCCTGTTTTTAATTATTCAAAAATAAAAGGTGTCCCGGAGGCGCTGTAAATGAAACCTAAAGTAGCATTCTTCGATTTTGCCGGTTGCGAAGGCGACCAACTACAGGTAGCGAACCTTGAAGAAGACTTGTTAGCTCTTTTGGGGCAGGTTGAAGTAGTAACCTTCAGGGAAATTATGAAGGAACAAAGCGACAACTACGACATCGCATTCGTTGAAGGTTCATGTACTAGGCTGCAAGATGAAGATAGGCTAAAGCAGATAAGGAAAAACGCAAAACTTGTGGTGGCAATCGGATCTTGCGCTGCAATAGGCGGCATCAACTCTCTTAGAAACTACAAGGATTTAGATAGTGTTAAGAAAATGGTCTATGGTGAAAACGCGCGGCTCTTTGACTCTTACGCAGCGAGACCAATTGACGCTGTAATTCCCGTTGACGCCTACGTATATGGCTGCCCAATTGACCGCGAAGATTTCTTGCATGTGGTCAAATCGCTCTTGCTGGGAAAGAAACCTGAAACCGCCACCTACCCTGTTTGTGTTGAATGCAAGAAAAACGAGAACGTCTGCGCCTTTGAACGCGATCAATTCTGCGTTGGCACAGTCACGAGAGCTGGCTGTAACTCATGCTGCGTTAACGAGGGAACAATTTGCTGGGGATGCCGTGGATTAATTGATAACCCAAATGAGAACTCCCAAAAAGAAGTTCTCATCAAATACGGCTTAACAGTTGACGATGCAATCAACAAGTTTAGGTTATATTTCGGTTGGCAGGAGGCAAAAAGATGAGTGAAAACAAGAATGTCGATGTAAATGTCCATCATATAACTAGGGTTGAAGGACATGGAAACATTAACGTATCAATAAGGAACGGTGCTGTAGAGAAATGCGAATGGAGCATTCCTGAAGCACCAAGATTCTTTGAAGCCATGGTAGTAGGGCGATCGTGGAACGAATTACATCATATTACCTCGCGCATATGCGGCATCTGTTCTATAGGCCATACACTTGCTTCATTGAAAGCCACGGAATCGGCTATGGGAATTACTATAAGTGAACAGGATCTAAAACTTCGAAAGCTAGCACTACATGCTGAGAACCTGCAGAGCCACATTCTCCACCTTGGTTTCCTAGTTCTACCAGATTTGATGGGAGTGGGCTCAGTTATCCCACTTGCCTCAACAAACCTTGCTGAAGTCAAAATTGTGCTGCAACTTCATCGAACAGCAAACGAAATGTCAAATCTATTATGCGGCAGAACCACTCATCCCCAAAGACTAATCCCAGGCGGCTTTTCCAAAATCCCCTCTGTAAATGAACTCGCAGTTATCAGAAAGAAATTGCAAGATTCTATTCCAAACCTTCGCTCAGTGGCTGAACTGTTTAAGAGCTTAGCAAGTAATTTGCCAAATTTCAAACGAGAAACAGAATACATAGGTCTAACGAACCCAAACGAATATGCACTTTACGATGGAGAAATGACCTCAACAGACACTGGTACGGCGTCACTCAAAGAATACCTCACCTACACAAATGAATACATTGTTCCACAATCAACTGCTAAATGGGCTAAACATAATCGGGAGGCCTATATGGTGGGTGCATTAGCTAGGCTAAACCTAAATTACAACAAACTATCGCCCATGGCTCAAAAAGTTGCGGAAATGTTCGACCTCAAACCAATGTGTTACAATCCTTTTATGAATAGTATTGCCCAGTTAGTGGAAACTGTCAATAGCGTCGAAGACTCGATACGCCTCATAAATGAGCTTGAAGCTGCAGGACTAAAGACCCAACCAGACTATAATAACATAAACATAAAAGTTAAGGCAGGAAATGGAGTTGGAGCAGTGGAAGTACCACGAGGCATTTTATTCCATGAATACACGTATAATGATAAGGGCGTATGCACCAAAGCTAACTATATAATACCCACTAACCAAAACCACGGTAATATTTCACTAGATATGAAAGCGTTGCTTCCACAGATTCTAAATAAATCCAAAAAAGAAATTGAGCTCGCCTTGGAAATGTTAGTACGCGCCTACGACCCATGTATATCGTGTTCCACCCACGTAGCAAAAATTGATTTACTCTAAGTTTCCATATTTACTCAAAAATTATTGGAAACGATGTATCATGAAGGTTTACCTCTAAATCTTATAAAGAATAATAAATAAACACAACAATGATGTTGCCGCGTTAAATATCAAGATCATTCAAGAACTTCCAAAACTCTTCGATACATCTAATAATTCTTAATTCCAAAAAATTAACTACAAAATTACCTTTCTCATCGACTGGACCTCTAAAGAAACCAACAGTATGCGGGTATCCGTTCTCAAACATTGGACTATCAACGATATCTGATAAAATTGTTTGAGGTTTGCTCTCGTTGGTTCTTCGGTTAATGAATTGAACTGAGTAAAAAAGATATTTCCTTCCTTCATTTCCAATATCTGGAAAACATATTAACCAATCCAGCTCTTGGAAATGAAAGTTTTTACATTTTTTTTCCAACAACTAATCAAGCCTTCAGACTTAGCAAATTTAAGTGTTGCTCATAATTCATTTTATCTTGTGAATCATTATAGGTTTTGCCTTTTCTAACCATTTTATTCTTCAAGTTAAATTTATCAAGGAAGACGCAATAATAGTAATAGACGAAAATGAAAGCATATATGACCTTATCCTGTAAAACAGGCACATTTAATTCAGTTTTGGATGAACTAATAAAAATAAACTTGTCCATGAAAGATGTATGCTTGCTTTTTGGCCCAGTTGACATTCTAGTTCAATTACGTTTTAACGATATTGATGAATTCATCAATAAATGGTTCAATCCAATTAGAAATATAACTCCTCAAGAACCGATGATAGAGAAAACACAAACACTCATCGTCATAGCTGAAGGTAAACCGTTCACTGAGGAACCATATGCCTTTCTTTTCCTCAATACGCAGCCAAGAAATCTCGAACAAGTTCAACAAAAACTTCAAAATATTCCAAAAGTCTTGTCGGCTGACACTGTCTTTGGACCCTATGATGTAATATGTGCTGTTAGAGCAAACGACAAAGAAGACCTAAAACAACTTATTTCCCAAATACAAAAAGAAGTTGCAAACATTCAAGGAACAGTAACTGCAATCGTCGCGTCGATTTATTGAAAGTGAAACTATTATTCATGGGCAATTATTATCGCTGAAAATTCCTCCACTATTAACATCTTTATTCAGCTTTAAGTTGATTAGTTTAAAATAAAATATTAACCTCGGTTATCCTTGAACTTTAATTACCCCTTTCTGGAAATCTCGGAATCACATGTCTTATCTTCTGAAAGCATGGACCACTTCGATGTATACCGTCCTAGTACTTTCCAATGGAATACTCCATATGAGACAACCATTCTAAACCAGAAAGTTGCAAATCTATTTAGAAGAATAGAAGTCACGCCTATACCTGATGGAATTCCCAAAGCTATGAAAAGAGAACTTCGTATTATCTCGTTGAAACCTAAAAAAGAAACACCTTCAATGAGTAAAGTTGCAGTTAATGCGTAAGCAATTAGAATTTTGAACGCTGGCAAACTATAGCCCAATGCCATAAAACACAAAATAAAGACAGCCATATCTGAAGCCCAAGCCAAGACTACATAAATAACAGGCAACAATAAACCGCGGGGATTCGCTTTAAGGGTTACAAACCCCAAATGAAAATCGTTCAGATTTTTTTCCATTTTGCTTCTAAACCTAGCGGAATCCCATTTGTTTCTACGTAGAAAACTAATTAGTTGAATGATCCATGCCAGCAACTTATCTGTTGCTCGACGATTACTGCTCAAATAGAAGATCAACACTAAAGTAAAAATTAGTACAAAAGAAATCCCAATAATTATTCCAAAGATTGGTGAGTCCAAATATCCATAACTCAAAACCCATAAGACTAAACCTAAAATAGTGTTAGCCAGAATTACCATAATTATTAAAATTTTGTGGGCAATAACTGAAGCAACGACTTTTCCTGTGTCATGAACCTGAGTTTTACAGAGCCAATAAGCTTTGAATAAATCTCCTGTTAAGCCGCCAGGAACTACATTGTCCACAAAAATTCCAACCCAACTGAACCAAAAAGCTGTTCTAATACTAATCGAATAAGTTAGATTCCTCAAAAGACCACGCCAAACAAGGGCATGAAAAAAAACACTGACAACAACCAAAACGAAAGCCAACGAATAGAACCATAAATTGAGCTTCTCAAAAGTAGAGATAAAACTTGGAATACCCACAAAGAAGTAGAGATAAAGAACAAAAATAACGAGCCCTATAACTGAGACCAAAAAAACTGTTTTCGAAAGCTTAGGATTTGCTGTTGAACTCATTTGAAAACGTCGCCTCGCTTAAGAAAGACAAATGTAATAGGTGGACTAAAATTAGCTGAAAGCCAGTTTACTCCAAGTAAGCTTTCTTCTTCTGCAAAAAAGAAAACGTAGTTTCGAGTTGCTGCTTGAAATTCTATTTCAGTCACGCTTTCTTGACCACCGTATACATCGGAAGTTTAAAAACAGTAAACTGTTGTCTAAACAGGTACTTATGATTAGCTCAACTTTAACAAATGTTCCGTCATCATCAATCCTTAGACCAAATTAACACTCTTATCAGCAAATAAAGAAATTTTAGGGACGATGAATAAATGCTAACCAGTGAACTCATTGTCTTTGTTCGATGTAATTTTAAGTCGTAGAAGTATTCGAAAATACGAAGATAAAGAAATACCACAAGATATCTTACATCAAGTCCTTGAAGCGGGCAGGCAAGCGCCATCAGCGGTCAATAGACAACCCATTCGATTTGTAGTGGTGACGGATTCCCAAGCCAAGAACGAATTATCTAAAAGCTTGTTTGCGAAGCACATCAAGAATGCACCTTTGGTCATTGTTGGTTGCGCGGATGAAAAATCGCTTCTAACTGGAAAATGGGCAGTCGTTGATACAACAATAGCCCTTCAAAACATAGTTATTGCAGCTTGGACTTTCGGGATAGGTTCCTGTTGGATAGGATCTTTTAGTGAAGAAAAAGTCAAAGAAATGCTCAAAATTCCTAACAAGTGGAAAGTTGTTTCTCTTTTAACCCTTGGATATCCAGCGGAGCAGCCAAAAGCAAAAAACAGAAAGCCTTTTGAAGAATTATTTAGCTTCAACACATTCTAATTCCTACGCATTAAACAAAAAAGAAGTTAGCGGATCATTTGCCCATCTGCCTCAAGTTCAATTCCCAACTCACTTATCAAAAAAAATACCATAATTATTTGAAAGAAAAAAATTGTGATTTTAGGATTTTCAAGAAATCGGAAAAATTATTGTTTTCCGGTTTTTTCTTCATGCTTTTTCTTTTTTGCTGCGTTCTTTTTTGCTAATGAAGGCATAATATTCCTCTCAGGTAATTCTATTTATGGTATTATGTATTGAAGTACCTAAAAGCTTACCTATTAAAAACCCCACAATAACGTTACGCCGCATTAGTTTAAGCTATATATAATAGGTCTAATAGTCCATGAAAGCATAATTAACTGATAATTTGAGGGAATATTACCTTGGACGAAATCTTAGAAATGATGGACAAAACCGCTAAAAGAATACAAAAAGATGCAGATGAAACAAAAGAAGCTACTACAAAACAAACAGCCCTTTACGAAGGACTTCTTATTTCACCTTTAGCATCACAAGAACAGAAGCTAAAGGCTTTCATTGGAAAAACACTAGATTTAGACCGCTTAGAAAGATTGAATTCTCAGCTAACATTGCTTTATACATTGCAGATTTTTGCATTCAAAGTTAAAGTTATTGAAGTCTCGGTGTCCAAAATAAATGAGCAACTTGTTAAATCGGGAGTTTTGCAGAAAAGCGGAGAAGTAGAAGAAATAACAAAGAATATCGATGCCCTAAAAATCTTAATCGAAGCTCACTATGAGTCGATGAAGGAAATTAATGAAACCCAAAACAAGAACTTAGGGTATATTCAATAAGAATAAATTAAATAAAAAGGGCAGCCTGGTGGTTCTTCCACCAATCAGGTTTTTTCTGCCTGCAATGGTTTTCTTATGGCTTAGAAGAGCTTTTCCCAACTTGTTACGAAGTCGAGAACTTCTTGACCTTGCTTTCCGCCGTAGCTAACTAATCGTTCGCGAACATCTTTTTGAGCGATTGCTGCTTTTTGGAATTCTTGCATTTGAGCTGCTTTGTCGGTGAGGTATAGTAGTCCATCTACTCCTGCGCGTGCCATACGAACTGATACTGTTAAGAGTTCAGCTGGGGTTGGTGTTTCTTTTGGATCATCGCCGGGGCCGATAACGTAGAGTGCGATGTTGAGTGGGACGTCTTTGAATAGTTTTTTGAAGTTGCGTGTAAGTGTTTCGTTATACCATGGAGTTGCATAGTTTTTGTTGAACATGACAACGAGGAATTCGTCGGTTAATGGTGCGAGGTCGTCGAAGTTTACTCCGAAGCGTTCATAGTTTGTAACTGGGTCTGGAAGGACACCGATAACGAATTTTTTCTTTGCTCTGTTACGTACGCGGTCGCTTACTTGTGCCATGTATTCAGTGACTTCTTTTCGTCTCCATTCATACCAGCTTAAGCCGCTTTTCTTCCATAGATCTTTGCAGCGTGGGCATGTGCAATGGCCGTGTTCTGCGAAGTGGATGCTGTTTAGCCAGATTCCTTGGCTTTTGCGTGCGACATCTTCGATGTAGTCTAGTTGTTCTGCGCGGTGTTCTGGTTGTGTTGCACAGAGGACTTCCCAGCGAACATTAAAATTGTCGTTGGTTCTCCATGCGGGGCCTAAATCGGATTGACTGATCCAGTCTGGGTGTATGCGGGCGGTTACGTTGTCTCCGAAAATTGCGATGTTGCTGTGCATGTCAGCCTTTGGTGGCATTCGTCTGCCTACTTCGGGTTTTACTCGGAAAAGGTCATAGTCGAAGCCTGGAACTTTCTTTGCTTCAAACATGTATGTGCCGAATTTCATCTTGATTCTACCTTTTTAGACTCAAAACGTTCGGCGCGGTTATAAAGTTTTGCGTAATAAGTCAAAAATTGTTTGAAAACAGAAAAATGCAATTGAGATGATTACCTATGATGGAAGACACAATGTAATTGGAAGTTTTTTTAAGCTGCATATTTCATTTATTTCTCAGGATCTATGTATGACGAAATGACTAAGTGAATACTTCTAACTTTCAGTTTTTATCTGCACAAACTTTTTAGGGCATGGCTGCTTTCGCAACCTTGAGTAATTATCCAAACTAAGTTGGGTTTAGGTGCTGTCTTGAGTCAAGCGCATTCAAAAAATCCTCAGGAACTGATTCGTTCATTGGACGTTAACCCTGATAAGGGCTTAACAGATCAGAAGGCAGCAGAACGACTAAACCAATACGGGAAAAACAGTCTTGTAGAAGAAAAAGAAATCCATTTCTTAGCTATACTCCGTGAAGAAATTACAGAACCCATGATTCTTTTACTCATAGCTGTAGGAATTATCTATAGCATCCTTGGTAGTTTAACTGACGCATTAACAATCATTGTAATAATCATTATTCTTGTTTTGTCTGAAGTCTGGAACGAGTACAGAGCTAAACGTTCCATTTCTGCCTTGAAGCAACTTGCACCGCCAACCACACTTGTACTTAGGAACGGTCAACTAATTGAGATTCAAACGGCTTTCTTGGTTCCAGGGGACATTCTACTTTTAAAAGTGGGACAAAGGATTTCAGCTGATTCTCGAATTCTTGAGAGCTTCGGCTTAGAAGTTGACGAGTCCTCGTTAACTGGAGAGTCCTTCCCAGCAACCAAAGATGCCGCTTCAATGTTACCCGATGAAACCAGAATTGTAGATCAAACTAACATGCTTTTTGCAGGAACGGTAATTACCCGAGGAAGAGCAAAAGCAATCGTAGTTGCAACGGGTTTACAGACTGAACTTGGAAGAGTCGCTGGTATCACCAAATCCGCAAAAGAACCCAAAACCTCTCTTCAACTTGCGATGAAACAGCTTTCCAAAACGCTTGTTTGGGTAGCCCTATTCTTCGCCATACTCATTCCTGTATTAAGTTATATTCGAGGTTTGCAGCCAAACCCCGCAGAAGCAGTTCTTTATGGGTTGTCTTTAGCATTCGTTGTCATTCCAGAAGAATTACCCATTATAATCACTATGGTTTTGGGTGTCGGCAGCTATGCCCTATCCCGCAAAGGAGCCATAGTGAAACGTTTACGCGCTGCAGAGACTCTTGGAACAGTCACAGTCATAGCCACAGACAAGACAGGCACAATTACAGAAAACAAGATGCGAGTTGAGCATTTCTATTTTGATGGAGCAGTGCGCTCGATTGGTGAGTTTGGAGAAAATGAAAAAGCTGCCTTGAGAACTGCGCTTCTGGCAAGCGATGCCATTCGTGACATCAATACTTCTGTTTTGGGAAATCCAATGGCACAGGCAATCATGCAACTTCTTAAGCATGACAACATCGATGTTAAAGCGCTTTCAAAAGATTGGATATTAAAAGACGAGTTAAGTTTTGACGTTAAACGAAAACTCGCTTCTTATGTTTACCAGTTTGGTAAATCTCAGATTGCACTTTCCAGCGGTGCACCTGAGAAAATTCTAGAAAGTTCCGGTAAGATACTTCTCCGTGGGGAAGAGGTTCCGCTTAATGATACCATACGAGTGGAAGTCTTCAGCACCATTGCCCAGATGGCTCATGATGGCGAACGTCTTATGGCTTTTGGGTATCACCGATTGTCCGCTGATTCTGCAAAGGAAAGCATTGAAAAAGACATAGTTTTTGTCGGTATAATTGGCTTTATTGATCCGCCGCGTAGCGAAGTCAGGAGCGCCATTCGTGCTTGCCAAGAAGCAGGAATCAGAGTCATAATGATAACAGGTGATCATCCTGAAACTGCTAAAGCAATAGCTAGTCAAGTAGGCATTAACAGCTCTAAAGTTTTAACGGGTCTTGAAATTGCCAAGATGCCGGATGATGTTCTAAAAGAAATATTGAAGCAAATTTACGTGTTTGCTCGAGTAACTCCTGAAGATAAGCTGCGTCTTATCAAATTGCTTAAGGAGAATGGCGAAGTTGTAGCAGTAACTGGTGATGGCATTAATGATGCTCCAGCTCTCAAAGAAGCTCATATCGGAATAGCAATGGGAATTCGCGGAACTGATGTAGCTAAAGAAGCAGCTAGTATGATACTTACTGATGATAACTTTGCCACGATTGAAACCGCGGTTAAGGAAGGTCGCAGATTATTTGGCAACCTACGCAAAGGAATTCGTTATTACCTTGCATGCAAAGTGGCACTAGTCTCTATCTTTCTTGTCCCAATCATCCTTGGGATTCCTTTGCCTTTTGCTCCAATACAAATTATAGTTCTGGAACTTTTCATGGATTTAGCCGCCTCCGCAACCTTCGTTGCTGAACCCGAAGAAATTGGATCGATGAAAAGACCGCCAATAAACCCAAAAGAAAAATTCCTCAATAAAAAGATGCTAAGAACACTATTTTTAGGAGCTTTAGGACTATTCATAGCTGTCACAGCAACATACCTATTTTCTTGGTATACTACCTTTGACATAACCTATGCTAGAACCGTAGCATTCGCGACTTGGATGTTGGGACATATTTTCCTCGCATTAAACTTCCGCTCCGAACGCGAGTCAATAATTAAGGAAGGACTACTATCAAACAAAGTCATGCTTCTATGGGCACTGTTGGTTTCAGTGACTTTGATTGCTGGAACTTCGTTAGCTCCTATTCAAGTAGCACTGCAAATCACAAGCTTAAATCTTAGTGACTGGCCTTTGATAATCGTTGTTTCATTTGCAGCCACCTTTTGGATGGAACTTGAGAAAATACTAAAGAAAAGCACCTAGCTTTTTAACTCAAACAACATATCAGAGTGCAATGGGAGAGGTTGACTTATGCCTATAAAATATTTTGAGGCTCCAGAAATCAAAAAACAGGTAGACCAATTAGCTGAAGAATGCGAGTTCTTCCATGTAGTGCCTCAGTTCGTTTATTGTGTGCGAAGCAAAGGTTCCAAAGCACGACGTACCATCGCCCGAATACATGGATTAGGAAAAATTTGGCAGGGTGTTATGAACCTTCCTCCATCTTACACTATTGAAGTAATTTCAGAGATTTTCGATCGGATGTCTGCGGAAGATAAAGAGAGAACTCTAATTCATGAACTCATGCACATTCCCGGTGGATTCTCAGGTGGTTTCCGCCCACACAAAGGCTATGTTGAAAGAAAAGACGTAGATCTCGTTTACAAGAAATTGCAGAACGATAGGGTAGCAAAAAAGCAAAAAACACTTTTTTTCCATTAAATCCAAAGTTTTCAATGAGTGTTTTCAAGTTCGATTCTATATTTATGTAAAGTTACTTTTTTTCAGCAACGAAAGCTAAAAAAGGCATGCTTAAGCAATTAGTTGACAAAGAAGATAACTTTGCCTTAAACGGGGTTAAATGATGAAACACGTTATGAAAAGTCTACAACATAACGGCATTTTCGTGCCACTTTACGATTACAAGGGCTTCAATGTTAAAATTCAAGGAAAAATGATCAAACTAACCGAAAAAACCGAGCCAATGGCTGTAGCTTGGGAACGCAGAAACCTATCAACCACAATGGCTCCTCCAGACACCGTGTTTAAACGGAACTTTATGAAAGAATTTCTTGGCCGACTCAAACAAGAGAATCCAAAAGAAGCTTTCTTGGAATCGTTCACTTCAAAATACCTAAATAACGTGGATGATCCTTCGGTAAACCAAGAAATTGACTTTACTCAAATCAAAAATTTTATTCTTCAGGAAAAAGCTGCAAAAGAAGCTATAACAAAAGAAGTAAAAAAACACCAAGCAGAAGAACGTAAAGTCAAACGATTAGAATTTAAAGAAAAATATGGCTACGCGCAAGTTGATGGACAAAAATTGGAGCTAGCCAACTGGACTTCTGAACCATCCTGTCTCTTCGCTGGACGAGGTGACCATCCACAACGTGGAAAATGGAAAGATGGTCCAAAAGAAGAAGACATCATTCTTAATTTGCCACCTGAAGCGCCAAAGCCTGAGGGTAATTGGAAAGGATTAGTTTGGGAACCAAATAAGATGTACGTAGCTAAGTGGGAAGACAAACTAACTGGCAAAATTAAGTACGTTTGGTTCTCGGATACAGCATTCCTAAAACAGAACCGTGAAAAAGAAAAATTCCAAAAAGCCGAAATGCTGGGTAAACAAATCGGCGTAATCGAAAAGCACATACTCAAAAACTTAGACGATAAAGACATCACGAGGCGAAAAGTTGCGACTGTAGCTTGGCTTATTTTGGTTCCTAACATGAGGGTTGGTGACGAAAAAGACCCTGACGAAGCTGATACTGTAGGCGCTATAACTTTACGTAAAGAACACATCAAAATCATAGGTGACACGCTCCATTTTGACTTTTTAGGCAAAGACAGCGTTCGGTGGGTAAAAGAGTACAAAGCTCCACTTGAGGTAATAAAAAACATTGAGTACTTCAGCAAAATAAGCAAAGAATATTTATTCGAAGGCATTGACTCCAAGCACGTTAGCCGTTTTCTCTCTGAGAAAATGCCGAAATTAACAGCAAAAGTGTTTCGTACATGGCGTTGTACAAAAACCGTCAGGGAAGAGTTGGAGAAGAGTGGCGTAACCAAAGATGATCCAGATTACAAAAAACTTTTTGCCGCAAAAATGGCTAACTTCAAAGTCGCTGAAGTAGCAAACCATAAACGCAAAGTTCCGCCGACTTTTGACCAACGTGTAATGCAAAAAGAAGAGAACCTCAAAAGCCTTGAAGCTCAACTGAAAACAAAGAAAGCTCTGGGTAAAAAGATCGAGACACTTGAAACCCGAATAGAGAAATCAAAAATGGACATTCAATTAACAAAGCTTACAAAAGAATACAATTTGGGTACTTCACTTAAATCATACATTGACCCTACAGTCTATGTTAAGTGGGCTAAAAAAGTCAAATTCGACGTTGAAAAATTCTATCCCCAAACCTTACGCAATAAATTCAATTGGGCACTGCAACAAAGCAAAACGCAATCATCTTGTAATTCAGAGTGCATTACTCCATGAGCATAAGGGAAACCAAAGACGGAGTTTCCATCTCAATTTTTGTAAAACCAAACTCACAAGAATTCAAAATAGAATTCGATAGCTCCGAAATTGTCGTTTTCTCTACCGAGGAACCAGTTAAAGGAAAAGTAAACAAAGAAATCATAAAAGAATTCACAAAGCGTTTGCATGCTAAAGTTGAGCTAACTTCAGGATTCACTTCTAAAGAAAAACAGCTTTTCATAAAAGGCATGAGAAAGCAAGAGATTGAACAGCTTCTAAAAATGATTTAATGCTCATATATCTAAAAACGAAATACACCTTATATTCTCAGAATGTAAATTAGATATTCAATAACAAAAAAGAGAGAGGGACTAACCCCTCACCTTACCCCAATTCTCCTTAAACTATTTTTGCAAGTATGATTCTAAATTCTTGATATAATTTTGAAAATCTGTAAAGTCAACTTTCAGATGCTCAGCTTTGTTGTTTGAATCTAAGGATTGCTGCGATGCCGCCGAAAGCGTTCTTGAGCATTTGTCCTTCTTCAGTTTCGCCAGAAATAACCTCAACATCGGTATTTGCAAGTTCTGCAAGTTCAGCAATCTCGTCGACAACGTCTTTTTTGTCAACTATTGTGAACGACGGTGCTTTACAAGCTGCACACGGTTTACCAATTAAACTCTTCTCGAAGTCAGCTACTTCCTTACCCTTAACAGTGTGCTGTTCCTCGTAGCCGCAGGCTCCACATTTAATGGTAACTCGGACCAAATCCAATTCCTCAGACAACAACACCGTCCGAACTGCTCCATTTTGAAGCAAACGCCGTACTTCACCTTCTCCATAAGTTATCATGCCAGTGTCGTGACCTACTTCATATAGGAATTTTTGCATAACTTCTTTTTCTTCTATATAACGGACTTTACGCATGATTTCAGGCGCTTTGTCAACTATTTCTTTAACGCCTTGTTCCTCTACGTATGCAGTATCGATAACATCAAGAATTTTGTTTTTCAATTGATAGTTCAGGTAGTCGCCTTTTTCAAAATCGTATTTTGTTGGTCCTGGTCCACCGAGAATAATACCTTTTAAATTTTCAATCGGCAAAAAAGTATCGTTAGCATGTGCCCCTACACGTGTGAAATACTCGTTGAGCTGCATATCCCTTAGCCGTTCATATCTTCTTGCTGATTGTCCACCAGCTTTAGTTTTGCCTGCTACACCTGAATGCATCTGTCTTATAATCTGCAAACGTTTCCCCTGCAACGTAGCTATAGTTGCATTGCTAGCGTCTACGAGCAAAATGCCGTAAGCTTCTTTTTCCCGAAGCATATCCTGTAGATATTCTGTGTGGAAACGTGAATCGCAACGGTATAGGAAAATTTTGATGGGGTCAGGCGGAACGATAACATAAGCTTCCATTCGCTCAGTTCCTGGAGCATCACCTTCTCCAAGAAGAGCACCAGTAAAAATGACAATCCCTTTTTCACCGGGATCTTTGAATAGCTTGAGTTTCTGCTGTGCTTTAGTGATAGCGTCAAGAACATTCTTCCGTGTTACGTTTGATTTAATGTTGCTAGCGGTTCCATATTCGTTGCGAAGAAGGTTTAAGGCATCACTGATTTGTTTGCCAGGTGGAACGTATACAGTGATAAGTTCTGTGTGACTGCCCTCTTTGTTAGCTAGGGAATTGAGTGTTTTTCTTAGTCTAAACAGTTCAAGAGAGCTTTTTTTTGCTGTACTCAAATAACTTCACTATTTGTTGGGTAATCAGCATAACTTACGTTATAAGCAATCAAATAAAAGTTCCGACGTAAAAAATAAAACCTTAGGCTTTTGGCTTAGCTACCGGCTCTGTTGCTGCCTCTGGAGCTGGGGCACCAATGGCGTCTCTGAGAAAAGCCTTGAAGGGTCCTAACTTTCCTCCATAGTTGCCTGATGAAATCTTCACAACACCGGGAACCCCGATAGCTGCTATAACACCCGCTTTTATGCCTTTTTTTACTGCATCTAAAGTTAAGCCGTTTATTACAATTTCATAAACGCTCTCGACACCTTCTGGAACAACGCTGTCAGGTACAATTGTTCTAAGAGTTGGGCAGTAAGGATGGTTTGTTGAAGCCTTCAATTTGTATTTGAGTGAACCAGCTTTGCTCCCTGCACGACAAACTCCCCCTGGAAAAATCATAATAACATCAGGTGCATTTGCGCGAATTGCTTCTACTGCAGCTTCTGAGGCTTTCAGGCCTTCTTGCTGAGTTTTAGCAAAAATCATAAAGTTGCCACCTGCAACCGCTTCCATTGCACCAAAGCCATCTTCAACGATGAAATTGCCTTCCATAACTGGGATTTTCCAACATTTTCTCCCGCCCACCATAGCTTTTTTCTGGAAGCCATCACCGAAGTATCGCAGGCTGCTTCCAACGGTTAAGACGCGTTTTCCAGTTAACCCATTAAATGCTGCAGTTGTAGGACAAGTCATGGTGCATTGACCTATGCGTTCCATAAGCTGGTGTTTAAGTTCAAAGCGATCACGATTATAAATTTGAATAAGTACTCCAGGACGTTTGTCAGGTGTCTGATCTGCTGGAACCGCTCGTTCAATGGATGCCTCAGCAGAAGCAGCAATTACGCTTGTGGCAAAACCTGTTGTTAAACTTGCGGCGATTTGAGCCCATTTTTCGTTTTGAGCGGTAATTAAAACTCTTCCTGCCCAAAGTGCAAACATTTCTGCAAAAGTATCTTGAACCTTAACTATGCTTCCTGAAGGTGATTTTACAAGAAACATTTTTTCGCTTTCATCGTATCCTTCGATTTGAACATGAGTAATGTTTGATGACATTAATGGGACCTTGCCAATTCTGTTGGGAATTGTATAATTTAAGAGTTTTCATGGTTTTGTTGGTTTCAACTTGCTGGTTTTTGAGTAATTTCGGGAGATTTGTTGACTAAGAACATTTTGCCTGCAAGAAATCGCTTTAAAGAATCAAGGTTTATTGCAAGATTTCGGCTTTATGACCAAGGTTGATTTATCGGTTGTTGCCAATTCGTAGACCAACGAGTTTTTTATAGCTTTTTTTGGACAAGTTTCAGCGCATTGATAGCAAAAGACGCATTTGGAAAGGTTTAGTTGAGGGCGACGTTTTCCGTCAACTTGGACCATCTCTATTGCTTTCGCCGGACAATCTCTGCCACATAAACCGCAACCTATGCATGAATCAAAATCAAATATTGGTTGTCCACGATAATTTTTCGATAAGGTGGGTTTCGCATAAGGATATTTGTCGGATGCGGGTGGTTTAGTGAATACTTGCTCCAGTGCCTTTTTCGCCATTGAAGGTAGATGTAGCTTTTTCGCCAATTTTAACCACCAATAATATTTTAATTGAGTGACCCCAAGAATCTTTGCGGGAAAACAGTCACTGCACATACTAACCATTATGTTCTTATATTAATCCCTTGAAGACCACATTTTTTTTAGCTACCCTCTACAGGATCTTTTCAAGTTTGGATATTATGATCCAACTTGAGTAATATTTGTAGAATTAATTTATTCATTGAAAAGTTTTCCTTAATTAAGACTGTATAGTCTTTATCAACTTGACGTGTAATATAGAAAATGAAGGTTAATCAATGAAAGACCCAGTTGACTGGCAACAAATCCTGCTTGAATGCAAAACCAATATCCAAACCAGCATCAAACCATGCCTAAAAACTCTCAAGGGACCTCAACCCAATTTGGGTGTAGGTGCAGGCGGAGATATGATGAAGCCAGTGGATTTAGCTGCTGAAACAGCCATAGTCGACACCATGCTACAGCATAAGGTTTCTTTTACTCTTATCAGTGAGGAATCTGGTATCAAAGAATTTGGAGCTACTCCAGAAAAATGTTATCTGTGTGTTGACCCAATAGATGGCACAACCAACTTGACTCATGGTTTGTCATTTTACGCTTCATCCCTTGCTGTTTCAGATAAACCTAAACTCACCAATGTTTACGCTGGAATGGTTGTTGACCTCGTCCACGATGAAACCTACATAGCGCTTAAAGACAAAGGTGCATACCGCAACGGCGAACGAATTTATACCTCAAAAATCCAGTCACTCAACGAAGCAGTAATAGGCATGGATTTGAATGCCTACAAAGCTAAATTGAACATGAAGACCACAGCCGCATTAATCGAAAACATAAGACACACACGACACTTTGGCGCCAACGCCCTCGAAGTCTGCCTAGTTGCCGCTGGATTAACTGATGCCTTTATAGATTTGAGGAATAAAATTCGCACAACCGACGTCGCTGCAGGATTCCTCATAGTTAAAGAAGCAGGCGGAACCGTAACCGACCAAAAAAACAAACCAATAAATGTAAAGTTGGATCCAAAACAAACTTTGAGTTTCGTTGCTTCAGCCAATTCGGATATTCACCAAAAAATTCTCAACCTGGTTAAACCCTAATGTTAAGTTTGCTTTTTCCAAACCCAGCTGCCATTGTAAAAACCTCAAAAACCAAAACTCTCCTTATAGCTGACCCACACCTTGGATGGGAAATGCAGTTACAGGAAAAAGGCATACATGTTCCAAGCCAAACCCCCAAAATCCTAAACAAACTAACCGGAATTATTACAAAGTACAAGCCAGACAGACTGGTTATTCTAGGGGATGTGAAGTACACTGTTGTTTCCCATGAATTTGGCGAATGGCAAGATATCCCAGACTTCTTTAACAAACTCTCAGGATGTATAGGAAGTATAGCGGTTGTTCGGGGTAATCATGATGCCAACCTGGAACCGTTGTTACCCGAGAACGTTGAGTTTTTGCCTGCAACTGGAGCAATAATTGGTGACGTAGGCGTTTTTCATGGACACAAATGGCCTTCCCCCGCACTTTTGGGCTGCAAAACTTTGATTATGGGTCATCTACATCCTGTTGTGGTTTTCCGTGACCCAACCGGCTGCAAAATCATTAGGCAAGTTTGGATGAAGACAAAATGCGACCCCGAAGCTTTCGCGAAAGTTCTTTTGAAGAAAAACAGAGTTAAAATTGAAGGTTCAATAGCTGAAACGTTACAAAATCACTATAACATAAAGGCGAAAGTAGAGGAAATTTTTATAATGCCTAGTTTTAACGATTTCCTTGGCGGCAGACCCATAAACGAAACTCGCCCCAGAAAAGAAATTGGAAACGAAGCCTTGATTGGACCCGTTTTGCGTTCTGAAGCGGTTGATGTGGATGATGCAGAACTATTTCTTTTAGATGGCACATTTCTGGGAACATTAAATCAACTCCGTCAACTTTGATTTGTCAAGTTTTGACCACGCTAAACTCTTATATTTGCCACATGTTATATGCATGATATAGCTAAAGGGGAGTAAAAAATAAAATGAAATTAGTAACTGTCTTATTACCAGAAGCATATTTGGAAGGTTTAGATGAATTAGTTCGAGCTAACATGTATCCAAGCAGAAGCAGTGTCATAAGGTCTTCGGTACGCGATTTGCTCAAAAAAGAGCTTTGGGAAAATAAACGCAGATAAACTTTCTTTTAAAGCCCTTTTATTGACTCACAAAGTGAGCGTGCTGCAGCAGTTGGGTTGTTCGAATTGGTAATTTCTCTACCAACAATTAGGTAGTTTGCGCCTGCTTTAATTGCGGTTTCCGCACTGCCACCTTGAGCACCTACGCCAGGCGAGTAAATATCAACTTTATCTTGGAGAATCTGTTTTATTTCCGCAATTTTCTGGGGAGCTGTAGCGCCAACTACTACTCCATCAGCATTCCATATCAACGCTTTTTTTGCAAAGGAAATATATTGAAGAGTTTTTTCGCCTGTTTTCTCGTCAATGATGGTTTGTCCGTAACCTTCGCTGGCTCCTTTGTGGCTCATGTAGGTGAGGAGAATTACGCCGCGGTTAAGTTTTTTTGAAACTTCAAAGAGCGGCTTTAAACCTTCATCCCAACCTACAAATGGGTTAGCTATTATGGCATCAAACCCGGCTGCAAAATAGTATTCGGCTATTATTTGGTTTGTATTGCCGATATCGTTTACTTTAGCATCCATTATTGCAAGTATGCCCAGACTATGAATTTGGTCAACTATTTGTTGCACGCCATCAAAGGTGCCAAGTGGAAGGGTCAAATGATGGTTAATTTTTACCGCGCAAACATAGGGTGAGACAGCTTTTATGACCTGTTTGGCTTTAATCAAAATATTCTCTTTTTTCTCAGGGACCTCGAATGGAAAATCTAAGGCTAAAATTAGGCGAGAATTTTTGTTTTTTACTGCTTCATGCATTTTCGTTTTAAACGACATTGAGATCCTCTTGCAGTATTTGTTTGGTGCTTGACTATTTCATTTTTTCCTTTAAAAACTGTTTAATTCTTCAATTTACATGAACCGAAATAAAATAGGGGAATCTGTTCAAAAGTCTATTCGCTGCTTTCTTAATCCACAAAAGTTTCTTAATTTTGGTTTTAGACAACTAAATTTCTGTTTATGGAAAAGTTACTCAATAAATAATTGAGAAGGAAATTGTTAGACAGCCCAAACTGATGATTCAACAAGCGTCCAGGTTATTACTTCTCTCATTTCTGGGTTGTTGTAGTCAGTTATCCAAATTAGTGTTTCAAGCATGCCTGTTTGTTTGTCGAAGTAAACGAGTGTGGTATCGTAGCGTAGTGTGCTGTGTGTTGGGTCGGTAGCTAGATAAGATTCTCCGCCTATTGCCATAAAGTTTCTCTCCCTTACACTATCTGCGTAAGTTATTGTGCTCGAGGCATTCACTGTTACACCATCAAATCCATTTGGACGCAGTAAATCACCAACATTAAGATTGGAAGCATAGATAGCCCAGAACCCATTCGCTTCGGTTTTATTTCCGTTTGATAAATCGATTGTTTGTGAGCCAGTAATTACAGATGCGTTCTTGAATGTCCACAATGTATTAAGAGAAACCATAGTTCCTTGTACATCTGTTATTGTGATCTTATAATTGTCAGTTTCATTATAAACCGAGAAACCTGGAGTATCAACAGCCGCTAAACTAGTCAAATTTGATGAACCCAATAAGTGATAAGTGAATGTGTCGCCTGTGTGAACGCCTAACGCTACTGGTTTAGTTGATGGGGGCTGGTTTGCAAGAATTACTGCAGCAGATGCTGCTACTAGCACTACTAAGAGAATAATTGCTATGTAGGCTTTAGTGTGGGAACCTTTCTTTTTAAATGCCATAGCTCCTACATTGCCATAGTCAAGTATTTAGTTGTTTTCCCAAAACGCCCTTAAAATAAGTGGGATTTCACCAAAGCTGAGAAGGATATTTGTTTAATTTAACCAGATATTTTGGGTGTAACTATGAAAATTTTATTTTGCTTTCACTCTCATTTTTAGAGTCGATCGATTCAGAGGCAGCTTTGACCTTTTCATCTTGTTTCTTGTTTAAGCTGATTACGAGTTTATGGTTTTTCTTAACAAGAACCACATCACTCTCGAGAACGTTATCAACAATAACTTCTCCATTGTACTTCATTCGACTCGTGTATCCCAGTTCCGTTAGCGCCTTCATTAATTGTTCTCGGGATGCTCTTAAAAGATCGCCTGATGTTTCGGGTCCACGGTTAAAGCAAAAAGTCAGAACCTTCTTTTCTGAATTATAATTTGCCTTAGTTCCTTTACCAATCTTCTCTACTTGGCCCCATTCAAGTTTTTCAGTAAGCTCTCTCAAATCTAAACCTTCTATTTTTCTCTTTTAAATGAGCCGTGTCCGCCCGATTTGGTTACGTTGTCAACGACATTTTCGCTGACTTTATCTAGTACTTCTTCGGCGCGCTTCCAATTATCAGCTGTAACTTCAACACTGTATTTTGGAGCAGCAATTACAGAGAACTCGATTTTTGCATCTTTAGCTTCTTGAGCTTTTTTGGCTCCGCTGAAGGCATCTTGGATGCAACGAACGCCGTTTGGTATCATGCAACGAACTTCGATTACGCCTCTGACTTTTACTGTTTTAATTTTTATACGTTCTTCAGCAACTTGAGCAATAACTTTGGCGAGGTCTTCGGGAATTTCAAGTTTTGTTAAGACCTCCATGCCTTCTTTGACTACTTTTTCGAAGCCGTCGTATAAACCGTATTTTTCTTCAAGAATTACTCCGGCTTTCTGGTAGACTTCATGAATTGGTAAACCAGTTTTTTCTGCTACTGCATGTAGGAGGGCATCGCCTTTGCGATCTTTTTTCCAAGATTTAATTTTTTCTATACGCTCACGTTTTGTTACACGTCTGAGTGATAGGTCAATGTGGCCTTTTTCAATGTCAATTCGGAGAACTTTGAGAACCATTTTTTGGTTTTCACGAACAAAGTCTCGGATGTTTCTTATGCGAGCGCTGGAAATTTCAGATATATGAAGAAAACCTCGTCTACTATACTCGTCAAGGTTAGCGTATGCTCCATAATCCATAACACTTTCTATCGTGGCAATTACAAGATCGCCCGATTCAGGCCATTCAGGTTTATGTTCAGACATTAGTTTACATCCTATTCAAGGAAGACCTTTCTTATTTAAAAACTCCTGCAATAAAACTTTTCACGTCTAAGATAAGGTTTTCTACGTTAAAAGATTCGCCTTCGACAACTTTAACGTTTTTGGTTATTTTGTAAAAGGTGATATCTGAACCCTTCAAAGCGGCGAGGTATCACTGGCACAGCAAACTTTTCGACCCACGACCTACCAATGATGTCGCGAACATTTCATTTTTCGCAGGATTGTCATTTGTCTTTTTCGTGGAAATTATAAAGCGACGGATCTACAAGCAATAAACTTTTAATCCAGTCAAACCAATAAAACCGAAGTAAGTGGACAAAATGAACAGAAAACTAAAAACTATACTCGAACCTAAAAAGGGAAACCAAACTGTTTTTTCATCTAAAACCTTGCCAGTAATAAAAAGCAAGGGTGGCAATACCAATTATCTATGTGGCAATTGTGGAGCAAAATTAGGCGAGACCATTATTGAAGGAAAATTCAAGAACGTCGTGTTAAAGTGCCCAACCTGCAACTCCTATAATGAAGTATAAAGTAGAATATTCTACTTTACCAACTTGACGCTTTGACCTTTTTTACACCTGAATTTTTAACCGCTACACAAATTTCCGTTTTTAAACTCTGAGTTTCTTTTTTATCAATCGTTATCTAACTTGATAAGTATCAGAAAACCAGTTAACATTACAAAAGAAGTGGCATATCATTCTTTATTAGACTGGTACAGGGTGGGATTCGAACCCTCTGAGAATGGTGAAATCACCCGGGCTTATCCCCTCTTTTTTGAGAAGGAACTCAACAATTAAATTGCCTTACATTTCTTTGTCCAAAAAGGATTGCAAGCTTTAACAGGTTTTATATAGCCTCTTCCTGCAAGATAATATTGCTCTCTGTCTGGCGATTAAATGGATAAAAAAATCAAAGTTATCCTTGCTTTAGTGCTTCTCGCTATTACCATTGGTTCTCTTGTTACTGTAGGGTATTTGTTTCAGAAGCCATTCAACCTACATGATGGCATACAATACCCGCATGGCATAATGGAGATTACGACGGTTGATTGGGACAATACCACTGGGCAAATCAAAGTTACTATGCAAAACTTTGGGCAACCTCAAGCTATAGTCGGAATATCCGTAAATGAAAAGTTGGATAAGGAAGCCATCATTGTTCCAAGCGGAAATATTGAACATAATCAAACTTGCGAAATTACATTATCAGAAAAATATGCTATTAAGCCACCAGAGATAACACTCGGAATTAACGCAACCCACAGCTCTACGATGGGTAAAATAACCCTCATCGGACTTAAAATGGAGGCATTGTACTGGAATGAAAACACGCATAAAATTCAGGCTTTTATCGCTGACACTTCCAATTTTATCACAGCTAACCATACGATCTCTTTTGGCAAGATTTTCGTTAACGGTGCGGTGGACAAGGGAGCAGTTATCACAAGAGAGTCTGTTGAATGGGCAAACACTGACAGAGTATACAAAATCTCTTTGTCAGGGATATACACTTCAAAACCCTCAGAGATGCTGTTGGAATTTACAGCGGACGGTACAAACTTTCATCTGACCTCTCCTTTTCTTGTAGATATGATATTCAATTCCTTTAAATGGGATGAGAAAACAGGTGAAGAAAGATTTTGGGTTCACAGTGGAAGCTTTGCTTTTGAGAGGACCCAAGGAGTCACTTTTGAGGGAGTATACGTCAATGGAGAATTAGATAAGTCACCGAAAATAAACAGACTATACAGCGAAACTTATGAAATCATCTTGTCAACTAAATTTTCTCAAGCTCCAGAATTGTTAGATATCAGGGTTATGACTGACTTTGGAGCATATGGTAAATATCCCTAAGGACTCATTTTATAATTGGTTGCGCCCAATGGTTAACGTCTGTATATACTTCATTTGCGGGCTAGTGGAAGAATCATGCGGGCGTTATCTTGACGTCTATCGATTCCTCTGTGTGTTGTGCGGTGTTGCCTGTTTCGCTTGAAAGCTCAGGAAAGTCCACTTCGTACTTTGCGTCGTGGTAATGCAGTATGCGTTTTGTCACTTCAATGGTCAGCAACACGATTGCGGAGAGACCTGCTATTAGTATTACTTCGTAGATACCAACTGGAGCTAGACTGAAGCTTTCACGAAGGAACGGCACGTTGATGATCAGCAGTATCAGCGCGATTTCCCAAAGCAGCGTACCCACGAGCAATTTGTGAGGTCGCGCTTTGATGATGGTATATTTTAGTGAACGGCAGCTTAATGCCAAGACAAGTTCAAAGAAGATCAACACTAAGAACAGCCTTGTTTGGGCGATTTCGACGCCTAACGGCAGGGAGCTTATGAAGACCCATAACAGTAGTGGCGTTTCTATGAGGACGGCTCGTATGAGGAACACTTTGACGTCTTTTGTGAATATTGTTTCTTTAGGGTTCCGGGGCGGCCGCTGCATCACGTCAGGTTCGGGAGGACTCAAACCTAAAGCTATGGCTGGCAAGCCGTCTGTAGCGAGGTTGATATAGAGAATGTGCACCGGCAGTAGCGGCAGCGGGTAACCAGCTAGCACTGCAAACGAGAGGACGACGATTTCCACTAAATTGGCCTGCAAGAGGTAGGTGAGGTATTTTTTGATGTTGTCGTATGTCCAGCGGCCCAGCTCCACCGCCTTAACAATAGTTGCAAAGTTGTCGTCGGCAAGCACGAGGTCGGCGGATTCTTTAGTGACTTCTGTTCCTGTTATGCCCATAGCGACGCCGATGTCGCTTTTCTTAAGCGCGGGAGCATCGTTAACGCCGTCGCCTGTCATGGCTACAACTTCGCCTTTCTTCTTCCAAGCCTCTACGATTTTCAGCTTATGAAGCGGGGAAACGCGAGCGTAAACGGTTACTTTTCTGACTTTGGCTTCGAACTCTTCCTGCGAAATCCGTTCTAGGTCTTCGCCGGTTAGGATTTGGTCGCCTTCACGATAGATACCTAATTCCTTGGCAACTGCCAATGCAGTAAGCTTATGGTCTCCAGTAATCATTACGGTCTTGATTCCAATTTGTCGGCAAAGCTTCACTGCCTCCATGGCTTCTTTACGAGGTGGATCCATCATGCCGACTAAGCCAAGGAAAACCAGCTCACTTTCAGCGGTTTCTTCTTTGAAGTTAATTAAATCGCCCGACACTTCTTTGAATGCTATTCCCAAAATGCGCAGTCCGACGCTTGCCATTTCCTCGTTCACATCAAGCACTGTTTTGAGCCTTTGTTCAGTGAGTTCCTCTGTTTTAGTATCTGCACAAATACGGGAACAATGTCGGAGGATAATTTCGGGGGCTCCTTTCATGAAGATGAGTTTTTTACTATCAGCTTGCAGTTGTGAGCTATGGACTGTTGTCATGCGTTTTCGGTCCGAGGAGAACGGAAACTCGTCTATGCGTGGGTAAGCGCGACGCAACTCCTCTATTTGCACGCCTGCTTTTAATGCAGCCACCACAAGGGCACCTTCGGTTGGATCACCCTTAACTACCCATGTGTCACCCTCCTGAACCACGTTGGCATCGTTGCATAAGACAGCGCCTTTCATAAGTAACGAGAAGCACTCGGTCTCCGTTGTCGCCTTGTTTTTCTCGTCGAAACTCCCCTGAGGCGAGTAGCCGACGCCGCTAACATTAATGGTTGTGCCTGCCGTGTAGACTTTGCGTACAGTCATTTCGCCTTTGGTCAAGGTGCCTGTTTTGTCAGTGCAGATCACCGTTGTTGAACCAAGCGTTTCAACCGCAGGCATCTTTCTGATGAGGGCGTTTCTTTTCGCCATCTTATACATGCCGATAGCTAAGCTCCCCGTTACAATAGCAGGTAACGCTTCTGGAACAGCCGCGACTGCCAATGCGATGCCGAAGAGGAACATATCCAGCAACGGCAGCCCCCGTGCAACACCTAAAACGATTACGGTTATGCTGACCGCCAATGCTGCTAAGCCAAGCCATTTCCCAACTTCTTTAGTTCTCTTTTCAAGAGGAGTCTCTTTCTTCTCGACAGCGCTAACTTGCTTTGCAATCTTTCCGAATTCAGTGTTCATAGCCGTCATAACGACTAGGGCTTTAGCTTTTCCGGAGGTAACCGCAGTTCCCGAGAAAACCATGTCTTTTTTATCCAAAATCGCAGCATCTTTAGCTACTTTTTCCGTGCTCTTCTCAACAGGAACGGATTCACCTGTCAGAGGAGCTTCGTTAACGTGTAAGTTGTAAGTCTCTATTAGCCGCGAGTCTGCGGCGATCTTGTCTCCTTCTTTGAGTACCAAGATGTCGCCGGGCACGATGTCTTTTGTGGCAATCTGTACTTCTTTGCCATCCCGTAAAACCGAAGCAGTTGGCACGAGCATCTTTGTTAAGGCTTCCAATGCTTTTTCTGCGCGATATTCCTGGACAAACCCTAGCGATGCGGAGATTACAACGATGATGAGGATGATACTTGCGTCAAATTGGTGTCCAGTCGCAAACGACACTGATGCTGCGGCTATTAGAATTAGTATAAGTATGCTTTTGAATTGGCCTATGAAAATCTTGAGGGGCGAGGTTTTTTCGCCTGCGGCTAACTGATTAGGACCGTATTTCTTGAGTCTCTCGGCTGCTTCAGTTGAGCTTAACCCTGTTTTTTCGGTCTTAAGTTTGCTTAACGCTTCCTGCGTTTCAATCGCATGCCAAGATTCTTCAGAACTCACAAGCTTCCCCTCGAATCACCTAAAATCTTGCAAGTTTTAAATAATAAATGTGTCCCCATAAAGATTACAAAAAACAACGATAAAGTAAATACTTGAGGTCGAAACATTTGCTGACTGACAGCTGTCTCCAATCTAAATCGCGCGTCCAAATCCCTTTTCCAATCATCAACCCAGTTGCCTTAATTGTAAAGCTTTTAACAATTCAAATTAAATGGCAACCATACATAGTTTTCTATTTTCTGGTATGGTCCCTGTGAGAAGTCTGGCGACTAAAAGGGACGACATAGACTTCGAAAGTAAAGCCGTAAACATTACCCCTGAAAAGAACAGCAACCCACGAACAATACGCTTAAGCCTTAAACTGCTCGAAATGCTTCAAAGATTGCCAAAAAAACTATGGCGACAGAGTATTTTCTTTCCCTAACATACCTGTTGACCATCATGGAGTAAGCTTAGGTCGTCAACGATAACGATTAGCCAACAAACTCAAGAATCCTCGCCTACTAAAAATTCACTTCCACACCTTCCGATATTGGAAAGGAACAATGATTTACCATGAAACAAAAGACATGTACTATGTAATGCAGCGATTGGGACACAAGAACATCAAGAATACTTTGCTGTATGTCCAGCTTGAAGAAGCTCTATTCCAAGGTGAACAAATTACATATCAAAAGTAACCAAGACAGAAAAAGAAATTTGCAGTCTAGTTGAAGCAGGCTTTGAGTACGTAACAGAGTTTGATGGTGCAAAATCTTTAGAAAACGCAAACTTTAGCAGAAACATCCCCTTGACGGACCCCCTATAGTTTTGCTTATATATGGTGCAGGGGGTGGGATTCGAACCCACGAACGCCTACGCGATAGGGTCCTAAGCCCTACTCCGTTGACCTGGCTTGGAGACCCCTGCACATGTTTTGCGCAGTGTGAAATAGGTTAGGTTGCTTTAATATTTATTTGCCACATGATTTCTTTGTTTTCTCTTTGTGTGGGTGTGGTGCAAAAAAAATGCACACCACACTTGAAGCCCTGGAAAAGATTGCTTTTTTGGTTTGGGTTGTTTTTCTTTTGTGGTTTAAGTGTGGGAAGAGTGTGTAGCCCACACCGCCAACATGGATTCAATGTTGAGATGTGTGGGTGTGGTGTGGGTGTAGAAGATGACAGAGATTCATTTCTACGAGACGTAAGATTTGCTCTATTTTTGGTGTTAAGCTGAATTTTGTTTAATATTTTTCTTTATTGGCGAAATATAAACCGCAAGCATTTTATTTACTATCGCATGTTGTTTGTGGGAAGAACAAAAAAATGCCTTCGTAGCCTAGTCCGGTGGGGCGTTACCTTGGTAAGGTAATGGTCGCGGGTCCAAATCCCGCCGAAGGCTCCAATTTACAAAATTAAACTTTTAGTAACCGATTAGCTCAAGAAAATCTTCTCGTGTTAGTCCTGCTTGTTGAATGATTGAGAGAAGCGTGCCTTTTTTAATGGGGTCATGTCTTGGAACGGTGAGTTTGTGTTTTCCATCCGTTAAGAAAATGTGGCTTCCTCTTTGACTCACGACTTTGAACTCTTTCTTGGCGAGAGCCTTGACGATTTTTTGCCAAGAGATAGAAGGAAGTTTCTCAGACAGTTATTTCCACAAGCTCTTTCTTTCGTTTAAGCTGGTCAACTTCTTCAGGGAAAGCTTCTAAGTAACCTTCGATTGCGTCTTTAATGTTGACGAGAGCCTCTTTGCGGTTTTCCCCTTCGCTTATTGCTCCTGGAAGTTCAAGGCACTGAGCTGAGTATCCTCCTTCGGGTTCCTCTCGGAGGATAACTGTGAATTTTTCTCCCTTGATTTTAACCATTAACTGTCACTCACAATACAGAGCCTTGTTTTGACCATATAAACTTTGATATAAATAATTTTATTACAAAAGCAATGAGGGGTAATGGTAGGTTAATGGCTTTAATCCAAATCTCGCCGAAGGTTCCTTTTCTAATAATGCATATGTATGCATATGCACATAGAATTCGACATGACAAAAGTAATCTCGCTCTCCGAAAAAGCCTATGAAACCCTAAAAGGGATGAAGAAACCAGGAGAATCCTTCTCAGACGTTGTTTTGAGGGTTGCACAACCAAGGAAAAAGAAGTCACTACTGGAATTTTCAGGCAAATGGCATGGCGATGATATTGACGAAGTATTTGCTTAGGCAGAGCCAGGTAGTAAAGCCGTTGGGCGTTACTGGGTAAAGTAATGATTACTGCCCGACAAAGGCACCAATTTTTATTTAGCGCCGATTTAATTCTTTAAGTAAAAATTTGGCCTTCAGAGACCGTATTTAATAGCTCATTAGTAAAAAATTAGTCAGTTATACTGCTCAGTAGAATCCAACATTTAGTCCTTTTCAATAGCTTAAATTATGAAAGTTGCGAGACAGTTTTGGAATAACCTTCTTATTCTTTGATTGTAAGTATTTGAACGAGGGGAAAACGCGATTAACTTCTCGTTTATCAAACGCGAGGTCATAATTTTAGCCATTGTGCTTGCTGTCGCTTTTATAGTTAGGGTTCTCCTGTTTCCCCAGCAAGGATACCCCATAGATACAAACGATTTTATCTCGTGGTTTACCACGGCAGCTAATCATGGTATAAGACCCTTCTACAATGTTGCAGGGTATTTTGATTATCCACCTTTCAACGTGTACATTTTCTGGGCATTTGGTTCTTTGGCTAATGCATTAAGCATCAGTATGGCAAACATGATTAAGTTTGTTCCGAACCTTTTTGATTTGGCAACTGCAGGTTTGATTTATTTTTTTGTTAGAAAACAAGCAACTTTCAAAGTTGCACTTATTTCAATGGCGCTTTACGCTTTTAACCCAGCGGTAATCTACAATGCAGCTGTATGGGGTCAATTTGATGCGGTTTATACTTTTTTCCTTGTTCTCTCGCTTATGCTTGCTTTGAAATCTAAACCCGTGCCCTCTGCAGTAATCTTCGCGTTGGGACTTCTAACCAAGCCTCAAGGTATAGCGTTGCTTCCTTTGATTGTCCTATTGATTTATAAAAAAAATGGTTGGAAACAACTATTATATTCCGTTGGGGCGTTTACCGCAACGATTTTTTTGGTTGTGCTGCCCTTCGAAGGCATTGGTAATCCAATTACATTCTTAATCAAAAATTACTCAACTGGCTATCTTTACTATAACGTGACCTCAGTTAACGCTTTCAACCTATGGGGAATGTTTGGCTTGTGGGTAAATGATGGTTACCTCTTTTATGTAGGGTGGGCATTGTTTGGTTCTGTAGCGGCTTTTACACTATATATGGTCCATAAACGACTTAAAGTCTCAGGAGATATTATTGCAATTTTTGCTGCTTTTATTTTGCTTTTCGCGTTCTTCATGTTACCTACAAGAATTCATGAACGGTACATGTTTCCAGCCATAAGTGTTTTGGCCCTAATGTTTCCACTTCTTAAAAAAGCACGAGTGTTCTATGTAGTTTTGACAGCGACATTTCTAGTAAACCAAGCTTACATTCTTTATTGGCTCAATATTTCCTATCCCAATGCTGCCCCCAATTTAACTGGGGACCCAGTGGTTTTAGCGATAAGCATTATTAATTTAATAATGTTACTTTATGCCTCAGTGCTCATGTGGGATGAGCTTAAAGGAATAAACTGGCTCAAAAAAGACCAACCAGCGTTAAACAAATCTCAAGAGGGAGAGAAGTCCAAATTAACATCGAATTAAAAATAACCAAAAAAGACATTATAACAATCGTTTTGCTATCAATAATCTTTTTTGGAATAGCTTCTTGGAATTTGGGTACATTTAATGCCCCAGTGACGAATTGGGAAAGCACTCAACAGACAAATTTCTATGTGGACTTGGGTTCAAACCAATATGTTGAAAACGTATATTTTTGGGTTAGAAGCGGAAACGCTTCAGCCTCAGTTTATTCCGGAGTTCCAGGAAACTGGACCTATCAGGGGCAATTCTCAAATGGATTGCAACCCAGAGGAACAGACTACTCAGTCTACCAAAAAATAGGCTTAGGTATAAACACCCAATTTCTAGAATTCAACGTTACAGCAGTCAACTATGACTCCCAACCAATGTTTGCCAATTGGGGCATAACAAACCCATCAGACCAACCAATCGCACCCTATATTCAAATTACAGAAATAGGAGTAGAAAACCAAACTAACCAACAAATTTCCATTCTTGAAATTACAGCCCTAAACTCAACCGACCCAACTCTAAGTAACCTCGTCGATGAGCAAAGCAAACTCCAGATTCCGCCAACTTTTATGTCCAAAATGTACTTTGACGAAGTCTACTTTGCACGCTCAGCCGAAAACTATGCCAACCATATGATACCCAACGAAAGAACCCATCCACCAATTGGGAAAATTATTCAAGCCATAGGAGTGGCAGTTTTTGGTGAAACACCATTTGGTTGGCGAATAATTGGAGTAGTATTCGCCACTTTGATGATTCCATTGATGTATCTTTTAGGTAAGAAGTTATTCGGCACATGGATCGGCGGGTTTTCATCAGCATTCCTTTTAGCGTTTGACTTTATGCATTTCACAATGGCGAGAATAGGCACCGCGGATACGTATGTAGTGTTCTTCTCTTTGTTGTCACAGTTATTCTTCCTGATTTACTTCATGAATGTAGTTAAGAGCGGGTGGAAAACCTCTGTCTTGCCGCTTTTCTTTGCAGTACTCTTCTTTGCATTAGGATTCTCAACAAAGTGGTTTACAATCTTTGGGGCTTTAGGGATGCTTGTGTTGCTTGTGACAGTCAGATTCAAAGATTTAGCCAAGCTTAAGGCAAGTTTAGCTGAAAAATATTTGGCTTTTTTTAACCATCCAGCCCTTATACTATTGGGCTTTGCAGGCATAGCCGTCTTGGTCTACTTTGCAACATATATTCCAGAAATGCTGGGGGGCGACTCTTTCCTAACTATTATAAAGTTGCAGTCAGCGATGCTTAATTTCCATTCAGGCAGTGTTGTTGATACTTCGTCAGCCCCTTGGTGGTCTTGGCCCTTCATGTTTAGACTAGACGGACTAAATGTTCCAAGATGGTTTGACATATCTTACCTCCCAAACAATGTAGTATCAACAATCTCTGTTTTCGGAAACCCAATGGTTTGGTGGATTGGCTTTGTCTCGATACTGATCCTAACAGAGAGAGCACTTCATGGACGACAGTTAGTGAAAAACTTTTACAGTCGAATATCAAAATCACCTTTAAATGAACGCATAAGTATACGCGGGCAAGGTTGGGATTTACCTGCGATATACATTGTCGTGATTTTCTTTTTCACGTGGCTTCCTTACGTTTTCATAGGCCGAGCAACCTACATCTACCACTTTTACCTTAGCGTACCCCTACTTTGCTTATCAACAACATACTTCATCAATAAGTACTGGAATACACCCAAAGGAAAGATTGCTGCAATAGCTATATTTGCAAGCGCAATAGCAATGTTTGTGCTCTTTTATCCAGTAATTTCAGGTGCTCCTGCTACAACAGAATCGATTAAAAACTTGAAATGGTTCCATAGTTGGGGCTTCTTAGGATGATAAAACCCAACCTAAACGGTACTGTGCAAGTTTCAGTTGTGCTTCCTGCCTATAATGAAGTCGATTACCTTCAGCTGGCAGTAGAGAAAACCATCCAAGCTCTAAATCAGTTTACACAATCCTATGAAATTATAATAGCTGAAGACGGCAGCACAGATGGAACTGCTGAACGCGCGGAAGAACTAACTCTGCAAAACCCCAAAGTACGCCACATTCATCGTGAAAAACGGTTAGGCAGAGGAACCGCACTCAATAACGCCTTTAAGCAAAGCAACGGCGAAGTGTTGGTTTATATGGATCTGGATTTAGCCACAGATCTAAAATATCTTAAACCTCTAATTGAAACCATTACTGTTGAAGGATATGATTTCTCAACTGGATCAAGGATGCTTCGTGAAAGCAAAGCTGAACGTACCTTCAGTAGAAGCATAAGTTCTAAAACCTATAATTTTCTCGTCAGACACATGCTTGGCTCAAAACTTCATGATCACCAATGCGGCTTTAAAGCCTTCAAAAAAGAGCCATTAATGCTGATAATAGACAAGGTTGAAGCGACGCATTGGTTTTGGGACACGGAATTATTGGTGAGAGCCCAAAGAACAGGTTATAAAGTTAAAGAAATCGGTGTTGAATGGAAAAGCGGCAAAGCCACCAAAGTCAACCTCTTCAAGGATTCGTGGAGCATGTTTCGACAAATAATGGGGCTCTGGTACAACTTAAAAATAAAGAAAAAATAAAGTTACTTTTTAGCTAAAATAACAATCGCCCTAGCAATTAGGGCTATTCCAAATATGAGAATCATTCCTGCCCAGAAAACAAACCATTCACTGGGAATGGTCATGTTTACTAGATACGCTATGATAAGGTAGCTTGCACCAAACCAGAAAACAATGTTTTCAATAGTTTCAGCTATACGTATAACGGATGAACGCAAAAGAACTCTTAACGCTAAAATAATTATCTCCAATACGCCAAGGGCTATACTAAACTGAAAAGCTGCAACGTAGAGATTTCCGAAGTCTGCTGGGGTTGAAGGCGCAGGCAAAGAGATACCAGTAGTAGGAACAGGAGCAAGCGTTAGGGTAGTGAAAAAGGTAACCAAACTATCCCACAGGTTGTCAGTCAAATGAATAAAATAAACCAACGCTAAGATAATGAAAAGGGCACCAATATAGATGGCAGTGAACAAACTTTCTTTTTTCTTATCAGAAAGCGATTGAAGATTTAAAGAGGGCATTAAACTATTTTTCCCCATCCGAGAATACTGTATTTAGCACATATATCTTTCTCTAAATGAGAGTATGTGAACATTTTAAATAGTCAAAGCAGATAAAATAACTATAGGATGAGAACTTATGTCGTATTGTCCAAAATGTGGCAATAAAGTTGACGAAACAATGATTTTCTGCCCACACTGTGGGGCATCATTAAAAGGTACTTCACCAGGACAACCTATGCCTTCTTCCCAGCCTTATCCAAGACGGAATGAGAAATCTGAGAAGAATGAAAAAAATGAGAAACAAGAGAAGAATAATCGTCAAGAAAAAGGACAAAACCAAGAGAAAGGCGAAACTGGCTTTATTGGCTACTTAATTGGAGGACTCATACTAATTACTCTGGGTCTTTTCTCTGTTCTGCAGTTAAGCAATTATTTCCAAGCGAATTCAGGACAAAGCTGGGCAATAATGCTGCTAATCATCGGTGTAATTATCATAATTGGCGCCATCTATGTTGCTATGACTGCACGAAAACGTTCTCCACCTCCGCCACCTTAGATAATCCAGCTCAAAAACATTCGATATAACCTGTGCTCCAAAAGCGTTGACATATTCTTTCTTCCGAAGACTCGATAATAGTTTTTTCCTGCTGCCTCAATTAAATCGCCAATTTCATAACGTGGAAACATACAAGAAGAAAGAATTAAACTGCCCCATTCACCACGTTTGAGGTCATGCAACATTTTCACCCCTTTCCCCGTGGCTACTTCGAAAAAGTAAGAATCATAGTTTGGGGTAAAGTATGGTAAATCGTCAAGTTGCTGCCCAAATACTCCTTCGGTTGCCGTATACATTTCCACAATTGGCACATCACCGAAATAACTTTTGAGAATTGGCCCGTACTTGAAATGGATTTTGGGAACACTTGTGCAGAATATTGCTTGGGTTTTCCAGATATCAACAGGTTTTTTTCCATACTTACGTTCAACAAATCTGGCGAAAGATAAAATTACAGGAGTGACGCCCATGGCTGCAGTGACGTTTTGGTTAAGTGCCATCTGATAAGCAAGTTCAAAACGTTTTTCCCAATCAGCCCTACCGACACCGCTGCCTAAAGCATCGATTTCTTCTTGTCTTGGCAAAAGACTTACCCTGTCAAACATGGGATTAAGCCTTGCGTATGTACCTGAACTGTAACCATAGGTGACTTGTTTGCCATCGACATCCATCGAGTGAACGTTCGAAGGAAAATTCAAGTTAAGTATAACACCTAAGAAAACTTGATAGTTCTTTTTCTTAACGGCATAGTTTATGAGTCCTCTTGCTCCACAACTGTAGATCTGTTTTAGGTGAGTTTGAGTTGCAGGCAAAACTTTGGATTTTCCTGTTGAGCCGCGAGTCATAACCCATGTTTCTGGGCGTTCAGACAAAAACACCTTGTAGCTTTGTTCTTTTACTTGTTTAAGATATTGCATGAGTCCTGAATAGTTAATTATTGGAAAATTAGCCTGATAATCCGCTATACCGGTTACTTTGGAAGCGTTGTGGTTTGCACCATATTCAGTGGAAGCGTATTTCGCTAATAAATCAACCAGCACTTGTTCTTGCGCTTTCTGAGGATTCTCTATGGAATCGTACCATGGCTGAATGTATGGTTGTAGAATAGTGTTAATGCTAACTTCATCAGGCAACATAACGTTCACTAAAGAGTTGTTACGAATTTGCTTATATGCTTCACCACAAATAATTAAAAACAAAGTGTTTGGGTTGAATAATTATGGCAGAAACAATTCGCATAACAGCAGAAAGAATAAAAAAACTCCAAGTTCAAGGCGCACGAAACGTCGCAATAGCGGCTGTCCAAGCCATCCAAACCCAAGCTGAACAAACAAAAGCGAAAAACAAAATCCAATTTATGAATGAACTCAAAGAAGCACAAACTATCTTGGTTGCTTCCAGAGAAACTGAACCGCTAATGCGAAATGCAATCCGCTGGATAATTATCCAAGCACAATCCGTTAACACAGAAAAAATTGAGACCCTGAGCAAAAACGTAGTTACAAATGCCAACCAATTTCTTAAAGATTTAGAAGATTCAAAAGAACACATAGCTGAAATTGGAGCCAACCGTATCCGCGATGGCTCAGTAGTATTTACCCATTGCCACTCATCAACTGTAACTCGCCTTCTTGCCAAAGCCAAAGCAGATGGCAAAAACTTCAAAGTCGTCTGCACCGAGACACGTCCGGCTTATCAAGGAAGAATAACCGCAAAAGAACTCGTGGGTTTGGGAATTGAAACCACATTTATTGTTGATTCGGCAGCGCGTTCATTTATTGGAAATGTTGATGTGGTAATTGTTGGGGCAGACGCCATTACCTCCGAGGGCAATGTTGTTAACAAGATTGGATCAAGCACCATCGCTCTTTTAGCGCATGAAGCCAGAGTGCCCTTCTATGTAGTTTCGGAACTGCTAAAATTCGACCCAGAAACACTCAAAGGCGAATGCGAAAAAATTGAACAACGCAACCCCGCTGAAGTCTGGAGCGAAGCACCTCAAAAGCTAATTGTACAAAACCCAGCCTTCGACGTTACCCCAAACCGCTACATACATGGCTTAATCTGCGAAGACGGCATAATCGCACCCCAAACAATAGTTGAAGTAATACGCCGAAAATACCCATGGGTTTTCTAAAGACGTTCGTTAGAAAATAAAGAATGGAAGTAGCTGCGAGTACTTGATTTTTTGAGTTTTAGTTTTTCCATTTTTTTAGTGCGAGAGCAAGTTCCTTGTGGTTTTTGGCATATTCGTCCAGAGTTTTTTCATATAGAGTTGCGTCGACTGCTTGACGCATTGCTTTGGCGCCATATACTGTGCCTTCAGGATGACCGTGGATACCACCGCCTGCTTGAATAACGAAATCGTTGCCAAAAGTCTCCATTAGGGCAGGCACCAATCGTGGATGCAAACCGCCGCTGGCAACGGGCAAAACAGGTCTTAATAAACCCAAATCTGATTTGCAAGCAGATAAATTCTCGATTACCTCTTCTTTTGTCTCAGACATTTTACCGACAACCGTACCAACATGAAGTTGGTCTACCCCAATTACTCGTGCAACCGTAGCAATGGGTTTCATAGCGATTCCGTGCAATGGGTTCTTGGTGAAAGCCGCGTGCCCTGCTCGGTGAGCGTGAATGACCAGTTTGAAGTTTTGTTCTCTTAGTGTTTGTAGCGCGGACCAACCACAAGTTAGAATATCTATCATAACATATTCTCCACCTTGATCAACGACTGTCTGTGCCCGTTTTAGCATGGTTTGTGTTTCGTCGGTGATGTTTATCATATAGACTTTGCGTTCATTTGTTTCTTCTTGGGCTTTGTCACGACTCTCCAGCGTTTTAGTTAATCGTTCTTCGAAGGGATTAAAACTTTGACTACTAAGATTCTCATCATCTTTCACGATATCGCAACCGCCAAACCAAGCATCGTATGCGACTTTGGCGTGATCTTTAGTTTCTAACCCAAGTTTAGGCTTAATAATTGTGCCAACAAAGGGTCGCTTGGGCACTTTTAGAAGTTTTCGGATTCCAGATATACCAAATGCTGGTCCATTGAAACTGCCTAAGAGGTGTTCGGAGAATTCTATGTCGAGAAGGCGCAGGTTTTTTAGGGCTTTAAGCCCAAAAACGTTGCCTGCAACGCTGCTCAGAATGTTTGGCATGTTGCCTGGTTCAAAAAGTTCATCTGAATAGGCGATTTTGATTATGCTTCCGTCTATGTTGAAAACGTGTGCTGCCAGCCTTTTAACGTAGGGCTTCTCAGTCGTCAACTCTGTCCATGTGCCAACGGAACTTTCCGCTGCTACACCGCCTGCAGCTTCTTTCAAGCTGATGCCTTCAGGCTCAACAAAGAAGGTGCAAATTAAATCTGTTTCTTTGGGCTTGTAAGCTAAATCTACAAAGTCAAGATATTTCAAGAACAATCCTCGCCTGCTAGATTCAGTGGGAATGCCTTAAAATCTTTAACTATTTCCCAACCCTAAATGTAATTGGATGTCTAAAATGGATTTAACCGTTGAAGTTCTAATGATCACCACGGGCGGAAGCAGAATCGCTCTTCTTAGTGAACAAAGTGCGAACCTTTTAGGTGTACATAGCTCCGATAGAATAAAAATTTCTTTCAAAAACCAAGAGATGATTGCTATCGCAAATATCGCTGATTATTTCCCTCCAAATCGTATTGGACTTTACCGAGAAACTATTGCTGCCCTTGGGGTTAAAGAGGCTGATTCGGTTAAGGTTGAGTTGGCGGCACTTCCCGAATCGCTATTCAATATTCGCGCTAAGTTACATGGGGAACGATTGCTTGAGAAAGATATTGTAGCTATTGTAAAGGACGTGGTTGAGAGGCACTTGAGTACGGTTGAAATCGCTGCATTCCTTACTGCATTAAGTATTCATGGTTTAAGCACAGGCGAAACTGAAGCTTTGTCTAGAGCAATGATTTCTACAGGCAGAACGATTGATTTTGGCGAAGGACCTATCCTTGACAAACACAGTGTAGGAGGAATCCCGGGCGACAAAACCAGCATGCTCGTTGTACCTATCGTTGCAGCTGCAGGATTCACCATTCCGAAAACTTCTTCACGAGCAATAACTTCGCCAGCTGGCACGGCAGACAGAGTTGAGACTCTCTGCCCAGTTAATCTATCTATAAAAGAAATTAAAGAAGTCGTTGCAAAAACTAACGGATGCCTAGTCTGGGGTGGCTCATTGGAGCTTGCGCCAGCCGACGATCTTTTTATCCAAGTTGAATACCCTCTGGGAATTGACCCCATGCTTTTACCCTCAATTCTAAGCAAGAAAAAAGCCATCGGAGCTACACATGTAGTCATAGACATTCCAACTGGAATGGGAGCAAAAATCAAAACTCGAACAGAAGCTTACACTTTAGCTTCGGACTTTGTAGATTTAGGCAAACGTCTAGGATTAAACATTCAATGCGCCCTTACTTACGGTGAACAACCTCTGGGCTGCGGTATCGGACCAGCTTTGGAAGCACGGGAAGCTCTGACTACTCTAATGGGTGAAGGTCCTCCTGATTTGCGAGAAAAAGCAGTTAGCCTTGCAAGCATGCTTTTTGAAATGGTAGGCGTGGAAAATCCGCGTCGAATGGCTGAAGACATGATTGATTCAGGTAAAGCAATGAAAAAAATGCGGGAAATTATTGAGGCTCAGGGAGGCGATCCAACGATCAAGCCTGAAGATCTACCAGTGGGACCTGAGTCGGTTAAAGTGCGATCTCAACATGCTGGCAAAGTGCTGTGGCTTAGCACGGATGACATTGTAAGGATTGCTCGTGAAGCTGGAGCACCTAAAGAAAAAGGTGCAGGTGTAGTTTTGCATGCAAAGTTGGGTGGCGACGTTCATAAAAATGGTGTGTTATTTGAAATTTATGCGGAAAGATCAAGCAAATTGGAATCTGCGTTAGAGCTTGCCGGACAATTGTCGCCAATCGTACTTAGCAAGAAGCCTGAAGAAAAAATGATTCTAGACAAAGTACCAGAAAAAATAACGCATGAAAAAGCGTTTATGTTAGACAGATAAAAGTGGGCATTTACCTTGCAATTGCCCCACCAATTAAACCGCCAATCGCTGAAATCACTGTGACAAGAACGCCCAAAATAAGAATAATAATTCCAAGAGCTAATCCCGCTAAGCCGCCGAATAGAACACCAAGGAAACCATGTACGAGTCCGCCTGCCACTATAAAGCCCAAAAAAGCCAAAATTGCCAATGCAATGGAACTAAAGATGCCAGAGAGCAAACCCGCAATTGCGCCACCCACTATTCCTCTTGCAATAAGCCCAGCAACTATTCCCCCGATGAAGCCACCAAGAATATAACCGATGCCAGGATAAATTATGCTAAGAATTACCGTTATAATGAAGCCAACTAGTACACCAAATCCGATGCTACCCAAAGTTTTCACTTACCCTTGCATAGAAAAAGAAAAAATAAAAAGATTCGCCTTATCGTGACCTTGAATTACGCACCTTAGGCTCAAGAAGCGTCCATAACCATTCAGCAAATTCTTGAAGATTCTTTGTTTGGATATAGACATCTCCTGGACCAGTGATTTGTGTAACTAATCCTTCGCCGCCAAGCAATGTTTCTTTTAAGCCACCGAACCCCGTGACTTTATAGCTGCACGTTTCGCTGAAGCCAACCAAGTGAAAATTGTCTACAATTAGAGTTTGACCAGGCTGCAAAGTATGAGTATCGATTGCACCGAAAGTATTGATGAACATTTGTCCGCTTCCATTTGCTCTAAGCATGAATAATCCTTGTCCGAAGAGTCCTTTTGTGAATCCTTCCCATTTCACATCTAGATCTATTCCCTGTGTTGAAGCTATGTATGCAGATTTCTGTATAACATAACCATTCCCAGGCGCAATATCCAATTGCTTTATGTCACCGACTGGAGCAGCTACAAAACCAGCTTCCCCAGCTCCACTAGTGCAAGTATAATCGTTTACCCAGAAAGATTGCCCCCCGATAAGGCTTAAACCCAACGTTCCAAGAAGACTCTTTTCTCTTTTGCGAGTATGAACTTCAATGTTTGGAGTCATATAGGTCATAGCGCCTGCTTCAGCTGTGATACTTTCGCCTTGATCAAAATTCACAACCAACAGGGCATACGAGGGTTTATACTTAACATCAAATTTCATAGTTTTTACTTCCTTACTTGCGTTACTTATAAAAGATGGATATGCGAGTTTCTTATAAAACTTAAGTTTAGGGCAATTATAGGCTTGGCAAAAAAAATGGGCGGTAAAGTTTGGACAATACTAAAGAAAATATTCAGTTTAGCGTTAATCTTCAACGCCCTCATAACTATAGCCGTAGTTGCGGGGATCCTGTATGGTTTTTACCGGGCTAATTACGCTTGGAAACCATTTGCGCCCTATTTGATCGAAGGTAACTTGTTTTGGTTTGCAATTGCAGCGGGTATGATTAACATTTTTCCCAGTGCATGCATCGGTCGCGCTTTGCATACAGGGCGATTCTTGTTTCATCACTACGTTTACGGTTCTTTAGTTCTTTTATTCGCATGTTTGTTTGTTGTGTTTTTTACCCCAGTTTCTTTAATCTACATTTTCCTAATAACTTCAAGTGACTTGGCGATCAATGTCGGGCGCTTCTTTATTTTAGCAGGGTTAACTCTGCTGTTCGACGATTTGCCTGATGTTTCAGAACGAATTGAATCCATGTTGAACTGGGTAAAAACCAAAGCCTGCCAGGCAAAAAAACCTCTCCATGCACTTCAATTAGTAACAGGGTTGGTTTCGCTCTATCTTTTAATTTCCGTTTCAATTACTACAACATTAAACCCTGAACGGATCGTAAACAATATTTTCTTAATCGCCACCCTACTTGTAACAGTCATCACATCTCTTGCTCTAGTAAAAAGAAAAGCGTGGCTAAAAATTACACCCCCTAATTGCAATTAATGCTTTTGTCTGATGAGTTCTTTTCCAATAGTTTCTAATTGTTCACGAGATAAACGTCGAGAACTGCTAAACCCTACGATATGATTGGGCACTTGCGAAAGTTTGAGAATGGGAACTGTTGGATTGCTAACATGGAGGGTTGAACGATTGTTAGTTAGAACCACTATACCTTCAACCCAGATGCCCAATGATCTCAGATTCTGATTGTTTTCAATTATTTGTTTTATTTTTGCAGCGTTTCGTTTAACTTGACGACTTGGGCTTCCTGAAAAATTGCGCTTTCCACCTCGTTCCCACTCGTCGCCTCTACAAGATATAGTTCCGCTCCAGTTCTTAGTCTCCAAAACAAAAACGCCATTGGGTCCCAAAACGATGTGATCAATGTCTCCTCCACCTTTACCTAGGTACAGATCGTTTAAGAGGTAATAATCATCGCCCAAACTGTGAGTTAGGAGATCAGAGACTTGTTTTTCGCCAACCCAGCCACCTCTGTAAATTTGGTACTTATGGAGGTAAAAGTAAAAAGCTACAAATGGAATAATCAAGAAAATTAATCCAACCTCCTCTAAAATGCCTACTTGAAGGTTGGATAAGATTCGATATATTAAAAGAGCAAAAAAAGCCGCAAACACAATTGCACTGAGCGTTGCTTTGGCAAGGTTTTTCCAAACTTGATTTTTAAGGTAGCTGCTGGAGCCTTTAATTTTTCGCATCGATTTAGATTGCGCTTGAAGCTATATTACACTATTTCTTGTTAGTTAGGTATTCATGCATGGCTTTGGCTGCGCGTTTACCTGCGCCCATTGCACTGATGACAGTGGCTGCGCCTGTTGCAACGTCTCCTCCTGCGTAAACTCCATCTAAACTGGTCTTTCCGACTTCGTTAACGCATATAGTTCCGCGTTTTGGATCGCTTTGTAATCCGCCTGTTGTGCTTTGGATGATTGGGTTAGGGGTTTGTCCAATTGCGATTATAACAGTGTCGACATCCATGGTGAATTCGCTGCCTGGAACTTCTCTAACTCCTCTTCTGCCTTTTGCGTCTGGTTCAGTTAGTTCCATTGCGATAACTTTCATGGCTTTAACCCAACCTTTCTCGTCGCCATAGAACTCCATTGGTGCAGCAAGGAATTTGCAGACTAAGCCTTCTTCTTCTGCATTTTCAATTTCTTCAAGGCGCGCTGGCAATTCATTTCGTGAACGTCGATAAAGCAAGCATACTTCACTGCCCAGTCGCATACTGCTTCTTGCACAGTCCATAGCAACGTTTCCTCCGCCGATAACCACGACTTTTTTGCCTAAACGTATTGGAGTGTCGTATTCTGGAAAAAGATATGCTTTCATGAGGTTAACGCGGATGAGGAATTCATTGGCACTAAAGATTCCTCCAAGGTTTTCCCCTGGGCATCCTGTGAACTGAGGTAAGCCTGCACCGCTCCCGATGAATACTGCGTCATAACCATTCTTCATAAGCTCAGGAATAGTATGTATTCTACCAATTAGGTTGCCAAGACGAAGGTCAACGCCTAGATTCTGGACGTAATTAACTTCACCTTGCACAATTGCCTTTGGTAAACGAAACTCTGGGATACCATAAGAAAGCACTCCGCCGCCAACGTGCAACGCTTCGAACATCGTTATTTTGTGACCGAGCTTAACAAGGTCAGCTGCAACTGTCAAACCTGCTGGACCTGCACCCACAACTGCTACTTTCTTGCCTGTATCAGGAGCTTTTGGTGGAAGTTGGGAGCCATTGTTTCTTTCCCAGTCTGCAAGGAAACGCTCTAAACGTCCAATGCTAATTGGGTCACCCATCTTGCCGATAACGCATTTGCTTTGACACTGCACTTCTTGTGGACAAACACGTCCGCAAACAGCAGGCAATGCATTTTTGGACTTAATAGCAGCTATACCTTCTGCATATTTCTTTTCTTTTATGCATTTGACAAATGTTGGAATAGGAACTTCTACTGGACAACCAGTTCTACATAGTGGATTGGGGCAGCAAAGACACCTACTTGCTTCTTCTTGGGCTTCTGCTTCAGTATAACCTAATGCAACTTCACTGAAATTTTTAGCACGAACTTTAGGCTCTTGCTTAGCCATCTCTACTGCTTTCTTATTCAACTTTGGTTTAGGCTTTGTTTCTGCCACACTTGCAACCTCCATTCATTTCCGACAATACTGAACTTAACCTTTCTTCGGGAAGCATCGTTCGCTGACGTATGATTAACTCATCAAAATCTGTCTTGTGACCGTCAAATTCTGGACCATCCACGCATCCGAACTTCATTTTGCCATCGACTGTAACTCGACATACTCCGCACATGCCCATGCCATCAATCATAATTGGCGTTAAAGTCACAATTGTTGGGATATTGTAGGGCTTGGTGATTTCGCTGACGTCTTTCATCAGGATTACTGGACCCATAACTATGCATCGATCGAACTTTTCGGTCTTTAGCAGTTCTTTGAGAAAATCTAAGCCCTTGTAACCTTTTGTGCCGTCGTCTGTTGCAATATAGACTTTTTCGCTTAGGGCTTTAGCTTCGTTCTCCATCATGATGAACTCTTTGGTACGTGCCCCGAGAACTGTGGTTACTTTGTTACCTGCTTCTTTCATGGCTTTAGCCTGCAATAGAAGTGGTGCAATCATTATGCTTCCGCCCACACACAGGACTTTGCCGAAGTTTTTCACTTCAGATGGGTTTCCAAGTGGACCAGTAACGTTGTCGATGCATTCGCCTTGGTTTAACATTCCTAAGTCTTTGGTGGTTTTGCCGACTTCATGGAAAGCAAATGAAACCGTTCCCTTTGCTGCGTTGTACCCGGAGATTGTTAAGGGAATGCGTTCGCCAGTTTTCCCGTGTATGACAATTAGGAATTGGCCAGCGTGCGATTGAGCGGCAACATCTGGAGCATCAACTTCAAACAGTTTAATTTTCGGAACAAGTTCTTTTTTACTTATTATTTTGTACGTTTTGCAGTCGCCTCCACAGCTACTTCACGTTTTGGTAAATTACATATTTTTTTGTGGAATTCATCGAGTTTTGCCTCGAATTCTCCAGCGCATCTGGGTGATTCCTCATAGAGTTCAAATCGATCGAGCAAACCCAGTTTCTTTAGTGAAACTTGCAGTGCAGCAACGTTGCGCTCTGCTGCATTTCTTCCTTCTTGAAGCTTGCAATCTTTAGCCGAGCAGACAACGCCCATGACACCGTCGAATCCACAGTTTAATGCATTGATAATGTGTACGGGATCGAGTGATTTGAAGCATGGAACTTCAAGTGCTAAGACGTTTTTGCCTTCGAAAGCTTTGTTCGGGTTATCAAGAGCTGAGAACTCAGACCATTGGCATACAAATGCGAGCACCGCTGGTCCTTTGTTTTTAGCTGTTAACTGTGCAAGTGATTTGCCGTATCGATCAATTACATCTTCAAACTCGAAGCCTTTCACCTGTATAGCGTGATGTGGACAAACCAGTTGGCATGCGCCACAGCCGGTGCATTTTTCTTCATTCACCTTGGGGGTTCCAAAAGATTCGAATTCGAGTGCACCATATGGGCAAATGAAGATGCATTTGTCGCATCCAACACATGCTTGTACGTCATAAACTGCTTTGCGAGAGAACTTTACAACCTTAACTGTATTCTCATCATAACCTAACTGTTTTAGAACGTTGCGTGCAAGAACCAGTCTTCGAGTGTTAATTTTTGTGCCTTCTTTATAGCGACAGAAGGGATCTTCACATTGAATCGAAACAATATTTTTAACGCCAGAGTTTAAGGCTTCAAAAACAAAGTCTGTTGGAACACGACCTGCACATGGCAAACGCAACGCCATGTATTTTTCAACTTTCAATCCTTGTTCTTTCAGGATGTCTTGGACTTCCCCTGTGGAAGGCGAGTTTCCTCGGCACATCAAGACAAGTGTGTCAACATTTTTGGCTTTAACCTGTGCCTTTTCAAGGAATTCTGTGAGGTTATCATAAGTGTAATATTGCATTTTTATGGCTGCAGATGGGCAAGCGCTATAGCATATGCCGCAAACTTGGCAATCTTGACTGTTAATTTCAACTTTGCCGGTTGAATCTGCTTTTATAGCTTCGTATGGGCAGATTGATTTGCAGACATAACATCGACTGCACAAGTCTTGATCGATTTCGACTACAGCGAGACATTTTTCACTCATTTTGAAACCTCTTTTTACGCTTTTGCGCTGTTACCTTAATGCTTTGCTTGATAGCTTAAGCTAATCGGAAGCGAAAAGTGTTAAGAATATTATAATCCTTTCTCTTTATTTTTTGTAATACGGTCGTCTAATGTAACTATAGGCTTCCAACGCGGCAGTGATGCCTTGTCCTACAGCTGTTCCCACTTGCTTGATTGGGTGATTAGTTACATCGCCAGCTGCAAAAACTCCCGGAAGATTTGTATGTTGATGAATATCGATTTTGATATAACCGTGCTCGTCCGTTTCGACACCGCTGGCTTTGGCGATTTGACTATTAGGTGCTTCACCGACCTGCACAAAAACCGCATCAACTACTAATTCACTTGTTTGCTTGGTAACGTTATCGATTATAGTTACGGTTCTTACTTGTTTATCCCCTTTAATTTCTTGAATCTCGGAGTTCCAAAGTGTTGTTACATTGCCCTTAGCTGCTATATCAGTCACCAACGATTCTTCTGCCCTGAAAGCTCCCCGTCTATGAATCACAGTGACTTGTCCAGCAAGACCTGAAAGATAAAGTGTAGTAATGCAAGCCGAGTTTCCACCACCGACTACAAGCACTTTTTTTCCCTTAAAAAATGGCCCGTCGCATACACCACAATAGCTCACCCCTCTTCCGCGGAACTCTTTTTCGCCTTTAACCCCAACTTCCTTGTAATGTGAACCCATCGAAAAAATTATTGCACTAGCTTCATAGGATGCATTTGAAGTTTTTACAATTTTCTTTTCGCCAGTAAGATCCAATTCGGTAACGGGCTCTAATTCGTGAATGACTGCGCCGACTTTTTTGCAGTGATTAGTCATTTTTTCTGCAAGCTCTCCACCGCTTATCTCCGCGAACCCAGGGTAATTAACCACAATTGAGGCATCTGAGATTGTGCCGCCTGGTAATTTTTCATCTAAAATTAATGTTTTTAATCCGCTACGAACTGTATATATTCCAGCTGATAAGCCAGCGGAGCCTGCACCAATAATTATGACATCCCAGTTCTCCATAAATAAGTCATCTCTTTATGGTGAATAGTTGGCGAAGAAGTTTATGAATTGTTCGTCTACTTTGGTCAGTTATTTCAAAATGGCTATAATGTTTTCTAGTAAGACCATCTTATTAGAAGTTGCAACTGATCTTTTCCAACTACTTTTCAAAAACTGTGGAAATAACCCCGATTAAAAAAAACCAGCTTAAATCAACAAAACAAAAGAGTTGTTGTTGCTGCTGTTGCAACTCACTCCCAGCACAGCAGTTGCAACAATCACTCCAACAAAATATTCGAACTTAGATATGCCTCTTAATTCCAATAAGCTGATAAGCCCGAAATCAATTAAATTTCTAACAAGTATTTTTGAAGGGTTTGTTATGGCGAAATATAGGTGTACGGTTTGCAATTGGGTTTATGATGATGCTAAAGAAAAAGTAAAGTTTACTGATTTGCCCAAAGAATGGGTTTGCCCAGTTTGTGGAGCACCCAAATCCGCATTTGTGCTATTAGCTGAGGGGCATGAAGAAGAGAAAAAAGCTGATCACACAGTTTCCGACGTGTTGATTAACCAGATTGCTGAGTGGGGGGTACAATACGTTTTCGGCATTCCTGGAACCTCTACACTGGGTATTGTAGATGCAATTCGCAAAAGTAATGGCAAAATAAAGTATGTGCAGGTTCGCCATGAAGAAACAGCGGCTTTTATGGCGTCAGCTTACGGCAAATTAACTGGGCATGTAGCAGCTTGCCTTGGCATTTCTGGTCCAGGCGCAACTAACCTAGTAACTGGCTTGTATGATGCACAACTGGATCATTCACCTGTTTTAGCGTTGACAGGCATGGTTCCCCGCAAACTCATGGGTCAAGGTGCAATACAGGAGATTGACCAACAGGCATTCTTTGAACCCTTGACCGTTTATAACAAGACCTTGATGACCGAAGACCAAACCACCTCCTTGGCTACGTTGGCGATTAAGCATGCTCTACTGAATCAGGGTGTAGCGCACATTGGAATTCCCAACGACGTACAAAAACTGCCATACGAAACGGAGATTTTACCTTTTGAAGGCAGGATGCCCAACATGGCCTATGGACAAGAAGACGGAATAATTGAGAAAGCAGCAAAAGTTGTTGATTCCGCCAGCAGACCCGTGATTCTAGCTGGTTTTGGAGCAAGAGGACAAGGCACTAAACTTTTGAAATTGGCATCGAAGATTGGTGCACCAATTATAGCGACTTTCCGAGCAAAAGGAGTCGTGGACGAAAATGAACCACTTTATGTTGGATGCCACGGTGGAGTTGGTTCAACGTCTGCAGGAGCCCTTATGGAGGAAGCAGATTTGCTAATAGCAATTGGTTCTTCATTTGCAGATTTATCGCAGATTCCCAAGAAACGCACCGTACAGATTGACATTAACCCACTTATGATTGCACGTCGGTACCCAGTTGAAGTGAGTTTACTTGGCAACAGCGCCGTGTTGATTCCTAAGTTGACAGAGAAAGTTCAACAGAAAACAAACGAGAAATATTTGGCTGAAGTTACTCGATTAAAGCAGGAGTGGCAAATTCAACTTGAAAAAGAAGCCGACGCAACAATGAAACCAATCAGACCCCAGTACATCATCAAAGTACTTAACGAAAAAATTGCGGATAACGCTGTGATTTCATTGGACGTTGGTGAGAACTGCTGGTGGTTTGGCAGAAACTTTAGAATGAAGAAGTCTCAGAAGATGGTTATGAGCGGTACTTTGGCAACTATGGGTTTTGGTTTACCTGGAGCTTTAGCAGCGGCGCTAGCTTATCCTGAGAGACAGATAGTCTGTTTAACTGGCGACGGCGGCTTAACGATGGTTCTGGGCGATTTCTTAACAGCACTCAAGTACAATTTGCCCGTAAAAGTGTTCGTCATAAACAACAAGCGACTGGGCATGATCATGCAAGAGCAAAAAGTTGAGGGATACGAGAGCTCACAAACTGATCTCTTCGATTACAGTTTCGCCGACTTCGCCGAACATGCAGGTGGCGTGGGCATCAAAGTTACTGATCCAAGCCAGCTTGAAGCAGCAGTTGACAAAGCACTCAAAGCCACCAAACCTACAATAGTAGACATAGACACTGACCCAAGAAGATTCTTCTAAACATGTTACTCTCTTAGGGACATACCCGCACTATTGGAACCTCAAAGAAAGTTACTTTATAGTTTTTAGTGCTTTTTCAGCTGTGGATACGCTAAAGAGTAAATCATCAATGGTTGCGGTGAAGGTAGCAAGTTTACCATCACATTCAATTTGTGTGATTACTCTGTTGGAAGCCCTTTCTGTTTTAACCTGCAACCCAATCGGGGTTTTGAAGTTGTCAGGTGAAACCGCTTGTGCAATAGCTTTTGCAGTTTTTTCGTCTTTGTACTCAAGCGTTATTGTGGCTTGCAAGCTTCTCACCTTTAAGTTGCCGACCGACTAATTCATCCGCGGTCTTAATGAACGACTCAAGTTTATCTAAAGGCACTTGAGCCCCTGCAGCGATGTTGTGTCCTCCGCCCTTACCGCCGTGCTCTTCTGAAGCCAAACGCATAACATCACCAAGGTTGACTCCTTTGCGAAGTGCTGCTTCAGTGGTTCTTCCAGAAAACTTTGCTGCCTTTTCAGCCTCAATGTTAGCGAATGCTAAAAGCGGTTTTTCGTTATTAACAAGACTCGAAACTACTATTGAAGAGACTGTGCCAATGATTTTTTCGTTGATAAAGTCCTCACCATAGATAACATAAATGTTTTTGAATTCTCGCATTCGTTCGGGTTTTTCATTCACCCAACTGAGATATTTATTGATACTTTTGCGGTAATCTTCCAAGATTTTGTTGGATTCTTCAAGAGCAGCTTTACGATCGCCCATGCAGATGGCTATTCCCAAGCTTGGTCTATCCATTCGACCAGCCGAATTCAAAACCACAGCGAATTCGCGTGCATCCCTAAGTGCTGTGTTAGGCTCTTCTTTGGTTAAAATGTAAACGTAACCGATAAGGTTCTCAACTTCCAAATGCAACCCCTTCGACAACAAGTAATCAGCTAAAGCAGAGCACAATTTCTTCCGCTCATTGTCATCTAAATCGCATAAAGCACGTAATCTATCGCCCTGTTTTAGTGGAAAACCCAAATTTGCTACAAAATTCAAAGCATCGGTTTCTTGACCACTTAACCCGGGAATGAACGGATTGGTAGTGTTTGCCAACATCTTGTAGATCGGTCGAGTTTCACGACCAAAGAAAGTCAAGTCTTTCTCAACTTTCAACAAACCAGAAGAGACACCATCGTTAACTATTATTTCGTTCAAGCTTCGCAGACTTCGCTGTTCATATTTGTCCTGCATGTCACCTAATGCACCAACTAATGCTATAGACGCCAAATCTATGTTCGCAGCGTTCACTGCTTTAGCTGCAAAATACGCCACTCCTGAACCACTAACATCGGTTGCTCCATCAATACCAAAAAGGTGAGGGTTAACCTGCACGAAATTTGGGTTAACTACCTTAGATGTTGTTTGGTGATGGTCGAGAATTACTACTTTTACGTTGGGGATTTTCTCGTTTAACAAGTCAAGATAGCCGCTTCCAAAATCAGTTAAAATCACTAGTTGAGGTTTATCAGATATAACTTCCCCGATGATTTTGTCATCTACCCACTGCATCACCCGAATACGAAAACGAGCATCGAGCCGAGTGAGCATCTTACCCATAATGCCTGCGGCTGCAACCCCATCGGCATCTAAATGTGAAAAAACCAAAATAAAACCATCTTTCTTGACAGTTTCTAGAATTACTTTTGCAGCTTCGTTTTCTGAAGCCAAGAAACCTTCGATGTTTTGGTCTGCAGCCATACCCAATCACTTGTTCGGGCTAAAAGGCGCTGATTAGATTTAAAGCTGGCGCATTAAGAAACAATAAAACTAAAAATTAAAGAAAGAAAAGTATTTAGGTTACTGAAGCGATTTTTGGAACGTACTTCCATTTCTTGTCCAATACGCCTTCGCGTTTGTAATAGCGGCTGAGCTTGTGGATTTGGGCTTCGATGATTTGCATGTTTCGTTTGTTATGGAGGTCTTTCTTGTTTTTGTCCATGTGAACGGCTAGGCTTTGAGCTTTTTTCATCAGGTTTCCAAGGTCTTCAGGCAGTGTTGGAGCTAAGTTCGCGGCTTTAAGTGTGTCGCTTATGCTCTTGCCCGTGATTGGCTTTACTAATGGAATGGCATATTGATCTCTTAGGATAGTGCCTATGGCACTCATTGAATGGCCTTCTTTAGCCAATTTAATTATGAATGAATCAACTTCTTCAGGTTGATATTTGCACCAGCTTGGAGGACGCCTGCTAACTGGGCGCATCGAATGTGATTTACCTTTTTCTTGCTTTGGCATTGTTACACCTTAAACTGCACCCATAACCACACCCCACGAATATTTAAAAGTAGCTCCAACCGCAGGCAGAACATCTAAGTACAATAAGACCTACCAAGAAGAAACACAGAGAAGAAAAGGCATGAAAAGAAATAGATCAGAAGCGGACTCTAACAGCGACATTGACGAATTTATTCGTCTTGCTCAAAGATGGAGCAACCTTCACCAAAGATTACTAAATACACTGATTAGATTACCCGAAGAAGTTTATCAATTTACGTTACAGAAAATTTCTTTCCATGCTGGTCAAAGTCAAACAATTCAGATTAAAAAAATGACGAAACCCTTCATGATTATTTTAAAGCGAACAGATTCAGAATCGTTAATTGCTCATGAAATAGCTCACGCCTATCTTAGCTATACACAAAACAGATGGGAAGAACAAGAGGAACAAGCAGATGAGCTACGAAAGAAATGGGGGTTTAAAAAGAAACAACTATGCTCAACTTACCCAAAAGGATGCAACAACTGCTATAATCCTCATTGCCCTGAAAGCAAAGCAAGGAAAAACTCAAGTTTTGATTTTCATCTGCAGAAGAAATAATCGTCTTCGTTTATCTCATTAATGCCTTTTTCAAAAAATAAACGAAGAACCTTGCAACCAGGGATATACCGATAATTATTATTAACGCTGACCAGAACTGGAACCAACCGCTTTGCGTTCCAGCGTAACAGGAAAATGTTTGCTATAACTGCGGCGCCCAGCCAGAATATCGAGTCGCCAACACTTTGAGCTATCCGATTAATCCTCGAATGCACCGCCAATCTGAGGACTAAGATTAAGATCTGCAGAACACCAACACCTATTAGAAAATTCATCACAGCTGTATAGAATCCTTGATGGTCGGCTGGATGTGAAGGAGCAAGAAAACTCACAGTTGAACCTGGATTGCCAAACGGAAACGCTACGGTTGTTAGGTCTGAGAAGAAATTGTTTGTCTGCTGGGATATACCAGGTGTAATAGCAAAAACTAAGCCTAATATTATGAAGAATCCACCAATGGATAATGCAGTGATTAAACCCTCATGAAGAGACTTTTCATAAACGGCATTTCTCGTCATTTGTTCACTCTTCTCAACAATTCCCCTATAATGGAGATAGCAATATAACATTTTGTTTTAACTCAATTTAATTTAGGTCGGCTTATTCATGTACCATTCCGCAAATTTCCGAATCGCCATAGCTCTATGCGAATAAAGATTTTTTTCACCGATCGCCATTTCTGCAAATGTTTTTTTGTTTCCATTTGGTTGGAAGATAGGATCAAACCCGAACCCCGATTTGCCTTGTTCTTTTCGTTCAGCCAATGTTATTTCACCATTTACTACGCCTTCAAAGAATATTGGTTCGCAGATAGTTTCTTGGTCGCAATAAGCAATGACTGACAGAAACTTTGCATCACGTTCTTTTGAACCATTCATCAATTTCAAGATACCACTATTATGGATTGTTTTGTAAACATACGCTGCGTACGGACCAGGAAAACCACTCAACCCATCAATAAATAAGCCTGCATCCTCAACAAAAATAGGCAACTCACACCGCTTGAACGCGTTGATGACACTCTTTTGGGCAATCTCTCTCAGACTATCGCTCTGTATTTCGTCACCTTTTAATTTCAACATACCAACTGAGATGCCGTATTGACGAAGGATGCTGCGAACCTCGTTGAACTTATTGATGTTGCCAGTTGCAAAAAAGACAACTCTTCCTTTAAATGGAAAGTTATTGTTTTCGTTCCTCGACATAGCGCCCACGCCTCTCTATTTCCCTGATTTTCTCATAAACCTTTTCCGCCGCCTCAACACCTAAAACTGAGGTGTAGCCGCATAGAACACTTTGAAAACATTCTTCCCAGAACTTGAAGTGTGTGCTCTGGAGAGCACGTTTGAGTAAATGCAAATCCACTCCCTGAGCTTCTATCTCATCATTCTTTTCGCCTAAGCCAAAGTCAATAAAAACTACTTTTCCGTCAAGGTTCAAAATCATATTAGATGTTGTTAAGTCGCCATGGACTAAACCATACCTATGCAGCTTCGCCGTGGATTCTCCAATTTGAACACAAAGCTCATGACGTTTAGGTTTGCTAGAGATGTTAAGCAACTTCTTGATTTGTTGTCCCTCCACATACTCCATAATAATGGTAGCTTGCGGAACGTTAACCATGAAAATCAACGGGGTCAACACTCCAGCGACTTTAGCTTCATGTATTAATTGCGGTTCGTGTACAGTGCGATAACTTCTTATTTGCTCATCTAACGCTTGAGGACGGTATTTTTTGGGCACACGCACTTTGATTATAACTTTACGGCCTTGCCAATTGGTTAGAAAAAGACTGGCTTCAGCACCCTTCTTGAGAAGCTTTGTTTCATCAATCTTATCTATTGTATCCATGGTACATCCACCTTGTCTACACGCCATCGCAACTTCACAAAGCTCTCATCTACAGGAGTAACTAAACCATGTTTAAAGGCTAAAACACCTGTCCAAGCAATCATAGCACCATTATCAGTTGCAAACTCCAGAGGAACCACATTGAATTTCGCATCATGCTCTTCTGCGATTATTGAAAGCATGGATTGCAACCTCTTATTCGCAGCAACTCCACCAGTTAAAAGAACCTCTTTTTTCTCGGTATGTGCTAATGCCCTCTCAGTTACCTCGGTAACCATAGAAAACGCATGTTCTTGGAGACTATAACAAATATCTTCCAATCGGTGATTACCTTTCTGCAATTCAGTCGTTGCTGCAGTTAACAAACCACTAAGTGACAAATCCATCCCTTTCACCACATAAGGCAAACTCACAAACTTTGTGCTTTTAGCTGCCAAATGCTCTATTGCAGCTCCAATTGGCAACCCCTTTTTACCCTTAAGTCCAGCTTCCCTACCGAAAACATCCAAGCAGTTACCAAGTGCAATATCGAGGGTTTCCCCAAAAACCCTGTATCGTCCTGACTCAAATGCAGTAACCATGGTGTTCCCTCCTGAAACGTAAAGTGTCACCGGATCTTGGGCACCTGTTTTGAGTTTGCCGATTTCAATGTGAGCGACGGAATGATTAATGCCAATAAGAGGAACCTGAAGATATGAGGCTAAAGCTCGAGCAACAGTAGCTCCTGTACGCAAAGACGGTCCTAATCCTGGACCTTGAGAGAAAGCAATTACTGATAATTCACGCGGTTTCACACCAGCTGCTAAAAGTGCCCCGCTCAATACTTTGTCTGCAACTTCCGCATGATGTCTAGCGGCTTCTCGAGGATGAATTCCGCCCTCTAAGGGAATGTAACTGTCTGATTTGTTAGCTAAGATTTCTCCATTAAACGTTGCAATTCCAACGCCGAAAGTCGTCAGCTGAAGATTCAATTCCCAAGCAGAAACTGCCCAGATCACCTTTCTTTACCTTTTTCATACCATTCCACATTTAATCAGGGATACATATTTTTATGTGAATCCAACGCATATATTACTGTATTATCTTGGAATTGATTTAGATGCCAAAGCGTAATGACCTTGAACAGAAAGCACTCCACTATGTCGTCGGTACAGGCTATCAGGGAGTTCTTCAATCAGATTTATGGCGTGAACTTGGCGCAAGCAGCCGCGAAGGCTCACGCGTCTCAATAAAACTAGAAGAGAAGGGACTTATCCGTAGAGAAAAAGAACTTCAAGAAGGCAGATGGACCTACAGACTATACCCAAAAAGGCTACCTGCATCCATTGAAACTATAGTAGATTGCCCATGTCTGCTGTGCCCAGATAACTCAAGATGCGACCCTACAACTGCCCTTTCTCCAAAAAGTTGCCCAAAACTAACCGAATGGATTCTTAATTTAGGAAAACCACCAGCACAAACCACCGCTGTTTCTGAAGATCCAAGCGCACCAGCCGAGCCGAATATGCCAGAGGATGATTCCGTTGCCGAAAGCTTGGTTAAATGAAAGAAAAAACGAATATTACTTCAAAAAAGCTAAAGAAGAAAACTACCGCAGTCGATCCACATACAAGTTAGTTCAATCTAACGAAAAATACGGATTTATTCGAAGAAACAACATTGTTGTTGATCTTGGCGCTGCCCCAGGCGGCTGGATCCAAGCGGCCAGAAAAATGACTGGCAAAAACGGTTTTGTCTTAGGCATTGATTTAAAGCCAATTGAACCTTTCACACAAGAATACATACGCACAATCATAGCTGATTTTACAGAACCTGGAACAATTGATGTAATCATGTCTTTTTTACCTCGTAAGGCTGATGTAGTTCTATGTGACGCTGCACCAAACATAACTGGCGTTTGGGAAGTTGATCACGCGAGACAAATTGACTTAGCTGAAAAAGCCTTGGAAATTGCTCAATGTGTGCTAAGACCATCTGGGAACTTCTTTGTTAAAGTGTTTGAAGGCGAGTTGCTAAATGATTTTATGCAAACGATAAAAATCCTTTTTGATGAAGTTAAGCTAGTGAAACCTCAGGCTAGCCGACAACAAAGTTCAGAAATGTACCTTTTAGCTTTAGGTTTAAAAGTCGCCCGGGAATTAGAAGAAGAAAGCTAATTTTTCAACTTTAACATAATCATAACAGGTGCAAAATAACTTGAAAATTATTTCAGCGGATTCTGCAGCAGCAATACTAGATGAGCAATTTAAACCAATCTTGCATGTAGCATCTGTTGCGGTTCTAGTTGAACCTCCTTACAGGGAACCGTCTTTTCGGTTATCCGAACCGATTTTCAAAGAAGTTGAAACAGGTTTTGATGTGATTGTTCATGAGGCTGAACTCTGCCGAAGTTTGCTCGATAAGATTAAGGCTGATGTTGTTCATTTGGACATGTCTTTGGGAGGAGTTACGGTCGAAGACCTATCGCCAGTTGAACTGGTAAATATGCGCGCATCAAGAACTGGACGACAACAAATTCTAAAGATTCTGCCAAAACTCAGGAAAATTGCTTGTGAAATTAAACGTGTACATGGAATAGATATGTTGGCTATCGGAAAAGAGAGCATCCCTGTGCGAATTGCTGAGTTGACGGCTGGTGCAGAAGCGATTTTGTTTGCTGCCAAAAAAGCAATAGACGAAAAAGAGAGTGTTTTATTGGGGTTGCCGTTGATGTGTCAACCAAGATTCTTAGGAAACCGAGTTTACCTTCACTCGCTCATAGCCAACGAACATGAAATACGGAGTTTTAGCGTTGATACTTTGGGTGTTTTAACAAAGGTTAAATTGTTAGAAACCTTAAACCCTGTTGCAAGAGGGTTCCGAGCCCTAACTATTAAACCAAAATAGAGAGAAAATAGATGAATATTCCCTTACCATTTTGGAATAACGCTTCTCCTAAACGCAAAAGAATCTACTCAATAATGTTCATGTTCATACTAGCTGTTAGCGCAACACTTGTCGGGACGCTAGTTCAACTTAGTCCAACGGACGCTAAAGCAATAAACGACCAAGTAAACAAAATTACCGCAGACAACCCAACCTATGCGTCACGAGTCGAAGCTATTTTCATAAACAACTTCTTTCTTTGTCTTTTGATGTTTATTCCATTTGTTGGATCATTTATAGGCTTGTTTGTATTGTTCAGCACAGGCGTTGGAATAAGGGCAATTCTTGACACACAAGCCGCAAGTGGCACGGTTTCAGCGGTTCCCACCTTAACACCAACTCTTGCAATAATTGGATTAATCGGTGTTGGACTAACATTCTTGCTTGAATATGTTTCGTACTCAATTGGAATCGCTGAGAGTGTATGGCTGTTTCGTAGGATAACCCAGTGGAGATCACTACCGTTGAAGTTGGAGTTGAAAAACGTTGGAATCTTAATTGGTATTGTCGCTGCGCTGCTCATTACTGGCGCTTTGGTTGAAACCTGGGTTATAGGTACAATCGGCTAAAAAACCACTTTTTATTTTTTCATTATTTCTAAGCTTATGTCCAATGCTTTGACGCTATGAGTCAATTCGCCCAAACTTACTATGTCCATTTGGGCACTCGCAAACTCCAATAGATTATCACTTGTAATTCCACCACTCACCTCAAGCAATATGCTGCCAAACCCAGCCTTCCTAAGCGCTTCTCCTGCATTTTTGGCTTGTTTGGGAGAAAAATTGTCCAGCATAATGATGTCTGCGCCTGCTTTTGCTGCTTTCAAGGCATCTTCAAAACTGGTTACTTCGATCTCAATTTTCTTGGTAAAAGAAGCATTACTTTTTGCCCTCTTGAGAGCTTCCTCAACGCTTCCGATAATCGCGAGGTGATTGTCTTTAATTAGAATCATATCGTCCAAATGTGACCTGTGTGGATCACCACCCCCAATGACGATCGCTTTTTTATCAAAATAGAGTAGCCCCGGTGCAGATTTGCGTGTTGCCGCAATTTTCGTTTTAGCGTTCGCTTTTTCAAGCTTCTCAATTAGCATTCGTGTTTTGGTTGCGATACCGCTCATTCGTGACAGAAGATTAAGCATGGTTCGCTCACCTGAAAGGATAGTTTGGGCGTCGCCTGAAATCTGCATGAGGATTTGTTTGTTTTTTATTGTTTCCCCATCAGCAACTATAGCTCTAACTTTGAGTCCTAAGTACTCCATAAGAAATGTGGCTTCTTCGATTCCAGCAACTACGCCTTCTTCCTTGGCAATAACTTCTGCCGTTACGATTAAATTCTGTAGGAATAACTGCTGCCGCCGTTACATCTCCCTGACCGATGTCTTCAGCAAGTATTTGCTTGAGTTTTTCCTCCACGATTCTTCTTGGCACGAACATACTTGGTAGTGTTAGTGATCTGAGCTTAAATTGCTTGCTTTTTTCTTAAGTTTAGGGATAGTTCAAATATAATCTTGCACTAATCGTAGCTTGTATGAGATTATTGCTCTGCTGCTCCGAACTCGGATTAGGACACGTTTCACGAATCATTCCTTTAGGCAAACGGTTGGAGAAAAATGGTCATGAAATGTTCTTTTTCTCAGGCGGCAAAGCCTATGAGATGCTTCAAAAAGAATTCAAAAACGTTTACAAATGCACTCCTGTTTCATGGTATGAAAACGCACACGGCATAATCACTTCAGCATCACTCCTAAACCTACTTGTTCCTCTCCCTCTCTTCAACATGGAGACAGAATAGGTTTGAACTAAAAAAATCCAATGCGATGGAAACCATCCATCGATACTACGACTTAAGAGAAAAACTCCACGATATTGCACCCGACATACTTATCGCAGATGGGGACATAAACGCGCTTCGGCTTGCTCAAAGGTGGAAAATTCCTTCAATCTACATTGCTAACATGATAAGACCAAGCTATGGCTTCTCAGCTTTTCTTAGCCCAGGCGAACGCGTGGTTGAACGGTACATTAAACAATGCTCAAAAATAATAATTCCAGATAACCCGCCACCCTTCACTGTGTCTGAGTACAGTATTGGCAACTTGGACCAGGTAGGACTGAAGGGAAATATCGAGTACGTGGGAGCATTCGTTGACACAACACTGGTCAGTGGTTCTCATGAACACGTTTTTGCTCCAATTAGCGGACCAGTTGGAACAAGAGCAAAGCTAACAAAAACAATCATTCCAGTACTTCAAAAACTCAAAACAAAATGCATCATAAGTTTAGGAACTCCAGGAAAGAGAGTTTCAACTAAAATCGGTAATTGTGAACTCCACACTTGGCTTTCACCACAAGAAAGACAGGAAGCAATGAGAAACTCTAAATTCGTGATATTTAGCGGCGGCCATGCGACTTGCTTTGAAACCATTAAGTATGCTAAGCCAAGCATCTGCATTCCCACTCAACCTGAACAGTTGGGAAACGCAGCTAAACTTAAAGATCTAAACTGCTCTATCACCGTAAAAAACAAAAGCCAACTTGAAAAAGCAGTCAAGAAAATGGAAAAAGAAAAAGAAACCTATAACAAAAATGTGCAAGCTCTAAACCTTATTCTCGAATAAGTTCAAAGGTTTAGATAGGGCTGTTTCAATAGTTGAAACATTGCTGGACTAACCGTTTATTTAGTAAGATTCAGACGTTTGACTTCGCCGTTAGGTGTTATTTCGTCAAAGACTATCGCCTTGAACTTGTAGATTTTTGCTTCTTTTGTTAGCCAGGTGTCTGGAGGCAAACCCGCCTTCATACAGCATTGACACAAAAATTCTTCTTCACCCCAGCTCAATTCCACGGGTACCTGAGGCAAAAGTAATCCTTTGTAGGAACCTCTTTCGACAATTAAACCATCTTGACCAACTTTAATTTTGTTTAAGTATTCTTTAGGATTCTTTACATCTACAAGTTCTGGTGGCGTTAACACGCTAACCTCGAAAACAACTTTGTCTAGTTCATCAGGTGTTAATGGTTCAAACCTGGGATCCTGTGTTGCAGCGTTTATGGCAGAATCGATCATTGCCTCAACAAGTGGACTTGTTGGGTAGGGGTAGCCGATACAACCTCGAAGCTCTTTCTCACCCATAACTGGGATGCTGATAGTTACAAAAACGCCGCAGCATTCAAAGAGTTTTTTTGGTGTATCTTTTGGCGGTTTTAGAACTTTGTTGGTTTTCAAATACTGTGTTACTGTTTTACGCGCTAATTGAATTAGAAACTTTCCTTCTTCCTGAGTTAATTCAAACGGCATAGTAATTTCCTTCTTAGGCGCTGCTCAACCTCTCAATAAACTAAAAAATGTAAAGAAAAATGTTTTTTTTAAAACTTTATGGATTCTTCGGTGATGCCTTCCTTGGTTATAATAAGGAAGTCTATTCCATCGCCACTCATGGAATCTCTGCTAATAGCTGACTTTATTGAACGCGTCACGAGTTCTTTTGCTTCTTGTGCCGTCATTGTTTCATTATAACCTTCTTCAAGAACACCCATGGCGGTTTCAGTTCCTGAACCCACAACCGCATATTTGTCTGGAATTAAAGAACCTAAAACATCAAGTACATAGAGTGATGAGCCTTCTTCATCTAATCCGCCTACAATTGTTTGAGTAAACAAGGGTGAGTAACGACGATTGAAAAGTACGTTGGCTAAAAGTTTTGCCGATGAACGCACACTAATTTGTCTTCCGACATCCATGCTAAAGAGGCTGGCTTGTGCCTGCATTTCTTTGGCGAGGATCTGCATATCTCCAACTAATCCTGCACAAGCAACACCGATACGATCGGTTACTTTAAAGACTTTTTTGCCACCTTTGCTCATGATGAAGTTGCCGTAAGTGACTCTTTTTTCAGAAGCTAAAATTACTCCTCCTGCGAAGATTGCACCTACTGTAGTGGCACCAGGCATCCATCCGCCGCCTTGCTGAGCTTGTTGACCTTGGTTTTGCTGCTGTTGGTCTTGCGGCATCAGTTGGATTTGGGGAATATTCGGTAACCCTGGTAATTGTGATCCATAACCTTCCATAATTTTCGCCTTTTCTTGATATACACAAGACAAATTATTAAGGTTACTTATAACCATTATAGAATATCGAAGTGACCCGATATGGGGGAGTCTAAACCGTTAAGGTGCCATAAATGTGGCAAATCCATTGGTTATATCGAAGTTACAAGTAAAAGTTTTATTGCACCCAAATCATCGTTTGACAACGTGAAGTTGGTTGCAACATGCATAGATTGTTCCAACAAAAATACCTTTTACCGCAATAACTTTTAACATTCACCATTTACCATCAAAAGAAAGGCAAACTCAATGATAGAAATCTACGCGCAAAATATCGAGCACACATGGTTTGCAATCGCCTTGAACAAGCAACAAATCATCACCACTTCTTTTGGCGCAGACTATCAAACAACCCTAAAAAACGTTTTAAGTAACGTGCCCTTCAACATGGCTTTTCAGGTTTTTCACGAACCAGTACCTTCCGTCAAAAATATCTTCACGACTTTGAAAAAAATTTATGATGGAAAAAAATTTGACGCAAACCTTTCTTTAGCAATATCTCATTTACCACCTTACACCAAAAAAGTCCTTAAAACAACCGAAGCAATTCCAATTGGATACGTGACTTCTTATGGAGCTATCGCCAAAGCTGCTGGAGGAGGCCCAAGAGCAGTAGGAAACATTATGGCATCTAATCCTTTCGCACCCCTTGTTCCCTGCCATAGGGTTGTTAGATCTAACTTTGCCTTGGGCGGCTACGGTCTTGGTTTAGAAAATAAGATACAATTATTATCCAGAGAAAAACGTGGATTTTCTTCCTCGAAAATAATTGAAATAAATGATAAGCTACTTACGGTTTTTCCCGTTGAGTATGTTCTCAAAAATTTTGTTTAAACGATTTTACGCAAATCATAAATTCATGCGAACCCCACTCAAAGCAAGTGAGCACCATGGTTAACCGAGGTCTCTATGTTGGAAGATTTCAGCCTTTTCATTTAGGACACCTAGACGCCATAAAATATGCCTTAAAACAAGTTGATGAATTGGTTATTGTAATCGGGAGCGCCCAATATAGTCACAATGCCAAAAACCCCTTTACGGCAGGCGAAAGGCTGGTTATGGTTCGAAAAGCACTATTAGAGGCCGGAGTTGATTACTCTAAATTATGGGTTGTACCGGTACCAGACGTTCACCTTCATATGCTTTGGGTCAGCGCTGTTTTAGGATATACACCAAAATTTAATGTATTGATTTCTAATGAGCCCTTAACAAAAAGGCTTTTTATGGAAGCTGGATACGAAGTCAAAACCATTCCCTTATTTGAGAGAAAACTCTACATGTCAACAATTGTGCGCGAAAAAATGCTTAAAGACGATAGTTGGATTGAGTTGGTTCCTAAAAGCGTGGCTGACTTCATTTTGGAGATAGATGGTGTTAACAGGCTCAGGGATCTGACCCGAACAGATAGAGTATGCTAAACAACCATCTTTTCCGTTGAAGCCTTATGGTAGAAATTCCAAGCTAAAATGTAAACAATTACTAAAACAATCACTTGTACAAAGACCCCGAGTATGTTTGTTGAGAAAGCAAAAAAGTTGTTCGTGGCATGAAGAGACACCGCAATCAAGAAGTATGGCAGAGGATTTTTCTTTGAAATTCCATAAGCGGTTATAGTTGCACTTGATGCATGAAAAATAAGGTGCGGTATACTGCCAATAACGGGTGCACCTAATAAGAAAACATATTCTACGAACTCTGCAGCGCCAAAACCTAATCCGATTAACAGACCCAGAGTAACAATCGACCGTTCAGTTTCCCCGTGCCTATAAAACAAAGGAAAAACTTTAGCAATTTCCTCGATGGGAGGTGCAAAAACAACAAGGAGTAAAGCTGCAGAAAACCCTCCTGTCGGAACAAATGATTCGAAGAAAGTCGCAAAGGGAATACTTACCAAAACTCCGGAAGCAAAAAAGAAAATTAGTTCTTTTCGATTTGGTTTATGAATAGGAATAACGCATTGATGTGGAGTTTCAGTTTCCATAAAAGAAGCTTCCTAACAAATAATGAATTAATCACTAGTTTATAAAATGTCTTTTCGATAACTCGTTAAAAACCAGCAGTTATCAAGTCGGAAGGCTTCATTATTTCCCTTAAAATAACTGTGGCGTAAGATCCTCTAAGTAACATAAAACTAACCTTTGCCTGAACTCCCTCGCCGGCGGCATTCGACGAAATGCTTTGCAGTCTAAAGTCTCGAATTGGAGCGAGAGCCGCTCTCAAACCACCTTTTCCTCCTGTCTGTGATAGCACGTTTAAAGGTAGATGGGTAGTTCCTATACCTTCTTGCTCCAAAACATCATGCTCAATTTGCCCCATTACCCCCTTGGAGAGCTTTTGTTTTACCCCAAAAATGGGAAGAGCCAAACGCAATCTTCCAGCTTTAATTTGAGTGTTAACTTCAGATAGGTTTTCAGTGTCTGCAATTTTCGCAACAGAAGTCAGAGGTAATCCAGAACGTTCAACGCCAACAACGTAATCCCCCTCTAAGGCTTCATTCAAAGGCAAATCATGCTTCAGTCGTTCACTTAGAAAACGATTGAACAAGTAGGATTGGTGTGCTTGAACAAAAAGCGCTTGAAGCTTTATAGGCAAACATTGAAAAGCCCCAACGAAATCATCAGGCTTATCTGCCAAATAATTAAGCATTATTCGTTCAAAACGCAATTGTTTTGGGAAATTCTCTTTTGCATGCTTAAAATTTTTTGTTGTCTCCAATTCTTGTCGAGCTTGTCTTGAAATGGGATGTTCATAAACACTGGGTTTAGCCAGAAAAAGCATCGCCGCCTGCTCAAAATCGCCTTTAATTAGTGCTTTTCCAACCAAATGCGTGATAGGGCGAGTTGTTCCGAAGCGTTGATGCCCAAAAAAATTTGGTGCCCCGCCGAAGTCTTCTATTTCTTTTATTATTTTCGTCATATTTTCTTTAACAGAAGCTTCTGAACCATTGATTGCTTTGATCGTTATGGTGAAATTATTGCCTAAAAGATAGAAAAGTGACAACATATTACGAACATAACCGATAGGGTGAACCGAAATTTCCTTAATGTCAATTTTTCCTGCATCTTCCATCGAAATGTTTTCTAAAGTAATATGTTGTGCAGTAACTGCTTTTGCGTCCTTGATTCCGGCAAACTGAACTCTGGCTTGATCAATCTCTAAGACCTTCGCAATATTCTTCACCGTAATGAATGTATCCCAGTTCCGCTTAACCAAAACGCACAGCAAAAAACGTTGTTTTTGAAGTGACGAACCTAACACTCTACTTGGAACTTCTCCATTAATACTTGCTTTGGAACCATCCACAAGAACCTCTTCAACCACAAAATCATCAACGGACTCCCGAATGACACCCCCAACGCCTTCACTTATGCTGGCATACACATCTATTCCAAGCAACTTTTCAATTTCGGAAATCTGCAAAAAATCGCCTTATAACAACTTTAATTTGCCCGTTAACCGATCAATCATTCCCGATGGAGCAGGACCAATACCCAAACAAGTTATTGTCCCTTCAGGAACCTCAGTTAAACCTCTATCAACAATGAGAGCATGAGGCAAACCTAACTGGTCTGCACCTTCTTCAAGTTCACCAAGTTCTTTTTCATCCGCAACTTTAACTGCAACTTTTTTTTGTCCCTCAAACATCCATGCCTCCCACCATTTCTTGTGGTGTGTATAGGCATCTTGAGCAGAAGAAACCGCTGCGTGCCCAGCTTGAGCTGCAATCTTACCTTTACTCATTTGCAAATCTGTCCGAAACACGAGAACTTGCTTGTATTCAAATGCGCTCATTTTATCCCGCTTATAGGTTAATAATCGAGATTTTAAGGGTTTGCAGATAAGTAAAGCAATCCAAAGTAAGTCAAAGCCGCCAACATTGAAGGTTTTCTAACAGCAGTCAAAAGCATTTTGCCTTGGAAATCAATTTCATCAACATCCCGTAATGCCTTGTCTAAGCCTAACTTTCCACAGACCCGAAGCATTTCATCAAGCCGCTCATCTGAGAGAGAATCTAGAAATCGCCTTATTCTAAGCATGACAAGGAAATCGAATTTTAGCAGTTTATTACAACGTTTCTGATACGTTTGCAGAAAAGTCGATGATAAATCATCTCGAGCTATTGCTTGACTCGCGACTTCTGCGGCAACATTGGCAGCTGTTAACCCAAAGATTACTCCGCCGCCTGTTGTTGGTTTAACTTGTGAAGCGCAATCGCCGACAGCTAAGAAACCATCAGCATAAGACGTGGTGATGGGTCCGCCTAGAGTAATGGCATGATAGCCTGTCTGTGTTATTTTGGCTTTGCTTAGCTGTTTAGAAGCAACGGGATGCTTAACCATGAGCCTTTTAAGAAACTGGCGTGGATCGCCATGGTTTGTTGCTAAACCCACTTTGGCTGATCCATCTCGTCTTGGAATTAGCCAACCGTAAAAGCCTGGAGCATAAGCTTTGCCAAAATATACCTCAACCGCTTCAAGGTCAACATCTTGCACTCTATCAACCTCGACTTCAACTGCATAAACAAGCCCTTTGGATTTTAGTGCTTTTAATCCGGCTTGTTTTAAAAGTCTTGAGGACACACCTTCAGCATCCAACACGATTTTAGAATGGACTTTCTCCTCAGAGCCATCTGCTTGCCTAATTTTTATGCCTTTAACGCAGCCATTCATCAACAGTAATGATTGTACATGAGAACCTAAAACTAAGCTTGCTCCAGCATTTTGAGCTTGATTAGCAAGAAATTGATCAAACCGAGCCCGATTCAAAGCTAATGTAACTGGACAAGAAAGTTTAACTGAGAACTTGGAACCAAGCGGCGAATGAAAGTTGGCAGCGCAAAAAGTGTTCTCAACTATGCCTTTTGGAAGCGGATAAAGACCCATGCTTCTTAAGCTTTTGATACTAATGTGACCTGCACAATGAGAAGGAAAACCAATTGTTGAGTGTTCTTCAAAAACCGTGGTTTTCACACCAAGTTTAGCCAAGTTTAAAGCCGCGTATGAACCAACTGGACCTCCTCCTACAATTATCGCATCTGAAGGTTGAATTGTATGTGCCATCATCGTAAGTTATTGGATTTTTCTTTTATATAAGGGGAGAGGAATCACACCAGGAGTCTATCTTTTCAGAGGGATTTATTACCCTAAATAAGTCAGATAAATAAAAATAAGTTTAAAAAACCTTGATTTATTTCAAGGTAAATAAAACAAGAGAGTTTAATTTCTTGGAAGGCAGGCAGACTATCGTGGTTGAACTAATTCTATTCGGCGTTTACCCCTTGACATTGATGAAGTGCGAATTCTGCCGCTTACCTCAAGTTTTAGCAATAGCTCATTGAAGTCTTTGAAACCTAAATCTTCATACTCGTCTTTTAGCTGCTCAAAGAGGTCGTCGTCAGTTAAGTCGCCTTTCTTAGTCAGAACTTCTAGAAGATAGAAGTAGGCTGGGCGTGTTTTCCAAGTTTTTATTTGCGGCATAATTGTTCCTTCTTATGCAATTGGGGTTTGTGGCTTTTGTACTTGTCGAATTTGCTGCATGAAGCTCTTGTACCATTTTTCCATGTCAGGTGTTATTGAGGGACCCATTTCTTTCAGTGCTTCTGTGAAATCTTTCATGGTGACTTCAGTTGAGTTTATGTCTCTTCGTAAAGCGTGCATTGCGGCTTCTCGGCAGAGTGACTCTATGTCTGCTCCAGAATAGTATTTAGTGGCAGTTGTAAGTTGATTTAAGTCGATATCTTTACAGATTGGCATTCCTTTAGTGTAAATTTTGAAGATTTGCATTCGGCTTTTCTCGTCTGGTTCAGGTACATAGATTAAGCGGTCAAAGCGTCCTGGACGCATCACAGCAGAGTCAACCATGTCGGGTCGGTTAGTAGCAGCAACAACAACTATGTCCTGCAAAGTTGTAATTCCATCCATTTCTGTTAGCAGTTGGCTTATAACGCGTTCTGAAACACCGCTGTCAGACATACCCATGCCTCGTTTAGGAGTGAGAGAGTCAATTTCGTCAAGAAATACAACTGCAGGCGCGGCCATGCGGGCTTTTCGGAAGACTTCACGGATAGCTTTCTCCGATTCTCCAACCCATTTGCTAAATACTTCTGGTCCTTTAATGGATATGAAGTTGGCTTCGCTTTCAGTTGCTACAGCGCGTGCAAGTAATGTTTTGCCGCAACCAGGTGGACCATAAAGCAATATGCCCTTAGGAGGTCGTATTCCAAGTTTTGTGAATATTTCTGGACTCTTTATGGGCCATTCAACAGCTTCTTTGAGACGTTGTTTTACGTCCTCAAGTCCGCCGGCATCGTCCCAGTGAACTGTAGTGACTTCGATGTAAACTTCTCTCATTGCAGTTGGAGTAACTTCTTTGTATGCACCAAGGAAATCTTCCATTGTAACTTCCATTTTCTCTAAGGACAGCGGGTGGAATTCGTTCTTCTTCGAGGTTGATTTGGGGTAAATAGCGTCTTAACGCTTTCATTGCGGTTTCTCTTCCCAGTGCTGATAAGTCGGCGCCTGTGTATCCGTGAGTCATGGCTGAGAGTCTAAGAAGGTCTACGTCTTCTGCAAGTGGCATTCCACGCGTGTGGATTTGAAGAACTTCGTAACGGCCTTTCTTGTCTGGAACTCCAATTTCTATTTCTCTATCGAAGCGTCCTGGTCGACGCAAAGCTGGATCAAGTGCGCCGGGACGGTTAGTAGCACCTATAACAATAACGTTTCCTCTGCCAGACAAACCGTCCATTAATGCAAGAAGTTGAGCCACAACACGCCTTTCTACTTCACCTGTGACTTCTTCACGTTTAGGCGCTATAGCGTCTAGTTCATCGACAAATATTATACTTGGTGCGTTTTGCTGAGCTTGTTGGAAAATCTCTCGAAGTCGTGCTTCAGATTCCCCATAAAATTTACTCATAATTTCGGGACCGTTAATGGAGTAGAAGTTGGCTTCTGATTCGTTAGCAACTGCACGCGCCAAGAGGGTTTTGCCGCAACCAGGTGGACCATGGAGCAATACACCTTTTGGAGGTTCAATGCCCAGGCGCTGGAAAAGTTCTGGATGACGAAGAGGCAACTCAACCATTTCTCGGACACGTTGCATTTCTGTTTGCAATCCTCCGATGTCTTCGTAATTTGTTCTAGGCAGACCTTTACCTTCGGGTGCTGGCTCGTTGAGAATGGTTAGTCGTGATTCGGCAGTTACTTTTATGATGCCATGCGGTCTGGTTTTTGAGACCATGAATGGGATAGCGTGACCAAGCATCATTACTAGGGTGGTGTCGCCTTCGACCAAAGTGCGCTCCATCAGTCGATTTTTAACGAAGTTCGTGAAGTCCTCATCTACATTTAGACGCATATCCACAGGTGCAAGTGTCATAGCAAGGGCGGTTTTGACTTTAGCAGGGCGTATAACCACATACTCGTTTATGGCAACACCGCTGTTTTTACGGGTGAAGCCGTCAATTCGTATTATGTCGCGGTTTTGGTCCTCGCTGTATGCAGGCCAAGCGATTGCTGAGGTTGTACGTTTGTTAACAATTTCGATTACGTCTCCAGCACTAATACCTAGCTTCTGCATGGTTCGTTGGTCAATTCTGGCGATTCCTCTACCAACATCTCTTTGCCGGGCGTCTCCAACGCGTAGTTGTACTTCACTCATATAAAATTCTCCTAAATGATTTTGATTCTAGTTTAGGGATATGGGTTTGAAAAAGCGGTTATCCCTATATAAACTTTGAAGTGTAAGCGTAAAGACGTTCTATTCTTGTTAAGGATATGAATTATAGGTTTTAGGATTATAGTTTTTAATCGCGGCTTGTTCGGCGTATTTGAAAGGTTTGTGCTTGGCTTACACCTGGAATTTTTGCTAATTTTTCTTCAAATTCATCTACTAGACCTGATTTGTCTTCAGGGTATTTTATTTGAACAAGAAGTGCGATGAGCCCAAAAGCCACGGGTTCTTCACCATATCCTTCAATTGATGCAAATTCGGGTAGAACCCCTTTGATTTTTGCTTTGAGGTCATCAAAACTTGGAACTATGTCTTCTGGAAAAACCTTGTATGTAACTAATACGCTACCCATGAAAATACGCCTTTTATGGTCCGCTAAAGCCACATTTTGGGCATTTATAAAGTCGGCCAAATTTACGGCATTTTCCGTCTCGTTTAATTTGGATTTCACCGCAGTTTGGGCAAAGGAATTTTGTAGATTCGCTACCAGGCGGGATTGGTTTTCCGCAGCTTGTGCATGTTACGAGGGATAATTTTTCTGACATAACTGTGACACTTCTTTGCCGTTCATATTGTAAGGGTTCCTTATATCTGCTATGCTTGGAATCAGGGTTTATTGCTACAGAAAAAAATGGTTTCAAAAAATTCTTTAGCTACATTTGTTTATGAGTTAATTAGAGTTCTATTGAAAATCATAGACTCGATGATCCATAATTATTCATAGAATTCGACTAGAATGATGATTATTTCACATTTTTAAATTTTAATAGTTTCGTAAATTTATTAAGTTGGGTTCTTGCCTACTTTATTTGTGGAATCGTTTTGGGCGTAAACTTCAAAGACCTAATACCAAAAACCCAGGTAAAACTTGAAGACCTGGGCGGTAAAATCATAGCCATTGACGCATACAACGCTATTTACCAGTTTCTAAGCATCATCCGCCAACCCGACGGAACCCCGCTCAAAGACAGCACAGGAAAAATCACAAGCCATCTAAGTGGCTTATTCTACCGAACAAGCAACCTGGTTGAAATGGGTATAAAACCAATCTATGTTTTCGATGGCACCCCACCCACTCTAAAGTCAGCAGAAATAGAACGGCGAAAACAAGTCAAAGTCGAAGCCATCGCCAGCTACGCAAAAGCCGTGGCAAGAGGCGACACGACCAAAATGCGAACCTTTGCTTCAATGGCAACAAGCATGAAAGATTACATGCGAGACGACAGCAAAAAACTCTTAGACCTAATGGGATTACCTTGGGTGCAAGCTCCAAGTGAAGGCGAAGCGCAAGCGGCGTACATGACAAAAAAGGGTGATGCAGATTTTTGTGCAAGCCAAGACTACGATAGTCTTCTTTTTGGAGCACCTAAACTACTTAGAAATGTAACAATCTCAGGCACAAGAAAACGTGCAGGCACTAAAACGCGAGTCGAGGTTATTCCTGAAGTAATTGAATTGTCAAAAACTCTTGGACAATGTGAATTGACTCGTGAACAATTAATTGATGTCGGAATATTGATTGGTACTGATTTCAACCCTGATGGCATAAAGGGGCTAGGACCAAAAACATCATTGAAATTGATCAAACAATATGGCACAATTGAAAATGCTATACCTCATATAAAGAATCCTAGCTTTCCTGTTGAACCGAACTGTATACGGAAAATCTTTCTTCACCCAGAAGTCACTGACAACTACAAAATAGAATGGAGAGAACCTGATGAAACAAAATTAATTGATTTTATGTCCAGGGAAAAAGAATTTGGTGAAGATCGAATTAAAAAATCTTTAGACAGAATGACTGCTGGTAACAAAAAACAGAAAGGCAAAGTCTCGCTGGAAAAATGGTTCGGATAAGAAAAAGAAAATAAAGGTTACTTTACAGTGACTGATTTTGCCAAATTACGAGGCATATCAGGGTTAAAGCCTTTTTCCAAAGACACATAATATGCTAGCAACTGTAAAGGTACGGCAAAAGGAATGGGTGAGAGCACACTTGGAATACCTTTGGGTACTTCGATGTAATCTTCTGATAAAGACTTGATTTCTTCGTCGCCTTCCTCTATGACGGAAATTATGTGCGCGCCTCGAGCTTTCATCTCCATAATGTTCCCGATAACGGTTTTATGCGTGTCGTCTCTAGGGCATATGAATACAACTGGGAAACCATTTTCGATAAGACTAATGGGACCATGTTTGCTTTCACCTGCGGGAAACGCGATGGATGGAATATAAGCGATTTCCATGAGTTTTAGTCTGCCTTCAAACGCTGTGGCGGTACTTATGCCTCTACCTAAGAAGAAGAACACTTTACAGGCCGCATATTTCTTGGCAATTTTTTTAATTTTTCCTTCCTGTGTCCGCACAATTGTTTCTACGTCTTCCGGCATCTTTTTGAGGTTCTCTTCAAGGCAATCCATTTCATCTTGAGATATCTTGCCACGCTTCTTGGATAACTTTCAAAGCGAGCTGGGCTAAAACGGAGAGCTGCGAGGTGAATGTTTTAGTGGCGGCGACACCGATTTCTGGACCTGCCTGGGTCCCAATGTAAACTCTGGAAATCCGAGTCATAGTTGAACCAATAACGTTGGTTAAACTTAGCACAGTTGCTGCACGTTGTTGTGCACAACTTACTGCGGCAATTGTGTCTGCGGTTTCGCCTGATTGACTAACAGCTAAGATGGTGCTGTCGATGCTGACAGATTTGCCACATTGCTCTAAAAACTCAGAAGCATAAACTGGATAAGTTGGCAAGAATGCCAATTTGGAAAACATATAGGAAGCCGCAAGGCAAGCATGGTAACTTGTTCCGCAGGCAACCAGAAACACTTCGGTAGCTCGGTCTAGAAAAGTGGCAAGTAAATCCAAGTAATGGTCCTGGATACGTAGAGTGTTGCGTAAGGTTTCGGGTTGTTCATGGATTTCTTTTATCATAAAGTGCGGATAACCCTGCTTAACCGCCATTTCTGCAGTCCACTCAACGGTTATGGGATCACGCTCTATGGTGCTGTTATCTGAGATTCTTCGGATTTCGTATCCGTCAGAGGTAAGAATGACGAGTTCGCCGTTGTTTATCATAACGGCTTTGTTAGTCACATCCAAAAATGCGGGAATATCACTCGCACAGAAGACCCCGTTGTCATTGATTCCTAAGACTAATGGGCTTTCATTTCGAGCACAGATAATACTGTCGGGTTCACGTGTCGAGATGATGGCAAATGCGTAGGAGCCTTCGATTCGTTTAAGGCTCTCCGTCACTGCCTGTTGAAGACTAAGTTTGGGGTTTTGTTTGAGTGTTTCCTCAATTAGATGAGGCATAACTTCGGTGTCTGTTTTTGAAACAAACTCGTGACCGAGGTTTTCCAGTTCACTCTTGAGCTCCATGAAGTTTTCAATGATTCCGTTGTGAACAACTGCTATTTCGCCTTTACAATCTGTGTGGGGGTGAGAGTTAATTTTTAAGGGTGCACCATGAGTTGCCCATCGAGTGTGTCCTATGCCTATACTGCCGGGCATGTTGTCGAGGTTGACAATTTTGTCTACCTCGTCGATTTTGCCTGCATCTTTTTTTATGAAGATTTTTCCATCCGAGATTGTTGCTATGCCGACTGAATCGTAGCCTCGATATTCTAAATGTTTTAGAGATGAATGGATGAGGGGTGCAGCGTTTCCTTCTTTTAAAATACAGCCAAATATTCCACACATTTTTTGATGCCTTCGAGCGATTCTTGTATTGAATGTCCTTATGGAGACCGAGTTTTGCTATTAAGCTTTTTTAACATAAGAGTTTGACTACTAAAAAGTTTTTTTTAAGAGTCCACCACCCAATTTGAATGCAACGAAGCCTGAAGACAACTTTTTTCACAAGATATTTTGAACCCTTACAAATAAATTTTTTATAGTACCTTGGCTTATTCTTAGTGAACAAAATGCAAAGAAAACTTCTACTTCAAGACCACGACAACATTCAAGAAGTAAAAGAAATCAGCGTCCTAACCGACCCCCAAAATCTAAAAACGATCCTCGGAAGCCTTAGCTGGAAAATTCTCACAATACTCTCAAAAAAAGAAATGTACCCTTTAGAAATTGCTAGGCAACTGGGCATGCATGAACAAAAAATTTATTATCACATTAGAATACTCGCCAAAGCAAAAGCCATAATGGTTGTGCGTGAAGAAAAAAAGAAGGGGGCAACAGCGAAATATTACAAAACTGTTTCTCCAGCATTTGGAATCGAATTTCCACAAGGATACAAACCAATCCAAAACATGTGCTCCATAAGCCTTCATGAGCAGTTGCAAAAGTTCTTCAAAGAATTCATAGACAACGGTATCTTCGACGGAAAAATCGTTGTCGGCAGTCCTCTGCCACACGGACCATTCAAAACTAGCGCTCGAGATGGCCATTATGCCGCGCATTTAGCCCTCTTTCTTGGGCAATTCGCCAAGATGCCAACGGAGTTTGCTGTGAAGTTGGACGTCGATGTGAAGGTGGAGAAGGAAGAAAAAAATAACCTAATTCTAGTTGGCGGACCTGGAACTAACCTATTAACACAGGAAATAAATGACTATTTACCCATCAAATTTATTATGCAATCTTCTGGGCAAGGTTTTTTGCTTGGCGGTCTATCATCGAAGAAGACTGGGCAAGTTTATACTTCCGACGTTTCTGGGCGTTGTCGCCAAAATTGTGAATCCGTGGGATGAAACTAAACGCATTGTGGTTTTAGCTGGCAACAAGGCAGTAGGAACTAAAGCGTGCGTGTTGGCTTTGACGAATTTCTGGAAAAAAACTCTAGAAAAATACGATGGTGAAGACACTTTTGCTGTGGCGATTCAGGGGTTTGATTTGGATGGAGATGGAAAAGTGGATTCAACTGAGGTTAATGAGTAATCTTGACCATTAAACAAACAACAGAGGTATTTTGGGCGCTTGGACATGCAAATATTCATGCGGTCCACCCAACGACTTTGATGTTCACTAAGGATATTCATGTTTCTTTGAAGGGTGATTGCATAGTGGCAATGTCAGCTGACAAATCTGTCGCAGATTTAAGCTGTCCAATTCAAGGAGGAACTTCGTAAGCCAAACGCTAAGTTGACTATCACAGTCGAAGTGGGAGACCTTAGAGAAGAAATCAAAGCTGTTGGCTCACCTAAGCTTTGTTTGTGTCACCCGACTGACATTGTAATTAGGAAGAGTGATTATATCTGCAGTAGAACGTTGGCGATTTGGGCTGATAAATCCTCAAGTGATTTATCAAGAGAAATTGTGGAAAAACTCCAGAACCCTAAACAAAAAGTCAAAATAACGCTTAAAGTAGAGAGTTAAACGATTTTAGCGTCTAATACCACTTGAGACTCAAACGGTGCGGTTTCGCGAATACTTTTTGCATAAAGAAAAGACTCAACTTTTCGATTATTCTTTTCAACTAATCTCATGAAGCGTTGTTTGAGGTCTTCTATAGTGTCAGGTGAACGGACAAAGCTGTAGAAATGAGCTATTCCCCCTTCAGGTTTTATTGCGTTGCAAGCTGCGTCAACAAAGTCGATGGCTGTTTCTGGTAGATTCATAATTACCCGATCTGCGGAACCTTTAAGCGTGGTTGCAGCGATTTCCCGTGCATCTGCCAATATTGGGTATACGTTATTTTCCACTTTGTTTACTCTCACGTTAACCTTAAGAAAATTAAAAGCATCAGGATTAAGATCCACAGCGTAAACTTTCGCAATCGGATTTCGTTTACCAATTAACACTGAGAAGGGTCCAACACCAGCAAATAAATCTGCTATTGTTTCGCCAACTTGCACAGTCATCGCTACTCGTTCATGCTCATGCGACAGTCGAGGCGAAAAATATGCTTTAGCTATGTCAACATGATATTGACAACCGAATTCTTTGTGAATAGTTTCAGTTTTTTTTTCTCCTGCGATGTAATCGTAATCGCGAACCCGAAAAATACCACTAATGTCGCTGGCTTTAGCGAGAATTGTTGTTACGTTTTTTTGCGTAGCCAGAATTGCCTCGCCGATTAAGCTCTGATATGCTTTAAGCTGAGGAGGGATGTCAATAACAACAATGTCACCAATTATATCGAAGGCTTGAGGAACTTTAGCAAGCAACTCATTTGGTAGTTTATCCTGGAGGGCTTGAGTTAGGGTTTCTGGAGGAAGTTGTTTTTCGCTGAAAACAGCGAAGTAAATTGCAAATTTATGTATCTGACTTTCCAAAGTTGTTAATTCGATACCTTCTGGTTCTCTGACCAGAGGAATGCAGAGAGATTCGTTTTCACGTTGAATAACCAAAGATTTGTCCGCGAGTCCAAACTTTGTTGCTAACCTAATTGTTTTTTCACCTTGACTTTTCGGAACTTTAATGCAAACAGAGGGTCTGGGCATTTTCGGTCAGCTTTTTTCTATCCTGTACAAATTGTTTACTTTTTGGATTGTGAATTTAACGTTCAACATTTTTTCCATAAGCCAAATATTAGATTCAATATGCTCGGATACTGCTCGAGCAAGAAAAGCTGATTTTCCGCTTGTAAATGCCATGTAAGGAATAAGCATGTCAGCAAGGTATATGTCCACTGTCGGTTTAGCTTCGAGCTCGGCGCTTAGTCTTTGCGCGACTTCTTTTCCCACGACTTCACTCATTTTTCTGAGTTCTCCAATTGCGTCCGCACCTAAAGTAACACCTGTGTCGGTTTCAGCCCACAATACAATAGAACTACCCTTCTGAATGTGGTTCGATTGATCGTTTACGACTTTAATATCTGGATTAAAACCATTCTGCATGAGATAGTCTTTCGCGGCTTCTGCTTGTCGTTCCGCAACCTTTCTATCAGCTAAGAAAGTGCAAACAGATACACCCTTAATGGAGTTGCAATTTTCCATAATTATTCAACTCAATGGGTTTTAATTGATGGTTTGGTTTAACCGTTATTGTTACTTCACCCATGCCTTTAGGATAGTAACCATATTTTTGAATTGTTATTTCAGATTCAACGCCCATCTTTTTTAAGGTTGGAAGAAATACAAAACGTAAGTAGTTGATGGTTGGAGCATGAATGGTGTCTGTTCCGCCCTTTGCCACATGCAAATGCACTGGATTCTTGGCGAACAAACAAATAGGCAAGGTAGCCAACATCAACATTGGTATGCTTCCTGCGGTTTCAATTAAAGCTTCAATATCGCCACCTTCAATCTCGTCGGGTGTAAACCATAGTTCGCTTGATCCAAGTTTTGCCCCTTGGATTTTAGCATTGCATAGTTTTCCTGCAGTCAACACGGCCTCTAAATGTTGAGGTTTTAAGCCTGGCTGTGGTCGGTTTTGCCTGATATTGGTGATGTGGAGAGGTTGTTTAGTGATGGTTGCCAAGGCTATGGATAGGCGAAGGATTGTACCGCTTCCGCTTTTTTGGCTTCCATCGATTTCCATCATACAATTTTTTCACTTTGGCTGGTTTGCAAATAATTAATAAGCGGCTGGGATTATTTAGGAGTTTAAGAAGGATGTGTTTTGTGAGCACCGATAAGGAAAAACTAAATCAGCTTTTGGTTAAAGTTGATGCAATTGCTGTTTCCGTAAATAGGATTTCTGATGAATTGCGTTCTATTTCTGCTTCTTTAAAGTCTCTTGCGGTTGGACAAATAATTCAGCCATCACATCAAACGCCAACCCCCGCGCCTTCAGTACCTTTGCCTCCAGCTCATGAAACATCAAAACTTAGATCACTTGATGATATCCGCATGTCCTTCCCAGAAGAACTCGAATCTAGATTGGGCTTTGAAGAGAAAGGCGACTTCATAATTATCAAACCCAAGGCTTTTCTGGGGACAAACTTTGCAAAAATCGCTTCCGCCGTGAAGGGTATGGGCGGCGAGTATATCAGTGCCGGAAAAGATTCACATTTCAGGGTGCCCAAGCATAAAACTTAACAAAGTTAAAGTGCTTTAAAAGTCGAAAATTCGCCCTTAAAAGGTCCGTAACTAACTTCCAGATTATTTACTTTTGCAGATGGAGGACCCTGGCGACAATAGTTGACGAGCGTTTTCACCGCGTGTTCTTCACCTTCAAAAACCGCTTCAACACGTCCATCCATCAGATTACGCACCCAACCGTTAACGCCTAAAATTTGCGCCTCCTGCAGAGTGCTCTGCCGAAAGTAAACGCCTTGAACTCGCCCAGAAACCAATATATGTCCTCTAATTTTCATATAGATTCTTCGAATTAGAAAAGAAGTTGAGATTTAAAAATATGAGTTTAATAATAAAGAAAAATGGTGTTGTTTACCATGGATCGATTTTTTCGCCCACAGTATACAAGAAAAGGCTTGCTGAAGGTGGACCTAACCACTTGAATGTGTTGACTAAATCCTTGATTGCAAGCGCATAGTTGTTTGATTTATCGAGGCTGTCGAGATACTTTTGAAATGACCCGTACCGTTTTTCGATTGCTATGAAATTTTGGGCATTCTGTACGATTGCTTTTATCTTGCCTTTGTTTCTGACAATTCCTGTATCCTTTAAGAGACGCTGAACGTCTGAATCTGTAAAGCATGCAATTTCTTTGATATCAAAATTTGCAAAAGCTTTCTTTGTGGTTGCCCATTTACCGTCAATTACTTGCCAGTTTAAGCCTGCCTGAAAAATTACTCGGCACATGTTTTCAAAGTAGGCAATGTCGTTTGCCGGTCTTTCATTTTGGCACCACCAGTCAGGCATATGCCATGTTTCGTGTTCTTGCATAAAATTCAGACCTAAGCTACTTCCATTCCCAGATTGTAATGTTCATTTCCATCCACATTGGGTCAGCGGATTCAAAAGTAACCAGAGCAACTGTATCATTTAGCCAGCCTAGTTTCTCGGACATAGTCATAAAACTCCATAAACCCACGCTTGTTGGATTCTTGCCAGGGACCATTTTCATTAAATCATAGCCCTTTATTGTGCCCATATCGCCTGTCATAGTCACCATCATACCTAGATCAGTCGATACAGCCAAACCCTTTGGAGGAGTCAAACTCATGCCTGTAACGTTTAAATTGCAATCTATGCCCTTTGCTTTCCCCATGCCTTTCATCTGAGCTGTCCAAGTATACTTCGAAGTTACGCCGTTCATATCTATTGATTTTATGAAGCTTGCTCCACTTTTACCCTTGCCTTCCCAAAGTTTTTCTCCAATCGCCATTCTATTCTCACCTCTATTATTGAAAGGGGCTCTTGTTTGCGATTTAAACAGTTGTTGTTGGGTTTAGACAGCAACAATTCTTACTTAACATGTGTTCACTTTCATTGAACTCTCCTCTGATGCAAAACGTCGTTTCCAGGCTTATTTTAAAAGAGATTTTGATAATATGAAGTTTAGTTGATTAGCATGTTTAAGGAAAATTTTGGGAAACTGATGGTTTATGCCTCAACCGGTGTTTCAAGAGGGAAACGGTTAGAATCAGTCAGAACAGCTACAAAAGAAACTGCTAAACGTTTGAATTTGGATTTTGAGATGGTTCGGCTCGACAGGGCATCTTCGCCTATCTACGTTTATTATGAAGAAAATGATGGTGATGAACCTATACCGCTGTATTGTGATGAAGGAAAAATTTCAGGTTTGGAAGAAATTAGTGGCAAACTCAGAAATATGATGTTCGTTTTATCTTTTCATCCGAACCATTCAGTTCTGAAAGAAATGAGAAGTGAACTTCTCAAACTTTCCTAAAACGGATGGCTTGATTCTCGAGGGCAACTTCGTAAACCTGATTTACATCGAAGGTTATGCCCAAATTGTCGTATTCTTGTTCAGTTAGGAACAGAATTATTTTCGGTGTGGCCATCTGAGTGCGTTGAGGCAAAAATGGCATTTGTGTTTGAAGCGCTTGCATGATGTCCTGCGCCATTTTGGCTTCGTCTGATTGAGGTCTTACTATGTAAGGGTTAACTTCTCGTTCTTCGAGGAGTTCAATTCTTTTTCCAAGGTTACCGTCTACGTCTCGGTTGGATTCAATTTTGTTAACTCTAACACGGAACATGTTATTTTCACTCTCACTAATGGAATTAAGTAGTCACAGATTTAATACTTTATGCCACCATTCACAGGAAATATTTTTATTGAACTTAGGCTTTCTCCGTTGAAGAATCTGGTTTATTTTCTTTCTTAAGCTCCCCAATTCGTTTATCGAGCAGCTTCAGTCGTTCCTGCATTGCTTTTACAGTTTCACGTATATGTTTTCTTTCATGTTCTAATTTTTGGAGGCTTCGACTAGCGCTAACCTCCTCATCAAGAAAAGCAGAAAAAGGAGATGGAATAGTTGGCATTGAACCATCAGCTTCAACTTCAACATTGAGGACGTCACGAGAAAATTCCCGAAAAAGTACGCCGATGTTATTGAAAATTTCTGTCTGCTTAACGATTGCATGTCTGAGTATTAGTTCTCCAGATTGGGTGATTTTGTATATTTTTAATCTGCGGTTTTTCTGGGTTTGCCAATGGCCTTTGATATATCCTGATTTTTCTAAGTCACGCAAGATGGGGTAAACGCCACCTGCTGTAGGTTGCCAAAAGCCCTTGGTGCGGCTATTTATTTCTTTCATAATCTCATAGCCATGAGAAGGTTTTTTGTTGAGAAGTATAAGCACGCCCATACGGATGTAGCCTTTTTGGGCTTCTTTCATCCAGTTTGCTGTAGTCTTGTCTTCGGTTTCTGATGCCATCTTGTTTCAAAACTATAATGTATATGGGTAATACTTATATTTTACCGCTATATATTGCACTGAATAATATTCCAACTGATGTGGTAACAAAAATGGCAAATGAATCCATAATCGAAGTTGACCATCTAACAAAGATGTTCAAAAAGTTCACGGCAGTAGATGACATATCATTTGATGTCAAAAAAGGCGAAATTTTCGGGTTGTTGGGACCCAACGGAGCAGGAAAGAGCACCACTCTACGTATGCTCTCTACTCTGTCAAGACCCACAAAGGGAACTGCAACAATCGGCGGGTACGACACAGTAAAAAACGACATGGAAGTACGCAAGCTAATCGGCATTGTTTCTGAAAAAATGATTATCTATAATCGCTTGACCGCTAAAGAAAACCTCTCATTTTTCGGTAGCCTCTTCAACATTCCAAAAGATACATTGAATAAAAGAATAGATGATTTACTTGAATTAGTTCAACTTACAAAATGGAAAAACGCACAAGTTGGTACGTTTTCTACTGGTATGCGTCAAAGAATGAATGTAGTTCGCGCCTTGCTTAACATGCCTCAAGTCCTATTTCTTGATGAGCCAACTTTAGGGTTGGATCCTCAGTCTTCAGTTGAAATTAGGGATTTCATAAAAAAACTCAATCAGGATCAAGGAACCACAGTTATTATAACTACACACATGATGATTGATGCTGATTTGTTATGTGACCGTATAGCCATAGTGGACCATGGAAAAATCATAGCATTAGACACTTCAACTAACCTTAAGAAGATAATTTCAGGTGGAGACACCATGATTATAAAACTTGAAATCGCAAATCTAACCCCCGACATGTTAGCCGCCATTAAAACACTCAAATGCGCGGACGCGGTAACTCAAGAAAACTCTACGACACTACACCTTATTGTTCATGGCGAAGAAGCTTTTGACAATATTATCGATGCAGTTAGAGAAAAAAATGGAAAAATCACTTCTATGCAAAACTTGCAGCCTTCCCTTGAAGATGTATTCTTGCACATTACCGGACATGAAGTTAGAGATAGCGCAGACCAAAAAATCAAGCAGGAACATGGTCCAAGGTTTGGTGTATCTCCAAGGAGAGTAAGGTGATAAATATGACCGCAAAAACAATTCTTCAACACAGTTATAGAATCGCCAAAAAAGACTTAACAGAATTGTTCCGTAACAGACTCGGGTTAGTGCTTCTAATCGTTATGCCATTGTTCATGATGGTTATGGTTGGCTTCATCTATCCATCTAACGGTACTATAACCGACTTGAAAGTTGGAATGGTAAACGAGGACTCAGGCTTCAACGGCGTATATACGCCAAGCCAAGGCTTCATCACAGGTCTAAATGCAATAAACAACCAAACCCACCTGCTAATAATAACAGACGTAAACAGCATGGCAGACCTCAAAGATAGGGTTCAGAGAGGAGAACTGGCAGGTGGCATAGATATTCCAAGCAACTTTAGTCAAAGCGTCATAAATGGACAGCAAGGTACAATAATCATAGTCAGCGACGAATCCAACCCGCAAATCTCAGCCACAATACAAGGCGCACTTAGGGGTGTATTCGACGCAATGGGAACTGCCTTAGCTCAACAAAACCTTAACACGACAAACATAGCTGTTATCAAACCCTTTAATGTGCAAACTCAAGGTGTAGTTTCTGGTCACCCGAGCTACTTTGACTTCATTGCTCCAGGTATAATGGCTATGACTGTAATGATGAGTGTAATGACTGGACTACCAGTTGCTATTTCGCAGGAGAAAGAAGTTGGAACAATGGATGGCATGATGGTTGCTCCAGTTAACAGGTTATCGATTCTACTGGGTAAAACTATAGCTCAAACTGGCAGAGGCTTAATCCAAGGTGTCATAATCCTAGCGTTAGCTATAGGCATATTCGGAGTCGCCATACAAGGCAGCATCCTACTTGTATTTGCCCTTTTGTTGCTAGGCGTATTTAGCTTCGTTGGCTTAGGAATAGTCATAACATCCTTCACTAAAGACCAAGAGACCGCACAGATGATGATGATGACACTAATGTTCCCAATGATGTTCCTTAGCGGAGTATTCTTCCCCATACAGCAAATGCCATGGTATATGCAAGACATCTCAAAGTTACTACCTTTAACTTATGCTTCAGATGCTCTACGAAAAGTCATGGTGTTAGGTGCAGGCATATCGCAGATATCTACAGAACTAATAATACTCGTAGCGTTCGGTGTAGTTATGATTGCAATTGCATTGCCAGTGTTTCGAAGAATGATGACAAGGTAGGAATGGAACATGAGCACCCTCTGTTCCAAGTGTCCTTTCTTTCAACTTGCCCCACTTTTGAGACGTAAGAACGCGCGTAAACGATGCCGCATTGAACCACAAAGGCAACTTCGAATCTACGAATGCAAAGATTACCCTGAAAAAAAGGGGCTCTTCAGAAAATAGTTTCTTTTATCATTTGCCAATTAAACCTTTGATACTTTTTGCAAGAGTTCTTGTTTTGACTTTCCATATATTTTGAGACATCATCTAAAAAGATGCAATTTCAGGGTGATCTTCCCCGTTACGGTTTTATATACAGATGTAGGCATAAGGATGGAAGAAGAGAATCCCCATGTCCGATATTGGAATAACAGTTAAGAAAAATGAAGATTTTTCAGAGTGGTATGTACAAGTTGTTTTAAAAGCCGAACTTGCGGATTATGCGCCAGTTAAAGGTTGTATGATAATCCGACCAGATGCCTATTCGGTTTGGGAGAAAATTCAAGAAATTGTTAACCAAAAAATCAAGGCTACAGGACACAGCAACGTTTACTTCCCAATGTTTATTCCTGAAAGTTTCCTTAAAAAGGAAGCTGAGCACTTTGAAGGATTCACTCCAGAAGTCGCTTGGATTACACAAGGAGGAGAAACAACATTAGAAGAAAAACTGGCGGTTCGTCCCACCAGCGAAACCATAATGTACGCAATGTTTAGCAAGTGGATTCGTAGCTGGAGAGATTTACCTCTGAAAATTAACCAATGGTGCAACATTGTTAGATGGGAAACGAAGGCGACGAAATTGTTTTTGCGGACGCGCGAGTTTCTGTGGCAAGAAGGCCACACCGCACATGCAACTAGCCAAGAAGCCGAAGCCGAAGTAATGTACGCACTTAGCGAGTACAAGGATATAATGGAAAATTACTTGGCTATTCCTGTAGTCGTCGGTACTAAGAGTGACAGCGAAAAATTTGCTGGTGCCCTCTATACCACAGCTCTCGAATCAATCATGCCTGATGGAAAAGCCCTACAAATGGGAACCAGCCATAATCTTGGACAACATTTTGCTAAGGTTTTCGATGTCAAATTTATAGGTGAAGACAAGCAGGATCACTTCGTTTGGCAGACTAGCTGGGGCATCACAACACGACTTATTGGTGCTATGATTATGATTCATGGTGATGACAAGGGTCTAGTTATGCCCCCTAAAGTTGCTCCAACTCAAGTTGTTATTGTTCCAATTCCCTTCAAAGGCTTGGAAGCTGAAGCTATAGCAACAAAAACTAAGGAAATTGCAGCATTACTCAAAGCCAAAGGTGTCAGCGTTATTTTAGATGACCGTAACGAGTACACTCCTGGATGGAAATTTCACCAGTGGGAACTCAAAGGAATTCCAATCCGTATAGAACTTGGACCAAGGGACCTTAAACAACAACAAGTTGTTATGGTGCGTCGTGATACTGGTCAGAAAACCCCTGTTAAAGAAGTCGACATTCCTTTAACTGTAGAGAAACTTTTGATGGAAATACAGGACAACATGCTTGCAAAAGCCAAAGCAATCTTGCAAGAGAAAACCAGTTCAGCTCAAAGCTATGAGGAATTCAAGAAGATTCTAAATGAAAAGGGCGGTTTCATAAAGGCGGCATGGTGCGGAAGTCCTGATTGCGAAGCAAAAGTAAAGGACGAAACAGGTGCCACTATTCGCATTCGACCTTTCCAGATAGAGCAGCCTATCACAAACTGTATAGTTTGTGAAGAGACTGCTAAAGAGACAGCGTATTTCGCACGATCATATTAGAATCGCGGCTCTTAGCTCATGGAAGCTGACTTGCGACGTCAGCCAATCCCAACTTTTCTAGAGTTTCTTTTGTTGGAATCCCGTTTTTGTTCCAACCTCGCTTTTGATAGTAAATATCGAGCATTGTGTAGTATTTTTCTAATTCAAGCACTGACCCTTTCAATGGACCTTCTGTTAAGGGTTCTTTAAACCAACGCATTGGCGGTATATCTAAGTCGCGGCTCCACTTACTTCCATATTCTCTCACCCAGAAAGCGCGAATTAAGTTAAGTATTCGGTCGCCTATCTGGTTTAACTGCTCCATTGTGAAGTTCTGGCCTGTTGATGCCTGAAGATATTTTTGGTACCATTCAAGTTCAAATCCCAGTGAACCTTGAGGGAAACGACAAACAGTTAAAGCCTCGAAAACTCCACCGCGTAGAAGTTGGGTTTGGATTAAGTGGTTAACCTTTTCTTCACCATATTTTTCCCTGCCTGTCTTTATTTCCCATGTGATGACCCAGGCGTCTTTGTGGTGAGCCCCAATGGAGCTTGTACCGTAAGCTAAAGCCATGCCTGGTGTAGTGTGGCAGTCGTAAGCTGTGACTTCTAAGCCTTTAACATGCATCGCCCAAACATTCGAACCTTTATCTATGGTTGCAGAAGCGGAGCGAACTCCTTCTGCTAAAATAGCCCCCAAGCCACGTTTGTAAGCAATATCATTAATCAACAATTTAATCGCGTTAAAATCGCCCCATCTAATCTTCTCAGGGATTAACCCTTTTTCAGAGGCTTCCATAGCAAAACCTATCACACCACCAAGTGATATTGCGTCAAAACCAAACTCGTCCGCCAATCTGTTCAAAGTAGCGACTTGCTTTAATTCTCCCAAACCAATGTTTGAGCCTAACATAACTACGTTCTCATAGTCCAACTCTGAATCTTTTCCTTCGTTGTCTTTAACCACGTTTCCGCATGTCATATTACATTGTGGACATCCTCGGTTGGAAACCTTCAGTTTTTCCATAGTGAAGCCGTTTATTGCTTCAGCCTTATCGAAGACGCCTTGTCTATAATTGAAGGTGGGAAGACAACTGTTTTCTTGACACCATTCCACAGTTGACATTGTGCCTTGTCGTTTCCAAAAAGAGTAAAGAGGCTTAGTTAAAAGTTCCTTGTATCCGTCAACCGCGAGCTTCTTCATTTCTTGAGGGTATGCAAGGGAAATTTGTTTTGTGCCTTCGACTACTATGGCTTTTAATTTTTTGGAACCCATGACAGCACCCATTCCTGGACGTCCTCCTGCACGTCCATTTTGGGAAACCACAGTGGCGAACTTGACAAGGTTCTCTCCCGCGGGACCGATTGAAATAATGCCTGCTAACTTGGAGTATTTTTTTCTCAATTGTTCTTCTACTTCAAAGGAACTTTTACCCCACAAATCCTTAGCATCCAAAAACTCCACGGTTTGATCTTTGACGTGAAGTATGACGGGTGAGGATGCTTTGCCCTCAATTACAATTGCGTCGTATCCAGCTTTGCGTATGTTCACAGCTGCCCACGACCCAGATGTTGCCATCACCGTAACCACCGGTTAAGGGACTTTTTGATGCAATAACAAGTTTGCCACTGTTAGGCAATCCAATGCCCGTTAGTGGTCCAGTGGCGAAAATTAGTTTGTTTTCAGGCGAAAGTGGATCAGTTCCTTGTTTTAAGGTGTCCCATAGAATTTTAATTGCAAAACCTCTGCCGCCCAAAAAATTCAAAGCTAAATCTTCATGGTACGGTTCAGGTTTGGCTTCGTTTTTTGTTAAGTTAACTTTTAGAAAAAAGCCATGTCCATCCTTGCACTATTATTCACCAAAACTAATCAAGAATAAAATCAAATCAAAAATATTAATGTGCTGAGATTACTAATAATTTAAGAACTCTCCTCATGAATTACTTTTTGGCGCTAACTTTGGAAACAAAAAGAAAACAAAAGGGTTAGCTGCTTATTTGGCAGCTGCTTTTGCGAGTTTCTTGAGAATTTGGTCTTTAGCGATTGTGTATGCGATTGCGTAGTCAAATAGTCCTGATGGCTCGGCGGTTGCGCGTTTAATCATTTCTGTTTCTGTTTTGATTTTGAGTTTACCGATTGCTAGTGCACCGATGCCGTAGACGCCTGGTTTGAGTTCTTTACCATCGTCGTTTGGAGCTAAACCTTCAACTCCCAATGGTTTGATGGCGTTGATGTCTGCAACGATTTTGCATGTTGAACTTGCATTTAGGTCTGCTGCTGAAAGAAGTTGGATTCCGCCTGCACCTGCAGAGAGAATGATTTCAGCACCTTTGATTGCATCAGCTGTTTGTTCAGGTTTTGTAACTTCGACAACTGTAACTCTTTGTGCACCGCATTCCTGGTTGATTTTGTAAGCGATTACTTGCCCCTTTGCAAGTGAGCGACTTGTGATAGTTACGTTGGCTTTTTCTGCTGCGTAAATTCTTGCGGCTGTCTGCCCAACTGGACCTGTGCCAGCTAAAACTGCGACTTTTTTGCCTTCTAAAGATCCAAAGCCTTTCTCCATTGCGGCTCCGAAGGTTTTTGCTACTGCTGCTGCGGCTGTTGAGTATCCGCCTCTTGGGTCAACAATGATGCTGTTTCCCCATGGGGCTGATTTCATGGCTTTTTGTGTTGCTTCGACGACTTTTTCAACCATTTCGAAGTTGCTTCCGTTGATGAAGACTTTTGTGTGTTTTGCGCCTTCTGGTCCACGTGGGAACAAGAGGTCGAAGACGATTTTTGGGGCATCTTCAGCTGTTACATTTTCGTACTTGAAAATCATTGAGTCTGGGAAAGCGTCTATTGCTACGAGCATGTCGAATGGACTGCAATACTTGTCTGTGTCTAAGAAAACGAAAACTGTTTTATAACTTGGTTGTTGTGCCAATTTTTTACACCTTAACCTGTTTGTGAATACAGTTTAACGATTTAAGAATTATCCAAACCCTAAAAGAAGTCCTGAGTTATTCACTGGAAACTGGCAATATTTTAACCACAACTGTTTAATAATCAAGACTTAAGAAGTTTAACCATTGAAACCAAGGAAGCAGTCTAATTGTCTCTAAACACAAATCTGGAAAAACTCTCTAATGCCTGTGGAGTAACAGGTAGAGAAGAACAAGTTAGAAACATTATGATTCAACTTATGACTCCCTACGCAGACGAAATCCAAGTAGACAGACTGGAAAACGTAATAGCTATTAAAAAAGGAAAAGCCAATTCTCCAAAAATTATGTTAGCAGCCCACATGGATGAAGTTGGGTTAATGGTGAAGACAATCACAAAAGACGGCTTTTTGCAATTCAGCAAGATGGGCGGGATAGATGACCGTATTCTGCCTGCTCAAAAAGTTGTTGTTTACACCAAAAAAGGTCAATTATCAGGTATAGTTGGGTCTAAACCACCTCATATCCAAAAAGAAGAGGAACGCAAAAAAATCATCACTTACGATGACCTCTTCATCGATGTAGGAGCAGAAAACAAAGAAGATGCTGTAAACCTTGGCGTATCTCTTGGCGACGTAATAGCTTTCGATGTAAAATATGTTAATCTTGGCAGAGATGCTGTAATCGGTAAAGCTTTTGACAACCGAGCTGGCTGCTTAATTATGGTTGAAGCCCTTAAACTTCTCACACAAACGGATTGCACAATCTGTGCCGTTGGCACTGTCCAAGAGGAAGTAGGATTGCGTGGTGCAGCAGCAGCAGCCTTCGGTGTTGATCCTGATTTGGCATTGGCTTTAGATGTAACGATTGCAGGTGACGTGCCGGGTGTAAGAGAATTTGATACCAGTGTAAAAATGGGCAAGGGACCAGCATTAACTATTTCTGATTCAGGCTTAATCACGCACCCTAAGGTTTTGCGGTGGCTCATCGAAACAGCTGAAGAAGAAAAAATCCCGTTCCAACTTGAATCGGGTTTGCTTGGTAGCACGGATGCAGCAAGAATCTCTATTACACGTCAAGGTATCCCCTGCGGGAACATCTCTATTGCGACAAGGTACATCCATAGCCCAGTCGGTATGCTTAGCTTAAAGGATATTGAGAACTCTGCAAAATTAACCGCCGCAGCCGTTCAAAAAGCCAAAAAATATTTCTAAACCTCATTTAGCGCAATTGTTTTTTATTCTCCTTCTTCATATTTATTGTCGGTCTTTGCATGAGTAAACCTGACAAATTCGCTGGAAAATTCGAGTTTTTAGAACACACAGCTGACGTCTATGTAAGCGCACATGGCAAAACTATGGAAGAAGCCTACGAAAACGCTGCTTTGTCAATGTTTGAAACTATTACAGACACAGACAAGGTTTCTCCCGTTCAAGAAGATTCACTTGAAGTTGAAGCAGAAGACCAATACGCTTTACTCTACAGTTGGCTAGAAGCATTGCTGGTAAAATCAGAAACCTTAGATATGCTTTATTCTAAATTTCAAATAACCAGTTGGAAAGAAACAAACGAAAACTTTAAGATAAAAGCAAAAATTTGGGGAGAAAAATTCGATCCCCAAAAACACCCCCAAAAAGTCGCTGTCAAGGCAGTAACTTATCACCGAATGGTGATTATCCGAGAAACGGATAAGGTGATTTTGGAGTTTATCCTCGACATCTAAGCAAACTTTAGTCTCTTTAGTTCAGAGAACAGTTTCTCAACCATAGGTTCAGGCGGCTGGTCCAGGGTTTTGGTTTCAAGTTCAATGAATGGAACCTTCTTTTCCTTATAGAACGCTATCAGTGGAGTTGTTTGTTCTTGGTACACTTTGAGTCGATTTTTTATGGTTTCAGGATTGTCGTCAGATCGTCTGGTAGAGTGGTCCACCACATTTGTCACAAACTCCTTCAACTTTGGGTTTGAGGAATTTCACGTTGTAGACTGTTCCGCAGTTCTTGCAGATCCTCCGAGTCGATAGGCGTTCAATAATGATCCAGTCAGGAACATTCAATTGCATTATGACATCGATTGGTGTTATAGTATCGAGTTTTTTGGCTTGGTCAAGAGTTCTTGGGTATCCGTCGAGGATGAAGCCTTTTCCTTTTGAAATTTTTGATAGGTGTTGCTTCAAAACTTCAACGACAACGTCGTCTGGGACCAAAGAGCCTTTTTCCATATAGCTTTTAACTTTCTTGGCTATGTCTGAGTTTTCCTTGATTAGTTCACGGAAAATATCTCCCATAGAAATAACGTCAACGCCAAGTTTTGCTTGAAGTCTTGAGGCGTAAGTGCCTTTACCTGCGCCTGGCGCTCCAAAGATAATAGCTTTCAACATAGATTTCACCAGTAAACTCCTTTTGATACAATAGTAATCTGTAATTAAATTTTACCATTGTAAGATGTTTTTCAAGAAAACATTTATGCAATTAAACTCTTAAACCGTTCTAAGGTGCATAGTTTGCCCACTAAAGAAATTGGGAAAAACCTGTTCATGGTTGAGTTGGAGACTGGAGGCTTTAAAAATCTTATTTGCAGCTATGTAATTAAAGGGAAAAGACCGTTCCTTGTTGAGTCAGGACCAAGTAACTCAATTCCAAATTTGCTTTCTGGTTTGAAAGAGCTTGATGTAAAACTGGAAGACGTCGAATATGTTGCAGTCACCCATATCCATTTAGACCACGGCGGCGGAGCAGGTACTTTACTAAAGTCTTTGCCTAACGCCAAAGTCATTGTTCATCCAAAAGGCATGCCGCATCTAGTTGACCCCGAACGGCTATGGCCTTCATCTCAGAAGGTATTAGGTTTTGTAAGCGAAATCTTCGGTAAACCAGAACCTGTTCCTAAAGAACGAGTAATTCCAGTTACCGAGGGAACTTTTGATTTAGGCTACGGAGCTAAATTGTCTGTTACTGAAACTTTAGGTCATGCTTCACATAACCTTAGCTTCCAAGAATCATTCAATGGAGGCATCTTCCCTGGAGACGCTGCTGGCACGTATCTTCCAGAATTTGATGTTGTAGTCCCAACCACACCTCCGCCCTTCTACTTGGACGCTGCATTATCCTCTTTGGATAAATTAATCAGCCTAGAACCGACATCACTCTATTTTAGTCATTTTGGAAAAGCCAACAATGCTATTGAGCGCCTTAAAAATTATAAACTTCAGCTTAGATTGTGGGCAGATATTGCAGTGGAAGGGGTAGGAAAAAACTGGAGCCTTGAGCAGATTCGCGACAAAATCGTTGCTAAAGACGATGCTATGCGTTTGGTAGCGGATTTTGTAAAGGCTCACCGCATCTACTCAAAAACTATTTTGGAAAACTGCGTCAGAGGATTTATCGAGAACGCCAGGCAAGGTTCATAAAAGTTTTATAGTCTCGTCAATCTTTTGTTTTGAAAGGTGAAGATTTTTGGGTGAAAGTGAAAGCAGAGGCGCTCCCGAACGAGTGCCGTTGGAAAAAGTTAATGATTACATGTGGCAGATTCCCAAGTACAAGCCTGGGATGCAGGTTCCAGGCATGGTTTTTGCTAATCAAGCGCTTCTGGAAAAGATGCAAACTGACCGAACGCTTTGGCAATGTTCAAACGTGGCTCAGTTGCCAGGCATTTACAAGTATGCTGTTACTTTGCCTGATGGGCACGAAGGTTACGGTTTTCCCATCGGCGGTGTGGCAGCAACCGATTATGAAAACGGCGTTATCAGCCCCGGAGGTGTCGGCTACGATATAAACTGCGGTGTTCGACTCCTGTCTACATCTCTCTCCGAGAAAGATATCCGTCCTAAGTTAGCACCGTTGGCAGAAGCAATTTTCCGCAACGTTCCCTCTGGGCTTGGAAGTCGCAGAAAAGACTTCACTGTATCCAACAATGACCTAGAGAAGTTAGTCACAGAGGGAGTGCAATGGCTAATTGACCGAGGATTAGGTTGGTCTGAGGATGCAAAGCACTGTGAAGAAAATGGACACATGGCTAACGCTAATCCCGATAAGGTTTCAAACACGGCTAAGAATCGGGGCTTAACCCAAATAGGAACTTTGGGTTCAGGAAACCATTTTTTGGAAATCCAAAAAGTAGACAAAATCTTCAACGAGAAAACTGCTAAAACGTTCGGAATCACTCATGAAGGCCAAGTTACAATTATGATTCACTGTGGCTCAAGAGGTTATGGTCACCAAGTATGCTCTGATTATCTACGGGTTATGGAACATGCAGTACAAAAATACAAAATCTCTCTTCCTGACCGAGAATTAGCTTGCGCTCCAGGAAACACCCAAGAAGCCAAAGATTACATTGAAGCGATGGCTTGCGCAGTCAATTACGCCTTTGCAAATCGACAGGCAATTATGCATTGGGTCCGCGAGAGCTTCAAGCAAGTTTACCAGCAAGATCCTGAAAAATTTGGTTTAAACCTCGTTTACGACGTCGCCCACAACATAGCGAAAGTCGAAACTCACAACATTAACGGAATCCAAAAGAAGGTTTGGGTTCATCGCAAAGGTGCAACACGCGCATTTCCCGCAGGTCACCCAGATGTTCCAGATGATTACCGCAGTGAAGGGCAACCTGTACTTATTCCAGGAAGCATGGGTACAAGTTCATGGGTTCTGGTGGGTTCGCAAAAAGCAATGGATTTAACTTTTGGTTCAACAGCACACGGTGCAGGCAGAATGATGAGCCGTTCAGCTGCTAAACGCCAGTTCTGGGGAGGAGACATAAAATCAGCCTTAGAGAAGCGAGGCATCGTAGTTCGAGCAGCAAGCCCAACAGTGTTAGCAGAAGAAGCTGATCCTGCATACAAGAATGTAGATATGGTTGCGGATGTCAGTGACAAAGTTGGGATTGCTACAAAAGTGGCAAGGCTTGTTCCATTAGCTGTTGTGAAAGGATAATCCGCCTTTCTTTTTTTAAAAAAAAATAATTTAAAATAAGCGCTTTCTAATCGATCAAGGTGTACTCATGAAGGATGAATGCGGAATATGCGGCAGAGTTCTTCGAACAACGTACATGCGCAAGTGTGAACGCTGCAGGAAACTGTTTTGCCGAGACTGCATGACTCCCGATGTGGCCACTGGAGACCCAAACATGATGTTGTGCCTTCACTGTGCAAGACGGGTGGTTTCACCCCGAACAGTTTCTAAGTATGCTGGGCTTGAAGGTCACTTAAAATTTAGAGCCGCATTCACAAGCGTTGTTAAACTCTCATTCGCACGGATTGATGGATTAATTGGCAGTAACCTTCCAATGGATGCTTACAAAGATATTGCATGGTGGAGTAATAAATCATCGAGTATTCATACGAAGGCTTGGTTGAATTCTGGGTGGGAAGTGCAAGAAGTAAACCTCAAAGAAGGCACTGTGACTTTCAAAAAAGTGCGAAATGTAGCAGTTAAGAAATCTAAAAGTAAAAAGCTGGAAATTACACAACCCTTCAAACCTGTACCTGTACACAGAATCAAATCAAAGATTCCTTCAAACACCAAAGTTTCCAAGCTCTATGCTCGAATCAAGAATCTCGAACGTCAACGCGCTATGCCTCGACAGCCAGTTACGGGTTTAAAGTTCAAGTCGTCGCAATACCAGAAGAGGCTCTACAAAAACGACGAGTAACCACAATAGCAACGTGGCATTGTTGCTTTTTTTGAAGCTTAATTGAATGAAGAACAGTTAATTTAGTAATTGAAATACTTACTTAAAAATTAATTAATGCTCGTTATAGAAGTGATGTGTTTTAACGGAATAAATTACTTGAACATGTTAAACTGATTGCTGCCCTATTTGTTTGCCACATTTCTCACAGTACGTTGCAAATGCTTTGTTGTTTGAACCACAGAAAATACAGAATTTATTGCCTTCAGAAACAGTATCTTCGGATTTAATAAAAGCTGCTTCAGTGGTCAAGGGTTCCTCAATTGATTGTTGCTTAGGTTTTCTTACTGACCAGATCGCTAAAGCTATTGAAGCAATAATTGCAAAGCTGATGAGAATAAACAGTAAGGGATTGTCAGAAATTAAGTTAATTGATAACGGTAGAACCGGCTTATTGCTGGGTTGGGCAATAGATGGAGAAATATACGTTGTAGGATTTGAAGTGGGCGTCGGCGATGTAATGCCATTGGAATTAGTTGGCAGCGGTGATGGTTCGATTGTTGTAATAATTTCTACATTAGAAATATACTGTTTAGTTTGGTCTATGTCATAGATAAAGGCCTTTTGTCCAAGGAATTCTTCAGGTAATTGCCCAATCTTGAAATTGTCTCCAGTTGTTTCACAATAGTAGTAAGTATTGTTGGAGTTTTCAGGGTGGGTCCAGTAGGTGCCGCGAAGGTTGTTACCGAGAATTCCAACGGCATAATGATCTGTGGGATTAATGTAGACGGTGCCATAGCCCATTATGAGTGTTAATGTTGCAAAAAGTATGGATGTATCTTCGCAATCGCCGCCATCGTCTACTAATGTTTCTATTGGAAAACGCGGATACTCATCGCGTCCAGTAGTAACTGAGTCGGATGTGTATGGTAAACTTTGAACAAATGCCAACACAAAGCTTACTTTATCGAAATCAGTGTATCCCTGCTGCGTCGCAGTCTCGTTTAGTTTTTGGGCAAGAACCTTTAGATAATAATCATCGGTTGTTGTGAGATAACCGTAACCTGCTGGACCATCTGCTGTTCGACTATAAACTGGGACAGACTTGTAGGAATCATATAGATTTTGCGAGATACTTAGGTTCCATGTCCAATATTTTCCGTTATAATTCCAAGCAAACGATTTGTCGTATAATCCATCTGTCTGGGCTGCTGCTTTTTGCGGAAGGACTATGGGCACAGATAGGATAAATGCTAATGTCAGGAAGATTAAAAGTTTGAGAGGTTTTTGTTTAAACCAGAGTCTGCCTATTTTGACCATTTCGATCTCGGGTTACATTAGTGATCATATGTTTAAAACTTGCCCCAAATCAAATTTTTTTAGTTCCTGTTGAACAAGTACCAAATAGAAGAAAGCGTCTTTATTTTTGCTTGATTATCCCATAACTCTGTTTTTTCCATAGATCTCTAAACTTGTTGTAGTAATCAACGGGTTGAAAAACAGGTGCAAAAGTTAATTGCCATTCAAGCCCGCATTTGCATACTGCATAAACTTCTTTTGTTTTAGCGCTAGCGCAAATCTGTAAGAGTTCTTTTCGGCACTTAGGACAATAGTAAGGGCCATTCACCATTTGCTTGGCATCTTTTGTTAGGATTTTCATTCGGCTACCCGGAATTTTATGCCTATCCTTTCCTGAACTCATCTTCTTCAACCTAAACTACCATACTCATAAGTCGTGACTAAGATATAGGCTTCCCTACAAAAACATGTTTTTGACTGTTAAATGAAATTCACTAAAAATCGAAGTATCAACTATTTGGATTACAAATACACACATAGAATCCAACAATGTATTGGATTGATATCTTTACTCCATTTATTCTTCAAAGTTAATCTTAAAAGAATGGAGTTTTCACTTCAAAATAAGAATTAACAAATTAGCAAAGTGTACTTCTCAAAAAGTCTTATTATATCTTTAGAGTGTAAAAGTCTTTTAGGGGGAATAGATGTGTCAAAACCAAATAGAGTTAGGACAATCATCATGTTACCTTTTGTGGCTTACGTATTTTTTATTGGGTGGTGCCTTTCATGGACAAACCCAAGAAAGCAAATCCATACAAAAAAGCATTATCAAAACATTTAATTTTGGAAACCTATGAACAAGAATTCTGATAATGCATTCTCTGCGGTAGAGTCAGGCATTTCGCTTAATAATGATGCAGTATCTCAGCCATAATTCGCCTATTGCAAGATAGAAGACTTGGATTCTCTGAAAGATTTATTAAAATCACACAATATTTCATTGGATACTGAAAAGGCAGTAAGTGGTCAAATAGGTCAAGAAAATAAGCTTGACCTATCAAATCCTGAAAACAGCCTTAATCAGCAAAATAAGGGCGGTTGTCGTCTAGTCTGGTTTAGGACTTTAGCCTTCCAAGCTAATGATCCCGGGTTCAAATCCCGGCGACCGCACCAATCATCATTCTTCATGTTTGAATTTTTCGTCGTAAGGTTACTTTCTTGCCTTGAAGCATATCAAGCCCAAGCGACACAAACTTTGCTCCACCCAAACCAAAGACCATTAACCAGAGGTCGATTGCAAAGAATAAACCTAGAAGTTCACCTGAAACCACTTGTCCAAATATAGATACGTTCGATAAAATGAATGGTGAATTATAATAGATATTTCCATTTAATAGCATCAGCAATTCGTAGACTGAAAAGACAATAATTATAATTCCTGCCAAGAATAAGGCGTAGCCAACGTATTTTTCATCGTAAGACCTTGATTTAAACCCAACAAATGATTGCTCTTTTCTTGATCGTCGTGAATAGAAGAACAAAACTAATGCAATAACAACGGCTACCATAATGTCCAAAAGAATTTTAATGTAAGTGGAGACTGGATCTTCCATCAGATTCACAAACGCTTTATGGACAGGTTTATTGCGCCTTGGTTTCCCTTGAAGTTTGAAGAGAATTTTGAACTTCTACTTTGATGTCCTTTAGCATACTTACGCCCAAGGAAGCAATTTTTCCTCCAGCAAACATAACAAATCCCATGAGGATGAACCAGAAGAACAAGTTCGGAAGCTGGCTTAGCTGAGTTCCTTGAATTGCAGTGGCGTTTGTTCCATTTTGACCTGTTGGTAGAGAGACGTCGGAGAAGTTGAAGAGGTTTGGAGGTGATGCATTGCCAGTGTAAACGTTCACCATTTCGTAAACTGAGAAAAGTAGCAAAATAATTCCTAAGATTAATAGGGTGTAGCCGATTATTTTATCGATCTTGAACATGTATGCTCACTTGTTACGAACTTCAGTCTTGATGAGGTATTGCTTAAAAGCTTTATGAATTATTATGAAAGAATATACGCGTTAATTAGTAATTAACAATGGTAAATTTTATAAAACAAGCTCCACGTCTTAAGATACTGGATGGCATGTTTGGCTAGACCTTTCGCATTGAAAGCAATTTATCTAATTTCAGCATGGGTTTTAATGGTCAGCTACCAAGTTTTTACTCAAACAGCTCTAACAACATTAACTTTCTCTTTAGAAGACTCAATTCCTGCGTTAGCCTCTTTAATAAATTCAAAAGCAGATTTGACAATCTTCATTTGTTCATTCGCTTGGATGTTTGTTTTATCATCCCTAATCTCAGTTTTTATGTTTGGAAGAGAAAGAAGACTCACCGTTCAATTTATAGTAAGTTTGGCACTCACTGTTACAGGCTCAGCTTTGTTAGGATTGCTCTACTTATTAGGACTGAACTTATCGAACCCTAATGTTCTTTCACAACCGTTTACTTTATTGTTTAGTAACGTGTTTTTTGCGTTTTTCTATCTTGCTTTACCATTCATATTCATGGTGGCTGTTGATTTGGGTTTAATGAAAATAAAAAAGTAAACTGAACTAAAAATCCTTGCAGTAAGAGAGCGAAAAGGTGAAAAGCAACAGCGCATGATGTATTCTAAAGATTGGTGACTTTGAAAAATGAGCGACGTTGATATGGCAACTATCCAATTGACCGGCGAAAAAATGAATTTCATCTTAAGCAAAAAAGACTTCAAAACAGGAAGCCGTGGCTACCATGCTCAAGGAAAAATGATGACTGGCGGAAAAAACTACCAGATAAACATCCTGTGCGTAGAGATTGGTTCGAAGCCTAAAGAGAAAGAAGAGAAGAAAAAGTAACCTAAAATTTTATCTTTCTTTTTGTTATAAACTTTAAAATAAAAAAATTTTTGTTTTTTAAGGGATAATTGATGCGCTGATTATTGTTACGTTTGTACGTGGTTTATCGTTCGATCCAGTTTCTACTTTGGCGATTTTGTCGACGACGTCTATTCCTGCGATGACTTTGCCGAAGGCTGGATGCTTGCTATCTAAGAAATTGTTGTTTACTTGATTTATGAAGAATTGGCTGCTTCCTGTGTTTGGACCTGCATTAGCCATAGATATTGTGCCTCGGTCGTTGCGATTGGTTTTTGTGAATTCGTCTTTTATTTCAGGTATTGATGGGTCGCCGTATCCAGTTCCAGTTGGATCGCCGCCTTGAATCATAAAGCCAGGTATGACGCGATGGAAGATTGTGCCATTGTATGTTCCCTGCTGAACTAGTTTTTTGAAGTTTCCAGTGGTTATTGGCATGTCGTTCCTCAGAGCGATTGTTATGTCTCCCATGTTTGTATGAATTAAAACTTTGGTTTCAGGTTGATTTGATGATTGTGCTGACATAATTTAAACCTGATATTAATTAGAAATATTTGGCTATTATGCCTATTGCTGGCCATTAGCTTTCTTAATTTGGAGTTTTGTGAGCCCACTGTCAGTAGAAAAGAAAGAAAAGTAAGTAGCTCAATCGGTATTTAAGTTGGTTAAGCCAGAATTGTTGCTTTAATTACCGTTACAGGAGTTATTGGTGTGCTATTCTGTTCGTATGCGTTTGAGGTGACTGGTGCTTTGGCTATATCATCAACGACGCTTTGACCTGAGGTTACTTTTCCAAAGACTGTGTAGACTGCATCGAATTTAGTGCCTGCTTGGTCGATTGCCATATTCCCGTTGTCGGCAACGTTTATGAAGAATTGGCTGGTTGCTGAATTGGGGTCGCTTGTTTTCGCCATAGCTATGGTATATGCGACGTTGCGATTGTTACTGCCTATCTCGTCAGCTATTGTTGGAATTGAACTGCTGATTGCACCGCCTTGAATCATAAAGCCATCGATTACGCGGTGGAAAACTGTGCCGTCGTACTTTCCTTGTTGAACGAGGTTTATGAAATTAGTTGTGGTTATGGGTTTATCACTTCGCATCTCAAGAGTTATATTTCCAACGGTGGTTTGGAGCAGAACTTTTGTTGGGTTGACGTACGATGGGTCGCTTGATGGCGAAGGTGTTTGGGATGATCTAGTTGACGGTGTGGGTGTAGCCGTGGGTGTTGGTAATGTGTTTGGTTGATTTGCTGATTGTCCCCACACAATGTATGCTCCTATACCGATTAGAATTATTGCTAAGATACCAATTGCAAGGAACAGTGTCTTGTTGGATTTGCGTTTTGAAGTTTTATTTTTTTTATTTGGAGCCATGTCTGAGTAGTAAACGGTTATTCATATAAAATTTTTCTTTTTAGAGCTGAGCAGTGACCTTGTAAAATTTTAGAAGACTATAGTATTTTGTTACTTACCCAGTATAGCGAGTGTAAATGAGTTAGTTAAAAAAAAATAAGAAAAGAAATAGGGATTTATTTTTGATTTAGTTTGGCTTATGGTCTTTTTCTAAGAGTAAGAATTCCAACGATTGCAATTGCTATAATTATTGCGACAGCTGCGATTATTATTGTGTTCTGCAGGGATTGAGTTACTGAATCAAATTGTGGCTGGGTATTAGTTGGTGCTGGTGTTGTTGCTGCTGGGTCAACGCTAAATGATGTTACGGCGTTTGAAGGATAGTATGCTTCAGATCCTGCGAATGATGCGTACACTGTGTATTGTCCAGTAATGTCTGGCTTCCAGTTGTATGTGAAGAATCCGTCATTGCTTGTGGTTGTTCCGATGTCGCGGTAATTGCCGTTTGCGTCAACAACGCTTAGTGTGACTGTGACACCAGTGGTGGTTGGTCTTGGTTGTTGCATGTAGACGTATTCCATCCATGCTGATTGGCTTGCGTCAGAAACAGCTGCAACTCCGTTGGGGAATCTTGCAACTTGCTCTGCTTGTTTTGAGCCTGCGGAGATGTCTGTGATTGTTCCTTTGATTGTTATCGATGCACCTAGTGGTGCAGCTGTGTCAGGTGCTGTAACGGTCATTTGGGAGGGTCCTTTTCCGACAGTGTATACTCGTCCATCGTATGCGTTTGCGAATGCCATGTAACCATCTGCTATAGCGACTGGTGCAATGGATGTTCCTAGTCCTGAAGCAGACCAAGAAGATAGTGTCCAAAGTTCCTGTCCGGTGAAAGCGTCGAGGGCGCGTGCTCTGTAGCCTTTATAGAGTGGTGTGTTTGGTGAGTGTTCGCCTGACATTGTGTAGATTACGCCGTCTGCGAAGGCTGCTGCGTGTGTTGGATAATTACCCCAGGGTGTTTCGTCTCCACTGCTTGTGCTGTTTCCAACTCCGCCTTTGCCATATGACCATAGTAGAGTTCCATTAGCCATTGAATAGCAGTAGACGACTCCGCCGTATCCAGTTACATAGAGGTTACCGTAAGCTGGGAGTCCTTCCCGTGTGCTGTAGTATTGGAATCCTGGGAAAGTTCCTAGTGGACCCCAACGTAAGTTTCCATCATCTATGCTGTAGGCTGATCGTTGGTTAGTTTCGAAATCTGTCATTGTCCAGGCCCGGGTTACTGGGTCTAGGGGTTGTGTTGCTAGCATTCGTGTAATGTTGTTTGCTGGTGCTGCGTAGTTCTGTTTCCACAGTAATTGTCCTCTGGTTTCTGGTTTGTCGCTTATTGCCCACATTGTCCATGGATTGGAGTTCGGATTAGGTGTTGAGGTTAATCCAATGTTGCTACTTCGCCCGAGAATAAGATCACCTGGTATTATAGCTACAATTGCAGGAGATGCAGAACCTGTCAGATCTGCATTTATGTTTACTGTCCATGAATATGCTTTGGGTACACTGCCGTTTACGATGTTCGATGCGGGATTAGCACTATTTGGAAAACCTGGACCTTCATAAAGTAAATAGTTGCTTGAAATTGCTGCAGTTTCATTCCAGAGAGCCATTGTTCCAGATTTAGAGGTTGTATTGTAATTGAATATGTAACGCACGATGTTGCCATCATTAGTATAGACTTCTGTGCCAGTTGGAACGCCTGTTATGTTCATTACTGGTTTCATGTTGAAAGCATTGTAACCAATCCATGTGGTACCTGAAACGACCCACAGTATTGCTCCAATCACTCCGTGTTGGTTGGGTGTTTGGAAATTGAGCATTTGTGCTTTGGTGGCTGTTATAGTGTCGCTTGACCAAACTGGTTCGCCAGTACGGAGATCTACTCCATAGGTGGTTCCGCCTGTTCCAGCCTCACCAAGAGGCGTTTGATAGTAAAGTACTCCACTTACAATCATTGGGTTACCGAATCGAGTGTTGTATGAGAAGCCTCCGTAATAGGTTAGACCTGATTGTGCATCATCAGTCATCTGCAGAGTGCTTCCGCCAGTCATACCGCCGTATTCAAGGGGTTTTGTCCACATTATGTGTGGAGTTCTGGGTGCGTCACCGTTCTTTTGCCAAATATCTGATACGGAAGCTCCACCGAGCCAGTTTGATGCGACTGACTCCCAAGCGTGATTCTGTCCGTTTATCGGTCTTGCCCAATATTCAGAAGGTAATGGATTCTCAGAGCCTTTAGGAACTGGTTCTTGTTGAACTTCTAAGACCATTGTTGCATGGCTAGGTGTGTAGGTGTCGTTGTTATACGCTGCATATGCGGGATATTTCGTGCCATAATCATAGACTTGTCCAGGGAAGTAAAAGTTTAGAGTATAGGTTCCTACTTCTGTTGGAGTAAATTTGGTGTACGCTGACGCTGTTGTGTCAATGACAATTGGCCAGTTTACTGTTTGGTTTGTTCCATCAGGTTTTGTAATGTCTAATTTGTAATCACGGAACCTGATATCATTGCTGATTAGATTACCTTGAATCGTGTAGTCAATCCATACGTAGATTAGTGCTTGCTGACCTACCCCAACAGGGTTAGGGGAGGCACTGATGTATGCATAAGTTGTAAATATCCAGGGGGGTGTATGCGCATTAACTGGTTGTTCAAAGATAACTGATGTTCCTATAGAGATTGTTAGAAGCAAAGCAATCATAATAGCCATAGTCTTGTTTCTATAATTTTGCATTTTATTTTTTTCTTCCTTTATTTATACACCAGTGAAAAGATTTTTCTTGTTAATATTTCTTTTCTATAACGGTATTATGCGTCAACATTTTAATAAATATGGAACTTTTGAAAAATGTAACCTACAACACATAGAATATTGTTTTAAATGATAAATAGCATGCAGAATAGAGCTCTTAATGCATACCGACAAATCTCAGTTAGCCCATCGGTAGCAGGTTTGGAATCATATTATCCATCCCAAGCAGTGACAGCCATTGCATTTGATGTCGCGCCAACCGCAAATCCTGCTTCAAGAAAACTACGTTGTTCATTCGGTCGGCGCCATAAAAGTTGTAATCGCAATAGTCGACTCTAACTAGCAATGTTACTATTGAAGATGTATCCATAAAAAGTCAAATAAAAATTCGCTTTTTATTTTTTTAATTCTGATATTATTTCTTCACAATATTTTCCTTATGAGAGTTCGATTTCCGAACGGTTCTTATTTTTAATCGTAAATTAGAAATAACTGTGGTGCCTGATACACTTTAGTTTAGAGGCTAAATTGTCATGACTGATGTTGTGTTTGTTTTTGAAGTTCACCAGCCACACAGATTGAGACGTAATTTGTTCTGGGAAGGCAAAGTGTTCAAGCGGCAATCTAAAAATGAATTATTCAACTATTACTTTGACACGGAAGTTGACAGGGAAATCTTCAAGCGTGCCGCACGAAAATGCTATTTTCCCTCAAACCAAATCCTCCTTGATGTAATAGACAAGCACAAACATAGCCATAAACCAGCAAAATTTTCCTTTAGCGTCTCAGGTGTTTTTCTCGAACAATGCGAAATGTTCGACAAAGATCTGATAGAAAGCTTCAGACAACTCTCAGCAACAGGTTGTGTAGAATTTCTAAACCAAACCTACTACCACTCTATCTCCAGCCTCTATCCAGAAAAAGAAGAATTCATCGAACAAGCCAAAATGCACAAACAAATTGTCAAAGACCTGTTCGGTTATACAACCCGAGTTTTTGAAAACACAGAGTTACTCTATAACAACACAATCGCCAAAACTGTTGAGGACATGGGCTATAAAGGAATCTACACCGAAGGTATAGAGAAGATTCTTGGTGAAAAATCGCCTAATTATATTTATTCTCCTAAAGGCGCAAAGAAAATCAAAGTTTTTCTCAGGAACTATAAATTGACTGACGACATTGGCTTTAGGTTTTCATCTAGGTTTTGGCCCGAGTGGCCATTAACCGCGGACAAGTACTCAAAGTGGTTATCAGAAACCAAAGGTGAATGCATCAGCATTTTCCCTGACTACGAAACCTTTGGCGAACACCACTGGCCAGAAACAGGCATTCATAGCTTTCTTCAGCACCTTCCGGACGAGATTTTAAAGTTTGACCATTTACAGATGGTTACACCTTCCGAAGTGTTGGATAAGCATGTTTCAGCAGGAGAAATCGATGTACCTGAAGCAGGTGGAACCGTTTCTTGGGCTGATATTCAAAGAGATCAATCAGGATGGCTTGGCAATGTTATGCAATGGGCGTACTATACGACGCTACGCAGGTTGGAACCGTTCATTAAAGAAGCCGAAGACACTGAGTTTCTAAGGTTATGGCGCGACTTTCAAACCAGCGACCACTTGTATTATATGTTCACGGCAGGTGGAGGACCTGGAGAAGTCCATTCATATTTTAGCCCGTACGAGTCGCCTATGGATGCTTTCGTAGCTGCTCAGACATTGCTCAATGATTTTGAATGTCGACTAAGACTTTCTATTGTAACAGCCAACGAACCATTTTTGTTCTATACGGGTATTGGAAAAGAGTTTTATACGGACACTATGGCTTGGAGCCTAAAAGGCTTCATCAAAGCTCTCAAAGACGTAAACATTAAAGCAATAGAGTTTCATGCTTTTAATGGTGATTTTGAAAGTTGGGCGCAAAGCTCACTTAAGGACAAGAAATTAGCATCTAAAATAAAAGAACTCACAGCTTCTGGAGAAAAAGGGGAGAAACTTAGAAAATCAATAGTTGAGGCTGCTACAAAAAGATACATCACCCGAGGTAAGGAGTTGTTGGATGCTACCCAACTTTTCTAAGTCTCGAATGCGTTTATTAGATAAGTTGTCCTAATCTCCTGTTGGCTTGGGGTATTAGATATGAGAGACGAGCTTCCATTTCCAGATAAAGTCCTGCAAACACTACATAACTTGTGTGCTACCGCCGCTGATTTGGCAAGAAGGGGTGAGGATGTAGCACGACTTCTTCAGAAGGACACGAATGAAATTGAGGGCATTTTAGACAAATACAAGTCTGAAGGTTTCGCTGAAAGCTTCTATGATAATGAAGGCAAGAAACGGTATTATCTTAATGGACGAGGAATAATTAAGGTCTGCTCGCTTTTCACGTAGTGGAAATATGCGCGCCATAATTTTTTCGTGGGAGTATCCGCCTCGAGTAGTAGGGCAACTTTCAGGATACGTCAGCGCTTTATCAACTCAACTTGCTAATAGTAAAGTGGATCTTAATGTTGTAACCTATGATGATTCTGCAACTGGTCAAACACAAGAGCCAAGCGGAGTAATGACTTTTAGAGTTGCTAATCCCGTTCGAAACCACATTGGTGTTTTAACATGGGTTTTAACTTTAAATCAAGAAGTTGAGCGGGCAGCGGCAAATATTTATTATGATTCAAACAAAAAAGTGGATCTCATAGATGTTTTTGATTGGCATTTTATCCCAGCGGCAGTCACATTAAAAAACGGGCTTGGAATACCCTTTATTTACTCGGTTGAAAGTTTAGAGGACCACCGTTCACCAAACGCAAATGCATCCTACAATATGGCGATAAAAAGCATTGAGTGGTTAGGTTTCTATGAATCGTCAAGAATTGCCGTAAAATCCGAATGGATGAAGGATGAAGTTGCCCGAATTTATAACGCGCCCAAAGAAAAGATAACAATCATTTCTACAGATCCGAGTTCTTCAGTTAAAGATTTCTTGAAATTGTATAGCAAAGTGGCGGTGGCAAACAAATATGAAAGATAAATTAAGCGTTATGATGCTTAGCTGGGAGTATCCGCCAAGAGTCATTGGAGGCATATCACCACACATTTACTTCTTATCGAAAAACTTGGTCAAACAAGATGTGAATGTATATGTTATCACCTGCGACTTCCCAGGGGCACCCTCTCACGAAGTAATTGACGGGGTTGAAATTTACAGAATAGATTCCTACAAGAACCCATCTCCTGACTTTGCCACATGGGTTTACTTAATGAACATGAACATGCAAAAAGAAACAGCTGCATTAACACGAAAAATTGCTGACAAAATCGATGTTTTCCACGCTCACGATTGGCTGGTAGCAAATGCAGGCATAGGCTTGAAACATGTTTTTAGAAAACCCCTTTTGGTCACTATGCATTCTACCGAGATGGGAAGAAGGGATGGTTTACATAATACAACTGAAAAAATGATTCATGAAACTGAAGCATGGCTGACTTATGAGGCTTGGAAGGTTATTTGCTGTAGCGATTATATGATTTCGCATGTGAAATACGCTTTTGGGTTGCCACCGGACAAATTAGTTATGGTTCCAAATGGGGTAAACACTTATTCCTACGAAAACGTTAATGTAGATTACAAGAGTTTCCGAAGCAAGTTTGCTTTGCCAGAAGAAAAAATAGTCCTATTTGTAGGGCGACTTGTTTACGAGAAAGGTATCCACGTTTTGATTAACGCCGTGCCAAAAATCCTCAGTAAAGTTAACGCTAAATTCATAATCGTTGGCAGCGGTTACATGAAAGAACAGCTTTTAAACATCGTTCGCAGCATGGGCTTGGAGCATAAAGTGCTATTTGAAGGATTCATGGATGAGGCAACCCTTCTACAATTGCAAAAATCTGCAGATGTATCCGTTGTGCCGTCGCTCTTTGAACCCTTTGGAATCGTTGCTTTGGAAGCTATGGCAGCTCAAAGTCCCGTGGTTGCATCTGACACTGGCGGCTTATCAGAAATAATCGAACATGATGTTACCGGCGTTAAGGTTTACCCAAATAACCCTGATTCATTGGCTTGGGGCATAACAAAGGTCTTGTTAGACGAACACTACGCTAAAAACCTCAGAGATAACGCTTACAAGCGAGTCCAAGAAAAATATGATTGGGAAAAGATTGCACAACAAACCAAACGCATCTATGAAGGTGTGTTGGGCGAGTACTCAAAGAGCTTCTGGGCTTAAATAAACCAAGAGATAGCTATTGGGCAATTACCTTAACATTTTCCACCTGAATCCAAGGTGAAATTAACTGTCCCATTTGACGCTCATTTCCTCCAACTACGCTGATATTCTTTAGCAGTTCAAAGATGTTTCCAGCCAACATAACACCTCTAGAACAATGTGTTATTTTTCCGTCTTTTATTTTCCAAGCAGGAGTTGCAACAACTGAGAATTCGCCACTGACAGGGTTGCTGCTGTGTGCGCCTTGTAAGTAATAGACAATTAATCCGTCTTCTACTTCGTTTAACATTTCATCCGAGGTTTTGCTTCCGGGCATTATGTGAAAGTTTGTGGTGTCTATACCTGGAGTTGAGAGGTAACCAGCTCTTGAAGCGTTACCCGTACTTTTTTTGCCGTCCTTCTTGGCTGAATAATGGTCATACAAAAAGTTGCGCAGGATACCTTTTTCAATGACAGCAGTTTTCTGGTGTGGAACACCTTCTCCGTCAAAAGCCCAAGTGCGCAATCCGCCAGCAAACAATCCATCATCGTAAATCGTTAGGTTTTCAGAAGCTACTTTTTCCCCGATTTTATCCTTAAATGGCGATTGCCCCCGTTGAACACTATCTGCTCTAATGGCATTGATCAATGTATAAGCCAAAAGCTCTTGTAAAGCAAACTGGGTTAGAATTACTTTACCTGATTTGGTTTCAACTGACTTTGTTTTAAGTGCTGAAACCGCAAGTTTTGCAGCTTCTTTTCCAACCCAAGATGGATCAAGGTTATAATTTCTGGCGGCGTTGAACTCGAAGCAAACTGGAGTAACTGAACTGCCTTCTTTCGCTAGTGTTGCTAAGCTACATTCGATTATTGTTCCTCTATCAAATCCCGTTAGACCGTTTGAATTGGCGAGGGCGTTAGAAAGGTAAGCGCTACCTATTCCGCCTTCGATTGGAAAAATTCGTTTGTCTACTTGTCCAGCTGAATCCAGCATGGTTGAAGCTACATTAACTAGCTCTTCTGAGCTGAGTTCAACGATTTTTTTGTCAAAAGTATTTTCGGTTATTGGATAATGTTGTTTTTGGGGTAGTCCATTCCAGTCTGGGTCTGGTTTGCTTGCTCTTGCCGCACTTAATGCACTGGTAACAGCTTTCTCAATAGCGTTTGGATCTTCTAAGATGTTGGTGTAGGCAAACCCTATTGCTTTGTTGGCGGCTACTCTTATTCCTAAGCCTCGATCAATAATTCGATTGGTTTTGCTGATTTGCCCCAGTTCTATACCTATGTTTGATGCTTGTCCTTCGTATACGTAGGCTTCCGCATCTTGGGCACCTTTAATGAGAGCTGCCTTAACCGCGTTCTCGGCTATACTAATCATTGTGTTCTTTTCAAGCACTGCCACCGACAACCACCTCACTTAGTTTAATGTGCGGGCCACCATCGCTAATAAAAGCTGTTTGACCCTTTCCACATCGACCGGGATCTAACATGAAATCTTTTCCCACGCCTTCCACCTTATGCAATGTTTCCAGTGTGTTGCCGCTTATTGAAGCGTTGCGAACAGGTGCACCTATTTCACCTTTTACAATTTCATAGCCTTCTTGGATGCCGACCTGGAAGGTGCCATCAAGATTCGCTTGTCCCCCTCTAAAACTCTTAAAGTAATAACCCAATTTTACATCTTGAATTAATTCTTCGAAAGATTTGTCTTTTGGCGCCATATAGGTGCAGCGCATACGGATGATTGGTTCCACGCGAAAGTCTTCTGCACGTGCGTTTCCAGTGGGTTCAGTGTTGAATTTCTGTGCTGTCTCACGATTATGCATCAAGCCCGTTACGACACCGTCTTTGATGAGCAGTGTTTTGTGAGATGGAACACCCTCGTCGTCGTATTTGAATGCACCAAAAGCACCTTCAATCGTGCCATCATCGTAGAAAGTTACCAAATCAGAGCCAATTTTTTTCCCAAGATTACTGGCTAAAACGCCACCTGAAAGAGCTAAATCCGCCTCAGCTAAATGCCCAAATGCTTCATGCACAAATACCCCGACCACGTTAGGACCCAAAACTACTGGGAACTTTCCTCCTTTTGGAGATTTAGCTTTCAACTGTTCGATTGCAAGTTTTGCAACTTTTGTACCCAAAACTTCAGGATCTTGTTGGTCGAACAATTCATAACCATTTGTGGAGCCGATTTCTTCGCGACCAAAGGTGAAGACGCCCTCACTCATTGCTGAAGCGGTTATTCTTGCCCAAACATACAGTTTATCCTGCTCAATACTTGTTCCTTCACTATTAACAAAATTACTAGTTCCCGTCAAATCGAAATAATCCACGGTGCAACTTTTAATTCGCTTGTCTAGACCCAAACTTGCCTTGTTCACCGCGAGAGTAGTTTTTATTTTGTCTTCCATTTGAATGTCTGCTGGATTCTTCTTTGGTTTAGATAAAACTCTATCAGAAACAACTTTTGTAACTGCGAGTTTAATTGGCGTTTTTAACCGAGCGCTTGCCAATTTGGCCATTCTGCAAGCATCAGAAACAGCACTCTCCAAAATTGCGTTATCAAATGATCCTACTGAAGCAAATCCCCAAGCACCATTTACTAGAACGCGGACGGCAACGCCATTTTCGATTCCCTGTTTTGCTGCTTCTACTCGTTCCTCTTTTAGGGTGAGACTGGTTTTGTACAGTTTTTGGGCGCGTGCTTCAGCGTATTTGGCTCCATATTTTTGGATAGCACTATTGTTGATTTTTGTTAGAAGGTCTTTCAATGTGATCGTTCCCTATTTAGTTAAAATTGTTTGGAGAATTAAATTGTTTGGTCTTGTTTTAATAATGTTCACCAAAAATCAGTCATGCTCTTCTGTTTAATAATAGGCTGAATCAGTTTAGGTTTAAGTCTAACTTTTGGGATCGAATCAATTCCTAAAACCAGTTGACCATAAACTCCATCGTATCCAGGAGTGACTTTGGCTGAACCGTTTCTAACCTTGACTATAGCATGCGCAATCTGTTCACCAACTAATTCGATCAGTGCTTTTATAGGTGCATCTATTAGAACTGAATATTCATTGCCGAATTTTTCCGTTAGCAAATTGTAGTTTTTCCAAACTGCTTGTGTCGAAGGCGAATCAGACCCAAGTACAGTCGCTATGATTTCAGAGAGCGGAAGCAAATGTAAAAAACTTGGAGCATTTTCACGCTTAAAATCTGCAGGTCTATCGGCAAGTTCCTCAACTCGTTGTTCTACACCCTTTGTGAGTGGTTTGTGACAGACTGGGCAGATGTTGCCGAATTTTTTAGCTTCAGTTGATGAGAGGGATACTCTACAGTTGCGGTGTCCGGTCCAATGGTACTTGCCGTATGCAGGGTCAGTTTCAATGGTATACTTGAAATGTGAAGAATTATTTGCAATAATTGCTTCTGTGATTTCTTTGTAGGTAAATTTTTCGAGCTCGAAAACGTTGGCTTCTCTTCCTATACGCCAAGGCCAGAAGCTATGGCAATCACTATTTGATACAAGAGCATATTTGTCAAGTTTGCTAAGTCGCCAGTTCATTGCTGGATCTGATGACATCCCAGTTTCCAAAGCATGAATGTGTTTTGTCATATCTTGGTAGCAGTCTTCAACTGTATCAAAACCGTTGAATGCTCCAAAGATACTAAACCACGGTGTCCAAGCGTGAGCTGGAAAAATCATATTGTCATTTGAAACGGACATGACTTCTTCCACAAGTTGAGGTGCCGATACGTTAAGGATTGGTCTACCGTCGGAGCTTAAACTACCAAAGTTTTGGAGACGCTCGTTAATTTGTTCAGCAGTTTCCAAGGTTGGGGTTAATATTACGTGGTGAATTTTTTTTGATTCATTCTTGTAGTTGAAAATTGTGCAGACTTCGGTTGTTAATATAAAGCGAATGGGAGAGTCTGAGTTGGTTAGTTTATAGAGATTTGAATCCTGCTCTGGTGTTAAAGTATGGTTGATTTCTTTGAGCCATTCTGGATGGGTAAAATCTCCCGTTCCAATTAGGTTGAGTCCCTTGATTTTTGCGAACTTTCCAATTTCAGGTATATTCATTTGTTCGCTTGTTGCTCGACTGAAACGGCTATGAATGTGCAGGTCTGCTATAACTCTCATGTTGATGCGCCAATTCCTACATTGCGCATAAGCCATTTTAAGGCTTTGTAATATCAATATAGATATTGGTGAATGAGTTGTCGTGTTTGCCCGTTGATCTATTGGTTTCAATGTTCAGACACATCTACAAGTAGACGTGTTATTGAGTTATAGTCGCAATGTTTCTGCTTGTGGTTTGAGTGCAATATTCTTTTATTGTTGCGTTAAGCCTGTTATTCTATGCATGAATGGGCTTTGGCTGAGGCAATCCTTGCATCAGCTAAACAAGTGGCTGAGCAGGAAAAATTGAAGGAAGTCACAGAAGTCACTATAAGAGTGGGTGAGCTCCAGCAGGTAGAGCCACCAATTTTGCGATTTGCTCTCTCCCAGATGAAAACTGACATTTTCAAGAACGCCAAATTCCACATCCTTAAGGCTAAAACCACTCTCAAATGCAGAGTCTGTAACACTTCATGGAAATTCAGTCTTAAAAAACTCGATACAGCCACCGCCGAAGCCATCCATTTTGTCCCAGAAGTCGCGCATTCATTCATTAAGTGCCCTAAATGTGGCAGCCCCGACTTTGAAATTGTCAGTGGACGTGGAGTTTGGCTTCAAGATATTAAAGGAGCCAAATAATGAGGGTTGACCCAAGGATAAGCGTGATTAACCAGCGTTTTGCTAAAATAGACAGAATCATCGCCGTTTCAAGTGGTAAAGGCGGCGTTGGTAAAAGCATGGTCGCTACCACATTGGCACTCTCTCTCGCCAAGGATGGCTGCCGAGTCGGTCTCTTTGACTTGGATTTCACAGGTCCATCAACTCACATAATTCTAGGCGCTCCATCAAACTTGGCGCCAAAAGAAGATAAGGGAATTGTTCCACCCACTTTCGAAGGCTTAGAGTATATGTCGCTTGTCTACTATGTAGGCGATAACCCGGCGCCACTGCGTGGTGCAGAAGTTTCAAACGCACTAATCGAACTCCTCTTGATTACGCAGTGGGGGACGCTTGATTTTTTGGTTATTGACATGCCACCGGGAATCGGCGATGCAGTTCTCGATTTGATACGATTGGTTGAAAGGATAGAATTTCTAATTGTCACTACGCCGTCGCTTTTGGCTTTTGAAGTAGTAAAAAAACAGGTTTTGTTATTATGTGAATTGAAGATGCCAATAGTCGGCGTGGTAGAAAACATGAAAACGGACAAAGCAACTACTGTTGAAGAGGCCTCGTTGAAGTTGGGGCTAAAATACATCGGCTCAATCCCTTATGACCCAAATGTTGAAGAGGCAATCGGCAGTCCAGAAAAACTTCTGGATACTGCGATTGGCAAATCAATGACTCTAATCAAGAAGTCAACAAATACCAAAAAGTGAATCCCGATGGTTTGTAGAGCTGTGGTCTTCGATTATATTGGCACTTTGGTCAACTGCAGAAATTACTCTATGGACGCTTCAAAACTAAACCTCTATAATGCATTGGTATCTCAAGGATTTAGAGTTACTGAAAACGAATTTATGGCTGCTTATGATGTAGCTCATGAGAAGTACCGAAAAATACGATACGAACAGCTGAAAGAAATAACAAATGCCATATGGGTGGCAGAAGCATTATGCAATCTTGGTTTTGAAGTTACCGCGGATGATCAACGAATCAAAGTAGCACTCAACGACTTCTTCCAAGACTTCATTGACACGCTCGAATTGAGAGAGGGAGCAAAGAAGCTAATTAAACAAACCCAACAGCGAGGAAAAGTAGCATTAATTTCAAATTTTACCTTTTCACCAGTCATCTACAAGAGTCTGAGAAAACTAAGAATAAACCAATTCTTCGACGCCGTTATAGTTTCAGAGGAAGTTGACTGCAGAAAACCCAGTCCCAGAATTTTCCAAGATGCCCTAAACAGGCTTCAGGTTAAAGCATGCGAAACCGTTTACATTGGCGACAGCCCCATTGAAGACATCAAAGGAGCCAAACAAGCAGGACTAAAAACTGTATTTGTTCCCTCACAATTCAATAGCCTAAAAGAACTAAAAGAAAGCAAGCAAAAACCAGACTATATTGCAAACGATCTGGAGTTACTTTCTCAAATCCTTGATAACATATTCTCCATAAACGAAGACACCAAGGTTTAATGTCAAAATCAATGGTGTTCTGTCCAAACTGAGTTAAACAACTAAAACTAATAATTAATTAACCCAATACGCAGTTTTAGCTTTTGAAAACTCAATTTTTTATAAAAAAAAAGAAGAATTTAGATTTTCTTAGTTTCAACTGACGTTTCCAAAGCTACGACACCCGGAAGCTTCTTGCCCATCAAAAACTCAATAAGTGCTCCACCCGCAGTACTTATGTACCCGATTTTCTTGGTTAAGCCATATTCCTGGATAGCTGATATTGTGTTTCCGCCTCCTGCGAGTGAGAAGGCTTTGCTATCTGCGATTGCTTCAAAGATTTTTTTAGTTCCGAAATTAAATTCTTTGTTTTCATAAACGCCCATTGGTCCGCTAACGACTATCGATTTTGCAGTTGAAATAATTTGAGAATATACTTCAACTGTTTTGGCGCCGATGTCCATGACGGAGTTTTCGGTTGGCAGTTTACTTATTGGGATTTCTTTGCGTTTACCGTTGATGTCTAGTGCAAGGTCAATTGGAACCATCACTTTGTCACCAAACTGCTCCTCCAGTGCCTTGATGCCTGGAATCAAGCCTGTTAGTTCCTTTTTTGCCAGATACCCCATGTTTCCTTTTCCAAGGTCAACTCCTTTGGCAGCAAGGAACAATTGCCCCGTCACACCCCCAGTCAACACGTAGTCTGCTCTACCTTGGCTTAAAACGTACTTGCTGATTTCTAGGCTGTCGTCAGCTTTCGCTCCACCCATAACGTAAACTGAAGGTTTATCAGGCTTCTCCAAGGCTTTGCTTAGGGATTTGAGTTCACGTTCCATAATACGCCCAGCTGCAGACGGTAACACTGCGGTGAAACCAACCATACTAACATGTCCTCGGTGAGCAGCGGCAAAAGCGTCATTAACGAAAATGTCTGCGAGTGGTGCAAGGTTCTGCACTAACTCAGTTTTACTTGCGTCTTGGGGGCTCATGCTTTTTGTTTCTTTGTCCCAGCTACGAACATTCTCCAAAACAAGGATTTCCCCACCCTTAAGTTCTTTAATAGCGGCTTTTGCTTTTTCGCCGAAAACGTCATCGACGTATTTTACTGGGCACTTAAGGATTTTCGCCAGGATTTCAGTGTGTTGTTTTAGAGGTGTGTAGTCAGGGTCTCCTTTTCTGCCTTGGTGGGCAATGACAACTGTTTTGGCGCCTTTTTCAGCCAAATCTTTCAGGGTTGATTCCGCATGGGCTCGAATTCGCACATCGCTGTTCACCCTCATTGTGGCTGGATCGATTTCTGAGTTAAAGTCAACTCTCACTAAAACAACTTTATCTTTAACGTTAAAATCGTCTAATGTCCTGTAATTTGCCATTTTAATTTCACTTCTCAATATTAAAAAAGAAAAAGAAAGGATGGATTTAAGTTTGTTTATGCTTTGTTTAGATGTTAGCTTTTTTGCCGACCATTTCAATGAAGTCGACCATGCGGTTACTAAAGCCCCATTCGTTGTCATACCATGCGAAGACTTTCACGAAGTTGCTTTTCTCACCCATAACCATAGTTAAGTCTGCATCGAAAACGCTGCTGTATGCACTGTGAAGTACGTCTGTACTGACAATTGGATCTTCAGTGTATTGCAATATGCCCTTGAGTTCGCCTTCAGCTGCTGTCTTCATTGCTAAGTTAATGTCTTGTTTTGTAACTTCTTTGCTTAATATTGCAACTAAGTCAACGATGGATACGTCTGGAGTTGGAACACGCAATGAATAACCATTCATTTTTCCAGCACAACTTGGCAGAACTAAACCTATGGCTTTTGCTGCACCTGTGCTAGTTGGGATAATGTTGATTGCTGCTGCCCTTGCGCGTCTTGGGTCTTTATGCACTATATCTTGGATCTTCTGGTCGTTTGTGTAGCTGTGACAGGTTGTCATGAAAGCTTTTTCTAAACCAAAGTTTTCTGCTAAAACTTTGCTCACCGGTGCGAGGCAGTTAGTTGTACAAGAAGCGTTGCTAAGGATGTTGTGGTTTACTGGGTCGTAAGTTTTGTCATTAACACCTAAAACAAACGTTGCATCGGGGTTTTCTGCTGGAGCTGAAATTAAAACTTTTTTTGCTCCGGCAGTAAGATGTTTGGTTGCACCCTCGCGGCTAGTGAACAAGCCTGTGGATTCAACTGCTAAGTAGACTCCTAAGTCTTTCCAGGGCAATTGTAAGGGGTCTCTCACGCTTAGGCATTTGAGTTCTTTTCCATTGACAACCATATCGTTGCCTTTTACTTCAACAGTGCCTGGAAAACGTCCGTGAACTGAATCGTACTTAAGTAAATGGGCGTTAGTTTTTGCGTCTGCCAAATCGTTGATGGCTACAAAATCTATGTTTGCATTCTTTTCGATTGCTGCTCTGAAGAGCAGTCTTCCAATTCTTCCAAAACCATTGATTCCAACTTTAATGTTTGCCATTAAAATCACCTATGTATGTGGGTTTGTACAATCAACTTTGACTTTATTAATTTTCCGACCAAAAACCCACGCCTACGAGCTAAAACTTTGAAGCTTAGAAAAGACCAAACCCCTTGTTTACATAAAAATTAACGCAATATTTGAATTTTTATTCTCTTGTAAATCTCTTTGAAGATACAAAAAATAAACTCTGACAATTTAAGATAAAAATGATTAGTAGAGACCGCCTTCTTTGAAGTAATGGTATTCTTCTTTTTTAGTTCCAAAACTTCTCAATCCATCACGTTTGAGTTGACATCGCAATTGTTCAGCGTTTTCAATAGTTATTTCACCTTTCTTCTGCAAGTAAGCAATAATCTCTTCGGCTTGCAGTTCTGTGTCGCATCGTCGAATGAAGTCTGCTGCGGAAGGGTTAAAATGACGCAATTTATCGGGTGTTTCGGAACATGAAGTAAACTGTTCGTCCGTGCAAACGCATTCTTCGCCTAAAGCCGTCACTTCAGCTTCTAACGGGTTTTTCCGCACAGCGTTAATTGGAACTTTAACTTCTCCATTTTCAAGTTCCTCATAGAGATGTGGAAAAATTTTTTTAATTGATTTCTTATCGATTGCCATGTTTCATCCGTTGTACAAAAATTATATTTGATATGCTCATTTATTTTCTTTTTTGCTGAAAAGATTTTTTACAACAATACTATGAAGGAATGAACTGTTGAGTTGGGTTGGTTTCGAGTACTTTTCCAAGTTCCTTTAAGTTTAAACCTTTTAATTCGTCGCCAAAGGTTTCGCATTTGCGTTTTTTACCTACTTCTTCGCGGCTTCTTGCCACGATTTCAAGCCCATGCTTAGTTTGGGTTTCAGCATAGATATGGAAGGACTCCAAGGTTGTCCCCCGCTTATTCACAGTTGTCCAACCTGTTTTCAAAATCTTAACTTCTGCCACCTTAAGTGCATTAACTATTTTTTCTGGATCATCGGCGTAGACAGCGATGTCTATGTCGCTTCCTTTTTTAATTGTTCCTCTCCAAACGCTCCCGATCAAAACAGGACAAAAACCACCCAAAAGCTGCATTAAAGTTAATGCTTCTTTACGCATTTGGATTAACCGATCTTTCCTTTTTGGACCCTCGTTTTCTTCTGCGATCTTGTCTAGTTCTAATGCTATTTCAAGGTTAGATGGTAAAAAATGAGCGCCGAAGGTTTGAGCTGCTTTGTCTTTTGCTTGCTTGTATTCTTTTTCGGATCCAAAATAGAGAAGGGTCGCGGCTTCCCTTGCGACACGTTGCTTAAGATCAAAGTCGTCGGGCAATACTTTTACCGTTTAACGATTGATTCGTAGAGCTCCATGGTTTTCTGGGCAATTTTGCTCCAGGTGAACTCGGCTAAGACGCGTTTTCTGCCGTTCTTGCCCAGCATTAGTCGTTTTTCAGGGTTCTCTAGTGCGCTTATTACTCCCCATGCTATGTCTGAGGGATTGTGTGGGTCTATATGGTAGCCACATTGTTCTTCGCCGCAGCAAATTACTATTTCGCGCATCCCGCTAACTCCTGCAGCGCCAACCACAACTGGTTTTTCCATTGCCATGGCTTCGAGCGCAACTATGCCAAAGGGTTCGTAAAAGCTTGGGAAAACCGCGATGTCACATGCAGCATAATGTAAGATGCGTTCTTCTTCGGGTATGAAGTCAAAGCAGAATTTTACGTATTCGTCTAATCGTATGGTTTTAGTTAGGTTTGATAAGTATTCTTGGAGGTCGCCGACGCCTACAACAACTAGTCTTGCTTTAGGAATTTTGGTGAGTATGTGGGGCATTGCCATGATCAACTTGTCGACTCCTTTAACAGGGACAAGACGTCCGAGGAAAAGAATCATAAACTCGTCATCTTTTATGCCGTATTTCTCACGGATTCTTTGAATATCCTGTTTAGCAATGTTTTCAGGATTGTATTTTTGTGGGTCAACCCCGTTGTAGCTGACTTTAATCTTGTCTTTTGGAAAACCAAGCTGTATAAGCTCATCTTTCATGGCATAGGATACTGTAACAACTAGATCAGCCATGTTGCCAGCACGCAACTCTATGTTGCTAACAACGCTCGAACCGTTACCTAGAGTTCGTCCTTTCTCGGTAGAATGGACATGGAAAGCCAAAGGCATCCCAGTTTCCCGCTTAACTGTGATTCCGCCCATAGCGGAGAGCCAATCGTGAGCGACAACTATGTCGTATTTCATACCTTCTTTCTTAATCAACTCATTGATGAGTTTAGCAGCAGACAAATAATTGTAAACCATTAGCTTGCCAAAAAGGTGTATTCCTCTACCCCATTTCTTGATGTCATCTGCAATCACATCTGGTAACGAATCAGAAATATCAATGTGCAAAGGTCGATGAATTTCTATGCCGCGCCAAATCTCTCTTGTTGGCAACGAACCAGTATCGTCATTCATCGTGAAAACCGTTACATCATGGTCGTTTAAGACAAACTTACGCGTAATCTCGGCGGCATAGGTGCCAAGTCCACCGACGATCTTAGGTGGGTACTCATATACAAAAACAGCGATCTTCATTTCTTATCAGTCACCAATTATCATTTAGCATTATGAATCTTTGTACTAAAGCTTTCCTAATCTGCACCAACACATAGAACTCAAAAAATAACGCTGATTAGAAAGTTTAAAGCAAAGTTTGATTAGACCGTTTAACATAGGATTACAGACGGTGCGCGTAAATGAGTTTGTCGCCTATTAAACAAGAAATACTGGAAACCATGCTCCTAAATGAGAAACCACTCAAAGCAACGGAAATTGCTAAGGAAGCAAAAAAAGAGTACCAACCCGTTAACATGCACCTCTTAGGACTCATCAAAATGGGGTTTGTTAGTTTACCTGAGAAGGGACTATATGCCATTACAGAAAAAGGAAAAAAAGCTATAGGCATAACTGAAACAACTAAAGATAAAGCGGCTGCAATATTATCCTATGCTCCCCACGATAAAGCATTCAACTTTTACGTCACAGTGGGAAAACCCCTAAGCCTCCACGCACACAACCTAAGAGACTTCCCAAATAAACTGGACAAAGCAGATGTAACGTCAATAGAGTTCCATATGCAACGCGGCGATTTTGAAGCTTGGTTCAAGGGACTGGGCGATGAGGAATTAGTTAAAAAGACAACGTTGCTGAAAAAGAAAAATTATGTTGGAGAAGACCTGCGCAAGCAGCTACACAATATAGTTGAGTTGCGTTATCTTGAATTGACAAAGCTTTCGGGTCAACCTATCCCAGCAGAAGAACAAGAACATACCCATACTTAATATTCTATTTTTATTTTTTAAAAATCTATAAAAAAGAAAATCTTGCCCAAAAACAGGCTAAGTAATTTGTTTGTAGATTGGATGGTCTCCGAACTTCAAGTTGGTTGTTGAATATTCTAGGGTGCCGCTGGGTAGTCTTGTGCAAATTGATTGGACTACGGCGCCTCCTGCTGTGAACCTTACGCCATCAAGCATTTCGCCTTTCGTTACGCCCGAAGCAGCAAAAATCATTTCGTTACCCTTTGCTAACTCATCTTCAGTGTAGGTTTTGTTGATGTCAACGCCAGCTTCTTTTAATCGATCCATTCGTTTGGCATCGTCTTTTTTATCCTTCCAAACTTTTACGAGCATCGTTCCGCCCAAGCATTTCACTGCTACAGCAGCTATTGTTGCTTCTGCCCCTGCTCCTGCACCGACAAGTAAGTCAACGCCTGATTCGGGTAGACATGTGACAATGGAGCCGCCTATGTCGCCGTCAGCTATTAGAATTATTCTTACACCCATTTTTCTTAGTTTTGCAAGTAATTCATTATGTCTATCGCGTTCAAGCATAATCACGGTAAAGTTTGCTAAAGGGCGATTCTTCAATTTGGCAATGGTCTTAACGATTTCTTCGATTGACATATCAAGGTTGATTTTTCCTTTTGCCAAGCCGTTAGTTGCAACTTTAAAGTAATAGCCATCGTCTGGTAAAACTTTCAAACAACCTGCAGGAGCACAGCACAAAGCTGATATTGCGTCTTTCTTTCCTTTTGAAGTTGCAGTGGTACCATCAACTTGGTCTATAATAAATTCAACTTTGGGTCCATTGCCAGTGCCGACTTTTTCTTTGTAACTAAACGCTGGTGCATTGTCTTTTGGTCCTTCGCAGCAGATGACTTCGCCGTCGACTTCTGTTTGGTTCAACACTGCTCTGGAGAAATCCAAGGCGGTTTGATCAACTTTGTCTGGGTCACCTTTGCCAATGTGAAGAGCTGCGCCCACTGCTCCAGCAGTGGTGATTCTTGTTAAAGAAGGAGATAATGACCTTAGTGAAGTCATTTTTTTATCTCCTTTTTACTTTTACATTCATTTAGCCATAGTTCAGTGAACTCTTGGTAATTCTGGGCTACTTTTTCGACGGCGTCTTTTCTGTTGGTTTTGCCTGCTTTATGCTCTGCCAGAGGATCCCAGAAGATGGTTCGTCCAACTGCAAAACCTATGATACCTGGAATTTTTGCGCCTACTTTAAGCCATTCTTGAACCTTCTCTTTGGATTCGCCTCTTCCCAATGTGATAACTCCAACTTTTCTGCCGCCACTTTGCGCCTGCTTAACTATGGCTTTGGCTGATTCTGGCTTATCTACGCCTTCGAGTTTCCAGATAGCTGGTTCCACACCTGCCCCTTGAATCTCTTTTATTGAGTCAACCATGAGTTTGGGGCGAAGATCTTGGTCATATTTCTCTTTTGATCCTCCAAGCTTTGCCAGTTGGGCTGCTGTCGATGGAACAATTAATTCAAAGAGGAACGCTCTCTTCTTTTGCGCTAAGTAATCGCTGAGTTTCTTTAGCCGCGCAAGCTGCCTTTTATTCATGACAGCGTCTCCTTCAGGGTTGTAGCGTACGAGAACCTTCACATAACTGGGATCAAAGTCTTCGATATGTTTGGCAAAGTTGTCGCCGTAATCAAAGTCAAATTCATCTTGACCCGACTTCTCAACTGGCATTGCAAAGGTTAAGCCTTCTTTTTTGGCTTCCCGAAGTACACTACTTCCAAACTCTTCGTCAACCAGCAGACCAGCAATTTCTTTGGGAACTCTCGTTTTGACAGACAGTTTGAAACCTTCAAAAATAATTTTTTTGTAGTCTTCAATCTGCTTTTTCTCTTCAGCTGTTGGTAGACGATTTTTTATTCCAAACATTTTTTCTAGGAAAGATGCTCTGTGGTCAAAGGCTAAGATTAAAAGTTCTTTTTGAGAGTAATCAATCATTTTTTTTACCTCCAATTGGTACTGATTTTTTCTTGGGTGGCAAAAAGTTTAGAAACAAGACGATGTGCGACTTGTGCGCCGCTATAATATCCATATTTAGAGATCGTGAAACTTTTCGCCACACGTAACCCCACGTAAAGCGGTGATCTCAACGCATTTAAGTTTTTCATAAATCGAATTAGCAAAATAATGGAAAAAATGAAATAGACTTACAGCGATTATGTGCAACTGAGGAGTCAGCGTTGAGCGAAGTTAGAGTTGTCACATTAAAAATACCTGAAGAAACCTATCAGGAAATGGCATTGAGAATTCCTGAAGGAGACAGAAGCACATTTATCCGTGAGGCTATAGTCGAAAAGCTAGAGAAAACACCAAAAGCTGACAAACTCTTAGCCCTCCAAGAGCGAATGAGCAAAATCGAGCAAGAATTCGGTCAAATAAGAAAATATCTCGCTGATTTGGAAATTCTTACATTCCAACATGGAAAAATTAACCCCCATTCCTTCTGCATCGACGAATTAGATCACAAAATAATGGAGTATTTGCTACATTACAAGTCGGCAACTACCCCTGAATTGGCAGACTACATTAAAACAAACCGCTGGCTGATACTTAACAGGCTTCGAAAAATCCAGAAAACCTCAAAAAAACAAGTTGGAAAATCAATAATTGAATATTTCGCAGGCGAAAAATCCGGCAAGAAGAAGGCTTGGTGGATTGACGATGAATTAATTCAGGAATAAGTTAGCTTTAAATCAGAAAGGCATGTTTGATTTTGCAGTCATGGGCTCGTAGTCTAGCACGGATTAAGGCATCGGCCTCCGGAGCCGAGAATCCTGGGTTCAAATCCCAGCGGGCCCGCCACCCCTCGTGCGAATATGTACTTTCTCAGTTGAATCTAAAAGAGACTTGTAACTTTAGGCACAGCTTAAACCCAACATAAAACTTCAAAAACAGTATTCTTATATCTGCAAGGCACGACAATTAGCACGAATAGATATGAATATCAAAGTGGTGGTCGGTCTCGACCTATTGCTACCGCGGGTCTATTTCTACTCATTATTGGCTTATTGCTTGCTGTTTTTTATGCCGTTATGTGCTCCGTTATGACAATTCTGCACATCAACTAAGTGATTTTGTGTTTGTTGCTTTGGGAATATCGGTTCAATTAGTTGGCTTAGGTCTTATAGTCTGGAAGAAATGAGTTATTGACGGGTAATTGCTAAAGTAAGTAGCCTCTTTGAAAACCTAAACGGGGTAGGAATCGTACTTCAACTCAAAAGCCCATCCCCAGTACAAAAACTGATATGAATGGGTATGGTTCGGTTCTCCAAACAGACTTGAACATTAAAAGTCGGATTGTTAGGTTTAGGAGAGAGTTAGTTTTTGGTTCGAGTTCCACCAGGGTTGCGCTCTTCGATATTATAAGTGCATTCTCAACTTTTCCATGTCAATTTCCATGGATTTTTAGTTCAGCTATGCACCCATTAGGTTATTCAAATTGCATGCGACCAAAAAAGGATTTAACGGATGCACTGATAGTCATTTTTTGACGATTGGATGAGCTTACCCTTTTTCTACTTTTGCCAAGTCCAACAATGACTAAGACTACTCCTATAACCAAAACTGCCCCGATAAAAACCAACTCTAAAATTCCGAAAAATGGCGTCAACGGTAAACCGAACACTTCACCATACGAAGGATAAGATACCTGGCGAAGGGCATCCATCACTCGCCCTGAATCAGCCCAAACCCTCACGGTCACGGCAGTTGTGTAGTCAGGATAGGTTTTGTCAAGAGGAACCTGCACAACCCAGCAGGGAAAAAGCGTTTGGGGGTCCCTCAGAACTGTCGCTAAACTTGCTGTGGAGCCATCGCCAATTCCTAAGCCGCTTACAACCGCAGATGCTGTCGGGTTCAGGGGCGCCATATAACTGTAACCTTTAACATAATTTTCCGCGATTTTGATTGCCTGCGCCTCTGAAATACTTATTGAAGTATCTCCAATTTGGTAGAGAGCTCGGGTATCTGAAAAGAAGATTTCATGTATGTTTTCTCTTCCTTCTTCAAAAAGCAATTCAACTCCCTTATAGTCAGCGCCATTAAAGTAATGGTACCAGCCATATGACTGCTGGCTATAGGAATTGAAGAAATGCTGCCGTGTTCCATTTCTTCCAACAAACAGCAGGTTACTTGAAATCACGATTGAACTGTCTGCGGTGCCAACATTAAGTGACATTTGCTCTACTTCTGGGTCGCCAGTCCAAAAGTAGTAATTATGAATTATGCTTTGTGTCTTTTCCGAGTAGTTGCTCAAGCTGCTGTTGGCAAGTAAAATCTTTCCATAGCAGAACAAATCGCAGTAAACGATGTTACCATCGACGACTGTAACACTTGCTTCAACAGACCTGTGCCCATAACTTTGAAGCTCATACTCTAGGTATTCTGTTGGTTGGTAGGCTAAAGGTGTTGACATCTTGTCGGGGGCAATAGAGGTTTGATAGTCAAATGAGGAAAGCACTGGCGTATACATGTTCATGTCAAGCCCCAATACGTCCTTAAAGAAAGATACTGCCTTTGCTTGACTGCTTAAGTTTGGTGCCTCAGCAGCCTGCTTTGTCAGGTAGTATGGCACAGTTGGAATTGGCTTGTCAATGTTGACCTGTGAGGTAAGTGGGTAACGGTCAATGAAACTAAAATCTGGAGCGATAGCATCAAAGTTTGTAAATATTATTTTTGGTGTCGCTCCAATGCCTGAGCTGTCTCTTGCCCCAGTGTAGTCGCTCCAGTAGTTACCGCTTACACTGTTGTCCCAAGGCAAAATTTGGCTCTGGTCAGGTCTTCCACGTGTGCTGATTGTTCCATCATCAAGCTCTACTGTGTTGTTAATGAAGTTGTTACCATAAATCATTTGGTTCCACGCTTGAGCGATAAGAACAACGGCGCGCTCAGAACAGTTTTCTATAGTGTTTTGAACAACTAGGTTAGCAGAATCATAGAAACAAACACCATGTTGGTTATCAACTATTTTGTTACCTGCAATATAGTTTAATCCTCCAGGACCAATCAAAATTGCGCCAACATTGTTTTCGATGTCGTTTTCAATTATTAGGCAATATTGAGCATAGATTTTTATGGCGTAATCACTGCATTGGTTAATAACACAGTTTTTCACCGTATTATTATCATAAACTCCCAAGATGCCACATTTCCAATTTACAAACCTGAAATCTTGAATAGTAACATTTTCGCATTCTAATTCTATTGCAACAGTCCTTCCATCGCCGACCATGGTATATCCTTTGCCGTCGAGGATTATGTTGCTTGATTTTACATCTAATGGGGTGCTAAGATCTGAGGTTAAGGTGTAGAGACTACCATTTCGGTTTATCGGTGCTAATATGGGGTTTATGCTTCCGTCTGGGTTAATGATTATTGGTTGTGCGGTGGTTGGGGAAGCGATTGGGAGAGCGGCTATTGAAAACAAGATCGTTAGAGTAAGTAAGATTGCCGAGGTTTTTCTTAAGTTACCGAGCCCCTGTTGTAAATGAAATATTTATAGATTTAAGATTTGGGGAAAGTATGCGATAACTTAGAAGGGGCATAATCGCCAGCGCAAACTAGAAAGCAGTTACTTAATAACAAATTATATAGTTCGACCAATTAGAAGAATTATAAAGATTGCACTTGCATGCAAGAGAAACACTAAAATTATGAATTTCTTGATTGACACATTTTTTTTTGATGCCATCAACATTATACCCATTTCGGTTGGAAACGGAGAGGCGATTAGAATTCCAGCAAGGGTCGCAAGCAAATACCCTCTAATAGAATCAGGTATCCATCTATTAACAGTTAAAACAATTTTTTCTTTTGAGAGTTTTTCTACTTCATCACTAAAGCCATGTTTGACGAAAAAGAAGAGGAAAATGTCACTTATCAAAGCCCCAATTCCAGCTATTAGTCCTGCAAAGAGTAGGTTTTGTTCTTTTGCGAGAATGAGCAATATCCCTGTACCTGCAGCCGAAGTTAATGCATAGGGGTATAGTAGACCTGAAAGAAAAGTTCCAAAATACCCCATGAATATAAGGGCATCATGCAATGGCTTGTATGCTAGACCAGAAAAAAGGAAGTACACTAAGATTATGCTTATTATAAACAACGAAAGTTTAGGATACCTAATTATTCCGCGCACAAAACATTCATCGTTAAATACTATAATACTCGATAAGAAGACATACAATAAATAAGCTGCGTAACACTTAAAGATAAAAAACGTAGCGCTCAGCAAACTTACTGTCTATCGTTTTTTAACTAGAAATGGGAAAATGAGGATTCTCAAAGGGTTCAAATCCCAACCCCAACAGAATAATAAGGCTGTAGTGAGGTCAATGATTCCCTTAAATATTTAGGCGCATCCCAGCGAACCCGCCACAACTTGTTAAAACAAGTTTTTGAGGTATTTTAAGATGAGTTGGGGTTGGTTAAAGGCAGTTCGTAACGCCTTGCCTGGATTCTTGATATGACCTATCAGCGACAATTTTTTGTACTCAGCAAGCGCCTTAGCCGCAATTTCCTTGACATCTGAAGGTGTAAATTCGTTTGTTGTAATGAGAGGCATGCCTTTTGGTTGTCTTGCTTGGGCAAAAGAATTCCATGTAATATCTTGTTGAAGGTATCCTTTGATTTTGCAGTCTTCGTAAAGTTTAGTGCCAAAAGATGGAGTTGCCATAAAAAGGTGCATACCAACATCGTATTTACTTTTAAGCTCTAAAGCGAAATCGACTGTGCGTTGCATATTCGCAATGGTCTCACCGGGGAACCCAATAATATAGAAGGCCCCAGTTTTTAAGCCGATTTGTTTGGCATCTTTAGCGAATTGAACTACGCGATTTAGGTCAAGGCTTTTGCAGATTACGTTGTCGAGAATTTGTTGGTCGCCTGATTCTACGCCGACAAAAATGCTATTCGCGCCTGACATCTTCATCTTCTTAAGCAAATTCAGATTTAGACAGTCCGCACGGACACCATTTGGAGTTTCCCAACCTATCTTGATTTTTCGTTCGATTATTCCATCACAGATCGCTTCAAACCGTTTAATATCCAATGTTAAATTGTCATCTTCAAAGAAGATGTTTTTAACCTTAAACTTGTCAACAACATATTGAATATGGTTTAAGACATATTCAGCTGAGTTTGCTCTGAAATTCTGTCCCATGTGCAAGTGAACTGAGCAAAAGCAACAATTAAACGGACAGCCTCGGCTTGTAATCATAGATATTGCTCGTTCTTGAAAGCTTCGATAACCAATCTTCTTTGGGTTAATGTATAACTCCATATCAACAAGGTCGTACGCTGGGTAGGGTAATTCATCTAGTTTCTGTATGAAAGGCCTTGTTGGATTAATGATGACCTCTCCGTTTTGGCGGTAAGCAATTCCAAGTATTTGACTGAATTGTCTTTTTCCTTCAAACGCCTCAGAAATTTCAAGCATTGCATATTCGCCCTCTCCGACTACCGCAATATCAACATTGGGCGCATCCTCTAGGAATTCTTTGGGCACCAACGTCACGTGTGGACCTCCCACGACAGTTAGGATTTTTTGGTTAACTTGTTTAGCGATGTTACTGATTTTTATCGCGTTATCTATTTGACATGTGAATGGTCCAGCGATGCCAACAATATCGGGTTTTTTCAGCTCAATTTCTTGTTTTATTTGGTCAAAAGGTAAGCCTACGTTTATGGTTTCGCCGTTCTCTTGGAATGCACATTCAGAAATGAACGCATCCAAAATTTCAACTATATAGCCTTCTTTTTTTAGCACTGCAGCTATGTACATTAAACCAATTGGCAGGTTTCCGGCGGGTTGCTCCGAGCCTGAGTAAAAAGTCTGTGGCGGATTAATAAGAAGTATTTTCATCGGTTTTTGAACCCAATGAGGATGTATTTGACATGCCGGTATATTTAAGTAACTTAGGAATTTAGATTGCGCCAACCACTCAATAGTTGGCAGCTGTTTTATGCCTATTTTCAGTGAAATATCAATTTTTTAAACGTAGTTGACATGTTACTGCTATGTAACTACAACATAAGTTTATGAATCGTCGCTCGGGTCTAGTCACGTTAACTTTTGGCAATATAGTAGGAGGTGAATTTTTTGGTTATTCGAACTGAAGAGCGAAAAGGGAAAATGACCGTCGCTGAAGCAGGCAGGAAAGGCGGAGAAAAAACTGCTTCAACTCATGGACGAGAATTTTACGAAGAAATAGGTCGCAAAGGAGGAGAAAAAGTTTCAATGGAGCGCGGTCCAGAATTCTACAGTGAAATCGGTAGCAAAGGTGGTTCTGAGAGAGCTAAACAACATGAAGGATCAGCAGAGGCTATAGGAAAAACAAGTCTTGAAGAAGCAGGTCATCGCGGCGGGCAAAGAGTTCGACGACTTATTCAGGCAGGAAAAAAGCATGAGAAAGAATAATCAACCTTTTCCCATGATAGTTCTGCGATTTGAGCTCATGTTTTTTCTCATTTCCTCAAGATTCAATTAGTTTTTTTTAATGTATAACAAACAAAATGTTGAAATAAGTTGGCTCTTAATTTTAATTATGACAAAAGCACTTGTTCTTTATTATAGTCGAACTGGAAACACAGAAAAAATGGCAAATGCAATTGCTGAGGCAATAAAGAGCAGCGGCAAAGTTGAAGTAGAAATTAATTATCATGTAGATCCTCAAGAACTAAGGTCATATGATGCAATCATTGTTGGGGCACCAACTTACAATCATGACATGCCCATGGACTTCAAGACTCTCTTTGTTGAAGTTGCTGTTGAAGGCATTAGTTTGAAAAATAAGATAGGTGCAGTCTTTGGTTCCTATGGATGGAGCGGCGAAGCACCCAAACTTATTCTGGAAATAATGAAATTCAAGTTTGAAATGAAAACTATCGAACCACCTTTGCTTGTCAAAAACACTCCTGATCAAAATGCACTCAACGAATGCAGGAACCTTGGAATAAAAGTTTCCGAAAGCTTGATGAATCGGACTTAACAATAAAATTTAGGAGAAAAGTTTTATGGAAAAAAAGAAGGACAATCTTCTTGATTTTTTGAAGAACCAAATTACTGTTGAAAACGACATAGTAGCTTCTCTTGAAAAAGCACTTATCGGAATGAAGAACCCAGCTGTCAAAGGAGTATTGAAAGGCGTATCGTTGGATTCGGTTAAGCATGCAGAACTTTACACTGCAGCCATTACCTTGTTAACCAATGCATCGACGGCGTTAACTCAGGATAATCTTGACCAACAAACAGCTTTAGTCAAGAAACATATTGAGATAGAAGCCAAATTAATACAGAAACTTCAAACCATGATACCCACTATTGAAAACGAGAAAGTTATCTTCCTCTTGAAAGCAATTTTGAATGATGAGGTTAGACACCATGCTATGCTAAAGATGGTTCTTGAAATAATTGTTCATGGGGAAACTATAACAGAGGCTGATTGGTGGAAGATGCTCTGGGAAAACGTTCCATTCCATGGCGCTCCTGGCGGCGGATAAAAACAAAAAATTTGGAGTTTTTCTAGGCAATATCTTTGCTATTAATGACTTGTTGCGAATAACTCCAGGTCTCATCTACTATTTGCTGAAGACCTTCCAAAACAGATGCTAAATTTTCTCCTTTGCTAGTTAAACCGTATGCTTTGGGAGTTTTTCTTACGAACACCAGTTTTTTCCCTTTTAATCCCCTTAGATACTTGTAGGTTCTTCTCATTGATAATTCTGTTTCTTTAGCAAGTTTTCCTGCAGATATTCCTTGTTCGTAAATGCTGTCATATACTTTTCGTTCTGTTTCTGTCAAGGTTTCTTTTTCAGAGTTACGTTTAGATTTAAAGAAGAAAATGTAGTCTCGATCTTCAGGGGTTTCTATTAACCCAACAGATCTCAGGCGTTTTAGGATTCGCGACGCAATTTTTGAAGAGATTAGGCTTTCTATTGCTTCGAAAGTTTTAGGTCCTGTTAGTAAAGCTCGAAGAAGTGTTTCCTCGTAGCATTCAGAATGGGCTGGGAGCATTTCAGCAAATTCTGGAAATGACTCAATTAAATGTGTTAATCGCCCGCCGAATGTAGTTGCATAGTATTCGTCTCGTGATTCAGTTGCCAATCCAACTGCCATTAAAGGTTGTAGGTATTCTTCGTTTATTGTATCTTGGCTATGTGTATGACCATTTTTTTTGAGTTCTTGTTGAAGTTGACTAACTGAGTATCTACCGTTTACTATTGCGTTTAGAATGTGGAGTCTTGTTTGGTTTTTTAGAACGTTATATAATTCTTTTATGTAATTTGGATTATCCATTGTTTCGCGGAGTTTTCTTAATTCATTTTTTAATTTATACACTTGACAGCGAGTTATGCATTCAAGCGGTGAGGTTGGTGCACAGTTTCTGCATTCTGCATCTAGTGAACTGAGCATTCCTGCTAGGTCTTTGTTGTTTTCGCTGTTTCGGATTGTTGAAAGTACGTTACCCATTTATTTATTTCTCCTATGGCGTGTGTTAGAAGGGTGATGAGTGGTGGTATGGTTTGAAGGTGTTTTGACCGCTGCCACCCCACTTGACACGCGTCATAATCTATGACAGGCGTCATGTTTAAATAAGTTTCTCCCAAAAGTAAACGTAATTGGTGCATAACTTGATACTACCGTGTGAAGTAGGAGTAAAGACTGTCCTTCCAGCAGTAAAGGCAATCATGGCAAGGTCCATTGTTGAAAAACATGGCTTAAACGAAAAACAAACCGCTGACCTTCTTGGCTTATCACAATCTGCAGTCAGCAGATACATAAGCAGAGAAAGAGGAAATCTATTAAACATCGAAGGCACACCTGAAGTGCTTGCCTTAATAGACCAAATGGTAACTCACATTATAAAAGTACCAGATAATAAAACGGAAATTCTAAATCTCTTTTGTCAAACTTGCACGACCATCCGGGAAAAAGGTTTAATGTGTCCAGCCTGCCAAAAACAAATGCCCCAAGCTTGGGCGGAAAAATGTTTGTTCTGCCAAAAATAAACAAGCAATTAAGATTTACTGAAAACGTTTTAACTTTTTTTAAGGAATCCGCGTGTACTTCGATGAGAACTCTGTCTTAGATACGATAGAAAAAGTTAGCAAAAGTGTGGTTAACAATAATAACCATAAAACTTGTTCATAACATTTTCAATCAGGTAGTGCCAGTGAGTGGCACGGGGTCTGGCAGCATCATCGACAACGAAAGGAAACTCTTTTTTAAGTTGTTGCTCAGTGGAATGCATTAGCAAAAATTATCACCGGATAGATTTTTGTGGATCAAAACCAAATAAAGGAGATTCTTGAAAAATACAAAGTTATAGCGGTTGTTGGGCTATCCAAAGACCCTAAAAAAGTTAGCTACAAAGTAAGCTCTTACATGCAGCGAAATGGCTATAGCATCATACCTGTGAATCCCTTTGTTGATGAGGTTTTGGGTGAAAAAAGCTATAGAAGCCTTTTGGATGTTCCTGTTGAAATCCAAAGAACCCTTGAAATTGTTAACATTTTCAGAAAAGCCGAGGATGTTCCGCCGATTGTTGAGCAAGTCAATGAGCTGAAAATGAGATTGGGCAGACCTTTTGTAGTTTGGATGCAGTTGGGCATTGTAAATGAGGAGGCGGCTGAATCGTTGAGGCTATCTGGATTGGTTATAGTTATGGACAAGTGCTTAATGATTGAACATCAACACTTATTTTGAGCGCTTAGGCCCCGCCCAGAAGCAGAGAAGCTACAGTTGCGATAATTACGATAGCAATTGTTTCCAGCAAGGATATTTTCCAATTAACTCGAGTTTTCTTTGAGCGATACCTTGCCAAGAAAACGCCGGAGATTACTGCAACAAGAATGAGTGACACCACAACGTTGTAGATTGGCGGCAGAATAAGGTAAGTGGCTATGGGAATGATACCTGCTATGAAAGTTGTGGTTCCACAAATTATTGCCGCGTAAAGATTCGATCTATGAATCTGTTTTCCCAACAACGTGAACAATTTCTGCACCAACATTAAAGATTTATCACGTTCTTTTTTGTCGGGAATATCACTTAAACTATAGTTCATCAAGTTCTGTAACGTCATAATGTCGTTTAAGTCTTCGGTGATTCCTCCGAGTAGAAAGCTTGAGAAGTTTGTAATTGCTACGGCACTAAGAGTTAGGAAAGCGGCGAAAACTACGGTTTTAGGGTCTCCTAGAAGAGTGGTGCTTGAGGTTAATGTGGCAATGAAAGCTGAAAGAATTACCACTAAACTGGTTATTGATCCATCGACTAAACCAGCTACAACTTCCATAATGGGTTCCTTTTTGAGCAGCAGACTTTCCCATTCTTTGCCAAGTCTTTGTCCTTGCGACGTTAATTGTACAATTCCATCTTTTTCTGTGAGGAGCCCTTCAATACTCATTTCTTTTAATGCTTTATCGAGCTCGCTCATGTCTATGCAGGCATAGTTAAGGCAGACACGGTCAATTCGGCTTTTTAATGTTGATTTTTTTATTCTAGCGCCTTTGCTTAGGTTTAATAGAACAATAACTCTGATAACATCAGGCAACTCTTGAATTTCAAAGGCCACTCTAAATAGTCACCATTACAACAACACTCAAACTATCTTTTGGAGAACCTAATAACTTTTTTGCGGTCTTAAAATTTAATAAGATGACCGATTTAGCCTCTTTAGGTTCTGCAATCATTGTAAGTAGACTCTAGCAAATTAGTTTGAAAAGCAAGTTTAATGTCTTGAGCAATTTGCGATGGTAAATGTTAGGAACGTTTATTTTTTGGGCTATTGAATGTTCTGGTTACAGGTAAGCAACTTTGGCTAACGTTAAGGTTACGAAGCGTGCAAGCAACATCGAATACGCGATACGCGACGTCATAGTTCACACTCAGGAACTGATCAAGAACGGCAAAAAAATCTATTACCTAAACATCGGCGACCCCGCTGCATTCGACTTTAAAACGCCGCAGTATGTCAAAGATGCCCTGTGTAAAGCAATTGACGAGGATAATAATTATTATTCAGTTTCCGAAGGCAGACCTGAACTTCGCGAAGCGATTGTACGTAAAGAAAAAAGAGTCAACAATGTCGATATCACCTCTAACAACGTCATAATAACTGAAGGAATTTCGGAGGGAATCGAGATGGTTCTCGCGGCTTTGGTTGAGAAGGGAGATGAAATCCTTTTCCCAGGACCAACCTATCCACCTTACATTTCCTACACTAAATTCTTTGAAGGCACGCCAGTCAGCTATGAAACTATCGAAGATGAAGGGTGGATACCAAACATCGATGATTTACGCAGCAAAATCTCGCCTAAAACCCGCGCCATCGTCATCACTAACCCCAACAACCCTACAGGCAGCGTTTATAGTGCAAAATGTATCAAGGAAATGCTCGATATTGCTGGCGAACATGACTTGCCTGTTCTCTCAGATGAAATTTATGATCAATTAACCTATGAAAAACCATTCGTAAGCACCGCAAACCTCTCTAAAGACGTGCCAGTAGTCGGGTTAAATGGATTCTCGAAAGTTTACCAGATGACTGGGTGGCGCTTGGGCTACATGTACTTTAAAGGTGAGGGCAAGCAACTTGACGACTTAAAAATGGGTGTTGAGAAGCAATGCCGAATCCGATTATGCGCCAACACACCCGTGCAGATAGCAGGAGCAGCTGCACTTGAGGGTCCACAAGACTTCGTGAAAGGAATTGTTGACCGACTAAGAGAAAGACGCGACTTCGCTTGGAAACGCCTAAACGAAATCGAAGGCATCAGCGCAACCAAACCCGAAGGCGCATTCTACATCTTCCCAAAAATTCACGATGTCGGCACAAGATGGAAATCCGACAAGGAATTTGTCGTTCAACTGCTCAAGGAAACAGGCGTTTTAATCGTTAATGGTTCAGGATTCGATCCAATCTACGGTAAAGACCATGCAAGAATAGTATTTCTGCCGCCCTGTGAAGAGCTTGAAGATGCCTTCAATTGCCTAGAACAGTTTATGAAGAAGAAAGAGAAAACAAGCCGTAGCCATGTAGGTCACGGTTAAAATTAGACTTTTGTACCGTTTTTTGGGTTTTCGATTACTTTCTGGAACTCAACCATTAGTTTTTTTGTTAATGGTCCTGGTTTTCCATCACCGATTATTCGTTTGTTAACTTCCCGGATGGGCACCATCTCCATTGCTGTGCCCGTGAAGAAGGCTTCATCAGCAGTGAAGAGCATAAACGGGGTCAGATTAGTAATAATTAGATCTAAACCGAGTTTTGCGCACACTTCTGCAACAACGTCTGCGGTGATACCTGCAAGGGCTCCTGTTGAAGTAGGCGGAGTAAAAATTTCGCCATCTTTAACGATAAAGATGTTTTCGCCTACGCCTTCTGCTATGCAACCACTCGCTTCTAGGCAGATAGCTTCGTCAACGCCGTTTGCATTGGCTTCAATCTTTGCCAAGACGCTGTTGAGGTAGTTGAGTGATTTTATCTCGTGTGTTGTTGCGTCCACGGGGTTTCTGCGAACCCAGCTGAACATTGTTGTAATGCCAACTTCTTTGGCGTTTCCTGCTTTGATGTTTATTGTGTCCGTTATGACTATGACTAGTGGGTTTGGGGCATTTACGTGGGTCTAGTCCCAAGTCGCCCAGACCTCTTGAGACGATTAAGCGGATGTAGGAGTCTTTCATCTTGTTTTTGCGCAATGTTTCGATAACTGCTTTGGTCATTTCCTCTTTGGTTAGTGGGATTTGAAGCATTATGGCATGTGCGCTTCGGTATAGACGGTCGATGTGTTCTTTGAGTTTGAAGACGATACCGTTGTATTCTCGGATGCCTTCAAAAACGCCGTCGCCATAGAGAAAACCGTGGTCGTAGACGGAGATTTTAGCCTGTGATTTAGGATAGAATTCACCGTCGATGTAGACTTGTAATTCATTGGTCATTTATTTTCCACTTCTTGGATTACTGTTTCTATATTGTCCAATTCTTTGATATAGCTATCGTTAGTGATACATATTATTCGTTTACGACTGATTTATTAACCGTGAAATTGCGGACGCTTAGACATGTACATGGGCAATGGCAGAGGTTTGAAAGGTTTACCAACGATTTTTTGTGATACTTTCTCAATTAATTGTTCTACAGTCATGTTTTGCTGTTGACCCTTAAGTTCGCGATCACGCACCGACAGCATGCCAGATTCGATTTCCTTGTCACCCACAACTATGATATATGGCACCCATTCCTGTTCCGCTTCACGGATTTTCTTCTGAAGCGTAGCTGAGGAATCGTCAATGTCTACTCTTATGCAATGAGACGAAATTTGTGTAGCAAGCTCTTCGAGTTTGTCAAGGAATTTATCTGAAATTGGAATAAGCCTCACTTGGGTGGCTGAAAGCCAGAGGGGCAACATTGGTGCTTTTCCAGCCATCTGTTCTCGGTAAGCTTTTTCCAGTAATGCGTAGATGTCTCGTTCAATGGCACCGCTTGGGCTACAATGTAAAATTAGACGGATATTGTTTCTCGCCTTTTTCATCAACGAAAGTGATTTCGTAGCGTTTAGCGTTTTCAACATCAATTTGGTCAGTGCTTAGAGCTGCTGCTTTGTCCTGGTTGTCTATAAAGTTGAGGTCCCATTTAAGTGCGAAATAGAAGAATCTCTCGTTCCAAACTTCAGCTAATATAGGCTTCCCGAAAGCTGTTGCTAATTCGGTTATGAAGTCTTTGTGTTCAGCGTAGAAGTCTTTTGTGAAACGCATTGCAATTTCGTAATCGTCTTTAACTAAGCCGATGTTACTGAGAACATCGATACATAGGTTGAATCGGATCATAAACTCTTTTTTGGCTTGGTTGAGGTCAGTACAGAAAGCGTGACAGTCGGGCATAGTAAATGCGCGAAGACGTTTTAATCCAACGACTTCACCGCTTTTTTCTCGGCGGAAACTGTATCGTGTTAATTCGTAAAGTTTTATGGGCATTTGTTTGTAACTGAATTGTGCGTCATGGGCCATTAGGAATTGACCAAAGCATGCTGCAAAGCGCAGAAAGAGTTCCTTGTCTTCGGATTTGAGAACGTATTGGCGAGCTGGGAAACGGTTTAGGTAGCTTTTAAGGCTTGGATGGTTAAAATCATACATTATGGGAGTCTCAACTTCCATGCCCCCGTAAGCTGCCACTTTATTTGTGACGTATTGTTCGAGGAGAGATTTTATCATACGTCCTTTTGGGTACCACCGAATGTTGCCTGGGTCACTTCCTGGTTCGTAGTCGGCGATTTCCAGACGTTTCATTAATGGTACGTGGGGAGGCATCACTGTTACTGCACGGGTTTTTTTAATCTCATAATTAGAGAATTTCTGTAAGTTAGCATGTCCTTTGAATTTGAATTCTTCTATGGGCACAAGTGAACCATCAGTTTGGAGGATGTGCCAAAAAGATTTCATGGTATCCTCGGCTTTGAGGGCTGCTGAAACAGGTTGTTCCTCTTTTTTGGGTTCACAAGGAGCTTGCGGTTCTGCCGTGGCTACCGAAGCTAGTACTGGGGTGTAGCTGCGTGCCTGTTCAGCTAATGGATGACCTTTGATTGATATCGTAAATTGTTTATTCCAACCAAATGGTGCACTGTAGGTTTCAATGCCTTTCTCTTTGGCGTATGCTTCCATGCTCTTTGATTATTTTTAGAGCTTCGGAGGGCTGAGATAGGTTGCTGCTCAGGTGAGCAAACGGGTAAATCAGGATTCGGTTGGCTTTGAGTTTACCCAAAAAAGCCCTAACATCGTTGATGGCTTTCTGAGCCATTGCAGATGTATCGCCCTCTTCAATAGCGGTGAAGAGCACGACGACTTCTTCAACGCGATTCTCAACCTTCTCGGCTTCTTCAGCAATGTTGATTTCTTTTTCTACAGGTTTGAAAACTATAAAGTTGGAATGCAACTGTAAAATTCGCATTTTAAATGCCTCTTGTTAACCGTAACGCCACTTGTCAAGGGTTTTGTCTTTCTTTGTTTTCTTTTTGAATTCTTTGTAGTGATCTTTGCATAGGTAAGCACGTTTATCGGCACTTCCAACGTTTAATCCAGCAGCTTTCACTTTGTCAACTGATAATGAACGTTCAGCTACTTTACCGCAGACGCTACATTTTTCTCCTTTGTCTATACGCCCCATATTCTACGCCTTGTCAAGTTTAACAACGTACTATGCTGCTATTACTTAAGTTTCTTTTCATACAAAGAATTTGCTCTTTGGTAAATCTCTTCTTTTTTACCAAAATAAGTAGGTCCTATTCCTTCAACAACACATGAAGCTGCCGCAGATCCAACGCTAGCGCACCAGAGTGATTCTTTTTGGCGAAGATATTCAGCTAAGAAACTTCCGATGAAAACGTCTCCGGCACCTGTTGGATCAACAAGAACCTGTGATGGACAAGCTTCAACGTTGTATTGGGCACCTTCAACAGAAAGAACAGAGCCTTTTGCGCCCATAGTTACGATGACGGTTTCTACTCCTACGTCATGAATCGCTTTTATTGCGTGTTTGAGATCTGATTCACCAGTTAATGCATAGATTTCGTTTTGTGATGACTTAAAAATGTTGATTAGACTAAAGATTCGATAATCTACGCCGGCATTTTCAGTTACGTTTCCTGCTTCATCAAAACTTCGAAGTAAACCCTGAGGATCAAGTGATAAAACATCAGCGCATCCTTTTAGGCGCTCGACGAGTTCATAGGGAATTTCATTTGCAATCGGTGCTATATGAACGGCTTTTGCACGAAAATCTTTGGGCACATCATCTGGACTTAATGCGGGTCCTTTGCTTTTCAGCTTCAAAGTTCGTTCAGAAAGATCTTTGGTGTAAGAAAGCTCAAAACAAGTTGTTGGTTCACTAGCAGATTTAGTGACACATGAGAGGTCAATTCCTTCTTGCCCAAGCCACCAAAGGTAAGCTTCTGGAAAGTTTTCGCCGACTTTAGATATAACTGAAGCCGTAGCATCCAAACTTTTGGCGGCGAAAGAAGTGTAAGTTGCAGCCCCACCTAAAACAACAAATGGCTTAGTTCGACTTGGCAGAATAATGGTATCGATTGATAAGTGTCCGACAACTGCTATGTCACTGATTTGAACAGCCATTTCTAATCACTTGAATATTAAATCAAGTCATATATAGGATTAATCATAGCTAAACAGAGTGTTAATCAAAAAAATAGATTTGAGTTTTTTATGCGATAAATTTTAATAACTTTGTTTGCTCAGAAAGTTCGGCTATGGCATTAGCCTTGGCACAAGCCAGAACTGCAGCCGAGTGGATGCTGATAATGCCTACCTACAAGTGTTGAAGGTAAGCATATGAAATGGATTGAATTTGTCCTCCTGGCAGTCGGCGCGGTAATTGGAGCTTTTTTACGTTACAAACTAGTTGAGTCGCCCATTGCAGTTTATGGTTTACCCGTTAATGTTTTAGTTGTGAATGTTTTGGGAAGTTTTATTTTGGGTTTGTTCTCAGTTTTGTCGATTGGACTTAACTTGGAGCCTCAATATACTTTACTTGCGGCAGTTGGGTTCTGTGGGTCTTTTACTACAATGTCTTCTTTCGCGCTCGAATCAAGCAACCTTGCTGACGCAAACCGTTTTAGTTTAATGGCACTAAATATATTGACTAATGTTGGCTTGTCATTGGGTGCAATATTTGGTGGAAGAATGCTTGGTGATGTAATTATGGAGCGGTTTTTGCGTTGAGACAAAAAATGTGGGATTTAACAATTAGAATAAAGAAGAATGATGAGGTTGGAGGTAAACGTCTTCAGGCTCTTATTATTGATTGTCTTGTGAAAGCTGGGATTGAAGGAGCTACGGTTTGGACGGGTGTTAATGGATTTGGGAAACGCGGTAAATCTACATTACATCTTGAAGGGGTTTCTGTGAATATGCCTTTAATTATTGAGGTCGTGGATACTCCAAAGAAGCTTGAACCATTGTTGCCTGACCTAAAGTTAATTGTAGGCGACAATGGTTTATTGACAATCCAAGAAACGTTTGTTATATAGCAACAAAAAGTTTTTTCACCAAACCTAAAACGTTTGAGATAAAATAAAATGCCTAAATTTTTTGAAAAGGTACCTATTTCATCTTAAGCTGTTAAATGTTGATTTGATTGATGTAAAAAATAAATTTGGGGTTAAGACTGAAGCAGCAAAATAGCTTTTGCCAAATCGCCATCGGCTTCTTGAAGCGCTTCCTTGGCTTTCTCAAGGCTCTTACCTGTTTGGTCAGCGACTAACTGCACATCTTCTTCAGAGAACGCTGGTTTCGCTGCTGCAGAGGCGCCTCGTTGTGTTGGAGATTGTTCAGAAACTTGTCCGCCGATAACTTGGTACATTTTTTGTCCCTGAACCTGCAAAATGGCCACTTCAGGCTCATCGATAACTATGTCTTTTTCTGAAGTCCTAATGATGACTTGCTGAACATCAGCAACTGAGTCCATGTTCATGCCCATTCGCTGCATCATACGTTTCTGCTCTCGGGAATTCATACGCTTATGCATAGATTTCACTTCACCAAGTATTCTGCACTAGAACTTGATATACTTAACTTTATGTCAATGAATTAATTTAATCTGAAATCTAACGGAAAATTTTACAAATTTAGCTTTCTTTTGCGCCGTGTCTGATTTTGACGGCTACGCCTGTTTTGAAAGCTTTCATTTCTTCGCTCGAAAGCATTGTGCGTCCTACTGCCAGAACTATCCCGTCTTCGTCGATGGCGATAACCTCATCTTTGGCGCCAACTTCTGGATCGACCTTAACTACGTGTACTGCGAAGACGTCTCCTCCAGCGGCGATAAACTTTGAAACATCATTTTTAACTGTTACAAAACATTTGGCAAAGGGTGTTTTCTGTGCCATTGTTTGTGCAGCTTTTAGGCTAAGCGAAAGAACCCCGTCAGTGGGACGTAAAGTAGCAAGTCGCTCACCATCCAGGGTAATGAACCGTATACGACCTGTTCGCGGTGAATACTGGATCTCAATGTTATCAGGAAAAAGCTGTACACCTACACCTTTTCCAAATTGGTAGTCAGCTATACTTCTTACTTTAGCCAGATTATTGGTCATGAATGTTCACGCTTGAAGCTATTTTTGTTTCGACAAGTATAAACATAACAAGATTATAAAGACAGTTAAAAGGTGAATGTTTCTTGAGATGTGAAGTTTGTGGACGTAAAATACACGATGAACCAGTAAGGGCAGTTATTGAAGGAGCCAAATTAACCGTTTGTGTTGAATGCTCTAAGCATGGAAAAATAATTTTGCATGAAGAAGCATTCTTACCACTACCACAAAAAACTTCGTCGGGAACTGTCCTTAAGCCTGGAAAGCCTGTTCCGTTGGTTCAGCGAAGAAGATCAGATATTCCTCAAGTTGCTCTAACCAAGGAACTCACCGATGATTACGCTAACAAAATAAGAGTTGCAAGAGAAAAACTTCTACTCAGTCATGAGGAATTGGGCTTAAAAATTAATGAAAAAGCCTCAGTACTAAGACATATTGAAACGGGAAAGATGGCGCCTGACAATCTTTTAGCTTCAAAACTTGAGCATATGCTTAGAATCCAGTTGTTGGTTAATGTTTCCAATGAAAAATCTACAACTCAGGTTCATAAAGCGGCTACTGAAGAGTTAACTTTAGGTGACCTCGTCGAAATGAATGAGAAAAGTGGGGAGGCACCCTCTAAACGAAAGCAATCATAGCTCAGCGTAGGCTGAACCGTGAACCATCCACTTTGGATGAGCTTAAAGCGTTAGCGCAAGCCGCTGGTTACATTGTAGTCGGTACGATGGAGCAAACAAGACCGCCCGACTCACGCTACCAGATCGGTGCGGGCAAAGTTGAGGAACTCGCCCGAATGGTTGAAGAAACAGGCGCAGATAAAATAATTTTTGACAACGTCCTCCGAACAATGCAAGTATACAATCTAGCAAAGGCAACTAAAGTTGAAGTTATCGATCGATTCCAACTTATATTGGAAATCTTTACTAGACGAGCCACGACAACTGAAGCCCAACTACAAATTCAACTTGCATTAGTACGACATGAACTCAAACATGCAAGAGAAAAAGTCAGATTGTCAAAAGGTAGCGAGCAACCTGGCTTTATGGGTCTTGGCGCTTATGAAGGAGACGTTTACCGAGATGCCATTAAACGACAAGTTCAAACAATCCTCAAAAAACTTGAGAGAGTACGTGAAAAGAGGGTTCTGCAACGTGAAAGAAGAACGGAACTTGGTTTTCTCACAGTATCGCTTGCAGGATATACGAATTCGGGAAAAAGCTCCCTATTCAACGCTTTAACGGAAGACACCGTTGAAGTGGACAATGCATTATTCACGACGCTTTCAACCACGACTCGTATGATAGAGTTTTCTAACCGCAAATTCCTCATAACCGACACTGTTGGCTTCATCGATCGCTTACCCATATCACTCATTGAAGCTTTCCATTCAACACTTGAAGAAACCATCTTTTCTGATCTGATAATAATTCTATTAGACTTAAATGAGCCCTTAGAAACAATCAAGAAGAAAAACAACGTTTGCTTAGAAACAATTGAGCGTCTTGGAGCATGCGCGATACCTACGATAACTGCACTTAACAAAATTGACAAACTAACTGAAGAGGAAAGTCTGCAAAAACTTGAAGCCCTCAAAGATGAAGTAAAAAACCCAATTTTGGTTTCAGCAAAATGCCAAACTAATCTTGACGATCTTCGAAAACAAATTTTGCGAATTTTGGAAAATTATCAGCAAGCCCAGTTTTCTGTGCCATTAACTGGAAAGGCTATGCCGTTTATATCGTGGGTTCATGGAAAAACCCATATTGAAAAAGAGACCTTCACAAATGAAACAGTTGAGGTGTGTTTTGAATCTACTCCTTCGCTGGTTGAGCAAGTAAGAAGAAAAGTGGAAGAATTAAATGGAAAATTCCAAATCATCCCCCAAAAGTAATGAACCTAAGATTGTGGTGTTGCGATGGGGACATCGACCACAACGAGATGTGAGGTTAACTACTCATGTTGCCTTAACGGCTAGGGCACTTTGTGCTTCAGGCTTTATACTATCCGACACACTTGATGTTCACATTCAAGAAACGATAAATAAAATCACTCAGAGTTGGGGTGGAAACTTTTATTTTGAAATGGGTACTTCTTGGAAAAAAGTCGTTCGCGAATGGAGAGACAACGGCGGAGTTATAGTGCATTTAACGGCTTATGGCGAAAACATTCAGACAAGCGACATATTAGACCGAATAAAAAAAACAAACAAAGACCTTTTACTAATCGTTGGAGCTCAAAAAGTTCCTGGCGAGTTTTATTCAAGCGAAGTCTCAGATTTCAACATATCAATTGGAAACCAACCACATTCAGAATGCTCTGCCCTCGCAATTTTTTTGGATCGTTACTTTGAAGGTAAAGAATTAGCCAAATCTTTCGTGAAAGCTAAAATCGAGATTGTTCCCAAAGAGCGGGGTAAAGAAATAAAGAGCAACATTGATTTTCCTTAATGTATTGGGAAGGGTTTTATTACCTCATGTATCAATATTAGGGGTATTAAAAAGGGACATTAGAGCATGTTATCAACAATTGATGATTCAACTTTAACAAAAGTGGCGATAGCGTTAGGTGGAGAAGAAGCGGTTCAACTTATAGCTCATTTGAAAGGCGTAGAAGAAATAACTGATGACGAAATTGCCAATAAGACGGGCATTCGACTTAATTCAGTGCGCAAAATCCTCTACAAACTCTATGATCATTCTCTTGTAAGCCTTCGAAGGACAAGGGATCCAAAAACTGGATGGTTTATTTTTCATTGGAAACTTCAACCAGATCAATTGGAAGGTTTTATTTTAAGCCAGAAGAGACGTGTTTTAGAAAAACTTAATGTTCGTTTAGAATACGAAAGAAACCATGACTTCTATTATTGCGATAGCCCTGAATGTAAGCGGGTTCCTTTCGAAGAAGCGGTTGAATTGGTCTTCCACTGTTCTACATGCGGCAAGTCACTAGTTCATTTTGCAAACGAAAGAATGATAGACAAGCTTTCAGGAAAAGTTGAGATCTTAAGGAAGGAACTGGGTGAGTAGCGAGCTTCCGAATAGGGAGCAAGCATTAGGACTCCTCCTCAAGTACAAATGTTCACCACAAGTCATTAACCACTGCATAGCTGTTGCAGATCTTGCTGTGGAAACTGCGGGCAAACTTGAAGAAAAAGGATTTAAAATTAATATTAAACTTGTTGAGGCAGGTGCACTTTTGCATGACCTTGGACGTTCACAAACTCATACTATCGACCATGCAATTGCAGGTGCCAAAATCGCTCAATCCATAGGGTTACCTGAAAATGTCATCAGGATTATCAAGCGGCATGTTGGCGCCGGAATAACAGCCCAAGAAGCACAGATGTTGGGTTGGCCAAAAGATGTTTACGCTCCTCAGACACTAGAAGAGAAAATTGTTTCCTTCTCCGACAAATTAATTGACAAATCGCGAAGAATGCCGATTGAGACGGAAATTGAAAGGCTGCAAATTAAGAATAAGCATCAAGCAGCAGAAAGAGTTAGAAGACTAAATAATGAAATAACCAGTTTACTGGGCGAGGAAATATGACTAAGTTAACGTTACTAGTTAAAGCTTCAAACTTGGGGCAAGTAAAACAGATTGATGAATTACTAAAAACCCAGTTCGCAGATTTGGACGTGCAAGTGGAAGTTTCAAACAATTCCACTAACAGATGGGTTCAGGTTTCACTTTCAGGTGAAGATGAAGCAATAGCTACCAGTTATATTAAAAAAGAAATAGGCACATGCCCCACAAGCCTTGAAAACGCCAAAAATTACCCTGTTTTGAAAGGATACATTTCTAAACTTGACTTAACTAAGCAAGAGTTGAGTGTTGATGTTGGAATTTTTGAACCAAAAACAATTCTAGCCTCCGTACCTTTAGCGGTTTTGCAAACTCAATTGGTTGAAGGCAGGAAGGTGGATTTGAAGAAAATCGCTGAAATCTACGGTTTAGCTGAGCGTTCACCGTTGAGTGTAATACCAGGTTCTCCAATAAATGAAGAAGTCGGAGAGTTACAGGTGGAGTTGGCTGTGGAGCAGGTTGAGAAGCTCCATGATTGGCAAAATTCTCTTTTGGATAGGTTAATTATTTTGGGCGCTTCTTTGGAAACAATAGAGAATGTGCTTGAACGGACGCGTTTGAATCGAGATGTGATTGAAATCGAATCGTTGGGAATGTTTGAGCATGCCTTAACTTGTAAGTTAGGCACTAATGCTGCTGGTTTGGTCTCTATTGTTGGAAGGTACCTAAGAAACTCGGTGTTTGTAGTTTTTACTGCCAAAAAAAGTTTTGATTTCTTGGCTAATAAAGGTTAACTTCAGGCTTGTTTACATAGATTTCCGATTGCATCCATTTTCAAGTTTTAAAGATTATTTATGGATTCTATAGAACATCATGTTCTTCTTTGCAGTGCGAGTTATAGTCTTCTCGGTTATCGTAAACTTCTTGGTCGATTGGGCATCTAAACTTCTTTTCATTTGTCATTTCTGGTTCAGGAATAGTAACCCGTGGTGCAGTGTGTTTGCAGTCATTATCTCTTTCACAACCGCAACCGCATTCATCTTCTCGTTCAGACAATCATTCTCACCTCCCAACAAAACTAAGCTAAAAAAACAATAATTCAACTTGACCGATGGTTATTAAAAATATGTGACTACACTCACCCACCAACCAAAATTAAAAAAACCGTAAGCCCTAACATCTTAGGGACAATACATAAATCTAAAAAATAAGTACTCTATAGATAACAAGGTTGTTTTTATGAAAAAAATTTTTGTTGTTATAACTTTATCGATCCTTTGCTTATCAATAGCTCTTTCTTTTACAGTTAACGCTCAACAAACAGATTCTTGGCCAATGTTCCATAAAGACGCAACCCATAGCGGCTACTCAACCACCACAGGACCTAGCACAAACCAGACCCTTTGGGTTTTCAACACCAATGGCTGGGTACTATCTTCACCCGCAGTTACCAACGACGTAGTCTATTTTACTTCTTCTGACACAGGATATTTCCATACTTCAAATAACAATATTTACGCTTTAAATGCTAAAGATGGCTCTAAAATCTGGAACTACTCAGTTAGCGCGAAAATTTATACTTCCCCCGCTGTTGCAGACGGAATGGTTTTCTTTGGATCAGATGACAAAGCCATCTATGCACTAAACGCTACGACTGGCGATTACATTTGGAAATGCATAACAGACGGTCAAGCAGAGGGTATCCCAACTGTCTCAAACGGAATACTTTATGCTGGCTCAAACGATGGTAAACTATACGCTTTTAATGATGCTCTGGGTATGCCAATATGGAACTTTACAACTGGAGGCTTCGTTACCTCTGGTCCTGCAGTATCAAATGGCGTAGTATATTTTGGTTCGTACGATCATAATGTTTACGCTCTTGATGCATTGACAGGTGCCAAAAAATGGAGTTACACCACCGGAAACGTTGTTGCTTCTTCCCCCGTCGTTGCTAATGGAAACGTTTACGTTGGCAGCTTTGATAACATGACATACGCATTAAATGCTGACACTGGAGCTTTGGTTTGGAAGGTTAAAAACTGGCTATGACCAATGTGTTCAGTCATCTCCTGCTTTTGCCAATGGTGTAGTCTACACTGGTGGCGCTTTCGACAAGAAAGTTTATGCCTTAGACGCTGCAACTGGAACGGAGAAATGGACTTATACGCTTGACGAAGGCTTAACGACGGCTCCTGCAATCATAGGTAACACAGTCTACGTTACTTCGACATTAGGAAACAAAACTTACGCTCTCAACGCAGACACAGGCGATTTCATATGGAGCTTCCAAACAGGCAACTTCATCTATTCTTCACCTGCAGTGGTCGATGGAATCGCATATTTTGGCGCCTACGATGGGAACTTTTACGCAGTCGGTCAATCAGCAACAGCTCAGGCTCAGGATTATCAAACACTGTTTACTACGTTATTGTCATCGTAATCTTAATTGCAGTAATCGCTGCCGCAATTGTTATTCTTAGAAAAAGACATTAGAAAATAATCCTTTCAACCCTTTCTTTCTTTACTTTTTTTATTGTTAATTCAAATTAATATTCTTAGAACAAATACTGATATTGAACACTTAACAAACTATTGCTAAAACCGCGTGGAAGATTGGATAATTCAATTATAGACAAAGCGATCGATTACGAAAAAAATGGACTAAATAAAAAACAAGTCGATAATGCAATTAATTGCATTAAGGAGTTTAGAACAAGATTTCCATTCACTGAAAATCCCAAATTAATATCTATGCTGAAAGCGGACGACATTTTTAAAGAAACCTCAGATGAAGTTGGAGAATTTTTTCATTATACAGAATATTATTTTAAACCTTTGGGGCATTCTACAGTTCGAGACTCAAGTCTTTACCGCAATATTAGAGCACAAATTGAAGATTTCAAGAACTTACTTAATATTGTCGTTGACAAGAAGAAGTCTTTAGCCCAAAAAGTGGACGCAAATTGGGGGAAAATTAAGGGTTTAGGAGACGACAAGCAACTTGCTAAAAAAATTGTTTTTTGCTTCAACTATGAAAGCGGCAAAGTCCTACCAATCTTGAGTGTAAGCCATTTGAAACATTTCCTTGGCAAAATAGCAGATAAACCAAGCCTTCTAACAAAATATTGTACACAGGGCGAGGAGTATGAGTGTTTAACTTCTGAGTTGTTAAAAGCTAAAAATCATTTGCCAATTACACAAAGTTGGGAAATCACTTATTTCGCCAGATTTCTGTATGAAAATTATTCTCCTCCCGATAGAGAAATAGCTGCAACTAATTTGTTTGGAGAGAGAAAAAGCAAAAATGTAGTTACACGAGATCAATTGGAGTTGGGAGAATTCGTAAATTTGCTTGGAGAATTGCAAAGAAAAGGAAAAATTAGCGGTGAACAGTTTAGGATAAATCGGGAACTGTGGATGAATCAACCTCAAGAAAGAAACTCATTAATCAAGAGACTAAAAGCACAATTATTCTAGAACAAACTTCAGATCCCAATGACATAGTAGTTTATTTGGTGGGCCGAGCCGGACTCGGACCGGCGACCTTTGGCTCGTAAAGCCAACGTCCTAACCAGGCTAGACGACCGGCCCACAGAGGTGTTTGAATAAAGGACAGCATTGGTTAATATTAGAATTTTGTTTCTGAAATGGTAATTATTTGAATATGTTACAAATAAAATGGATTGGTTTACTTTTTTGCAAAAAGTTACTGGCAATGATTATTTGGGAACCTTGGAAGATGAGGATATAATGATGATAACACTTCTGGAATTTGCGTTTGGGTGTTATCTTTCAGAAATAAACCTGGATGATACAGTTTTCTCCTTCAAACAAGCAGCCTCCGACTTTAGCCTATCTAAGAACCTAAATGGAGCAAGGGACAGTGGCCAGAGAAGATGCTGCTGATGCTGATGCTGCTGCACAAGCATTTTGCACAACGATTGTTGCATCTTTCAGAACAATCAATAAGTTGTCATTGCCTTTTGCTGGATAAGTTGTTGTTGTTGTTGCAATTGTTGTTGCAACTGCACACCACGCATGGGTTGCAACAATCACAGAATTTAAACTATAATTAAACAACTTAGCTGTAATTTGAAAGATAGAGTCTTATTTTGAAAGAATTTTTCTAAACAGGTAGATGATGATTGCTGCGTTGATTATTACTCGGAGGGCGTTTATCCAGACTTGGGAGTAGATTAAGATGCCCATGCTTGTGCTTAAGGTGTAGATTAAGGTGAATAAGGCAAAAGCAAGACGCCATTTTTTCATTGACAGCAGAGCTGGAATTGAGATTGCCCAAAGCGCGATTTCTATCCAGTTATTTAGATCTTGCATGTCACCATTTGCAATCAAAGTAATCATTAAAAAGACATTAATTACCATCCAAAACGCGATAGCAAAGAATAATTGTGGTCTTTTGGTTACTGGTTGAGCCACGAGTTTTCCTCAAGGTTTCATTTATTTGGAAACTGCATTTATTATTTTTGGTCAAGCAAAGTAGATACCCAACTTGATTCAGTTTGGGTTAAATGGGGAAATTTTAAAATGCAAAGCAACAGAGTAGAGTAATCTACTGCGGGAGAACCAACGATTTGGAACTAAAGAATTTTAGAGCGCTCTTACATGCCCACTACCAGTTAATTGGGGTTCTCATCGCAGCCTTCATCGTTTTGGCTTCCATGGGAACTTATACTAATTGGGATGCTCAGACAGAGTTTGAAGCAGCCTCATCCGTGGTTACCCGCGGTTTTCCTTACGTTACAACTGGCTTAATGATTGATCAGCCGCCATTTGCCTTCTACATGACCGCGCCAATTATGCAGTTATTCGGCTTGTCCTACACTAACGGTGTATTTTTTGTATCTGCTTTGGGACTTGGCTGCGTAGCTATCATTTACGCTTTAGGCACCTTATTGTATGGTAAGAAAACGGGGTTGGTTGCAGCGGCATTGTTTGGGCTGGTTCCATGGCAAGTGTTCATGGCGAGAACCTATCTGATTGATGTTCAATACATGTTTCTGGGTTTGCTGTTTTTATTTGTGGGAATTTATGCTGTAAAACGGAATTCTGAGAAGCTTTTGGCGGTTTCAGGGGTTTTGTTTGCGTTAGCATTTTTAACAAAGTTGTTTACAATTTTCCTGCTTCTTCCTCTATTGTTAACAGTTTTGCTTAAGGGAAAAGAAAATGGATTCAAACTTACTTTGAGAAAAATCCTAATTTTCTTAGCGCCATCATTCATTTTTCAAGTCATATGGTTTGGAGGATTTGCAAACCAACATTTCTTCGGGGTTTATGTTGCAAGCGACTTTACTCATCCTGATTTAATCGCTAATCCTTCTTTGATGTTCTTGCCAAGAATTTTTGTCGAAAGCGCAGGATGGTTCTTAATTGCTGCGGTTATTTTCTCACTTTTATTAGCAGTTTCCTATAAGCGTTTTTTTGCGAAAACGTTTTGGGCGGATGCAGTTTTTGCCATAACTATTTTAGTGGTTGTAGGAGTGGACCTTACTTTAGTGTTCGGCAAGAATTTGCTAGTCCCTTATGTTAGTGCCTTCAAATACAATTATGCCGCTTTGCCATTCCTATGTTTACTTGCAGCATCTTTAGTGAATAAAGGTCAGATACTATTCAGCTCTATTGTAAAAATGAAAATAAAGCTAATTCTTGCTGCTTCGGGGTTTATTTTATTGTTTGCTTCGTTGCTAGAAAGTATTTTGTTTCTCAATCATACCCAACCTTATCCGCTGATTGATTTCAAAGTTGATTATGTCGGCCATTATTTCCCATTTTACGTTTTAACGCCTATTGGCAGCTATTTCCAAGAATGGCATTATGTTGCTGCAGCCATTATTTTGTTTAGTTTTGCGGCCCCTTTCATTGTGAAATCTTTGAAGAAGTCCTTTGGCAGCTATCAATGATTTTTTTCAATTAATCTTGAAATCTAATTGTTTTTTGATTGCCTTTTTGAAAGCAGAAAAACAATAATTGAAATAGCCAATAGAAAACTAAGGAAGAGAAACATTCCGGTATAACGAAGGTTTGTTGCAAAAATTAAGCCACTCACAATGGGTCCAAGCGTCTGCCCAATGTCCATTGTAGTGGACAGAAAACCCATTGAAGCACCCACAAGTGACGCTGGAACCAAATCACAAACACAGGGCGAAGTTGAAGAGAGCACAGTAGCAAACGAGACCCCATAAGCAATCGCTAATAGAAGAAGCACTGGGAACTGAGAAGTAAATGGGATTGCCGAAACTAAAATGACGCTGGCTACGATTCCCACAATGATGGGTTTAATTCTGCCCATCCTATCAGAGATTCTTCCGATTAAAGGTCGAGCAACAACCAACGCCACGATCTCGCTACCCGTAATGATTCCAACCGAAAAAAGATCCAACTTTACAACGTCAATTAAGTATCCCACAAGAAAAAACTCAACAGACCCAAAAGCAAAGTATTGGACTGCCTGAACAAAACTAATGCCCAAGACTTGTGTGTTCTTAATTAAAGCCAACCATCCGCTAAAGATTTTTCTTGGCAACTTATCAACTTGCGTTAGCTCAACTCCAAAGTTTTTTCTCTCAGACAAAAACAATAATGCAATTACAAATGCAGTTACACCAGCAATTCCCACCGCAATGTAGATGGTAAAGAAACTTTCTGAGGTTGCAAAAAGGATGTAACCGCCCAAAAACGGTGCCAAAGCCCTGCCTACTGCGGTTGCAGAATTGAAAAGGGACATACGCTCTCCACGCTTAGTTGGAAACAATGTTGCAATTGAGGCTTCAGCCACTGGAATAAAGATTGCAGTTGCAAACCCATGGTAAAACCGCACAATTGCCAAAGTCCACCACGAATTAACCCCTAAATACAAGAAAGGAGCAGAAGCAAAAACAAAAGCGGCAAACAAAAGAACTTTTCTACGACCAAAAACGTCGGAAAGTGAAGCTGCTGGTAAACTGATTAGTATACCGGGAATAGTTGATGCTGCAGCAATGATACCCAGCAAGTTGTCAGGTGTTCCAAGGCTGGTGGCGAAGGGTTTTAACACGGGATTTTTTGACATGGTTGAGCTAAGGATTGCAAATAAGCCCATTATGCATATTATTAGAAAGAAGGCTCTTTGTGTCCATTTAGATCTAAGCATGCTACAGTCAAAATGAAAGCGTAATAAAGAACTATTTTTTGTTTGCTATCTTTGAAAAGAAGTGGTTTATTAGGGGTGTTTTCTTTCTGTTTAAGAGTTAATTGTTGAAGGAAATAGATTGAGCGCTTTTACGAGAATCAGGCGAAACGAATATTTCAAGTCGGCAATAGTAATTCTTCTAATTGTTTCTGTAGTTTTAGGAATTTACTTTGGTGTACAATTCGCGCTAGGTACAGCAGTTCCAATTAGAGTAGTGGAAAGCGGTAGCATGTGCGTACCATACGATGGTCTTTGCAACGGCTGGAGCCACCCCTTTGAACAAACACTCCATGTAGGAGACATAATTGTAATTCAGAAAGTGAACCCAGCGGACCTCAACGACAACTACCCCAACAGCGATATAATCGTTTATGAAAACCCAAACGACCAATCATCTACGCCCATAGTCCACCGCATAGTTGAAACCTACAAAATCAATGGCACAATATATTTCCAAACTAAAGGTGACGGCAACAGCGGCGACAAATGGCCAAACCCCGTCTCACCTCAAGAATACGATTCCCGAACCCTCTGGAGCAGCGGACAAGGAGTTCCACAAGACCTTGTAATAGGCAAAGTTGTTATGCGCATTCCATATTTTGGATGGGTTACCCTTTTCCTGCGAAATAATCCGTGGGGTTTGCCAGTCGTAATCGCACTCATATTGATACTCGTACTTCTTGAATTTGTTATTCCTATGATCAGAGGCAAAAAAGGCAAGCCTAAAGAAGAACAAAAAACCGAGACTATTGAGGATAATTCTACATTAACAGGTTTGTAACGAAGTCTAAAAGATTGGAAACCGTTGCTATAACTTTGCACTGTTTGCGAGTTCTTTAGCCCATCCACGAATTTCTTCCCAGTCACGCAACTCGTAAACTCCAGGCGACGACTCTTTGAAGCCATCTTTTTGGAGCTGAGGTTTGAGGAAACCAAGTGTTTTTCTTGTAATTATGTTCATTTTGTTGAAGTCTAAAACGCCGCCAAAGAAACCCAAGCTTATTGGTTTAAGATTATACTTGGTAACTTTGTCTTCGAGCTCCATCTTGCGAGTTTTTGCTAGTTCCTCGGTTTTTCCTTCCCGTTCAGTGACTGTTTTCATGGTTGAAATAAAAAGCGCAACTTTCTTTTGACCAAGTTCTTTTTGGAATTTTTTCAAGAAATCTTCAGCTTCACCCGTCCACCTCCCGAATTGCATGCCACTGCCCACGATTATTAAGTTGAATAATGAGATGTCTTTGATTTTCTCTTCTTTCGCATTTACAACTTTAACGTCACAACCCTCTGATTGAAGGACTTTTGCAATTTCTTCAGATGTGCTAGCTGTTGCGCCGTACCTTGTGCCATAAACAAGCAAAGTTTTCATGTTTCAGGCTTCCTTAAGAAATCAAACCTTTGGCGAAGGCTTCAGCTTGCTTTAGGTCATCTTCATTAGGATGCCCTTTTTGAATACCGCCAAAAATTTTGAGAGCACCATAAGTGTCAAATCCTGCACAATTAAAATCTCCAACAATACTGAAGCCTTTAGACTCAAGCGCTTCTCTAAGTTTCTGATGGAATTTTGGTGTTTTTCCCGTTTGACCACTGGTTGAGAAAATGAATGCTTTCTTTTTAGTTACCGGAGGCAACTTTTCAGCAAAATCAAGCAGCACCTTGTAGTGTTTTCCAAAAGAAATCCCCGAACCAAACCCTACAAGGTCATATTCAGAAAACCCTTGCGGACTAATTTCGCCTGGCATTTTAACTTCAGCGTTGAGGGTTTTAGCCAAGACTGAAGCGATTTTATCTGTGTTTTTGTGGTGATAAGAGAAACAGACTATAAACGTTTTCATAAGTGTCACGAGCATTTGAGTTTGAGTCAGTTAGCCTATTATGTTTTTTGGCTATAGTCTTGATTAGCTAGAAATCAGTTTATATACTGAATTGACTTAATTTTTGTAGGGATAAATTTTGGCTTCTCAAAAACTTTTAGAATATCTAAACATGGGCATAGCCCGCGAACTCCAAGTCAGCATCCAATACATGTGGCAACATGTTCAAGTTACAGGCACCGACGGGGTCATAGTTGAAGACATTTTGCGCAAGACAGCAATCGCCGAAATGAAACATGCCGAACGCCTCGCCGAACGATTAGACTACCTCAATGGAATAGCCACAATCAAACCTGACCCAATTTTCGTGCGCGGCAGTCTTATCGAAATGCTCAAACAAAATGAACAGGACGAAGAAAAAGCCATCAACCTCTACAAACAAGCAATCCAAGTGGCAGCAGAAGAAGGCGACTACACCACAAGGCGATTATTGGAAGAAATTTTGGCGGAAGAAGAAGACCACATAAACACTTTTGGCAAACTCCTCGTTGGTTTCACTGAACCGTTTACACAACCAGGAACATCACGCATAGAATAAAAAAGAAAAAGAAAACGTTCTAGCGCAGTTTCATGAGCACCATTTCTGCGGCAAGTACCATGGGTTCCCATGTTTCACATAGAGGCGGTGCATATGCAGTGTCAGCTTTGGCGAGTTCGCGCACTGTCATTCCTTTTTGGATTGCAAAGCTTAAGCAGTTTATGCGTTGCGTAACTTCTTCTCCTCCGACGACCTGTCCGCCCACGATGCGCTGAGATTCTTTTTCTACAACGATCTTGATTTTTATGGGTTTAGCGCCTGGGAAATAATCAGCCTTCGTCTTGCTGCTTATGGCTCCCGTGACGACTTCGATTCGGTTGCGGGCAGCTGAGGTTTCGGTTAAACCTGTGTTACCGGCTTCAATCTCAAAGAGCCTTGTTACGGCTGAAGCTAAAACTCCACTAAACTGACTGTAGTCGCCTCCTGCGTTTGCACCAGCAACTTTACCCTGGCGAACCGCAATGGTTCCAAGCTGAGCGCACATAGGTTTGTGGGTGATGATGTTTGGGGCTTCGGCGCAGTCGCCAACAGCGTAAACGTCTTTTACGTCGGTTTCCATTCGCCCGTTAGTCTTAATTGCTCTTGTCTCGCCCAAAGGAATTCCAGCTTCCATAGCGAGTTTCGTGTTCGCACGTACACCGAAGGCACTTATGAACAAGTCTGCTTCGATTTTTTCTCCGCCAGCCATAACAGCTGTAACTTTGTCTTCGCCCAAGAATTCTTCGACGCCTTTGCTGGTGAGAATAGTCATGCCTTTCTCCTGCAAATGTTCTAGGACCAGTTTTGCCATATCCGCATCAAGAAGCTGGGGTAAAATCTGAGGAAGCATTTCAACGATTGTAACTTTTAGGCCTCTCTCCATTAATCCAACACCGACTTCTAAACCGATTAAGCCTGCACCCATTATGACAGCGGATTTTGCTCCTGCGTTAACAGCGGCATCGATTTTTTCGCCATCTTCTATGGTTCGAAGACTTAGGATGCCGGGTTTTTCTTTACCTTTAATGGGCGGAATAAATGAGTCTGCGCCAGTTGCAATTACGAGACTGTCATAGGGCAAAACTTCGACGGCGCCTTCCTTAGTTGCAACGGTTACGGTTTTTTCTTTAGTGTTAATTGCTGTGGCTTTGGTTTCAGTACGCAAATTTAGTTTGAGCATTTGGAAGTATGCTGGAGCATAAACAACTAAATTGTGAAAACACGAAATTTGTCCTCCGATAACGAAGGGTAAGCCGCAACGGGAGTATCCAGCATTCTTTTCCTGAGTAACTAAGGTAACTTCAGCTGTTCGATCTTTCTTGCGTGCAGCTGAGGCAGCTTCAACGCCTGCAGCGTTAGCGCCGATTATAAGTACTCTTCTAACCATCCGATTTGCCTTCACTTATTATTTACAAGCGGCTTGCGCTTTATGCCATTCAACAGCTTTGTCAAAATCCATTAAGTTCGCAAGTTCAGCTTGCAGGTTTGAGGGAGTAATAACGATTAACCATCCTTTCGTGTAAGGATCTTCATTTAGGGTCTCTGGTTTAGACTGAACTTCATCGTTAACTTCTTGAATAGTTCCACTTACGGCTGCAACCAGATCAGAGACGGCTTTAACAGACTCCAACGTTCCGTAAGGTTCGCCCTGCTTCACTTCAGAGCCAATACTTGGCAATTCTGCATAAACGATTTCCCGCAACGACTTCTGCGCATAGTCAGTAATACCCATGCGGATTTTATCGCCTTCAACTTTAACCCATTCAAAATCTTTAGAGAAAAAGAGACCTTCTGGAACTTCGTACGATTCAACTTTTACCATGACATAAACCTTCTGAATGTTATTAAGTTACCAGATTAGCATCCAACATAAAAGGTTTAATGAAAGAGGAAACGGGTTTTAGCGTTCTCGCTTGCCCGCTATCCAATCTTCCGTCCATTCCCGCGCTTGCGAATCAGGCACTTGGATTGGCGGATGCTTAAACGCATAAGACGGCATACTTAGCAATGCGCCGGAGATTTTGCGATCTAAAGCAATTTTGGCTGCTCTGATAAGGTCGATTACGACGCCTGCGCTGTTCGGGGAATCTTCTACTTCGAGTTTTGCACTGATGTTTATGGGGCGGTCGCCGAATGCACGGGTTTTGATTGACAGATAACATATTTTCTTGTTTTTTAGGAAAGGCACAAAATCTGATGGTCCGATTCTTGTCGGCAAATTGTAAGGCACGAGGCTGGTAACCGCTTCGGTTTTGCTGATGCGTTTACTGGTGAGGCGGTTTTCCACGGTCATGTTCTGGAAGTCAGTGTCGCCGCCAAGGTTTAACTGGTAAGTTTCATCTACAATGGCACCACGGTCGAGACAAAGCCTGATAAGTGTACGGTGAAGAATGGTGGCGCCCACTTGGCTTTTGATGTCGTCACCTAAAACGGGCAACCCTGCAGCCTCGAATTTTTTAGGCCATTCTTTGGTGACGTCGGACCCAATGAATTCAGGCATACAATTCACGAATGCGCAACCTGCGTCGATGGCGCATTGGGCGTAGAATCGGACTGCGTCGTGGCTGCCGACGGGCAAATAGTTAACGAGTACCTGGGTTTTTGTTTCTTTGAGGATTTTGACGATGCTGTTTTTTGGGGTTTTGCTGTCGTCGAAGACATTGAAGGTTTCCCTCATGTGAGGTGCTACGCCATCAAGGATCGGTGCTGGAGAAACTTTAACGCCCAAGTTTGGGACGTCAGCGAATTTTTCGCATACGTTAGGTTTAATCCAAATGGCTTCGGAGAGGTCTTTGCCTATTTTGGCTTTGTTAACTTCAAACGCTGCGACAAAATGGATATCACTTATGTGGTATCCGCCATAGTTCACGTGCATTAGCCCTGGAATCGTTGTGTCTTCTTTTGCATCCTTATAGTATTGTGTTCCTTGAATGAGGGCTGATGCGCTGTTGCCAACGCCAATGAGTGCTACGCGAATTTCTGGCATAAAACATTAACCATCCAATGCATTGAGTTAGTTTAGGCTAATGTGCGTCTACGCTATAACTTTTTCTAAAGAAACAAAGTTTTTCCTGTTAGGTGAAATGAAATAGTTCTTTAACTATCGGTTTTGACAGATTTGGTTTTGTTTTCATTCGTCTTGTCTTCAAGAATAAGTTGGGCTAAGAGGCAGGTAATATAAGCTGAAAAACTTTGAATACCTTTCTTTAGTGTGTATTCATCTTTGACTTTTAGCCATTCCTTATAAAAGTAATCGTAAACTTCTGCTTTGACAGTTATGGTTTTGTAGCCTTTTTTGGGCATTTATTCCACTGCCGATATTATCTGGACGTACAATATTTAAGGTTTAAGAAAATAATTACGAAAGTGGACATGTACGAAACTTTGTTGAACCATTAATTTTATATTTGTTTGCACTTTAAAGTACGAACAGGAGAAGTTGAGCTTTTTGCCGCGAAAAGGCTACAAATGTATAACAATTAACGAAAAAATACATGAAGATATTAAAAAAAGAGCTCAAGAAACTAACCGCACCATGAAAGAGTATGTAGAATACTTACTCGCCAAAAATAAAGACTTCAAAGAAAAAAAATAGAGCTTTCCAAGCAAAGTTTTTTTAGGCAAAATTAAAAGGGAACGGACTACACCTAAATAGTCAACTGGTGAAACATTGAGCACAAATGAAATCGCCGTTTCTTATGAACCATTCAAAGAAATTGTAATTATGGAAAAAACCCGTTTTAACAGCCCCGAGGAAATTGCCCGCTTTACCTCTGTGATTGCTGGCGGCAAATTAGCAGGGTTATATTGGGTTGAAGGCGTAGTTTTTCTGTATTTTCCGCTTACTGCTTCAACAGCAATTGTTGCTAAGGAACTGCTTGAGAAACACAAGGTCTATTGGACTTTTGTAGGTTACGCTATGATGCCCAAGTATATGCCAATTATTGAAACTAAGGAAAAAATGATTGTGCCAGTGGTTGAAATTACTTCCGATCCTATTCTGAAGTCTGTTGCTCTTTGGCTTAAGGAATTAAAGCAGTAAGGCTTTGTTTTGCCAAAAATAGTTTTTGAAGGCACAGTCATCTCTGGTGAGGGCAAGGGCAAAAAATTTGTTGCGTTACCCTGGTTTAAGCAACAGGTGGAAGAAAAGCTGGGTTTTTCTCCGTATTTGGGAACTTTAAACCTGCGTTTATCTGTAAAAGAAGCGGAAAAAAGAATTTTGCTTGAAAACGCAGATGGTTTATTGGTTGAACCACAAACAGGCTACTACCCCGGATTGTTGTTCAAAGCAACCATCAATGCATTGGAGTGCGGGGTTGTAATTCCGATAATGCCTAATTATCCAAACGACGTCTTAGAAATTATTGCACCAGTCTATTTACGTGGGCTGCTTAAATTAAAGAATAGCAGCTTGGTAGTTGTCTCCGTTAATGTTTAGAACTATTTGCTTTTTTGAATACATCAATGTACTCATCTAAGCCACCTGACTTTTTCAGGTAGGAACCATAAGTTACCAACGCCTTCATGGCGCGTGCCGCATCCTCAGGAGATTCAAACGAGGGAACGCCAAGCTTGTCAAAGCGTTTGCGGGTATAGAGAGCCATTTCTGTTTCGCCGATGTCACACATAACTATTGGCTTGTTGTAGTTTTCGGCCACTTTAACAATGCCATCGATGTACACTTCGCGGAGCCCTGGCATGTGATGTAGTCCAAGAAGAATTATTCCATTGATTGTAGGGTCCTGAAACATCAGGTCAGCTGCCATGACAAACATGTCATCAATAACGGAACCCGTTAGGTCAACTGGGTTTGAGGTAGCTGCAATCTTTAGGATGATATTTTGATCTTTTAGTTCTTGGAATTTCTTCAAAGTATCCTCAGTGAAACGTTCCACCGTTAAACCTAAGACTTCGCATTCGTCCACGGTCATAACGCCTGGTCCGCCTGCGTCGGTTAAGATACCGATATTTTTACCCATAGCTGGGGGCTGCATAGCTAAAGCTTTGCCTATATCAAAGAACTCCTCCATGTCGCGTGCCCTGATCACTCCACCTTGCTCGAAGGCTGCAGCATAGATTTTGTCTGAGCCAGCGATTGCACCCGTGTGGGATGCTGCGGCTCTTGCACCAGCGGCACTTCTGCCTGACTTGATGATTACTATGGGTTTTTTGACTGTGACCTTTTTAGCGATTTTGAGGAATTCTCTTCCAGCCGCGATGTCTTCGAGATAAACAAGGATAACCTTGGTTTCTTTATCATGTAAAAGGTAGTGGAGAATATCGGATTCAGTAACATCACATTTATTGCCAAAACTCACGAATTTGCTAACGCCCATCTGCCGCCCTGTCAAGTAATCTAAGGCTGCTACGCCGAAAGCACCGCTTTGCGTAATCATAGCAATGTTGCCAGGCATCGGTCTTGGGGTTGCAACAACTTCTTCCCCCGTTGTTAAAATTTTTGTTTCGGGAAGAAACAGGGTGTCGATTCCTGTTTTTGAATAATAAACACCTAGGCAGTTGGGTCCTAAAACTCTTATTCCACCCTTTGTTGCTGCGGAAACTACTTGATCTTCAAGTTCTTTATTTCCAACTTCTTTAAACCCTGAACTGATAATAATGGCATTTTTAACTTTTTTAGCTGCTGCCTCCTCCATTATGGAAGGCACAAACTTTGCTGGAACAATAACTACGATTAAGTCGATTTTACATGGGATTTGACTTAGAGATGAGTAGCATTTGAATCCTAAAATTGAATCTTCGTTTGGGTTAACAGGGTAGAGTTCACCTTTGAAGACTCCATGCTGCTTGTTGGAGGCGAAGTTCTTGAAAATAACGTGACCTGCTTTGTCAGCTTTTTTTGTAGCGCCAATTACTGCAACTGAATGGGGATTAAAGAATGCATCCATCTTCTGTAGTGTTTCTTCCATACCTTATCCCACGTATCGCTAAGTGCTTGCAAATCGCATTTTTATGTATTACTCTCAAAGAAATCTATTTTTTGTTACTTCACTATTTGTTTTCTTGCGTATTAACTTTCTTTGGACGTTCTCCTCACGATTACTAAAGGCTTGTGTCGGATTGCTTCAAGCATCTCCCAAGTTACATCATTAACCTCGACTTTAAATCTCGCAGCCATATCCCACACAGTAGCGCCTGAACCTGGACCACGCGCTTTATCGGCAATGTTCGTGATTTTCAACGCTTCACTCGCCGAGAGATCACAACCTATAGCCGTGAGTGGTGTGGAACTTTTCTTTAGCTTAAAGATTCTTCCCAAAATGAAAGTAGTGCTAGCACCCAGTGAATGTATGCCGTTGAATGGTTTTGGCCGCGGAGTAAAAAAGAAGTTGTGGAACTTGTAGGTTTTATCTGTGTCAGCAATTATTATGCAAACATTTTTGTTTAGCTTTTGCCGGATTTGGATTTGGATTTTCTGCGCCAACTCTGCAGGATTACTCAAGGGCAAGCTCACATATGAGTACGGCAAATTCGAGCCATCTATTCCGCCTTCCGAGCCAAACATAAGCGCTTGCCAGAACCCAGCGTATTGCAATGCGACTTGTTTGTGTCGGCTGCCAGACTCCAAAGGATAAGTTCGAAGTCGCCTTAGCAACCGCGGACCAAAACCAACTAAAATTCCAAGCGTATAACCCCAGATAAAACGCATCCAGAAACCCGCCAAAACTCTTGCACTCCATCTTGGCTCAAAAGCGCTTTCATCCACCATGTTGCCCAACGCAGTTGAAATTGCCTTCTCCGAAACTACAACAAAGTCTCCATTTTTTATTTTGCCATCTAAAGCCAAAACTATTTTGTCAAGGTAATTGTCTTTTGGTTTCCAGTAACTAGTTGTAAGTGCTAACGAGGAATACTTTGTCATTCTACTTGGTTGTAGGTGCTTCGTCTATAGAATAACATTGCTGCTGCCGCTGCAATTAGCATGATTGTGACAATGGCGATTGAGGAGAATTCGGTTTACTTAGAGAGCCTGAAACACTAGAAAAGCGCATAGGGGAAGCCTTGGTTGTTTTGATAGAGTTTACCTTTTATGGGGATTTGATGTCCGCATACTGGGCATTTCATATCGTTGGTTAATTTCCATTCGGTTATGTCGAAGCTGTTGCGTTTGATTACTGCTGTATCGCAATTCGGGCAATATGTGTTCTCTGCAGCGTGACCAGGCACGTTCCCGATATAAACATAGTTTAACCCTTGGTTTTTAGCAGTCAGGTATGCTTGCTCCATATCCTTCACACCAGTAGCAGAAACAGTAGTCATCTTATACTCAGGATGAAAACGAAGCAAATGAAAAGGCGTGTCTGCTCCAAGATAAGTTTTGATCCATTTAGCCATTTCACGGATTCTATCCAAAGAGTCTCCTATTTTTGGAACAACTAGATTGGTGAGTTCTAAGTGGACTCCAGCGAGTTTTAGTTCTTTCAGGGTTTCGTAGATTGGTTCCACACTTGGCACAGACATGACAGATTTGTAAAAATCGGGGTCGCCTCCACCCTTAAAATCAATAGTTGCTGCATCTAAATACGGCGCAATTGTCTTCACTGCTTCAGGAGTCATGTAACCATTGCTGACAAACGTGTTAAACAAACCTGCTTCATGCGCCAGTTTAGCGCTGTCATAGGCATATTCCATAAAGATTGTTGGTTCAGTGTAAGTGTAACTGATTCCTTGGCACCCAGCATTCTGCGCCGACTTGACAACTTCTTCAGGTGGAAATGGGTTGCCGGCAACTTCATGATCTTGGCTTATCATCCAATTATCGCAGAATTGGCAACGAAAATTGCAACCCGCCGCAGCAACCGACATCACCAACGCGCCGGGATTGAAGTGCGAGAGCGGTTTTTTGCTAATCGGGTCAACTCCTACGGATACGGCTTTTCCATAGTTGAGGGCGTAAAGGGTACCACCTTGGTTTTTTCGAACCATACAAAACCCAGTTGAATCATCACTGATTAAGCAACGCCGCGCACAAAGGCAACATTTTACTTTGCCTTCACTTTGGCGTTCATAGAGCATCGCTTCATGAAAAGACATAACAAACCACAAAACAATAGAGAATTTTGCCCTTAAAAGCATTAACTACAAAAACTTGCCACAATTGACAGAGAAAAATAATTAAAAGTTATGGATGCGCTTCTCTAAAAAGGAAAATTAAATTATGGTTTTTTAGTTTGCAGCAGTGTATTGTGGAAGCAACTGTATTCGCCTGTGTGACATGCTGGACCTGTTTGTTCAACTATGTAGAGCAGTGAGTCATAGTCGCAGTCAGTTAAGACTGACACGATTTTTTGAGTGTTTCCTGACGTTTCTCCTTTAATCCAAAGTTCGTTTCGGCTGCGGCTCCAATAAGTGCCCTTGCCCGTTTTGAGTGTGTGCTCGACGGCTTCACGGTTCGCAAAAGCTTGCATTATCACTTCTTTGGTTTTCGCGTCTTGCACTATGACAGGTATTAGTCCGTTGCCTTTCTTGAAGTCAAGTTTTTCTAACAATTCTTTTGTTGTCATTGTCTAATTGTCACTCCCATCTTTCGCAGATAATCTTTCACAACTGGAACTGGATAATTCTTATAGTGAAAAATTGAAGCCGCCAAAGCCGCATCGGCTTTTCCTTGGGTTAAAACGTCAAAGAGGTGTCTGGGTTCTCCTGCACCGCCACTAGCGATTATCGGAACATTGACACGTTCGGATATGGCGCGGGTCAATTCTATGTCGTAGCCATCTTTAGTGCCATCCTTATCCATCGAAGTCACAAGAAACTCGCCTGCTCCAAGAATCTCCGCTTGCTTTACCCATTCTAAAGCGTCAATACCTGTCGGCTTGCGCCCTCCATAAGTTACAACTTCAAACCACAATTTGCCCTCATCAGTGTCAACCACGATTTTTTCTTCACTTATTGTGTGGTTTCTCCTGGCATCAATAGCACATACGACACATTGCCTACCAAAAACGTCGGCAAGTTCAGTTATCACTTTTGGATTTTCCACTGCCGCTGTGTTAACCGATACTTTATCAGCTCCACTACACAAAACAAGCCTTGCATCCGACACATTACGAACCCCCCCTCCGACAGTAAAGGGAATACTGATTGCTTTGGCGACACCTTCAACGACACCTCGCAGAATATCTCGCTTCTCCGATGACGCGGTTATATCTAGGAAAACCAACTCGTCAGCGCCATCGTCGGAATATCGCTTAGCCATTTCTACTGGATCTCCGGCTTGCTTTGGATTAAGAAAGTTTATGCACTTAACCACTTTACCATGGTCAACATCTAAACATGGAATGATACGTTTTGCTAGAGGCATCTTTAGGCTCCTATTTTTTGTAAGGCTTCTTTTAGGGTGAAACGCTTCTCATAAAGGGCTTTGCCGATAACTGCGCCTTCAACGCCGATTTCTTTGAGTGCTGCCAAATCGCCTATGTTGCCGATTCCTCCTGCCGCCACGATTTTGGCGTTTGGGTATAAGGTAGCTTGGCTGAGCGTCGTCAGATCTGGACCATTAAGCATGCCATCTTGGGCAATGGAAGTTATCAAGAATCGTCGAACACCAAGACCAGTGTACTTTTCAAGTGCATCTTCCACTGTCATGGCGGTCGCGGTTTTCCATCCTTCAACCATAACGAGCCCATCCTTATTGTCAAGGGCAACGATGACGGATTCTGAGCCGAATTTTTTCTGGATTTTGCCAATTGCAGAGGGGTCGCTGAACGCTAAAGCTCCAAGGATGACTTGGGTGATGCCGGTTTCGAAGAGCTTTTCTGCGGTTTCGTAACTACGTATTCCACCACCGACTTGAATGGTCATCTTAACGTCTTTCGCAATCTCAGCAATGACTGAGTGGTTGTTACCAAGCGCAAAAGCTGCATCCAAATCGATAATATGCAACTTACTTGCGCCTTCACCTCGCCAACGCTTCGCAGCTTCAACTGGGGTGCCGAATTCGATTTCATAAATTTTGGCGGTTTTCGCTTCGCCGCGGGTTAACCGCACAATTTTGCCATTCATTAAATCTATTGCCGGAATCAATTGCATAATAATCACTTAATTACAGTTTTTACAAAGTTTTTTAGGATTTTTAAGCCGATTTCCCCTGATTTTTCAGGGTGAAACTGGGTGCCGTAAATGTTTTTGCTGGCTATCGCTGAAGTGAAGGTTGTTCCATACTCGGTTGTGGTGCAAACTATCTTTTTGTCTTTGGGTACTGGATAGAGCGAGTGCACGAAGTAAACGTAGGTCCCTTCCGCTATGCCATCGAAGAGTTCGTCTGACTTTACGATGTTAAGGGTGTTCCAGCCCATATGTGGTACCTTCACGGTGTGGGGCAACTGTATATTTTTTCCCTTGAATAATGCTAAGCCATCTCCAGGACCTTCCTCGCTTTTCTCGAAGAAAAGCTGCAATCCCAAACAGATACCAAGGAGCGGAGTTCCATCTTTGATTTTAGATTGAAGGATTTCCCTAACTGCATCGAGCTTTGAAGAGGCTGCGGTGAAGCTTCCAACACCTGGCAACGCGATTGCATCGGCTTTCGCCAAGTCATGCGCTGTAGTGCCAATAGATGCAGTTAACCCGGCTTTTTCCAATGCAGTCTTTAGGCTGAGAAGATTGCCAACGCCGTAATCAAAAATCACTGCTTGAGGCATTAGATGACTCCTTTGGAGCTGGGCACTCCTTTACGTCTTGGATCTATAGCTATGGCTTGTCGTAACGATAAAGCGAGTGCTTTAGTGGCTGCTTCTGCTTTGTGGTGATCGTTGCTACCGTACTCAACAAAAATGTGAACATTTGCCTGTAGTGCAGTGGCTAAGGATTCAAAGAAGTGGTTGATATCTTCGGTTGGCATATCCTCTACTTTTTTGCCGCGGAGTTTGAGATCGATTTTGAAGTAGGTCCGTTTAACGAGGTCAACGGCTGCAAATGCAAGTGAGCAATCCATGGGAGCAGCTGCATTGCCAAAACGTGTAATACTTTCTCGAGTACCCAACGCCTTGTTTAATGCTTCTCCTAAGCCTAATGGCGAGGTCTTCGACGCAATGATGCACCAAATCACCCTTCACCGATGCGGTTATGTCGATTAAGCTGTGGGTTGCAAGTGAGGTGAGCATGTGGTCAAGAAATGGCACAGCAGTGTTTACTGATGCTTTTCCTTCGCCGTCAAGGTTCACAATAACTTTAACTTCGGTTTCTTTAGTTTTACGATAAATCTCTTCTGTCCTCATTCGTCTGCCTCTTCAATCTCTTTTAATGCTTCAACTAATTTAGCGTTCATTTCTGGCAAACCTACAGTAACACGGAAACAGTTTTCGTAATGGAGGATTTTGCCCCATTTTTTAACCATTATTCCTTTCCAAAGCAGTTTCTGGTTTACTAACTCGATGGGTTTTTGCGTGTGCATCAACACGAAGTTGGCTTGCGAATCGAATGCTTGAACGCCTTCAATGTCGTTTAGTGCCTTTAACAGTTTTTTCCGTTCGCATTTGACTTGCTTTACTGATTCCAGCATCATGTCAACGTTGTCCAGCATTTTAGCAGCCCATTCTTAGCGTGAACCCACTCACTGGATATGGCAAAGGAGCCTTTTCGGCTAATATCTTGGCTAATTCGAGATTTGCAATAGCATAACCAAGACGAAGCGCTGCCAACCCAAATGCTTTGGAGAAGGTTCGCAAAATAATCATGTTCTCAAACTCCCGTATCCTTGGCACAAACGAGTAATCAGCGAATTCACCGTATGCCTCATCTAAGAGCACTATTCCCGGGAACGCTTTAACCAATTTTTCTATATCTTCTGCTTTGTACTGTGTTCCGGTGGGGCTGTTAGGTGAACAAATGTAAAGCAATCTTGTTTTGTCTGAAAACTTGGAAATCATTCCCTTGACGTCAAGTTGCAGGTTTTTTTGAAGCGATACTGCAACATATTCGCCTTCTTGACGTTTAACACAGAGCCTTGGAATAGAGAATGTCGGTGCGAACGAAACTGCAATGTCGCCTTTCTCGACGAAGAGTCTTATTATGCGATCGATTAACTCGTCGCTTGCATTGCCTACAACCAGAAAATCTTTTGAAACTTTAAGGTAGCCAGCAATTTTTTCACGCAGCTTAGCTTCCTCATCTTCAGGGTACATCCGCAAATCAATCTCATCAGCCAAATCTTTCATAAGTTTAGCCTGCTTCACACGAGGCATGAACAGGTTCTCGTTAAAGTCCAACTTAATAATCTGCTTTGTCGTAACGCCTAACTGCTTCGCAACTGTTTCAGGTGTTGCACCAGCAGAGTAGCAGTCTATTGCCTGAAGTTTTTCCATTTTTTGTTTTATCCATTTTTGATAAGATTCACTCATTTTTCAAACCTTGCCTTTATTGCTTTATAGTGGTTCGGAAGATTTTCTGCTTCTGTCATTACCTTGATACTATCTTTCACTCGCTCTAGCCCCACTTTAGTGCTTTCAACTATGCTTACACGCCGCATGAAATCAAATGCGGATAAACCTGAGAACGACAGGGCAAAACCGCCTGTGGGCAAAACGTGGTTGGTTCCGCTTCCATAGTCGCTTAAGGCAACAGGGCTGTAAGGACCTAAGAGTATTAAACCCGCGATCAATTTTCTAGCCAATTCTTTAGCGTTAGCGGTTAAGACCTCTAAATGCTCCGCGGCAAACTTATTAACTAAACCTACTGCCTCATCCATACTGCTGCATACTATTATGAAGCCATACTTGGATAGTGACTCTGAGACTTTTTCACTTCTTTCAACTGAAACTGCAAGCTTTGAGATGTAATCTTGAACTTGCAAAGCAACCTTCTCTGATGTCGTTATGAGCCCAGCAACGCTGTCGCCTCCATGCTCAGCCTGCGAAATCATGTCAAACGCAATTAACCTCGCGTCAGCAGACTCATCCGCCAGAATGAGAACTTCACTTGGGCCAGCAGGCATATCAATCGCAACATCGGTGGAAACCAAAACTTTGGCTGCTGTAACGTACTTGCTTCCTGGACCAACAATTTTGCGTACAGGTTCTATTGTTTTTGTTCCATAAGCTAATGCCGCTATGGCTTGGGCTCCACCTACTCTGTAAACTTCATCAACTCCACAAATGTCGGCTGCGACAAGCACAAGAGGGTTTACTTTTCCTTTGACATCTGAAGGTGAACAAACAACTATTCTTTGGACACCTGCAACTTTAGCTGGAACCGCAGTCATGACAAGAGTGCTTGGGTAAGCGGCTTGTCCGCCTGGAACGTAGCAACCTACGCTTTCAATTGGAAGCAGAACTGTTTGAATTGAAATACCGTCGCCTGTAGTTTTGATTTCGGTTTGAGTGAGAAGTTGCTTTTGGTAAGCGTTAACTTTTTCTTTCATGAATCTAATGGCAAAGACTTGGTCAGGTGCAGCCTTATTGTAGGCTTCCTTGATTTCCCCCGGTTTAACTCTTAAAGCTCGAAAGTTAAGTTCTGCTTTGTCAAATTTCATTGCAAGCTCAACTAACCCAGTATCGCCATCTACCTTAACCTGGTTTATGATGGCTTTAACGCTGCATTCGACTTCTTGAGTTGCTTTTTCATCTGCCTTTTGTCGTTTGAACCAGTCGACAGGTAACTCTTTTGAATTCCAGACTTTTATGCTGAACCCTTCGAGCATACTCCTTCGTTTCTCCGGGCAATCTCATCCAAAGCCAACACCTGCCTTGGTTCGTAGACAACTAGACCTTGAGCGAGTTTCCGAATTGTTGGAAGCAACTCAATTAGACAGTCTTTTTCGATTACTGTATTAACACTGACCCACGTGTCATCTGCTAAAGGCGATATCGTCGGGTTCTTTAAGGCAGGCAACTCAGTAAGCAACCGCTCCAAGTTAGCTTTTTTAACATTGACAAAAATATGGATTCTTTTTGAGCCATCAACAACTCCTTTGAGCAATGCGACTATGTCGTAGATTTTCTCGCGTTTCTCAGGGTCTTCTAAGCTTTTTTTGTTAGCAATAAGTACGGCAGAAGACTTTAAAACAGTCTCTAATATCCGCAAGTTGTTAGCTTCAATAGTGCTGCCTGTTTCAGTTACATCCATTATGCAATCGGAGTCCTCTGGCGGCTTAGCTTCAGTCGCGCCAAACGATAAGAAAATCTTTGCTCTTTCATTATCGCCTTTCTTCCACCATGGAGTTACAATTATTGGGTCGGAGTTACCAAACCGTTTCTTGTATTGAGATGTGTTCTTTAGATATTCGGAGGCAATATTGAGGTATTCAGTGCTGATACGGAAGTTTTTGCCCTGACTCCATATCGACTCCATAAATTCGCCTACAGTGCTCTTTTCGGGAACACTCTTTGGAACAGCTATGACGAGTTTAATTTTCCCATATTCAAGGTTCTGGAGAATTTCAACGTCCGCTTTGTTTTCCTTAACCCAATCTTCACCTGTAATACCAAGGTCTTGCAAACCTTCGTTAACAAAGACCGGGATCTCTTGGGGCCTTAGAACTTTCATTTCAATCTGAGGGTCATTTATACTAGGACGATATGTTCGTTCTGTTCCGCCAATTTTGAACCCTGATTTAGAGAAGAATTCTGCAGTTGCTTTTTCTAGAGAACCTTTTGGGATTGCAAATTTTATTTTATCCATAATTTTCCACCTAAATTTTTAGAGAAACTTCTGAGGGTTTCTTGTTTTGTTAAAATGGTTGTTTGACGAGATGCGCCTGATTCTAAATAACTAAACGTTTCACTACTTATGCGATTCTTGCATTTACTCGCAATGAAGACAATCGCCCTGTATGAACGCAATCCCTCATCATATACCACTGAAAGACACCTGAACGCCTGTCTTCCTAATAAATCTGTTTCCCAATATTTAACTGTCGGACAATCTCAAATCGACTAACTTGAACGCGGCTTAATCTCAAAAACCAACGGTGCTACTGAATTCCGCGTTTCCAACTCTACACCCAGAAGTCCTTCCAAAATGCCCTTCCAAATTTCACTATCGTGAATAAAGGGTCTTTTCAAAAGTAAAAACTTGTCTTTTAGAAAGAAGTCACCGAATCCCTGTACTTTTAACCTATTGAAGATTTCTTCCCAATTCTCTGGTTTGCTCGCATCAACTCCCAATGTTGATTGTATAGAAACTTTTAAGGCATCACCCATTTTTTCTCCTACTGAAGGCCATTTTTCTTTGGGAATATGTTGGGTTAAAATGTTGAGTAATTCGACATTAACAAATGCGGTTCGACTTATTCCACAATAGTATTCACCTGGGAAACGCCAATCGTAAATCATCATGCTCTTGTAAATGTCAAGCATCTTTGATATAAGCGGCTTAATTCCAGCTTCTTTACCTTCTTTGATTAATGACTCAATAAATTCTCGTTCGCCCTTTTCTAAAATAATTGTTGTTCGTTTTGCTTCTTCACTCTTCTCTTTAGGCGCCTCAGAGCTATTTCGCTTAGTACCAAGCATAGAAACTATTCTCATAGAAATATCTAATATGCCTTATGTATTCAGCAAGCATATTCAAAATCAATGTTTTTCGTAAAAAAAATCAAAGAATCTTAATAAAATAGATTCTGACTCTAAGGTGCTGCCGATGAAGAACCTAAACCGCTGATTTGATGATGCACCCTAGGGTATCTGAGGCAAAATTTACTCAATCACTTTCTTTCTATAAAGGTAAACTAACAATACTAATCCAAAAATGAACAGCAAAGCGCCAACAACAATAGAAGCAATGTAATCTACCTTAAGAATATCTGATAACAAGTACGGAATATAAGTTGGACCGACAAATATCAAGACCCCCGCAACAATTATTAATAGTACTTTCATATATTTCGAGTCTAAACCGCTAACTTGTACATTTTCACTATTTTCTGTCATGCAACGCCCAACCTCTCACTCTTCAGGTGCATTTGTTTCTACTAATCCTTCTTTTATCTCTTTTCCTAACGACTTCATTAAAAACTTGAAAACCAAGAATCCGGCACCTTTGTCTGCCTTAAAACCCATAGTTGTACCCAGTAAACCAACGCCGTCAATTTTTCTCTCCTTAGCTAACGCAAGCGTCAACCCTGTCCCTCCGACAATTCTACCTTTACTGTAAATTACTGCACCTTTCTCCATAAATTCAGTTGCTAATCGGGAAGATGTTGCAGCAACGTAAACCTGAGTTTTATCCTCAGCTATTGGAACCCCACCCATAGTTACAATGAAGTGACAACCTATCGTTTCAACAAAATCAAGTACTGAATCACAAACATCATAATGTGCTACTACATCATCAAATGAAGGTTGAATTTCACCTGTCATTATAACTAGATTGTTTTTCTCCATAGGAGCGTAATAGAACTCATAGTGAGGTAGTTGACAGATGCCTTTTGTGTCAATAGAAACGTAATCTGGAAAAGAAGGAGAATACATTTCTGCAAAAAGTTTCGCATCAAAGAACTTTATGAGCAGATGTGCTGCAATCCTACCTACGTTTCCGAATCCTGGAAGACCCTGAACAAAAATTGGATTTTCAAGAGTTGGATTCGACAGTTTACGCAAATAAGGCTTATCCAAAGCAAATCATCCGTCCCATAGAAAGAATGTTCCACACTAAAATCCTTTTGCTGGAGAAACGAAAAAGAAACTATTAATATTTGACATCTTAAGTTATAGTTACTTCACCCAAAATAATATCGCAAATATGTAGCGGGGTGGGGTAGCCAGGATTAACCCGCTGGGCTCATAACCCAGAGATCACTAGTTCAAATCTAGTCCCCGCTACCAACAAATAACAAAATTTTTTGATTAATCTAAAATATTCTTCTTCAAGTTCATAAACAACAATTTTGATTCAATTAGTAAATTTTAATCAACCAAATCTTTTCAATAATTTCATGCTTGAGTAAAACTCAAAAAAAATATGCCGTTTACTGTAAAAGTAAATAAATAAGTTGACATTACATAACAGAAACTTCGTTTGGTGTATTCAATGAAGCGAAAGCATGCAATCCTCTTGATTATATCTTTTTCTTTACTTGCCATTTTGCCAGCTGTTTTGCCATCTGGAATTGTATCAGCTCAAACAAGTGGTTACACAATTGATAAAGTTGATCACCAGATTCAAATCATGTATTCGGGACACGTAGTAATTCTAGACACCATCCATGTTTCAGGACAGGTAACTGATGGCTTTATGATTGGTCTACCCTACAAGTACGGCACCAATTTACTCAAGGGAATAGCATACGACGAAACGCACACTTATCAAATGAATTTAGGAGTTCAACTGGGTGAAACCAGTGGACTTTATGGTGCAACAGTGGATTTCAAAGGAAACACCCCGAATGTTTTCACAGTTGCTTTTGTCCTATCCAATCAACTCATCACTGAACAAGAGAGCAGCGTTGACACTCTTGATTTTCCAGCTTACCCCAGCTTAGCCAAAAATGTTGGAACTTGTAATGTTACAATCACTTTTCCCAGTGCACCTACAACTATAACAATCACCAAAGATGATGGAGTCATTAACAATGCAATTTATACAAAAACAAACCTTCCAGCATTCACAAACTCTCCAGCTTCAGCTATCTTCCAAGTGCCCAGCGGAACACTACAGTTAGCCTCCATAACCAGTTTAAACCGTGAAATAACAATAGAACCAACAGGTAAAATAAACGTAGAAGATAACTATCGAATAACCAGCAACTCCTCAACTACTCTAAAAGCGTTCGTTGTAAGTTTACCATTCGACGCTTCTAATATAATAATAAGGGATGCATTTGGAAAAGCGTTAGTTACCGACCTTGCTTATTCCGCAACTGGCAACATTTTTCTCGCTAACTCAACTCTACAAACATTTTTGACCAGTGGACAATCAACAACTCTAATTGCGCAATACACAGTAACCGGTGCAACATTACAAAACTCCAACTACGTTCTATCGGATTTTAAACTCTTTCCAAACTTCGCTTACGTCGTCAACAAAGCAACCATAACATTTACACCCCCAGAAGGAGCAACAATCACTAGTCCACAAGCAGTATCTCTCGATTCGTCTTCAACCTTGACAAGGCAAACGTACCAAGACATCCTTACAATAACAAAAGAAAGCTTAAGCTACGTAGATTACCTTGTACCTCAACAAAACTCAATCCAACTATCCTTTGATTACAATCCAGTGTGGGTTTCTTTGAGACCTACCTTTTGGGCATTAATTATAGCATCTGTTGGATGCATAACCATCTTTTTTGTTAGAAGACATCAACCTAAAGAAGAAACATACGCAGATAAAACTGAACGATTAAAAAGACTTGAAACTGAAACTAAAACCATAACACAGACAAAAGAAGTTGAACCAAAAACAGATCAAATTATTTCTGCAGATGCCATAAGAGAGTTCATCGACGCTTATGAAGACAAGAAAGAGTTAACCTCTGAACTAAAATCGATGGATTCAAAAGCGCAGAAAGGAAAGATACCAAGACGCCAATATAAAGTACAAAAAAGCGCTATAGAGACACGTTTACAAATCATAAACAGAAACATTAAAAGAACAAAAGAAAACTTCAAAGGTACAACCGGCGGGTATGCAGATTTAGCTAAACAACTAGATTTGGCAGAGTCAGATTTAGATGAAGCTGAAGAAAACATCAAAACCTTGGAATCACGACAAAGCAAAGGAGAGATTTCACTTGAAATGTACAAGAAAAACATTGGCGACTACAGAAAACAACGAGATAAAGCTGAATCAGCCATCAATGGAATCTTGCTTAGATTACGTGAAAAAATACGTTAAAACACCTAAACCCTTTTATTTTACTGATCAACTTTTGGAGTAAAATATCCTAGAGGTAAGACAAAAAATGGTAAAAATAGTTGTCGATCCTAAATGCACTGGATGCGAGACTTGTGTCAACACTTGCCCTGTCGGTGTATATGAAATCAAAGCCGGCAAATCAGTACCTAGCAAGTCAAGTGAATGCTTGGTTTGTAGAGCTTGTGAAGCACAATGTCCTGAAGGTGCAATTCAGGTAATCGAATAAACCAAAGTTTTGTGATTAATCTCTCCCTAATGTGAGAGAGTTTTCCCTTTTATTAGTAAAAATTTTTTCGCAAAAACAATTTTTGGAATCCCAAAGACTACGGATTTATATAATTAGAAAGCAGAAGCTTTTTAATCTTCGATATTTAACAGAAATTCGACTATCCTGGCGAGCTGTTTTGCAGTTGCACCATCAAGGATTTGCTCGTCCTCTAAGTTTATGAGCGATTTATCGGTTTGCATAGTCTTTCTAATAGCCACTTTTGTTATAACAATATCTCTGGTATTTACTTCGAAGTTCGAAGTAGCAGAAAATAAAAATTTGAAGTTTATACCTTTTCATGTTAATTCATCAACATTGGCTTAACATAATAACATATCAATTTGAATTAAAAACATATAAGACTGGATTTTTATGTAAAAAATACCCTGATTAAAAAAAGCAAAAGTTATATGCTAAAACCCAATAGATTTTGATTATGCCAGACAAAGTACACTGTTGCCACATATTAGTCAAAACAGAAACCGAAGCAAAAAACGCCAAGGCCCGCCTAGACAAAGGCGAAAAATTTGGCGCTGTTGCACAACAAGTCTCTCTTTGCCCATCAGGAAAGAAAGGCGGAGACCTCGGCACTTTTACTAGAGGTAAAATGGTTAAGGAATTTGAGAAAGCTGCTTTCGAACTTGAAAAAGGACAAACTTCCGTTCCAGTTAAGACCAAATTCGGGTACCACATAATAAAAAGAATAGAATAAAATAATTACAAAAGCTAAAGCTACATTGAAAAGGAATTTCTAATTCACACATTATTACCTACCAGTAAAGGAAAGAAAAGTGAGACCCTTAAATTTTCAGCTCTTCAAGACTGAATTACCGTTATTTTTAGCTTGCTTAGTAGCACTTTTAGGTTTTTTGTTTGTAACAATTTTTAGGGTAAACTTTCATTCAGTTGATGTAGGTGTTAACCTATGGATTCCAACAATACAATCAATTACTTTAACATTTTTTGCCAAAGGAATCGCCCTAATTTTTGACACTATTAGCCTTGTAATAATTTCTCTGGTAATATCGAGTGTTTTATTCTTGAAGAATTTCAAAGTACAGGGTCTTCTGCTTCTAGGATCAATGGGCGGCGATGCCTTGATTGTTTCAGTCTTTAAAACCTTGATACACATTGAAAGACCGACAAATGGAGTTTACTTCAATGCAGGTTTTTCATATCCAAGCGGTCATAGTGCAAGTTGTATAGTTTTTGGAGGGGTCCTTGCTTATTTTGCTTGGCGACACTGGCAAAGTATGCGTTCGAAAAGTCTGATTAGTGTAGGTTTGGGGTTTATTATTGGGGTTGTGGGTTTTGATAGAGTTTATTTGAATGTTCATTGGTTTAGCGATGTTATTGGCGGTTGGTTAGTTGGAGCTTTTTGGCTGTTATTCATTATTTTGATTTTCCGACATTTGAACACAAAAAGAAAAATTCAATATTACAAATTCAACCTAATTACAAACATAGTGTTTGGCTTGGCGGTAGTAACTTCTGTTTTAATTATTGTTTTGGATATTTTTGGTTTTTCCATGTTTTTTTAATTATTAGAGACATATCTTGTAAAAAAACACATTAATATTGATAAATGACTCGCAACATAACATCTTGGAGAGAGAAAGATCATGACTATTGTACGAGACCCCGTTTGTGGAATGGATGTAGATACAGAAAATGCCCTTAGTGCGAAAATAGGCGATCGTACATACTACTTCTGCAGCCAACAATGCCTCGATGTCTACACTGCACCCGAACGAGAACTAAAAGCAATGCAACGTCGAGTAGCATTCACTCTAGCGGGTGCTATAGCTGCTCTGGGACTCAAAGTAATCACACTTTTCGGTCTAATTGCAACAATAATGTATTTTGAAGTAGTAGGTGGACTTCGAATTTATGACATAGCCATATTCATTGTTTCAACACCAATTGTTTGGATCGCAGGCTATAGAATTTACAAAGGAGCTTTTCAATCTCTTAAAAATCGCAACATAAACATGGATGTACTAGTGACCGTTGGAGTTCTAGCAGGCTGGATTTACGGAATTCTAAACGTCTTCGTTCTACCTTCAGCTGAAGCTGGAACAGGTTACATGGAAGTAGCCATCGGCATCCTCGCATTTGTTTTACTTGGTCGATACATCGAAGAATTAATTCGACGTCGCTCAGCTGCCTCAATACGCAAACTGCTCGAACTTCAACCAACAATGGCACGTGTTGTCAGAGACGGAAAAGAAATCGATATGCCTATTGATGAAGTGAAGGTAGGCGACGTAATTATAGTTAAACCAGGAGAAAAAATCCCCGTCGACGGCACTGTAACTGAAGGGTATTCGTCGGTTGATGAAAAATTGTTGACTGGAGAGAGCATTCCTGTAGAGAAAATTGTAGGAAGCGAAGTTGTAGGTGCAACAATCAACAAAACAGGTATCTTAACAATAAATGCTACAAGAGTCGGAGACGAAACTGCATTATCACAAATCGTTCATTTGGTGGAAGAAGCGCAATCTTCAAGTGCCCCTGTGCAGAGATTCGCTGACCGTATAGTAAAATATTTTGTCCCTACAATTTTGACAGTTGCTGCAGTCTCATTTACCTATTGGTATATTACCACAGGCAACTTTGCAACAGCATTTCTAGCTTTGTTAGCTGTTGTCCTAATTTCTTGCCCATGTGCTTTAGGCATAGCAACTCCGACAGCAATCCTTGCAGGTGTCGGAAAAGGAGCAGAATATGGTGTATTACTTCGAAGTGGTGAATATGTTGAGAAAGCACGAAAACTTACAACCGTTATTTTCGACAAAACAGGAACACTAACAAAAGGAGAACCTAGCGTAACCGACATCAAAACCTACTTCGGATTCACCCAGCAAGATGTACTTAAGTTTGCGGGTTCTGCTGAAAAGAATTCAGAGCACCCATTAGCCGAAGCGATATTAAAGAAAACTCTAGAAGAAAACATAACTCTCGCAATAGCCGACAAGTTTGAAGCACTCCCGGGAAAAGGAATCCAATGTACGATAGAAGACAAGATTGTGTTTTTGGGAAACAGAAAACTAATGCAGGAAAAGAATATTTCAACAAATGATATGGAAAGCGATTTTTCAACATTGGAAACTGAAGGAAAAACCGTAATGATACTTGCGGTTAACGGTAAAATAGTAGGTGCAGTAGCAGCTATGGATACAGTAAAAGAAAGTGCTGCCCCAGCTGTCGAGTTGCTCAAGAACATGAATTTGGAAGTTGCAATGTTAACAGGCGACAACGAAATCACGGCACAAGCAATTGCTAAACAAGTAGGCATTACCCAAGTTATCTCGAACGTTCTACCTTGGCAAAAAGAAGAAGTCATTAAAAAATTGCAAAGTCAAGGAAAAGTAGTCGCTATGGTTGGCGATGGAATAAACGACGCCCCAGCGTTGGCAAAAGCAGACATCGGCATTGCCATTGGGAGCGGAACCGACATAGCTAAAGAAACAGGCGGCATCGTTTTGATCCGCGATGACTTGAGAGATGTAGCGTTAGGTGTGGAGCTAAGCAAGAAGACAATGCGGAAAATCGATACTAACCTGTTTTGGGCCTTCGCTTACAACGTGGTAATGATTCCAATTGCAGCCGCGGGTTTGCTAAATCCAATGTATGCGGCTGGAGCAATGGCAATAAGCAGTCTAACTGTGGTCAGTAATTCGGCACTGTTAAAACTTGCTAAGTTTAAATCAATCAAAGTAAAACAATAAACATTCAAAGTGAGGTGAAAAAAGGAATGATTAAAGATCCAATTTGTGGCATGATGGTTGACGAGAAGAAAGCAAAATTCAAATCTGACTACAACGGCAAAACATTCTATTTCTGCGCAGCATCTTGCAAAGCAACTTTCGATAAGTCTCCTGCAAAATACGCTGGGAACCCTGGAACATCAGGACACTCCTGCAATTGCGGTCATGATCACTGCTAAACCTTAAAGATTTAGTCTTAACGTTTTTTTCTTTTTGTTTATTAATAATGTTTTCTTCAGGTTCTTCTTGTGCAGTTTAGGGCAATTTGATTTTTTCAGTTACGGGCAGCGGTGGTAGAGGTTTGAAGGCACCCAATAAGACATGCTCTGCGAATAAGTCCTCGTTGAAAGCTCCAACAAACTCAACAGTTTCATTAATTATTATCTTTGGTACTCCAATCACATTGTACTTCATTGCTAAGTCTGGGAATTCGCTGCTTTCTATAACGTCTGATTTAACCATGTCACTTTCGATGGCTAATTTATGGGCTACAGAAGCTGCGGCAGGGCAGTGCGGACAGGTTAAGGTAACGAAAACTTGTATATGAACGGGCTCTTTAACTTCGGTCAAAATCTGTTTAGTTTTCTCCGAAAGATCAGTTTTACCCTTGGACACATTAATTATTGCTTCAATCAAAGTTTGAAGTTCATATCCATATGGTATTCCATATATACGGACGCCATAGTCTTTTTTTCCTATAATGGCTAACGCTGGAATCTTGTTAATTCCATATTCTTTTACCCTTGCAACGTCTGCCACAAAATCGTAAATTTCAGTTGTTATTTTGGGGTCAAGGGTGGCTAGTTCTTGTGCGAGTTTTCTTGTGTCCGAGCAATATCGACACTCAAATTCTTGTGAGAAAACTATAATTTTTACTGGGGCAACTAGTTTTTCCATAAAATCTTTTTTAAGTAACTCTTTTTTATCCTCAGGTAATAGACTCAAACTTTCAGCCTCACAAAACACTTACGAGTTATTACGGCTATTAGGTAAACTTTGTTGTTCCGACATATAACTCTACACTTACCAGATGATTTTGGAACGAAACTCATATAAGAGTTTTCACGAGTTTTTCTTTGTTAAGTTTTGGAGAAGATAGATATGGTTAAAGTTGCCTTAAAAGATGGAATTTATTGGGTTGGCGTCGTCGATTGGAATATCCGTGATTTCCATGGTTATATTACCAATAGAGGAAGCAGCTACAACGCTTACTTAATCCAGGATGAGCAAACCGCTTTAATTGACACTGTCAAAAGCACTTTCTCGGATGAACTCATCCAAAAAATATCTGAATTAACTACTTTTGATAAAATTGACTATATCATTGTTAACCACGTAGAAATGGACCATTCCAGCAGCCTACCAGTAATTGCAAAGCTTGCAAAAAATGCCTAGAATCTTCGCTTCACCAAGAGGAAGAGAAGCTTTAATCGACCATTTCGGCAGAGAATTTGAAAGGGTCGAAACTGTTAAGACTGGTGACGAAATTAAAGTAGGAAAGAAAACTCTACGTTTCGTCGAGGCACCAATGCTACATTGGCCCGATAGTATGTTCACATATCTTGTGGAAGACAAGATCTTAATGCCAAACGACGCTTTTGGCCAGCATCTTGCCTAGTTCACAAAGATTTGACGACCAAGTTGATAACCACATATTGATGGAAGAAGCTACAATGTATTACTCCAACATTCTCATGCCGCTGGCACCGCTGATTATACGTAAGATTCAGGAAGTAATTCAAATGGGGATTCCCATCGAAATGATTGCTCCAAGCCACGGCGTAGTCTGGCGAAAGGATCCTATGAAAATAGTAAATGCTTACATGAACTGGAGCGTAGGGGAAACAAAAAATAAGGCAGTTATTGTTTTTGATACAATGTGGCATAGCACCGATAAAATGGCTCGCGCCATAGCAGATGGCTTGACAAACCAAGGAGTCGAAGTAAAAATCTTCAAGCTACGAGCATACGCAATGTCAGAAGCCATAACCGAAATCCTAGATGCAAAAGCAGTCCTTTTGGGTTCACCTACACTTAACAACTTGATGTTTCCAACTCTTAGCTCGTTTTTAATGTACGCGGCCGGTTTGAAACCAAAGGGCAAGCTTTGGGGTTTCTTTGGCTCTTACGGTTGGGGAGGCGGTGCAGTGAAAAGCATGATTAAAACAGCTAAAGAAGTAGGCTTCGACGTTTATGAGCCTGGTGTTGAAGTAAAATTTGTTCCGGACGGCGAAGACTTGAAAAAATGCTTTGAGTTTGGGCAACAAATAGCCCAAAAAATCAAAGTCTAAATCTTTTTTTTAATTTATTTTCATGAATTTTTCTTTTGACGTAGCGCAGATTGGGCAAACATCTGGAGTTGAGCCTTCAAATGTGTTTCCACAAACAGGGCACACATAATAGTCCACAAGGGCGAGTTCTTTTTTGTTTTTAAGCGCTTCTATTGCTTTTTGATATAGGTTTGCGTGGATTTGCTCAACTTTGTTTGCGTAGTCAAAGCTTAACAATGCAGGTTTGTTAGCTTCGTTTTTAGCGTCCGTAATGAAATCAGGATACATTTTCTTGAATTCGTAGGTTTCGCCTGAAACAGCTGTACCAAGGTTATCAAGGGTTGATTTTACTTGACCAGTTACTCGAAGGTGGTTAAGAGCATGGACGGTTTCTGCTTCAGCTGCAGCTCGAAATAATTTAGCTACCTGCGCAAATCCTTCTTCATTGGCTTTCCTAGCGAATGCCAAATACATTCTGTTAGCTTGAGATTCGCCTGCGAAAGCAGCTTTAAGGTTTTCATCAGTTTTAACCATAAAATTCACTTAACAAAGTAAATAGAAAAGCAAGTAATAAGCTATACCTTGCCATCAACAACTAAAAAATAAAGTGCGACCAAAATAGAGCCCACCCAAACAAACCGAATTTTTGTGCTATAGTAAATACTCAAGGTAAAGTATATTAATTGTTTTTTGCTTTGGAAGTATTGGATTTTTGGTGAAAATTTTATGGAGAAAATAAAATCATTTACTCTACCCAAACTACCATATGATTACAATGCTCTCGCACCATACATTTCGGAGCAGCAGCTAAAACTCCACCATGACAAACACCACCAAGCATACGTAAACGGCGCAAATGCAATCTTCGAAAAACTAGACAAAGCCCGAATCGAGAACGCGGATGTCGACATGAAAGCCATACTAAAAGAGTTATCTTTCAACATTGGCGGACACCTTTTACATTCTACTTTCTGGGAAAATATGGCGCCAGCAGGCAAAGGTGGAGGAAAACCTGGCGGAGCCGTAGCAGATATGATTGATATGAGCTTTGGGAGTTTTGAGAGGTTTAAAAAAGAATTCACAACGGCGGCTACAAGTACTGAAGGATCTGGTTGGGCAGCTTTAGCTGTGCATCCATGTATCGGAAGACCAATTATAATGCAAATCGAAAAACACAATGTAAACGTTTGCCCAACATTTAACATCCTTATGGTTATTGATGTCTGGGAACATGCATACTACCTTGATTACAAAAATGAACGACCGAAATTCATTGAAGCTTTCTGGAACTTAGTCAACTGGGATAAGGTCAACAAAAACCTCAGCCTTTTCAAGTAAGCTCTCCGGCTTACTTTTTTTGCTAACTATAAAAAAAATAAATTTTGTTTGTAAAAAAACAATATCCTACATCCTTTCTAACTCTAATTGAAGAAATGCTCTATTTTCCGCTTTCTATTTTTTTAAATAAATCCATTTGCCTTTTAGTACATTCTCGCGTTATTCCTTTTTGAAGGTAGATAGATATTGCAGCTATACTTTTAGTCGGATCGTTTCTCATACTTATAGAATATAAGTGAATCAATTTAGTCCCCACGATATCTTTGGAGATCTGACCTTTGGTTAGAGTTAAAGCAAGTGAAATAGCGTCGTTAATTGAACTACCGGCTGCAACTATTCTAATTTCATTCAATTTTGCCAAACGCATAAGACTTATTGTCAAAAGACGTTCTACAGTAGCCGCTCTGCTAACACTGATTGTTTGCTCCTCAACATCTTCCATTTCTTGTTCTTCCTGTTTAGCCAGACTTGCATAATCCCCTGCCTGTTTTTGTGTGAGATGCACTGAAATGGCTGATGTTTTTCCAAGATCTGGAACTTCAATATTTGAGATGCAAATGTCATCAATATAGACTTTGGCAATTTCAGTCGCCATATTTATTGATGAACAAACTAAAAATATGCCATCATTTATTCCGATTATGTCAACTTCACCTGCTTCCATTATTCCTGAGATTAATTCTTCAACAACATCCGTAGTTTTTGAAGAAGCGTCAGATGGCCATATAACTAAAATCTTGTCTTTTGGATCTTGACTCATTATGGTACACTAAACAATTATTTGGAGCATCTGCTAATATAATACTTTCACTAAAAAAGTGCAGTACCTAAATAATTAATTGACTTTAAGGTGAGGGAGTTATCTTTATTGCTTGTGCCGGACACTGCAGCTCGCAAGCTAAACATTGAATGCAGTCTTTTTCACGAGCAGGATCTGATTTTCGTTCAGAAACAGGATGACCGGGAGAATCAGCCCAATCATACAGCGAAACCGGACAAACATCAATGCATACTCCATCTCCAACGCACACATCCCAATCTACAGCGCTGGATGTTCCGTGAATACCTAGTTTTTGCGGTGGTTCTACGGGGCCCCAAACTTTGTGGCCGTTATGTTCACTTACAACTTGTCGTTTAGTTTGAAAATCAGGGTCAATTGGCAAAAATTTCACCACAAATACTTCAGGAAACCGCAAATATTAGGGTTTCTCTGTAGAAGCCGCAAAACATTTTGAGTCAATCATCATTAATATAATTTGGTTCGAATATGAGTAAATATTATTTTCCTAATGGCATGAGATACGCTACTTTGGAAGAAAGAAAACAGTTCTATGCTGACGAATTTAGTCCTAAAAAGATTGTTGAGTGGTTTAAGGGCGGGTTTGGCAACATAAAATTTGCGGTAATTATAGGCAGGCATACAAAGATTTTTCCCGAGAAATACAAAGATGATGCTTTGACTACAATAATAATTGATGATTACAAAAACTTAGAAGACCTTCGTCAGCAAATCCTTGAATTCCTACCTGAAGCAGTATATTATGATCGAAATATATACGATTCAAACAACCATAAACTCGGTCAAGAATTAGCTTTTGATCTTGACCCAGAAAACATAACATGCCCTATTCACGGAACTTTAGCGGATAAAATGAAGCGCCAACAGGGATTAAGTTTCTGCGAAGTTGAACTTGACATGGCTAAAAGGGAAGCAATTGGACTTTATGATTTTTTGGAGACACGATTTTCTGATTTAAAAGTTGTATACTCGGGTAGAGGCTACCACTTGCACGTTTTAGACAAAAAAGCGTTCTCAATGAAGACTAAAGAGAGGCACGACATTGCTCAGAAAGCAAAAAAAGAAGGTTTTCATATTGATGAATGGGTAACCTCAGGCGAATACCGTTTAATTCGATTACCATTTAGCCTCAACGGATTAGTGTCAAGAATCACGTTACCACTAAAAAAGGATGAATTGGAAAGCTTTAACCCCGTTCTTGATGAACGGTGCTTACCAAAATTTCTAAACTAAGAAGCTACTTTTTTACTTCTTTTGCTTTCTTTTCTTTTTTACTATAGTATGCTTGTTTTTTCTTATCTTCTTCTGCTTTAGTCGGTTTTTTGGCCATAAAAATTCCCTAAAAAATAGTATCTTGGAGACCCTTAAAAGTTTTTTTCAACAATAGATGTCTTGAAAAGTTTATTTGGGTTCAATTGTTCAGTTTAAGATGCGTTGAGGCTTACAAATGGAGCAATTTGATGTTTTAGTTATCGGTTCAGGTTCAGGAATGCTTGTTGCTGGAGCAACTGTAGATCGAGGATTTAAGGTAGCATTAATTGAGCAAGGCAAAATGGGAGGAACCTGCATAAACGTTGGGTGTGTACCATCGAAGATGCTGATTTATCCCGCAGACGTCGTTACTACGCTCAAGGAAACTAACAAATTAGGCATCCAAACCAAGGTAGATTCTATTGACTTCAATAATATAATGTACAGGATGCATGAGCTTGTTAATCATGACACTGGAGTTCAATCAGCAGCAGTGGAAATGACACCTAACATGACGTGGTTTAAACAACGAGGCGAATTTATTTCTGATTACACTGTGCAAGTGGGTGAACATACGATTAGCGCAAAAGTGATTTTCATCGTTTCAGGCGCACGCTCTGCTGTCCCATTGATTAAAGGCTTAGAAAACGTTAGTTACCTAACGAGTGACTCGGTTTTAGAATTACAAACGCAACCGAAAAACATCATTATCGTGGGCGGGGGCTACATTGGAATGGAGTATGGGCACTTCTTCTCGGCGATTGGGACCAAAACCACGATAATCCAGCGTCCCTACCGAGTTGTCCCTGAAGAGGAACCAGAAATTAGCGATTTACTAAAAAAAGAGTTGGAAAAACGGATGGAAATCTTCACTGGTTACGAAGCCTTAGAAGTCAAACAAGAAGGCACAAATAAGATCATTATAGCCAAAAACCGCCAAGATGAGAGCACACGAGAATTTTCAGCTGAAGCTATAATGGTTGCAACTGGCAGAGTATCCAACGCCAACTTGCTGAAACCTGAAAAAACAGGCGTAAAACTCGACGACCATGGCTTCATCCAAGTCAACGAATATCTAGAAACGAGCAAAAAGAACATTTTTGCATTTGGCGATTGCATAGGCAAACAAATGTTCAAACACGTAGCTAATTATGAGGCAGGAGTGGCGTGGCACAATGCAGTCAATGATCACAAAGCAAAAGTGGATTTTTCAGCTGCTCCCCACGCTGTGTTTACTCACCCTCAGGTTGCCTCTGTCGGTTTAAAGGAGGAAGAAGCTAAGAAGAAGTACAAGATTATGGTTGGATTATCACTCTACAAAGAGACAGCGATGGGCGCGGCGATGGGTTTTCCTGAAGGTTTTGTGAAAGTCATCGTTGAACAAAAAACAAACAAAATCCTAGGCGCACACATTGTAGGTCCTGAAGCCTCGGTGCTTATTCAGGAAATCGTCAACGCAATGGTCTCGGGAAAAGGAGATTTTACCCCAATATCTCAAGGCATACACATTCATCCAGCCTTAAATGAAGTTGTTCAGAATGCTTTTGGAAACCTACATCAACATGAACACTAATTTGAATAATCTAAACAGTTATATTTGGCTTAAAGCAAATTTTATTGGTGAGATTTTTAGAATGCAATTCATTAAAGTTTCTGGTACAAAAAAAAACCATAAAGTCAACGTTTATGCTTTGAGCACTTGCGTTTGGTGCAAAATGACAAAACAATATCTTAACGAAAATGGCGTTGAATACGAATACGTTGATGTTGACTTACTCGAGGACAATGATAAAAGCAGGGTTCATTCAACCATCATCAGCAAAGGTGGCACCTTAAGCTACCCCACAACTATAATAGATGACAAAACCCTAATTATGGGTTACCGCAAAGACCTGCTCAAAGAGGCTCTGGGTCTTTGACTACCCTTGAACAGGTTCGCAAGAGAGCAGAAGCTGACGCAAAAACATACGGTTATTTTCTCACGCCTCAAAGTGACCTTTTACAAATGTTTATTGAGGGATTAAAGACAAATGAGGACCGCTATGGATACCCATCTTGCCCTTGTAGACTAGCCACAAGCAACTTTGAGATTGATCGAGACATCATTTGTCCCTGCGACTACCGCGATCCCGACGTGGCCCAATATGGTGCATGCTATTGTCGATTATACGTTAATAAAACCGTTTTTGATAGCCAAAATCTACCTGAAGTTCCAGAACGTCGACCCATCCAAAAACAAGAAAGAGCTTACGGACCACAAATAACTAAACAAACAGTAGCCCAAACTCCTCAAGAAAAACCAACACAACTAGTTATAGCCCCTCAAACGCAAAAGACAGAGATAAAAAAGAAGATGTGGTACTGCAAACAATGCGGCTATGTCGTATATCGTGAAGATCCGCCGTATATTTGCCCAATCTGCAAAGCAAAAAAAGAAATGTTCGCAGAAATAGAAGCCAAAGTTGAATTCAAAGGCTAATTATTTTTCTATTTCGATTTCAATTTTTTTCCAATCCTCTTTTATTCCGCGCAGAGAAGTTACAGCACCAGTTACAGTTCCGCTCATGATCTTTTCGACAAATTCATTTAGAGGAATTTCTTTACCATCCACTTTTAGTTTTAGACCCATTTTTATCACCTAAGAGTTATTATGAAGTAAATAGATTGAGGGTAAAAAGTTTTGTTCAAATAATATAGATCCCGATTAAAAATTAAGCCAGAATTTTCCTATACATTGTCCAGTATACAAAAGCATCTCCCAACTCACTCAAAACTTTTTAGTTACCCTAATCAATATAAATCAATCAGACTTCTTGGGGAACGACAATTTTGAAAAAACCAGAAATTTACCTTGAACCAAAACATCGAGTAGAAAAAATAATCGAAATTCTTGAAATACAATATCCAAGTGCTAAAACAGCCCTAAACTTCACCAACCCATTGGAAATTCTGGTAGCCACAATTCTCTCAGCTCAGACAACTGACATAACAGTTAATGCAGTAACAAAAGAGTTGTTCAAGAGATACCAGAATGCTGAAGACTACGCTAATGCGAACATAGAAGAGTTGGAGCAAGTCGTTCACTCCACTGGTTTTTACCATAACAAAGCCAAAAACATTCAGAAATGCTGTCAACTTCTTGTAGAAAAATTTCATTCCCAGGTCCCAAAGACTATGGAGGAATTGTTGGAGCTTCCAGGAGTTGCTCGCAAAACCGCGAACATTGTTTTATACAATGCATTTGGAGTAACTGCTGGCATAGCAATTGACACTCATGTAACTAGGCTTTCGCAAAGACTTGGATTAACCCAGCAAAAAGACCAAAACAAAATAGAAAAGGATCTAATGCAGATTACGCCCAAAGAGAAGTGGATGCCCCTTACTGATTTGTTAATTTTTCACGGCAGAAAAGTATGCAATGCCAAAAAACCTCATTGTGAAGTCTGCGTCTTAAACAAGATTTGTCCCTCAGCCTTCACTTTCAATTAGGCATTAATAATTTATGCGAGCTTTTTCTTTCTATTTGCAGTAACGACTGATTTTTGTGGTAAACCAAGTTAAAGTTGGAGATATGGCACCTGATTTCACTTTGCCTGATATAGATAAGAAAACTAAAAGTGTTCATGATTTTCCGGAATAAAAAGTTGTTTTTCACTACTAATAGCACTATAAGAAACTAATTTACAAAAGAAGAGAAATTAAAAGGCTCTCGCTATCCTATTACAAGCTTCAACAATCTGTTCTTTGGGTTGCGTAAAGGTTATTCTTGCATATCCTTCACCATATTTTCCAAAACCATCACCAGGCGTCACTGCCACACCTACATCAAGCAATTTTGCAACGAATTTCATTGAGTCGCATTTACAATTTACCCAAACATAGAAGGTTGCTTTCGGTTTTTCAACTTCATAACCCAGCTTGCAAAGTGTGCTAACGAGTAAATCTCGACGTTCCTGCAAAGTCGCGTTGTTTTGTTTAAGGAAATCAGGAGGTTCGGCAGTTTTATAGGATGAAAGCGCTTTTTGAGCAACTTTTTGAATGTAAACAGGTGGTCCGCTGTCTATTTGGGTTTTTACTTTAGTTAAACCATTAACAAGCTGCTTATTTCCAACTGCAAAACCAATCCGATCACCCGTCATGTTAAAAGTTTTCGAAAGCGAATGAAACTCGATAGCAACATCCATGCCACCATCAATTTCAAGTATGCTCGGAGCGCGATAACCATCGTAAGTGACTTCTGAATAAGCATTATCATAGCACAGCATCAACTTGTTGTCTTTGGCGAAATCAACAGCTTCCTTGAGAAATTTCTTGTCTATTGTTGCAGCTGTTGGGTTATTTGGGTAATTTAGAAACATCATCTTTGCATTGTCGATTTTGATTGCATCAAAATCGGGTTTAAAATCGTTCCCTTCCAATAATGGCATTGGCACAATTATACCGTCGCAAAGGATTGTGCTACCCTGAGCGTAAACGGGATAAGCTGGATCAGGTACCAAAACGCGATCACCTGGGTTAATAAATGCTCTGGCAATGTTAGCTATGCCCTCCTTCGAGCCCAAAAGCGCTACAACTTGGTCCTGATATAAGTCCAGATTAAAACGTTTCTTGCACCATGCTGTGACTGCATCTCTGAAGTCTGGTTCACCTTGACTAAAAGAATAATTATGATTCTTACGGTCGCCTGCTTCTTCTTTGAGTGATTCAATGATGAATGGTGGAGGTGGAAGATCAGGGTCACCAATACTTAGCGATATCAGGTCAATACCACATAACTTCTTTTCTCGAGTAAGTTTTTCAAGTTCGGCAAATAGGTATGGTGGTAATCTTTTAATTCGGTCTGCATACTCAAATGTCATTTGTTATAACTCCTTGAATAGTGTGCCCTCGTAAACTTTCTCGGCTGGGCCTATTAGGAGAACAGTTTTATCTACTTCAACTTGCAAGTTGCCGCCGAGCACATGAACAGTGACGTTGTTACCGACTTTTCCAAGTTTATTTGCAGCTACCACTGCAGCGCAGGTTCCAGTGCCGCATGCCAAGGTTTCTCCGCAGCCACGTTCCCAAACTCGAACATTCATCTCGTTCTTGTTGAGGACCTCAACAAAACCTACGTTGGTTCGATTCGGGAAAGCTTTATGATTTTCAATTTTTGAACCGATTTCTTCAACTGGAAAACAATCAATGCAGTCAACAAAGATTACACAATGAGGGTTACCCAGTGAAAGACATGTTACCTTGAACTTTTCACCGCCAACATCAAGGTCCGCGTCAATGCATGTACCCTCCCCTTTCATTGGTAGGCTGCTTCGTTCCCAATTCGGCTCACCCATGTCTACCTTAACAGCGACAACTGCTCTCCTCTTAATGGTTAACCAAACATGTTTAATGCCTGATAACGTCTCAACTGAAAACTCAGCACTCTCAGTTATGCTGTTTTCGTAACAGTACTTGCTGAAGCATCGGATACCGTTTCCACACATTTCTGCTTCACTACCGTCTGAGTTGAAAATCCGCATCTTCACATCAGCAATTGTTGATTTAGAAACGAACAAAAGTCCATCAGCTCCAACCGAGAAGCGCCTTTCACAAAGTTTCTTTGCCAACTTAGCAGAATAAGCATCATTGATTTTTTTGTCTCTGTTGTCAATAACTATGTAATCATTGCCTAATCCGTGCATTTTCCAAAAATTCATATATTCACTCCGCCGTCCGCTGACTAGACATCAAGTCACTCAACTGTTCACGTTGCCTAACTACCAAAGCTTTACCTTGTCTTATCATTACTTCTGCCGCTCTTGGGCGAGAGTTATATTGTGAACTCATACTGAAACCATATGCGCCAGCATTAAGTACAGCTAGCAAATCACCTTCCTCAACAATTGGAAACGGTCGGTCTTTAGCTAATAAATCTCCAGACTCGCAGATTGGACCCACCACATCATAAGTTTCTTTATCAGCCTGAGCAACCTTGTTGGCGACCAGGATTGGATGATACGAGCCATACATTGTTGGCCGCACAAGTGTGTTGAAGCCTGCATCAACACCAACAAACTTTTTTGAGGGTGTCGTCTTGATGGTGTTAACAGTTGTTAGCAGAACACTTGCGTCGCAGACAAGGTATCTTCCTGGTTCGACACATAAGAACGGCTTACCAAGACCATATTCTTTTAATTTATTTTTAAATGGAGCGACAATTTTATTGGAGAATTCGGTTAAGTCTATAGGTTTGTCTTCTAGTTTATATGGAACTCCGAGTCCGCCGCCGATATCAATGAATTCAAACTCAATGCCCACTTCATCGTGGACTCGCTTGGCTATGCTAAGGAGTTTTTCCACAGCTATCACGTACGGTTCAATATCTAATATGCCTGAGCCAATATGCATGTGAATGCCAAAGCGTTCAACTCTTGCCCTTTTAGCTGTTGTATAAGCCTTTATGGCTTCTTCTTCCCAGAGCCCAAACTTCGATTCTGGACCTGCAGTTATGCAGTGACTATGATGACCGGCACCAATTTCAGGATTAACACGAACCGAAATGACGGGTGGCACGCTAAACTTAAGTAACCTATCTAACTCTGACTGGGAATCTACGTTTACAGTGATATTTGCGTCTACTAACATTTTTAATTCGTCGTTTCTTACGCTAGTGCCAGTAAATAAAATCCGGTCAGGTGTGTACCCACTACTAAGTCCCATGAACACTTCGCCTGGACTCACTGTATCTAAGTAAGCTCCTTCTGACTGTAGAATTCTTAGAATAGTCAGGTTACTATTGGCTTTGGCCGCATAATAGATGCGCAAATGCTTGTAATTACTAATTAAAGCATTGTGAAGGCGGTTGTAGTTGTCTCTAATACGTTTCTCGCTAATCACATACAATGGTGTATCGTATTTTTCAGCTAATTCTTTAACAGAAAAGCCATCAAAGAAAAGGCTACCTTTTCGGTCTTCTAAAGGTTCACGAAGCTTTCTTTTCACCATTCCAAATACACCTGACTCGAGTCTATTTGTTAGAACAACATTTAAGCTAGACCAGTAGCCACATACAATTCAGCGCTCAATATACCTCCGCCTGCAGCGCCACGAACAGTATTGTGTCCAAGGCACATGTACTTGAAGGTCATAATCGGATCTTTACGAATTCTACCAACGACAACGTTCATCCCGTAGCCTGAATCCCTATCAAAGCGTGGTTGAGGTCGATTTTTTTCGTGTCTAACAATGATTGGGTTTGCCGGAGCAGACGGTAACTTGAGAAGTTGCGGTGCTCCTTTGAAATCCTCAAAGGCTGCCTCGATTTGCTCAATTGAGGGATCTTGGTCAAGCTTTACAAATATTGATTCCAAGTGTCCATCTTTTACTTGGACACGATTGCAGCTTGCTGAAATCTGGAAATCCGCATTTTGGACACCTCGTCCAGTGTAGGTTCCTAGAATCTTTAGTGCTTCCGTTTCCATCTTATCTTCTTCGCCGGAAATAAATGGAATTACATTATCAATTATATCCAACGAAGCAACTCCAGGGTATCCTGCACCGCTCAACGCCTGCATAGTTGTTACAACAACCTGCTTTAATCCAAATTGCATTAGTGGTTTTAACGTAATCGCCATTTGGATAGTGCTACAATTTGGGTCAGTAGAGATAAATCCTTTCCAACCCCTAAGTTGTTGTTGAAATTTAATTAACTCGGAGTGGTCTGGATTGACTTCTGGAATTATAAGTGGCACATCTTTTTCCATTCGGTGTGCACTTGCCTTGCTAAAAACCGGATACATGGCCGCAAATTCTGATTCAACTGCGCCAGCCAAATCTCCAGGCATTGATGAGAAAACCAAGTCAATGTCACCTGCTTTTTCTACAGATGCCACGTCAGCACTAACTACCGGCATTTCAGCAATTTCAATGGGTAGGTTAGATTCCATTAGCCAGTTGCAGGCATCTTTGTATTTTTTGCCTGCTGAACGCTCTGAAGCGGCAAGCACCTCAATTTCAAACCACGGATGTCCCTGTAAGAGTTGAATGTACCGTTGTCCAACGGCACCAGTTGCGCCCAAAATAGCGACTTTACGTTTATTCGGCATGGGTGTTTCTTCCTTTTCTCTTTTCACTCTGTTCTTGCTTCATAAAAAAGTTAATGGTTTTTCAAGTTATGATAATCCTAAAACATCTGTCATACTGAAAACTTTTGGCTCATTTTGCTTAATTAACCATTCAGCAGCGAATACAGCCCCCTGAGCAAAAACATTACGTGAAAAAGCTGTATGTTCAAGTCGCAACATTTCGTAGGGTCCAGCAACCATTACGTCATGAATTCCTGGAACGCCGCCGAGACGCATTGCAACCGATTCAAGTTCATCCGACTGACGTGGACTGATACCTTCCCTACCATATACGGTCTTTGTATAATTTCGAGTTTGAGAAATTATTTGCTCAAGTTTCTTTGCCGTTCCACTAGGTGCGTCTTTTTTTCCTGTGTGGTGGATTTCGCTTAAACTGAAATCGTACCCTTTCGGAAAAGCCTTGAGCGACTCTGTCAACTTGAAGAGGATGTTGACACCTACACTGTAATTTGGGGAAAATACGCATGGAACTTTGCCCGACATTGCGGCCACCATTAGTCGGTTTTGCTCTGGATTAAAGCCGGTAGTTCCAAGAACAATGCGTTTTCCGAGTTTTGCAACGATTGGAATGTTTATGATTTCGGCTGCCGGTATAGTAAAGCTAACATAAACGTCAGCATCCCGAACAGCTTCGCCTAATCTGTCGGAGCTTAAAATTTTCGTGTCAGAATTTGCAATACCTAATTCGCAAAGGCTTTTTCCGACACATGAAGAGTTTGCTGCTTCTGTAGCGCCTACGATTACATGTCCTTTTGCTGTGGCTTCAGAAATGATCGCATTTCCCATTCTTCCTGCTGCACCAGCGACACAAAACCTAAGCATAAAAAAGTCCCTCCAGGTACTTCTTATTATAGAGGCGATCTTTTAGGTCTACACCAAAATAATCAGTGATTGGCTTGAAAATCTGTGGGTTACTTTCGTAAACCTTTCGCGCATTATTTAAAACGACATCTATTCCGTTTAGTGTCATTTTTCCCAGTGGTTGTCTGCAGGGTCCTGATGGCATTCCTAATATGTTCATTAGCGTCTTGCAGGCAAGGGGGTTGCGGGCTTTGCATGTTACTGGACCATATGGTGTATCTTCTTGTGTTTTCACAGTAACGATGTTGAAGAGAGGTTGAAGTGCTTGGGAAATTACACTGGCAGCCTCCTCATTACCGTCTAAAACATAATGTACCATATCTGCAATGGCACCTGGCGCAATGTTAGAAACTACAGATATAACTCCGCTTGCATCAATGTCGGGGGAAATCATCATCGTGTAAGTCTTGTCGTCGTCACCTGAGAGAATGTCAAAATCTTTTCCACATACTTGTCTGGTCAACTCCATATTCTTCAAGTCACCTGTAGCTTCTTTCACGCAACGAACGTTGGGGTATTGTTTATTGAGGATTGCAAGGTCTTGCGGAAAAAGTTGAGTGCCTGTCCTACCGGGGATAATGTAAGGTATTATTTGTACTTCTGGAAACTGGCTTGCGATGGGTTCTATGTATTCTCTTCGAATTTCCATTGAGCTTGGACCGTTGTAGTATGGGTCAACTAGAAGGACACAATTTATGCCTGCATTTTGAGCGTGGGCTGTGCCATCGATGGCTTCTTGAGTCGAATTACTACCTGTGCCCGCAATAGTCAGACATTTGTTACTTGAGTACTCGTGTACTTTTTCGATGACTTTGCTGTGTTCGTTCCAATCTAGAGTTGGACTTTCGCCCGTTGTACCTACGGCTAGTAAACCTTTGACGTCGTTTTTTATTTGGAAATCTACTATTTCCTGTAATCCCTCGTAATCGACTTCGCGATTACTTTTCATGGGAGTTATTAATGCAGTATAACAACCGCTGAATGTCACCATTTCAAATCCTCTCTATGATAGTGGATATTGTTAAAAGATTATTTAAGTTTTACGTTTTACACACAATTTTTACTAAAATCGTAATTTAGTTGATCGTTGATGAACTTTATCCTTCGTCATCATCATTTTTCAGAAGCAAGTAAAGACGCAACATAATATGCTGTAAAAGACCCTCCACAAACCCCATAAATCCCCGTCAGATAACCAACCGCATCCTCAAGAACTATGGCGGAAGGAATAACAGCTTTAAAATTATCAAACCTCAAAATGTCAGTAAGCTGTCCACATTCTGTCTTAATGATCTTCAACTTAAGAAGCCTGGGACCAGATTGAAAAACAGCAATTTCGCCGGGTTTGGGGTTACCTTTTCTAATATCGATTGTTTTTTCGCCTTGTGATAACCATTGGAATACTTCTTTTTTTGCAAAAAACAGGGGCAAGTCTTGAGCACCTAAAATCTGCTGCCTCAGCTAGAAGATAAATCTTCAGTAGAAAATCAAACATCAAATAAGTAAAAATTGAAAAAAATAGATTGAAACGTAGAATACTTCTTGTTGCTTACCCTTTGCCCTTCTCTTCTTTGCCGAAGTATTTAGTCCACTTTAGTTTACGTGCGTCGCGTTTGAATGCTATGCTGCTTTTCTTGCATTTGCTGGAATCGAACCATAGGATTGAGCCGTCGTTTTTAACGAACATCATGCCTGTGCCAGCTGGAAAATCAGCACCACAGAACGAACATTTTCTAGGTTTTGGCATGACAAATTCTCCGGGTTATCGTGTAATTTTCTTAGCTTCTCTTTCTGTTTCTCGCAGCATCAGAATATCTTGTGCTCGCACTGGTCCTTTAACGTTGCGCGTAATGATTCTACCTTTGTCTTTTCCTTCCATAATGCGGACGCGGACTTGAGTGATTTCGCCAGTTACACCTGTGCGACCTATGACTTGTATGACTTCTGAGGGTATCAGTTCTTCAGCTGCGTCTTTACTCATTACTGAGTTCCTCGTTTAACCTGATCGATTCTTGTAACGATTTCTTTGAGTAAGCCTGCTGCTTCTCCTTCTCTTATAATGCAAGCTGCTGCACATGGAACATCGATACCGATGGATTTGCCGAGTTGTTCCTTGCTTGGTACGAACACGTATGGAATTTTTCTTTCGTCGCAGAGTAATGGTAGGTGTGCTATTACTTCCGGTGGGTCAACATCTTCTGCTATCACGACAAGTTTTGCTTGTGAGCGTTCAACAGCTTTTGTTGCCTCATTTGTTCCTTTCCTAACAGATCCTGATTTTGAAGCAATCGTTAGGGCTTCATAGGCTGCATCTACGATTTCTTTTGGTACTTCATATTTTACGTAAAATGGTTTAGACATATTTCTTAGCCTCACCCTTTTAAGGCAGAATCTTATCCACACTTCTTATTTAAGAATCTTTCTCCCGAAAAACCCTAGCTTGAACTTTCAGCTTATAAACTATTTAGAAAACTTTATATAAACTGTTACGGGTTCCTACATGTTTTTCGAGAAGGGGAATTGCGTTTGCAAAGATTGGGCAAAGTTTCAAATGTAACTCCATCGCGAAACATGGTGGTAAAAACAGAAAACACCCCGAAAATGGGTTTTGAAGTTGCCGATGAGAACTTAAATGTGGTTGGCAGAGTTTTTGACATAATAGGCCCTGTCTCAGCACCTTATGCAATAATTAAACCTAGCATTAAGGACCCTGAGAAACTATTGAATAAACCATTGTACTTGCTTCTCTCGAAAACAAAAAGGAGTAAAAGATGATGAGTAGAGCCAGCAAGTTAACGCAACCAATAAATCAAGACCAAACTACTCCAAAAGCTGAACCAGCCAAAGTTCAAGTGTGCCCCGAATGTGGCAGCACCCGACTTATGCGCGATTATGAATGCGCAGAAATAGTGTGCATGGACTGTGGTTTCGTTGTAGCCGCCAAAATAGCTGACCGTGGACCTGAATGGAGAGCTTTTGATGATGAGCAAAGGTCAAAGAGAACTCGTGTTGGAGCACCCCTAACATACACAATCCACGATAAGGGATTATCAACAACAATAGATTGGCATGATCGAGACATCTATGGCAAAAGTCTCTCGCCAGGACAGAAAGCTCAAGTATATCGTCTAAGGAAGTGGCAGCGCCGCATCAGAGTCTCGGATGCAACTGAAAGGAACTTGGCGTTTGCACTCTCAGAAATTACAAAGATATCTAATAACCTAAACCTTCCAAAGAACATTCTTGAAACGGCCTCAGTTATTTATCGTAAAGCAGTAAAAGAGAAACTTATTCGAGGCAGATCAATTCAAGGCGTTACCTCAGCAGCGATTTATTTGGCATGTAGGCAATGCGGTTTACCCCGAACCTTGGATGAAATTGCTCAATGTTCAGGGGTTAACAAAAAAGAAGTAGGACGGAGCTATCGTTTTCTAATCAGAGAGTTAAACTATTCAATTCCGCCACTGCGCCCGAGCCAGTATATAACAAAGTTCTCAAATCAACTTACGATGCAAGGAAAAGTCGAAGAAATTGCCCACAAAATCTTGGCTTCAGCAAAAGAATTAAAACTCACTTCAGGTAGGGGACCAACAGGCATTGCAGCAGCTGCGAGCTATGTTGCATCAGTCTTAACGGGTGAGCGAAAGACACAAAGAGAAATCGCTGAGATTGCACAAGTTACTGAGGTCACAATCCGGAACAGATACAAGGAACTTGTCGAACGATTAATGTTCCAAATAAGCATCTAATCTACGATGCTGTTTTTTTTTAATATTAAGGTTATCATATGTCTAATTACGACGAAAAAAATGCAAACCATCCAAAAATAGAAGCGCCAATTGATAAACTCGGAGAAATTTTGTTAAATCTTAACCGGAACCTTTCCAATCTGCATCAGAAAATTGAAATAATAGATTCAAAACCTGAACTACAGAGCAGCATTAAGATTTATAAAAAAGATATTGAAACAAGAGCAAGTGAGTTGGAAGATGAAGTTAAATGGTTGCGGGAAGAACTAAAATCAATCCGTAACCTTTTAGGATTAAAGCTGCAGAGAAGCAATTCAGGCAAATCTTAACTAATAATAAGTAATTTTTTTAAGTATGCACGTCGCTAATCCTAAGTTATGCCCTATAAATTCACTTTCGACCTCTCAAAGGTGCCGCGTTTCTTTTTCACTGAGATTGCTTTGATTAGTTATCAGAAGGGCATGCACAAAAGTTTTCTGACAACACTTAATGATTTAATACTAAAATTTAAAATTCAGGAAGCAACTGGACTAAACCTTTCGGACGCAGTAGCATTGCTTCAGGACCTAATTGATTTACAAGCAATTAACAGTTTGGAAAGAGGTCGGTTTTTACAAACAAAAAAGAGAGCATTGTTCCTTCCACATTGCTCACGAAAATTCATGGATGGCCGCTGTAAATCAACATTCAACCCTGACATTCCATGTTATACGTGTATGCATTGTTCTGATGATTGTATGGTTAACAAGGCAGATCAATATGCGAGAAAGAAAGGTTACGATGTTTTCTTGTTACCTGGGGGTTCATGCATACCTAAGATAATTAAGAATAGTCGATATGAAGGCATTGTTGGAGTTGCGTGTGGCGAAGAAATGAAAATTATGGGTCCACTCATAAATGGTATGAACATCACAGGACAAGGTATACCTTTATTGAAGAATGGATGTGCATGCACCATTTTTAATATGGATACGCTTAGAAAAGTCCTCTAACTCTTAAGCTGTACATAGTTTTATTTTAGCAAAACTTATAATGTTATGTCATGCCCAGAAGTATTGACTGATATTTATGCCAGAAAAAAAAGCAGCAAAAAAATTGTTCCGAACCGGTGAGAAATGTCCAGAATCAGGTCTTTATGAGCATTTCTGTAAAAGTAAGGGTGAAAAGGCTAGGATTCCATTGTCTAAAACTGAAACTTTTCCGCCGTGCAGAACTTGTGGTTCGGTTAAGTGGGTTTTAGTAATGGCAGCATAAACCGCTGCTATTTGTTACTGTAGGCTCGAATGCTATTTTGAATTCTAACTGTGTAGATGGACCAATTCTAATTTGAGCGGCAACTTTTTTCGCTGTTTTTAATTATATTTTTCTAAGAAAATAGACTAAAGATAAAGAGAACTTGAGTAGTACATTCTGTTTTGTGCAATATTAAATAGAAAAAAGTAAACTTTTTTACTTCACTATTTCACGTTTCTTCCAACGCAGGTTCTTGCCCTTGCATTTTCTGCATTTGAGCGCTGTTGCAGCATTACGTGAGCCACAGTCCCTGCAGATTTTCATGTACAGGCGGTGTTCTTGTGCTATGGCTTTTTTTACTGGGTCTAATATTGGCATTTTATTGTTAACCTTCCGTTTTGGCTAAGTCTTTGATGGTTAAGTATCAAATATACCTTTTGTCTAATCTTTTACATATTGTTTAAAAATAAAAATATGTTGTTACTTGATCACTTCAATTGTAACGTATGAGCGAGTATCCTCTATTCCATCGATACTATACAGTTTCTTTAATACTTCATCGAGGTTTTCACGTTCAACAATGATTAAAGCATCCACTTCGCCTGCTATGCGGAATGCTCGTGAAACTGCTAGCTCATGAATTTGCTCGTAAACATGGATACGTTTGATAGGTGAAACTTTGAGAAGTATAAAAGCTGGTGTTGTAGATACGCCCAAAGCGCTTAATCCTTTTTCTGTGACATCAATGAAGCCTCTTCCAGTGCGTATGTAACCCCTATTTTTAAGTTTACGCAAATGGACATTTAACGCTTGTCTGCTTACTCCCAATTGGTTAGATAATTCGTCTTGTTTTACCCTAAGCGTGTAGGTGTTTGTGGATTTTCCTTTTTCGTAGAGTGTTTTTAAGAGTTGGATTGAGCGTTTAGTTAATGGTTCCAATTTTGTCACTTTTGTGTTGTTTTGTTAAGTTAAACCTTTACAAATAGTTGCAAGCTTCCTTAATAATCTGACTCTTAAATGCTAACTATATATGTCAACTATCAATCAAGAAAAAAAATACACCGTTATCTTCGAGTTTTTTTTTGTTTAAAATTATTTTTAAGAAGAACAAGTCAAAGATTAAAAAGAAATTCAGTTTCGACCAGCAAAGAACATGTAAATTACGCATTGTCTTTTATTAAAACCACCGATTTTACTTTCAGCAATTACAGAAACTAAACACCACAATGTATTTATTTTGAAAAAAAGCTTAAGTCAAGCCACTTAAAAGTAAACTAGGAGTGAAGCGAACCGTGACGGAAAATGCCAGCGCAGTCTTAATAGGCAAAAAACCAATAATGAACTATGTCCTCGCATGCATCACGTTCTTCCACGGCGGAGCAAAAGAAGTCAGCATAAAAGCCCGCGGCAGATCCATCAGCCGAGCAATCGATGTTGCCGAAGTTGTTAGACATCGATTCCTTCCAGATGCTAAAATTAAAAATATAAGCATTGGAACAGATCGATTCTTGCCTCAAGACCAAGAAGAAGGCAATACGGCAACAAATGTCAGCACTATTGAAATAACACTGGTAAGATAAATCACGCTTTAGCGAAACTCCTTCTTTGCAGGAAACAGAACCACAAATGAAAACAGAACTATGCAGTTTCTGCTTAAAAAGCGGAATATTATGCCAAAAATGTTCAGCCAAAGTCAAAGCTGGCGAAATTAGCGATATAGATCTCAAAGTCGCTCGTATACTGCTCTCCCTAGAAGAGAAGTATCCATCCCTGCAAAACGTCTGCTTCTACAAGGCCGTTGAGGTTGAGAAAACCTTAGCCATACTCGTTGGACACGGAGATGTTCCGAAACTTTTGGGTTATGGTGGTAAAATCGTTAAAACCCTTGGTGATGAAACAGGCAAAAACGTTCGCGTATTAGAACATGGTGTTGATGATCGAAAATTCCTTGAAGACCTTTTTGTTCCTTTCAGTATCTTAACGATCAACACTATCTGGCTTCCAGACGGAACAACTGAAACAAGAGTGATCCTTAAGAGGAAACGAGGCGCGCAATTGCCCTTTGACCTCAAAGCTCTGAAAGAAATTGCCATTAAAGTTCGAAAAATGTCTTTACGCGTTGAAATTGCAGATTAAGGTTGGCAAACAGCATGAACTTGGACTCTATTGACGACTATGTTAGAACTCACTATACAAATCAAGTAACTCCTGAAATTGATGGCCAGACAGTTACTCTTTTTGGCTGGGTCCAAGACATCCGAGACCTTGGCGGAATTCGTTTCATCATTCTGCAAGACCGTGAAGGAACAATTCAGTTAACTATTCCTAAAAAGAGAATATCTCCTGAAGTTTTAGCTAAATCTGACCTTTTGCAAAAGAGATTTTGCATCGGGGTTCAAGGAAATGTTAAAAAAACTAACATGACACCTCGAGGCATTGAAGTAATCCCAAGCGCATTTAAGATTTTTAACAGCGCCACTGATCAATTACCCCTTGACATTACTGGCAAGACCCCAGCGCTTATAGAAGCCCGACTAGATGCAAGACCCCTAGATCTTACCCAAGAACGAAGCATCGCTACATTCAAGGTTCAGCATACCGCGCTCGAAGCAATACGCACTTTCCTATTCGGGAAAGATTTTTTGGAGATTCATACTCCAAGAATCATTGCTTCTGCAACTGAAGGTGGTGCCGAATTATTCAGTATTGATTATTTTGGGCAAAAAGCATACCTTGCTCAGAGCCCGCAACTCTACAAAGAGGAATCTACACTAAGTTTTGAAAAGGTTTTTGAGGTTGGTCCTTTCTTCCGTGCTGAAGAATCGCATACCAGAAGGCACCTAAGTGAGTTCACTTCGGTTGACATTGAAGCAGCTTTTATGAACGCCACCGGTGTAATGACGCTTCTTGAAGAAGTCATCAATTACGCTTGCTCTGTCGTAAGAGAAAAATGTGCAAACGAATTGTCAGTTCTTGGCTACAAGTTTGAGGTCCCTGAAATTCCATTTAAACGTTTATCTTACGATCAAGTTCTTGAAGATTTGAAGAAACAGGATGTTACGATACAATGGGGCGAAGATATCCCAACCGAAGCTTTCAGGATTCTTGGCAAGCTTTACCCATTCTTTTATTTCATAACAGATTGGCCAACACATGCAAAAGCATTCTACATTAAACCACGAGAAGACAAACCTGAAGTGTGTGAAGGTTTTGATTTAATGTGGGGTTATATTGAGCTGGTCTCAGGTGGAACTAGAATAGCTCAAAAAGATCAATTAATTCAAAGACTACAAGAGAAGGGTTTGAATCCTGAATCGTTCAAGTGTCACTTGCAAGCCTACGATTATGGCATGCCACCTCATGCTGGTTGGGGATTGGGGCTTGAAAGGTTAACGATGATTTTAACTGGGAACAAGAACATAAGGGAAGTAACGCTTTATCCACGTGACAGAGTTAGATTAACGCCCTAAGAGAGCATCTAAGTCTGCATTTATCATTTTTATTTATATTTTTTTGTGTTTGGATAAGGAGAGGTTATCTTGGATTATTTCTCTATGAGAAGGATTTTTTTTTAATATCTTTTTGTGAGAAGAAGAAGAGTTGAATTTACATTTTTGGGGGAGGTCTTGGTTTGGGTTGCTTTTCTGATTTAGGATTCGGGGTGTTTGCAGGATGCGTCTGGAATAGTCATAGAACGTCTAGAAAAGTCAAAGTTGTAGAAGAAAAATCAAAAAAATGTGCCCTACTAGATGCAAATATGTTCAGACAACACATTCTTAGGTGTAAAACCAAAGTTTAGATTTTAGGATTGCTATATTGTTAATTACTTTTAGCTATATGTTGCTTTTAGATTGCTGAAAGAGATCATCAATGTATTCGCTGACGGTTTTCTTGTGGTTTTTCGATATCCTCTTTATCGCATCATTTATTCCAGTGGAGTACTGAACAGCTTTCTTGGGTTTTTGCGCCATCGAAGCTAATAAACCAGCATTGAGCGCCATTTTCCTTAGCACAAGCTTTCGCAGTGTGTCAACTTTACTTTCGATTTTTAACTCAACAGGTAAACTAAGCGCAAATTCCACTAAATCAAACGATGCAAAAGGCACGCGTAGCTCAACATTGTGGAACCCAGTAATTTTCATATCCCTCTCGAGGTTACTTTCATGAATCCTAATCACATCACCAAACATTGTTTTCCTCACCGCTTCATTGCCTTCCTTACAGAATTCAGTAACATAGCGCTGATAGCCCCCGAAAAGTTCGTCTGCACCCTGTCCTGCCAACAAAACTTTAAAGTTGGCTTCAGCAGCCTTTTGTGCAACCCAATAAAACGGCACCCCGATACTTGCTTTAATTGGATCGGGCTCCTCGATTAAGCCTACAACTTTGGGCAATACTTCTTCGACATCGGAGTCTTTGAACAAATCTACTTGTAAGGGCAAATCGAGTTCTTCTGCAGCTTGTATGGCTTCTTCTGTTTCTGTTTGATTCTCCAAACTAACATGAAACAGGTTGACTTTTATGCCACATTTGTTTGCCAAAAAAGCTACCACGCTGCTGTCTAAGCCTCCTGAAAACGCGACAGCGACCTCTTTTGAGCCGCGCACCCTCTGCATGATGGATTCTTCAAGTATTTTTTGGAGTTGCTTTGCGGCAGTATCTATCGTTATATGCTCGGGTTCTTTGTAAGTTAATGTTTTGATCGGTTTGAATTTGAAGCCTTCATTGTTAACAAACGCCAAGTTTCCCGGTGGAAATGACAGTGGATTTTCTACTCCGAGTTTCCAAAGGGCTTTTTTATTCGTGGAGAAGGCAGCGAGATCTCTGTTTTCCCCGTAATAGAGCGGTTGAACTCCGATTGGATCTCTTCCTGCAGCAACCCATCTGTTTTTGACCAAATAAAATGCGTAGTCTCCGTTCACTTGCTCCATCATTGTCTGGAGGTTGGCTTCGCAATTAAGTGGTTCCTTAACAACTTGCTGAGTTACAGAGGTTTCAAGTATAGGTGAATAAACTCTTCCTTCAAAGAGCAACGCCTCATTATCCAGTTGCAATTGTTCATAGTCGCTAATTGACTTGGGTTTTGAAGTAACGTAGCCTGCCGCAGTCGATGATTTTATTCCCTGTTTTTTAATTATTTCAACATTTTTTTCGAAAATGCATTTCTTTGGCGAAATTAAACCAAAATGTGAAGGCAACCACAGATCAAACCCATTTAAAACGTCAAGAACTCTATCAACCGTGTTATCGCCATTCTTATCTAAAACTGCAACTGTAACTTTCATGAACTCTCACACCAAGCTTACTTGCATTGTGTAAGTGTTTGGTAAAACATTAATGTTTAATCTGCATATCCCTCTTTGAGGTTACAATAATTGCCTATCTTACCAATCGATACTGGTCGTTATGGAACGCCAGAAATGCTCAAAATCTTCGATGAAGAAACTAGACTTCAAAAACTGCTCGATGTTGAAGCAGCAGTGGCTTTAGCGCATGCTGAAGTTGGAAACATCTCTAGAAAGGATGCTGAAAAAATCGTTGCCATGGCTTCCACCAAATATGTCAAGATTGAGCGGGTGAAGGCGATCGAGAAGGAAATTAAGCATGACATTGCCTCATTGGTGCGTGCACTCTCGGAGCTTTGTGGACCAAGCGGGGCGTACGTTCACCTTGGGGTTACGAGCTATGACATCGTTGACACTGCTAACGCATTGCAGTTGAAAGATGCGTTAGGAACCATCGAAAAAAGGCTCGTCGAATTTAAAATTATTTTACAGAAACAAGCTCTCTTGTATAAGGATACTGCGATGATTGGTAGAACTCATGGACAGCACGCGTTACCCATTACTTTGGGCTTCAAGTTTGCGGTCTGGGGATACGAAGTTAACAGGCATTTAGGGCGTTTGGAAGAATGCAAAAGACGAGTTTTAGTGGGCAAAGTAAGTGGTGCCGTCGGCACCCAAGCTGGATTGGGTGAGCATGCTGAGCAGATTCAGGAGCTTGTTATGAAACACTTAGATCTTCAAGCTGCTGAAATTTCCACGCAAATCGTACAAAGGGATCGCTACGCCGAACTTATTTGCATCTATGCGTCAGTTGCTTCATCATTGGAGAATTTTGCATCTGAAATTCGTGAACTGCAACGCCCCGAAATTGCTGAATTGTTTGAGTCGTTTGAATCAAAAAAACAGGTGGGCAGCTCAACGATGCCACATAAACAGAACCCTGAAACATGCGAACGTGTATGCGGTTTAGCGCGAATTGTCCGAAGTCTATGCGTTCCAGCCTTAGAGGACATGGTTACCTGGCACGAACGCGATTTAACGCAGTCTTCAGCTGAACGGTTCATTCTTCCAGAATCGAATATTCTGCTGGATTATATACTCAATTTAATGTGCAACATCGTTGCCAATTTACGTGTTGATCACGAACGTATGCTAACCAATCTTTCTCTGACTCAAGGACGTGCTATGTCTGAATCTGTAATGATGGCTCTCGCAAATAAGGGTGTAAATAGGCAGGACGCTCATGAAATGCTCAGGAAACTGACAATTCAAAGCGCCCTCGATAATGTGAACTTCAAGCAAGTGCTTATAGAAGACAAATTTGTCAGTAGTAAACTGACAGAGAAAGAACTCGACCAAGCCTTAAACCCCAAAAACTATTTGGGAACAGCAGTTAAACAAGCTGAACGGTTCTCAAAAGAAGCTTAGAACTCAAGCAAGCCTTTCTGAGAAACTTCATCAGCCTTTTCAATGTTTTCCCATGTTTCTTTTTTAATAAAACCGCCGACTTGCTCCTTGATTTTCTTTGCCAATCTTGGACCTACAGATGGCAAGTTGGTTAGTTCTTCTATTGAGGCGTGTTTGAGATCTGGAATTGTTTGGTATCCTGCATTGAATATTATGCGTCCGCGGACTCTACCAACACCTTCCAAAGCTACGATGGGCAGGAGTTCTCTTTTAATACCTTTAGAAACACGTTCAACGAGTTCATGACTTAATTCAGAAACCTCCTTGTTTTTTGCAACCAAAGGCGTTAACTCGTCTGTTGCATGCAAAAGCCACTTGGCAGTTTCAATGGTTCGGTATAGGTCTCCTGGTTGAACATTAAAGCGTTCAATAATTTTTTCTTCAGGCAACTCTTCAATCCAATTGTTCATAACCATAGCAGTTTTGACTTCGCCCAGAAATTCGGCATAACCAATGTGGTCGCGCCATTGATCGGGGGGAGTTGTGAATAGTTCTTGCTGGTGGGCTTCAGTTTGGATTGATAATTGCTCCATTTCTCGTTGGTAGGGTCGCATTATTGGACCCATATCGGGTGTGTGAGAAACTAAATGAAGTAAACTGAACTCAGTTAAGATAGGGGGTTTGTTCTGCAGCGCATCCCTTATGATTACACCTGATAATGGGTCAATATAGAGTTCGCTTATGCGTTTGCCGAATTTTGTGGCAAGAATGTGATCACCTGCAACAAGAATCATTTCTTCGTCGTGGAGAAATCGCAAAATTTTGTTTATGACGCTTTTAATAGCTTTCACGTCGAATTGGTAGGCGTAGAAGGTTTTGCCAAAAAACTCGTAAATACCTTGTTCGGTATCGGCGAAGCCTGATGCTATCGTTGAGAGTACGTGAGTGCGAATGATTTTCTCCACTGCGAGACGTGACCAGATCTTTTCTGTTTTTGCTAACACATAGTTTTCCATGAGGAAGTCGGCTTCATCAGCTGTTTTTGCTATAAGAACAGATTCGCCGAATTTGTCGTATTTTGGTCTGCCGGCTCTTCCAGCCATCTGCTTGTAATCCAAGACGCTTATCGGGTAGTTACCTAGTCCAGCTTCAAAACGTCGATAATCTTGGATTATAACGGTTCTTGCTGGCAGATTGACTCCCCATGCCAGCGTTGGCGTCGCAGTTAAAACTTTGATTTTTCGTTCTTTAAATGAGTCTTCGATTATTTTGCGATGAGCCCCGGACAACCCCGCATGATGATAAGCTGTGGCGCAGCGAACCAACTCAGCGAGTTCTTCGCTCATTCCTGTGCGTTCGCCTGCATCAAGTATTTTTTTGGCTTCTTCATCAAGAACCTTTCTTGTTTTTTCCTCTAAAGAGCGTTTAACCAGTTTTGAGCCAGATTTAGGAGAAAGTGCCTTTTCCATGTGGCTTGCAACTGTTTTAGCCGCTGAAACCGCGTTGCGCCGTGTAGAAGCAAAAATTAGGGCTTGCCCCCCATTTCTCAGTGTGTCTAAAACCATGTTTATGACAGTAAAATGGGTTTCTTGCTCTACTTTCCTTGAAGAGCCATCTTTGTATTGCACTTCAGTCTGGAGCATAACTCCTTCTTTTAGGTTGATCGGACGCCATTCGGTGATGATGTATTTGGCGTTGAGCCAGCCTGCGATTTCTTCCACATTGTTGATAGTAGCACTTAAGGCTAAAATCTGAATAGTCGAGTTAACTTGCATCAACCTAGCCAACACAATTTCCAATGTGGGTCCACGTCCACCATCGTTTAACAGGTGAATCTCGTCGGCTATTACCAATGATATGCTGTCCATCCACTTGGCTCGGTGCCTAAGCAGTGAATCTGCTTTCTCGTTTGTAGTGATGATGATATCATAACGTTCAAGCCAATTGTCGGCTGTATCAAAATCGCCTGTACTGATGCCGACTGAGACTTTTTGTCCATTCACCTTTTTAATAGAGGTGTACTTTGTGAACTCCTCGAACTTTTCACTTGCTAGGGCTCTAAGCGGTGAGAGATAGATGACCTTTCCTCCCTTTTCTAACACGTGTTTGAGCGCGCAGAGTTCCGCAATTAACGTTTTTCCTGAAGCCGTCGGGCTGGCGAGAACAATGTTCTTGCCTTCCAGCACTCCTGCCAGTATACAGTCTTCCTGGGGAGGAAATAACTCGGATATCCTAAAACTAAGAAGAACTTCTTTAACGGATTCGGGCACGGACAACTCTGAAATATTCAAGGTAATCGCCATAAACTTTTGATGTGAATAGAATGGGTTTGGCTGGGTTATTAGAGTTTTTTCGTAACTTGACAGCTTCTTAACGAGTATTCCTGTTCCATTGATAAAAACAAGTTAACAATTCTTTTGCATGCAAGTGTGGTTAGGTTTTTTTACTTGAATTAATACTATCAAGATAGAACGAGTTATCTGTCCCAATATATCAGGTAGAATACTGTATGGTTGAAAACGTAAAGGAACTTCTCAAACTACATCAGGGTATAACACATGAAGTATACTTAGACAACGAAAACTCGAGCATAGTCTCAAAAGAAGTAGTAGATTCTATGCTACCCTACTTCAACAAAACCGCCTACGGCAACCCCACGCTCACACACAAACCCGGATGGGAAGCCTTCGAAGTAATAATGAATAGTTTCAAGAAAATCAGCAATTACATAGGCGCAAAAAACCTTGAAGAAATCACCTTCACTCCAAGCGAAACCGAAGCCAACAACCTAGCCATAATGGGCGCATGTTTTACACAGAAAAGCAAGGGCAAAAAAATCGTTATATCTGAAATCGAACCCATCAATGTTCTACAAGTAGCCGAGATGATGCAGAAATACGGTTTTACAACCACTAAAATCCCAGTCAACAATGAAGGTTTCATCAACTTAGAGAAACTCAAGGAAGCAGTCGATAAAGAAACAATACTAGTCAGCATCTCAGCAGTGAACAACGAGCTTGGAACAATCCAGCCACTTAAGGAAGCAGTGGATATTGTAAAAGCCAAAAACCCGCAAACTCTCTTTCACACAGATGCCTCAGACGCATACGGAAGAATACCTCTAAATGTACAAGACCTAAACGTTGACTTAGCCACCTTAAGCAGCTACAAGATTCAGGGTCCAAGAGGCATGGGCGCAATGTATCTAAAAGAACACATAAACATGGAGCGCATCCTCGAAGGACAAATCGGTACACAAAAACTTTGGCCAGGTGTAGAAAACACACCTCTAATCGTGGGCTTTACTAAAGCCTCAGAGCTTGCTTTCCAAAATTTTGAAACAAACACCACAAAAATGCGGACACTTCGCGATAAACTTGTCGACGGCATATTTGCAGAACTCCCTGACTTGCGTTTTAACGGTCCAAAAGGAGACAAACGTTCCCCAGACAACGCCAACATAAGCATACTTCGAGCAGAAGGCGAAGCACTAACAATTGAACTAAGCCTAAGCGGCGTCTACGTTTCAAGCGGAAGCGCATGCAGCAGAAGATTATTGCAACCCAGCCACGTTCTTATCGCCATCGGACGCATCTTCGAGGAAGCACACGGCAGCATTCTTATGAAAGTTACCCGCAGCCACACGGAAGAAGATATAGATTACGTTCTGAAAGTTTTACCTACAGCCGTCAACCGTATAAGAGGGATAGTTGGCTCAACAGGAGTGCATTAAATATGTCACGTATGCCATTACCATATAACCCAAAAATAATGGATTTATTCCGTAACCCCAAGAACCTTGGCAAAATGGAAGATGCCACAGTCGTCGCAGTTGCAGGAAACCCTGCATGCGGAGACATGATAACATTCTACCTAAAAATCAGCGACAAAGACATCATTGAAAAAGCACAGTTTGAAAGTTACGGCTGCGCCGCCAACATCGCTACATCGAGCATAGTCACTGAAATGATAAAGTGCCTAAGTTTAGAAGCAGCGTGGAAAGACATAACATGGAAACGTGTCGTTGAAGAAATCGGCGGATTACCAGACGTAAAATTCCATTGCGGAGTCCTCGCCGTTGGCGCCTTGAAAAGAGCAATACGACAATATTTCACACAAAGAAATGTTGAAGCACCTAGCTGGTTGCCTAAAGAACACACTTTCGAGGAAAAACAAGCATTAGAGGAAGAAGAACTGGCAAAAACACTCTCAAAGAGGCTAAAGCCTGAGGCAGAAAAAAAATCATAGATCAGCAAGCGATCAGGCAAGACTTCCCAATCTTAAATCGGAAAATAAACGGCAACCCTCTAATCTACTTTGACAATGCCGCCACAACCCAGAAACCACGCCAAGTCATCGAAGCAATTACAGATTTTTACGAAAACCACAATGGCAACGTTCACCGAGCTGTTCACACGCTTTCTTTAGAAGCAACTGACTTATACGAGAAATCTCGGGAAAGAATCGCTAAATTCATAAACGCCAAAACCGCTTCTGAAATTGTTTTTGTGAGGGGTACAACTGAAGCCATCAACTTAGTCGCGTATTCTTGGGGACTAAACAACCTTGGAAAAGGCGATGAAGTACTTGTTTCGTTAATGGAACATCACAGCAACATTGTTCCATGGGAAATCGTAGCTAAACTGAAAGGCTTCACACTCAAATACGCTAACGTTAACCCTGACGGCACATTGGATTATGGCGATTTTGAAAGCAAAATTTGCAGCAAAACAAAGATTGCTTGTCTGAGCCATGTCTCAAACGTTACTGGCGTTATCAACGACGTTAAACGCATTGGCAAAGTTGCACATGACAACGGCGCTTTGATGCTAGTTGACGGTGCTCAGTCGGTACCGCATATGAAGGTTGATGTTCAGGATTTAGATATGGATTTTATGGCTTTTTCAGGTCATAAAATGCTGGGTCCAACAGGCATTGGAGTGTTCTACGGCAAGAAGGAAGTGTTGGAAAAGATGCCTCCTTTCATGGGTGGGGGCGAAATGATTAAGGAAGTTTCCTTTAGCGAGGGAACGGGGCAATGCAGTATTTCTTGGAATGAGTTACCATGGAAGTTTGAGGCTGGCACTCCTGACATTGGTGGTGCAATCGGTTTAGGGGCAGCAGTAAAATACCTTGAAGGCTTAGGAATGGATAATATTTTGAGCCACGAGAAAGCCTTAACGAAGTACGCTACAAAACGAATGGAAGAATGCGGTAAAGTAACAGTTTATGGTCCAAGCGACCTATCCAAAAAACTTGGAATCATACCATTCGCCGTTAAAGGTTTGTCTTCGCATGACGTAGCATTATTCTTTGACAATTACGGAATAATGATGCGCAGCGGATTCCATTGTGCACAACCTCTACATGAGCTTTTTAAGCTTCAATCTTCAGCTCGAGCAAGCTTCTACATTTATAATACACAAGAGGAAATCGACCGCTTCATGGAAGTTCTAAAGGAGTTCGAGCAACTCTAATGGCCACAATCGACGACTATGTTTCGCGTATTGAGGGAACATGTGGAGCAGAAAGCGATGTTATCGTAGTTTTAAAGTATGAGAAGAAAGATGAAGCAATCGCAAACATCTTGAAGAAAGCTACGCTCAAGAATACGATTGCAGGAATAATTTTTGAGTTATCTTTCCAAGATATGTCTTTTCGCCTTTATTCAAGCGGTAAAGCAATTTTTAGAGGCGTCAAAAACAAACAAGAACTAAATGAGCTTTTAGCTAAACTTTTACTTTAACTTCTTTAAACGAAGTTTAACTCTGACTTTGGTTCTGCTTACCCAGTTTGAGGTTGGAATAAGCATATTTTTTATGAATTCCGGCAAAGAATCTTTCAATTCCCTATGCATGCCCAAGCGTACTGCTAGTTTGCCCTTACCTGAGATTGGTATGTAGTAGCGAGCAATCGGGAACTTTTTGAACCCGTTGTTCTCTTTGAACTTGTCTAAGAGAGGGGTGGTTTCCTATTCTGCCATACATTAGCCACCGTTCGCCTTTAGATGCACAGACTTCAACGGCTTTGGCAAGCAATGCGTTGTTTACTGATTTATCCCAATGTACCTGCAGAGCAAGAATGTTTGAGATTATAGCGATGTTGTCGCCATAAAGTATTTGGATGAAACCTGCAAGTTCCCCCTCTAAGTAGGCACCTATGAAGCTGTTGTTCTTAGCAGAATACATGTTAAGTTTAACTAATTCAAGTGACTCGCCATAATGTGAGAAAGCTCTCTCTTGCCTAATGGGGGTTTCATTATAAATTTTCCATATTCCTTCAGCCAACTTGTCGCTAGGCTCTACAACGCTGACTTTTAAGCCGTTTTTTTCGGCTCGACGAACCATGTTGCGGGTTTTTTTGCCAATCGCCTGCCACCAGGAGTCGTAGCTTTTTATTTCCAGCAAACCAACGTTGTCATCTTCACGTATCCAATTGGTGGGTGGATTAGGGATGGGACAGCACCATTTTCGTATCAAGAAAAGTGTAAATGTCTACATTTCTCTCGTCTAAGTTTCGCAACGAATTCGTTGGAAGGAATAATGTTTTTTTCGTACTCTTGGACATCATGGGCGATCTTAAAAAAGGACTTCTTTTTTCCGCTTACAGTTTCGAATTCTTTGTCTACTTTCAGAACGGTCTTTAGGACATCATAGACTGGCCCTCTTTGATTCTTTTCTGTCTTCTCAAAGAGCCATTCAGGATGAAGAGACAATACAACGTCATGATCAATCCATTCTTCAACCCATGTTACAGTTTTATCTAAACCTAACCTGTAGCGTTCTCTATCTATACTCATGGTCGTAAATTGGTGAAAGGATGTTAATGGAAAATCGCTGGGAATTACTGCTTGAGACTGACTAAGTTTGCGTCCCCAAAGTAATCTAGCGAATACCCGTTGGGTGCCATGAATAGTATAATACTTTACGGTGCGGTTTGTTTCCTTCTCCAAAACCTTCCATTCTTCAAAGGGTTTGTTTGCCACATGAAGTGCTATTTCATGTCTTTCAGGATTTAGCAAATCAAGCAATTTTTTGTCTGGGATAGTGTATGGCGTAAAAAACCAGTAGCCTCTAACTTCTCTGGGAGACTCGTTAATCATTCTTGCAATGATGCATGCATTTTTTAGGTAATTTTTTCCTGTTTTGCTTTTGATTCTCAGGGCTACATATAGAAAACTTTTAGCCCTCGATGGATATGGATAATCAACGTCAATTCTTAGCTTTATCATTGCTTGCTCAATTGCCAACTAAGTGGATACTATTTTAGTTATAAACCCTCTGCAACCAGAAATAATTCCAACAAATCAGTAATTATACTAATTTAGTAAAAGCGTATAAGTCTGTCATACAACTCTTTTCAATTACTAACCGTGGTTAGTAGCATTTCAAGAGAAATTTGTCTTTCACATCGCGAATAGGGACAACAAAAATGGTAGACAGGCGGGATTTAGCATTAAATTAGATGTGGGTTGTGGCAGCAAACCTGGGGGCGATGTTAATGTTGATTGTTTTACTCGCGGTTGGAACAGCCAAGAAGGCGACCAAAAGCAAGGAGAGTTTATGAATCCTCGTTTGATTCCTAACTTTGTTGTTGCTCATGCTGAATTCTTGCCGTTTAAAGATGAATGTTTTGATCTTGCTTTTAGCAGCCACACAATTGAGCACGTTAAGAACCCCTTAAAGATGATTCAGGAGCTTTTGCGGGTTAGTAAGCGTGAAGTTACGGTGAGGTGCCCTCATAGGAAAGGCTCGGGTGCAAAAAGACCTTTCCACATAAATTATCTTGATGAAAAGTGGTTTAATGTTTCATTGACAAGATTAGGTTTTAGACCCAAAACCGTTATCACGAATGCTGAATGTTTGATTACTTCAAGGCTTCTGCTGCATTCTGCAGTGCACTGCCCCAAACGGTTGCTGCCATATGTTGAAGCGTCTATTCCATACCGCATAGTTAGAAAATGTGAACGAAGCGCAGTTCGGTTTAGGTTTCCTTTCGAGATTGAAGTTCAAGTAATCAAGCAAACTCGCCAAAAACATATTTAACTTCAGGAGCGTGTCGCTAAGACTTCACGGTAGATTTCTAGATGTTTCTCAGCTATACTACTCCATTTTGTAGCATTCCACATATCTTCGCATTTTGCTTTAAGTAAATCTCTTATTTGTTTATTCGAAAGTAAACCTCGTATTTTCTCAAAAAGGTCCTGAGGGTCTTCGCTATTAAATAATTCTAAGCACCCAAATTCATCATATACTTCTCTGAATGCTTTCAAATCTGATGTTATTGTGGGAACTTTATAGGCGATTAGAAGGTGCAAAACGCCACTATCTGTAACAGTTCTGTATGGGAGTACGGCAATGTCGGTTGCGTTAAGGATGCAGGTTAAATCTTGAAGGAATCCAGTGAAGGTTACCTTCTCTGAGCAGTTGCAGTGCATTGCGATTTTCTTGAGGAGCTCAAGGTAAATTGCGTCGTTGGTCGTTTGTGGTCCTCCAGCAATAACGAGTTGAACATTCGGATCTAATTGTGGAAGTAGAGGAATAACTAAATCATGACCTTTTTTGGGTGTAACAAATCCCATTATAGTAATTACTGTTTTACTTTGTAAGCCAAGTTTACGTTTGCATTCTTCTTTGTTTAAGAAGTTGGGTTTTTCAAAGCTGCCATGGGGTATTACACGCAACTTTGACTCGCTTAAACCATACACCGTTTTCATTATTTCTCTGCTTTCTTGAGTATGTACAATCATGAGGTCTGAAACTGTAAAAATGAGTTTGTCGAGAATTTTCGTGTAGTAGAGGCCACTTTTTCCGCCGGCTGTAACTTTTTTTCTGGGTTCGTGAATAGTTGTAATAATACGCCTGTTTCCCAAGGCGAGCCCAAAATAGAAGAGAACGGCAGCAAAGGCTGTCAGGTTTCTTCTACCAACTCTTAGGCTTGGAAAAATTCCATATTCAAATTGAATATGAACCAAATCGTGGGATCGCGCAACTTCGTAACCTTGGATAAAGAAGTATGGCGATAATGCATTTTTCTTATGTAAAGCTATGATGTAAAGGCGGGCATTTTTTTTAAGTTCTTGTGCCAAGAAGGCAGAGTAAGTTGCAATTCCGCATTGCTTGTCCCAGGACGTGACTAAATTTATTGAAAGAGAATTATTATCAAGGGGTATGTGCATATGACGATATCTAATTTTTTTGAAAAATCCTGTCGCAAATATGCTCCCCAGTTTTTTAGGAATTTTTTTAATCATAAACATGCTCTCAGCCTTAATGCAACCAATGAAAGAGTCGAGATTTCAGTGGTTCCCTTATGAGTGGAGCAGAATAAAGATCAATGGGCCCATACTTTTTTCTAAGATTCCTCCCAAGTCGAAAACCTTCAATTAAAGAAACTAGAATGGCTTTGCGCTGAGCCACAGTACGCTTGCTAACAATAAGTTTTCGTATATTTTGAGTAATAAAGCCTAACTTGCTAGCGCTATTAGTCATATAGAGTAAAGCTACGCGGTTTCGTAAAAAATAGTGGAATAGATCTTGTTTCTTAGCTACTTTGTTGCTAGTTCCCATCCGATAATGTGAGCCAACTATTACAGGAAGAACCATACATTTGAAACCGTTAGCCCAAAGCTTGAGGGATACGAATGCATCTTCCAAATAATACATAAAACCAGCAGTCACATACAACTCATTGTTGCCGAAAGTACTCTTAATAGCATTTAAGTTAAACACAGGTATTGAGCCTTCAATAAAGGTAACATATTTGGGTTTGCAGACGTTCTCAACAGGACCACTATAGGCTGCGTAAGTTCCCAAAGCTTCATTCATCATAAATCCATAACTGTCCACAACAGACTCATCGCCTAATTTAACAACAATACCTTGGACAGCACCTACTTCTTTGTGATTCTCCAAAAAAGTCACCGTCTTCTTAAGATAATCAGATTTAGGAATCAAATCGTTATGGGTAAAAGCTAAATATTGTGAGCTTTGGTTTCGAATACTATTGCCAAAATTCATTGCTCCTGAGGGACCAAAATTTTTCTCAAGCTTCACAAACTTTATGTTCTGACTATCCTTTTTGTTCTCTAGGACGTACCTCTCTATTACATCAGCGCTTCCATCAGTTGAATGATTGTCAATCAAGATTACCTCGAGATTGTCATAATCGAGTTGCAATAATGCGTTGACTGATTTTTTTGTCACCTCAATTAAGTGCATGCTATTGTAATTTAGCCAAATCAGCGAAACAGGCGACAGCATTTGGAATCAAATTAAGATCTATTGGAATGATATTTAAGTTAATTCTTAAATGCCATTTTTGGTGATAAAGAATGTATTTTGTATCTTACCTTGTGAACCATGGGTAATTATCAATAAACCGCTTCCAAATGTGCTTAATTCTTTTTTGAACAGAGTGGAAAACGTATATGTCAAGTTATTTAAGAATGCCAACTTCATTAATACATTCATCCAAAAACGGAATTGCCACGATGATAAAGGTACTATTAATTAATCCTCCCCAGACATTCTACGACGCCTCAATTGGTCGTACAATTTACTTTCCGCTCGGTTTGATGTATTTAGGAGCGGTTGTTAGGGATATTTGTCACGTTGAAATATTCGATTGCCTCACGTCAGAAGTTGAAACAAGAGAGGGCAATTCAGTTACTTATGGTGCTTCATCTGAAGATATCAAGAAGGCAATAACCGAGAAAAAACCTGACATAGTCGGCATTTCTGTCCCCTTCACTTCTCAATATAGAAACGCAGAACGTGTTGCCATCATTGCCAAAGAAGTAAACCCGAAGATAATTACAGTTTTCGGAGGGCCAGACCCCTCGGTGCGGTTCAAAGATATTCTTGAAAAGGATTATTGTGACTACTGTATTATTGGTGAAGGTGAAGAAACATTCTATGAGTTCGTCAAAAAAGCCTCATCACACTCAATTTTGGAAGGCGTCAAAGGGCTTGCTTACAAAGATAAAGGAGCCATTCGATTTGAGCCTCGACCTTTTAATTCAAATCTGGATGCATTGCCTTTTCCAGCTTTTGATCTTGTCGATATGAATCTGTACCTTCAAAATGAAGCGCTTTATAAGAATCGCAGCAAAATATACAAAAAATCCATCTCAATCATTACCAGCCGAGGATGCCCTTACAGCTGCGTTTTCTGCTCAATTAGACTCCATATGGGACAGAAATACCGTGCTCATTCCCCCGAGTACGTTATGAAGCTGCTTAGACTATACATTAACAAGTACGGCATAACGCAATTTCATTTTGAAGATGATAACGTATCCTTTGATAAGCAAAGGTTTGAAACCATTTTAGATTGTATAATCAAGGAAAACCTGCAAATTCAATGGGATACGCCAAATGGTGTGCGAATTGACTCATTGAATTATAATATCTTACAAAAGATGAAGAAGTCTGGCTGCGTTCAAATCACGTTAGCTATAGAATCTGGAAACCAAAGAGTGCTCGACGAAGTCATCAAGAAGAAAACAAAATTACCGTATATTTTGGAAATTGTGAAGAACTGCAAAGAACTAAGAATTTCTGCTAACGCATTCTACGTAATTGGTTTTCCTGGAGAAACAATTAGTGAGATGAAAGATACAATCAATTTAGCACTCAAACTCTACAAAGATTATGACCTTCATCCGCATCTTATGGTTGCAACGCCGCTTTACGGAACAGAACTCTATGAGATATGTGTACGCGATAACTTGCTAAAAGGCAACCCGACTTTCGAGGAACTATCAATAGCAACTCAGACAAC
>CAVYXJ010000008.1:0-7246 GCA_963772455.1 Candidatus Bathyarchaeota archaeon
AAACGGATGTATTCAGCTATTCCGGAGGCAGTTAAGGAGTCTTTGCTTCGCTTCTTTTTGTTCAAATTCTCTAAATTTAGATTGTCATCGCTGCTCATTTCATTACTGACTCTTTCTGAAATGCTCTCAAATTAAACTGGATTGAGGATTATTGAATGTACCTCGACTTGTGCTTAAAGACGTTACCTAAAAAAACGAATCTTAGAAGAAAAAAAGATTTTTGGACTTTTCTGTTCCTACAAAATTTCCGGGTCAAAGCTGGATAATTTAAGAAGGTTTATTTAGAAAAAATTCTTTTTTAATAGTTATCAAGAGAAAAGATGAATCTTGAAGAATAGGAGAAGAAAAAATGCAAATTCTAAAAAATAAAACTATGGTTATTTTGATTGTTTCAATTCTTATGATTTCAATGAGTGTATCAATGATACTTACACCAAGTGCTGACGCTCATACACCACCATGGACTATTGTTTCCTATGCCTATCTTGTTGCTTCCCCTAACCCCGTGGGTGTAGGTCAAGCTACAGCGATTGTCATGTGGATCGATACTCCAATGGTTGGAGCAACTGTGACAAACGACGTAAGACGGCATGATTACACTTTGACAATTACCAAGCCCGATGGAAAAATCGAAACCAAACATTGGGATATCGTCAGTGATTCAACAAGTGTGCAGTATCTTCAATATACTCCGGACTTAGTCGGTGATTATACATTAAAGTTTGATTATCCAGGTCAAAACTATACTTGGACTTCAAGCACTCCTGGAGCAAACACAGCCTATACGGGTGATGTAATCAAAGGCGCAAGTAGAACTATTAATATGACTGTTCAGCAAGAACCAATTCCTGCAGCATTAGACAGTTATCCTCTTCCAACTGAGTATTGGACTCGACCAATTGAAGGACAAAACACCTATTGGTATACAGTCTCATCTAACTGGCTTGGCGCACCTTACAACATTGGTTCTAACGCAGGCAACCATGGACCCGGCGGACACCAAGACTATGGTATAGCTCCAAACAGTGCACACATAATGTGGACTAAACCAATTCAGTATGGTGGACTTGTTGGAGGAAACGGCACAGCTGTCCCTGGAGAAATGTTTTATTCTGGACTCTCTTACAACGGCAGGTTTGCTAATCCATTAATCATGTACGGCACACTCTATTACCAAGAACCTTGGGGCAATGCAGCAACCGGCGGCGACTATGTTGCAGTTAATCTACAAACTGGAAAAGAGGTCTGGCGCATAAACGCATCAGCCACAGGCGTTTCACTTGTACCATCTTTTGGCTACCTTTATTCACTTGAAACTCCAAACCAACACGGAGTACTACCAAACGGCTTACTCATAGCACCCACAACTGCATACACTGGCTTAGGAACAACTTGGAGAACATATGATCCACGTTCAGGCGTACTAACAACCATGAACATCACAAACATTCCAGGTGGCACAAATTTTGCTGGACCTCAAGGAGAATATCTAAAATACATTATAACAAATCTTGGCACGACTGCAAATCCCAACTGGTACTTAGCGCAATGGAATTCATCCAAAGTCTTCGGCTTAGAAATTGGAACAGCTGCTGGCAACTGGTATTCTGGAAACATTCCTGGAAATACGCCTTTCAACTACACTTCACTAGGAACCAACAATAACTGGAACGGAACAATGTGGGTTAACAGCACTGTTCGGGCAGCTCAAGGATATTCAGCAGTATCAACTCCCGCATACGATTGGAACGTATCACTATCGACGCTTAAGGGTGGAAGCTGGACTGTTGGAGGAGCAGACAATAACGTAATTCCTCTAATCATACAAGGCGACAAAATGATTCTGATCCAAGGGACATTCGGAGATCATGCTGGCTTTGCTGGAACCATTACAGCAGCTATGACAACTGACCCGGCAAATGTCACAGCCATTAGCTTGAACCCACAAACACGCGGAAATGTTCTTTGGGCAAAAAGCTTCGACCAAGCTCCTGGCAACGTAACACGAACAATTGCTGACTGGGATCCAACCAACAATGTTTTCATTTTCGAAGACAAAGAAACTTTTGCACACTACGGCTACAGCCTCTCAACTGGAGAACGGGTATGGGGTCCAACAACAGTTCCAGAAGACTCTACAGCTGATTGGAACTATTTCAGCTTAGATACTGATACGGTCGGATATGGCAAATTATTCTACACTGGTTACAGTGGTATTGTGTATGCTTATGATACCAGCAATGGCAACTTGCTTTGGACCTATGGTAACGGTGGTGCAGGTAACAGCACGGATAGCGGGTTTGAAACAGCATATGGCAGATATCCAATAACAGTGAGCGCAATTGCAGATGGAAAAATCTTCTTAAGAACTACCGAACACTCACCAAACTCGCCACTCTTCAAAGGCGCCTTGATGCGTGCCATTAATGTCACTAATGGAGCAGAAATATGGACAATCCCAGATTGGGGCAACATAATGTATGGTGGTGTTACACCGATAGCTGACGGCATTTTGCTGGCTCTCAACACTTACGATAGCCAAATCTACGCTTACGGAAAAGGACCAAGTGCACTAACAGTGGAAGCCCCAAAGGCATCTATTGAACTGGGCAGATCATTGGTTATCAGCGGCATGGTGACTGACATAGCATCAGGTACAAAACAAATCGAGCAGGCAGCACGGTTCCCCAATGGAGTTCCAGCAGTCTCAGACGTAAGCCAAAGCTCATGGATGCAATATGTTTACATGCAAAAACCAAAACCAACCGACGTCACCGGAGTCACTGTATCTATTAATGTCATAGATTCAAACAACAACAACCGCAACATAGGCACAACAACAAGTGATTCCAGCGGTGCATTCAGTTTCCAATGGGCTCCAGATATACAAGGCAAATACACCGTTATAGCAACTTTCGCAGGATCTGAATCATACTATCCATCTTCCTCGGAAACTAGCTTTGCAGTTGACCCAGCAGCACCAACACCAGCACCTACAGCAACACCAATACAATCAACTATGGTTGATCAATACTTTGTTCCTGCAGTCGCAGGCATAATTGCAGCAATCGCCATAGGCTTTGCCATAACTATACTAGTGCTTAGAAAAAGACCATAAATAGCTATCAATCAATAACCAACTTTTTCTTTTTTTTAATATTAATTCTATTAATAATATTTCCTGATATTTAGTCACGCTTTTATCAATAGAGGAACCATCAGTTGTAACGGTTCATTCGCAGTTCCTATTTTATGTTCCAAATCTATTCGAAGATGACAACTTTCTTTCACAATACAATACTCGCAGCTTATTGTTTCTTTTTTGGTTTGGCAATCAATTACTATTTGGGCAAACATACTCTTAACCTCGGGAAACCACACATAGAGCAAAGCCCGCTTATAGGCAATGTCAACTATGCAACGGCATTTTCAGCAAGGGGCTTTTTAATTTCTGTTGATGTATTGCACATGAAAATGTTCAAAAAATTCTTCTTTAGTACGGGAAGATCAATAATGAACTTAATAGTTTTGAAATCAGTAGTTGTTGCAACAGGTGTGCAGCGTGCAGATGCAACAACAATAACAACAACTACTCCAGCAAAGGCAATGTTGTCTATATGGCAGCTAAAGTTTACTTTTGGTAGATGCAACATTTGTACAAAATGTTTTTACATCAGCATCAGTTGCACCTTCTCCACTCCCGTTTTTACTATTGCTCCAATTAACGTTCTTAGCAGCGTTGACGAGTCGGCTGATGGTTTGAAAATTAAACCGTTTAACTTGGGTTCATCTCTGAAAGATAACACCCAACCACAATTTCAGAAGTGTCATCATCATTATCATCATCATCTTCTAAAGCTCCTCTTCAATTGCGGATTTGTTAGCGAAGTTGGTCTATGGTTAATCGGGTTTTACAATATTCTTTCAGTAGAAGGACAACACCACTTTTATTGAAAGAATAGAGTTTGTTTGAGGGTTGTTTTTTATTTGGAATTTTTGTAAATGTCTTAGAACGCTTCAAAATGTCTTGAAAAAGCGATTGATCTAATTCCCTCTAACCGAGAGTAAAAAAAGAAGTCGAGGGTTTTTGACTTGTAGTTGTTTGTTTAGGTAAGTTTGGTGCCGCATTCGCCGCAGAAGCTAGTACCCGCTGGGTTTTTAGCTCCGCACTTGGGGCAAACAATCAAGCCTAATGGTGCTCCGCAGTTATTGCAGAATTTGCCTGAACCTGCTGGTTTTCCACATACTGGGCAAATTGTTTGTCTTTGTGTTATTTCGCCTGTGTAGACTTGGGTTGTTTCGGCTTTTTGTTTTATGTCTGAGACCATTTTTTCGGCTCTTGCTGCGGCTACTTCAGTGCTTTCTCTTGGAGCATCGTCGGTGCATAGACCCTCTTGTTCGTTCCAGTCATTTTCGCACACGTATTTGTGGCATCTTGGGCATCTGTGGAAGTGTCCTTTAGCTTCGTTTTGGGCGAGTTCGAATGCTTGTTCATGTTCTTTGTGCCATTCTGGTGTCATGCCTTGGAATCGTTCACTCATGGCGTCTGCGCCTCGTTGAATTGAGTAGCCTCCGCGTCCAGCTATCTCTGATCCTATGGAGGCGACTTGACCAAGTCCTCTCCACAAGCTTTTTTTCTTGTAGGTTTTGCTTGCGATGAAGTTTGTTTTGTAGCCATCGTTGCATACATCACAGTTGAAGGTGAATTGGAACCCAGCGTCGGTGCTGTTGTCTTGGTAGTTTCTTGTAAAAGGTTGAAGTGGCATTTTTTTATCTCCCTGTTATGTTTAGGGGCTTACCGCATTTTATGCATTTCTCTCCTAAAGGCGCCTGCTCCGTTTTGCATTTAGCACATATAACCGTGAGTCTTTGGTTACAGTTTTGGCAGTAGTCTCCGAAGAAAGTAGGTTTTGCGCAATGCGGGCAGTTTATTTGAAGTGACAAGCCACAGTTGCTGCATTTGATTTGTCCCGTTTCAGTTGGGTTTTTGCATTTTGGGCATCTTTGAGGTCCAACTGGGTTAACTTTTCCACAGAATGGACATACATTGTCGTCTGCGGGTACGAGTTTTCCGCAGTATTTACAAGGATGTTTATAACCTGGCATTCATACGTCTCCTTTCTTCCATTTTTCTGTATCATCCAAACTTTTAGTATTGAAAGTTAATAAACTAGCCACATTACTCTTCCACTGTTCAGGCGAAGAGTGAATCACTCTTCCGATGAAAAGACTTCTTAACATACTAAGCGAAGGCATTCTTGCTATGGCAAATCTGTATTGAACATATTTGGTACCATCCAATTGTTCTTCGGAGAGGAATATTGGCTCTCTTCTAAAGTTTACGTCGATCATGGCACGGTTGACGTTTTTGGTAAAATTCTCCAACTCTATGATTAAGTCTGCTTCTTTTGTTTGTGCGTATTCTTTTCTCCCCATTGTTCTGAAAAAGTAGGTTGCTCCTGTTGTGGCGGGTTTTTGTTCTTTGTCTGGGTTTTGGCTGGTTTCTTCTTCTGTTTGGGAGATTGCCTTCTCTAAGATGCTTTTTTGTTCTTTGTTTTCTGCGGTATTGTCCTGGGTATTGAACGCTTCAATGGCTATTGTGTTGCTTAGTCTGTTCGTTCCTGGGCTTAGAAGTGGGAACATCATCCATATGTAAGTACCAGTTAGGTCGCCCATGAGTCCGCGTTTTATTCCTACACACACTTGGTCACTTATAGCATTAGAGTTTAGGAATTCGTATTCTTCAGTTATGCTTGCTTCGTCTATTTTCTTTTTCAGGCGTCGCCAGAAGTCTTGTGATTGTAGTTCGATTTCTTTTCTTTTTGCTGCTCGGCCGTCTTTCATAAGTGATGATAGTTTGTTTATTGCGAGAGGATCGGCTTCGGGAATTATTTCTTTTATGTTTTCCTGCGTTCTGATGAGCATTTTGTTTAAGGCGTCTGAGAGGGCTTTTGCAAGTGGATCGAAGTTTTGTCCTAGCTGTGTGAATTCAATTTTTTCTAGGAATTCGTTTGTTATTTTTATTGTGTAGTCTTGTTTGTTTATGTTGGTTATGTAGCAGTACGGGAGGCGGATAGGTTCGTTTTTTTGTGGAAGAATTACTATTGCGGTGTCATAGAGGCGGATTTCGCAGTTTCCGGTTTGGTTTGTTTGTCCTATTGGGTCAAGTTGTTTATATTGTGCTTCGAATCCGCCTTTGAGAAGTGATTCGTTAATGAGTAAATATTTGAGCATGAGTTCATTTCGGTGCTTGTACAGTTGGAAGAGGAAGTCTTCGTATAGGTAACCTAAACCAGAAAGGTTTAGTTTTTCTTTGGAAGTTAAGAAAAGATCGACTTTGTAGTCGTAGTCTGATATTCCGACTATGTCTGTATAAGCGATTAGCATGGGTTCTCCGAACATTGCTGTTAAAGTCAGGTATTGGTCGTTGAATGTGGCTTTTGCTTCTCCTTCGTTTTTTATATGAGCCTGATCGTCGTAGAGTTTGTAGTTTAATTCAACTTCCATGTGCAAACCTTCATGATTACTTATGCGATAGTGGCATATCTAATTTTGTCGTAAATTGGGTTAGGCACCGCAATTTTCACTATCCTTTTATTTAAAACAATAAATCCAATAAAGACAAAAAAAGAATTTTTTCTTATTTTTCTTTGTTTTGGTGGTTTGATTAAATTTTGATCCAACCTGCAATTTCAATGACTTCCTTAGTGATAATAGAGAATAAAGAATGATAGTAAAATAGAAAACCTAAGCTCAAATCTAAATCTTAGGAGTCAAATATTTAGGCTGTTTCTTTGACTTTTATGTGTTCTTCAGCGTGGACGTTGTTTGTTTTTAGGTCGAGCCAACAGTGGAATAAATCGTCGTTGTGGATTTTGTGGCTGTGGGGTTCGGGTTGCACGTGGGATTTTATCATGCCAAAGCATACGTCTGAAATTATCACTTTGTAGTTTCCGTTTGATAAAACCTCCACGGTTACGTGGCTTTCGTCGGTCGGCAGGTTTCCGTAGGTGCCTTTGTTTTCGATGCTTAATTCTCGCTCTAACCAGAGTTCCAAGAGGTCGGTGTTGGGTCGTTTTGGTGTTTTTATTTCTTTTTTGATGTGGTCTAGGTACTGTTGAGGGATTGTTAATTCGAATGTTTTCAAATCAGGCACCTGCTTGGTTAGAAACTGACAAACGAGATATAAATATAGATTGGAGCCGACAATTCACGTCTACTTATTTGAGTTTTTCAATTCCACGAG
>CAVYXJ010000009.1:0-213713 GCA_963772455.1 Candidatus Bathyarchaeota archaeon
AAAAGGAAATTTGGAAATAATAGGGAAAATGAGTTGAAGAAGTACGCAACGAAAAAACTTTTTGATTTGTACAAATTAAATGATTAATAATCGCACTATGTCAAAAATTAACCTTAATTACCTTACATATTTTCAAGTTTTAGAGTAAAACACATGCAATTGGAAGTTGAGTACATCTATATACTGCGAGTTCAATTAGACAGATAGTAAGTGAAAATATGCCTAACCCTCACAGAATAACTGTGGCATTTGATTCAACTACAACGGGCTTGTTGGAAAAGATAAGCAAAGAAGCTGAACTTTCTCAGAGTGAAATAATGAGAAGAGCTATAAAATTTTATGATGAGAATAAAGCGATTACAGATCCAAACACCAAGAGGAAGGTTCGACTTTACTTAGAAATGCTATCAAAGGGGGAACATATAATTCTAGACGTAGACCATTGGCTACTGTTTCTCTCTCTTGCGGAAACATGTGAAAACAGCGAAAATTTTTGGAACCAACACCGTCAAATTGCCAGATTACATAGTGAACAACTTGGAACAAAAATCCATACTGCTGAGGACATCTTAATGCGTCTTGAAACTTGCAACTTCTTCAGATTAGTAAAAAACTCAGAAAAAGACTTCACGTTAGTTCTCGGATCAGACTTGCCGAGAAAATTCATAAAGATGTTCCTTGAAGAGTACTTTTCAGCAATTGGTATTAAAGCTGAAATCAAAGAGAACTTGGCAAAACTGACGGTAACTGTTCAGAGATAAACGATAATGAACTCTTATAAGATTACACCAAGAAAAAAAGAAGTATCTATTTTAGCATGAATACAGTGAAGTAAAAAAAAGCAAGGTTCCAAATGTGCCTTGTAAATTTGTTAATTAATGGTTTTTGTTTTTTTCGGAAAGGGATTGTAGCCTTATTGTATAGACGAAGTTTTGCTTCTTCACTAGTCAAAACCATTTGCTGATTTCTTTAAGTCTTCGAATACCCCTTGGAAGGTATAGAAACTTTTCTTTCCAAACAAATTCCGTTCTGGCTAATCTAAAACAATCCAGTAATTAAATTTGTTGACGTCGTAGCACAAGTGGAAGTTTCAAACTTCATGATGAACCTTATATGCAACCTGCAGTAAACGATTTACACGACAAAGCTCAGGATAAATTTTTTTATATTCTTCCGATGAATAGTAGTCTATTTGACTTGGATAGTTTTTTGCCTGAAAAGCAATGTATTTCAATGCTTCTTGTATGTTTTTAAATTCCATGTTTCTCATCTTCGCTAATTAATAGAAGCAAAAAAAGATTTCTTGTTTAATTGTTGGTTTTGAATCTAGTCTGATGCTATACAATACAAATGCGAATGAAACCACGATTGTCGCTATTGAAACTATCTCAATTATTCCAAACATATGTTCACCTTTTTAATTAATAGTTAGTTATATGCCCAGTATAATATAAATATAGTTGTGTTTTGTTCATAACTTTTCATAAATGTTAAACATACGTCTAAACAACACTTATAAATAAAGAAGGAGCAGTCATTATTTATAAAGCAGAGAAATAAAAAAAGGAGTTAAGAAATTTGAAAGCCTACATATTATTAAGCACCAAACCAGGCACGTCATTAGAAGTCGTTGAAAAAATAAAGGAAAAAGTCAAAGAAACGATAATTGCAGACGCAATCTTTGGCAGATATGATGCAATCATAGTATTAGAAGCACCAGTGCTTGAAGACATAAACAAAGTAGTATACAAAATAATCGAAAAAGACCCAAACGTGATCAGAACCGAAACTTCCATTGTGCTATCACCGATGTAGCGGCAAGATAGACAGCCATCGTAAAACCTTCTAAACCATTTTTTATTTCTTTTAACGGCTAGCCGACAAAGGATGTAAGATTTCGAGAACAAACCCACAGTATCTTACAAAAAGTATCTCGAGGAATAAATAAATGACCACTAACCAACAAAACGCACCCGCACCAACAATGAAGAAAACCCTAAGCCTTTCAGGATTAACCATCAACGCTATGGCATTAATCGCACCAGGAGCATTTCTCTGGCTCACTTTCCAATTACAAGCTGCTCAAGTAGACCCCGCCGGAGTCTCCACAGCCCCCGACATATGGACAGGTCTAGCCCTCGCATTACTATTGTCTTTCTTGACTGCCGCTAGCTACTCATGGCTATCCCGCCGTTATCCAGACGCTGGCGCAGGCAGCTCATACTACTTTGCACAACGTGCTTTACTTGACAGAGGCAGCAGTAACAAAACTGCCCGAAACGCAAAATTCATCGTTGGCTGGCTTTCACACCTCTACTACTGGGTATACCCAGGTGTTATGGTGGGAATGATGGGCTTCTTCATAACCTATATACTATCGACAGTTGGCATCATAATAGCTCCCTTAACCCAAGTTGCAATTGTAGTTGCGTTCGCTGTAATAGTAGGTTTTATAGCTTTCAGAGGAATCAACGGTTCCACACGAACAAATCTCATGATCAACATAGCGCAAATCGGCATGCTTGTCGGCGTAACAGGTATTGCTCTTGCCTATCGCTTCATAAACCCCGATCATTTGACTTACGCCTTTTCAAACCCTGCAGGACCTCTAATACCTAGTAATGCAAGCCACATGCTCTTTCAGGCAACCATTGCAATACTTGTTCTAGTCGGCTTCGAATCCGTAACTGCATTTACTGGTGAAGCGAAAAATCCAAAAGATGTCCCAAAGGCCATTATGCTCTCGCTTGCCATTCAAGGTCTATTCTGCTATCTACTAGGATTCTACGGTGTACAAGCATGGATGAACTCAAAGTACGGATTTACCGCGGCAGCCGCTTCCAACTCTCCAATAGGCGACATGATTATCCAGTCCGTTAACGGATTGTTTGGCGGAGGCGGCTTTATCGTTATGATTGTGGTTGCTGCGATTGTTGCAACAGCAATACTGGGCACAACTCTGTCCTGCATGAACACCGGTGTAAGAGTAACATATGCAATTAGCCGCGATACAGAGGTTCCTGAACCACTCGGAAAACTCAACCTAAGATACGGTACTCCTGCAATCGGTGTATGGGTGATGACCATCGTCACAGCTGCAATAGGTGCCTTCGGAGTTCTATCTCTAACAAACCTTACTGCAATAACACTACTGTCTAACTTTGGGACATTCCTACTTTACGGTGTAACTTGCATAATAGCGATCTATGCACTCGCTCGAGAAAAACGCTCAGTCTTAACTAAATACGTTATTCCTATCGCAGGTTTTGTGGCTAACGTGATCATGCTAATTGCGGTTGTCTGGCTGGGTGTGATTGGTGGAGGTAGCACGCAAACGGCAGCTTTAATGGCAATAGGAATAACGGCAGTATGGATGGTCGTGGGACTTGGATATTTCGCTCTAAACTCAAAAAGCAAAGAGTCCGGTATATTCCCCTTCCCAGGCAAAGAAACCTAAATGACAACAGACGTGATGAACTCAAATCCGTGACCCTCAAACACATTGGCAAAAAAGCTGACATTAGAAGTTATTGATCCCACCAACTAAAACAATAATTCGTCAAGAGTAGAAGAAGTGTGAAAAATTTGCTCTTCTTCTTCTCTTAAATATTATTTCTTACTGCAACCCTGCAACCGATAGACAATATTTTTCAAGAGCTTTATCCTCAAGAAAACTGCAATGGCACCAAGATCGAGAGAAAAAAACTATCTCACTTTCGAATGAACTCAAATCCTCCAGTCACCACAAATTCTTTATACTTTAACCACTCCTTGAATATTTAGGTGAAAACTAATGGAAGTGGAAGTTAAAACCGTTGATACCCAAGGGCGAATCATGCTCCCAAAAATATGGAGAGACAGGTATCTTAAAGACAAAAAGGCTGTTGTCTCTCAAAAAGGCGATATAATTGAGATCAGACCGCTCACAGATATTGACTTAACAAAATACTTCGATTCAATCGAAATTGATTTAGAAGCTGACCTTTCCGATTGGCACAAAGTTCGCGAAGAACTTCGGAGAAAATAAGTTGCCAATAGCTTTCGTAGACACAAACGTCTTTGTATACGCTCTGTTGAAGCCCACAAGGAAACTTCAACAACATGAGATAAAAGCCAAAGAAGCAGCAAAACAAATTATAAGCAGAATAAACGACGGCGAAGAAGTAGCCTGCTCAGTTGTCCACTTCAGCGAGATATGCAACATCATAGAATACTATTTGCCATTTGAAGAAGCACTTACACTTGAAAAAGGCTTGCTACTTCGAGAAAACATTCAGATCTGCGAGGTAACACAAGACGACTACCTGAACGCAGTTTCAATTTCAGAACAGCACCCAGTAGGATTGAACGACGCATTGGCATACGTGCTCATGAAAAAAACAGCAATAACGAAAATTTACTCTTTTGACAAACATTTCGACTGCTTTCCCGAAATACACCGCATAACAGAATAACGCCTTCTGTCGTGCAAGTGTTCAGCGATAATAAAGAAGAAAAATGAAAAAACGCGCTTTTTCTACCAGTTAACCACTTGTCTCTTAACTTTTTTTCTTTTTTTAATTAAATTGAAAAAATTTCTTTACATCATCAACAGCATAACACGTAACAGCCTTCATTTCGCCATCGTGAAAAATCCTACATCTAACCTTATCGCGAATTACCTTCACTTGTTCCCCTGTAAGGTTGAAATGAACCTTAAGAAATTTTAGGGAAGCATATTCCACGTTGTTATATTCGTGGTAGCTATCAAGATAATATTTATCATAACTCAAACAAAACACCTTTGCTCTTTGTGTACCAGCAAGATAGTTAGCATGATGCTTCTATACTCATTGGTCGGGGTTTTCAATTCTTAGATAGATTTTTCAGAAATTCGCTAATAACGATTGTTGGAAGAATACCTTCTTTGCGGTAGTTCAAAATGAACCCCTTCAAGTCATTAAAATCACGGTAGGCGCGTTTAATGTGCAGGGTAGCGGCGGAGCATCTTATTGCCTTAAGATGATTTAACAGAGCAAAAGGAAATACCATAGAGGAAGGTAAGCATTCTTGTTTTCGAAGGAAAACCTATTCTTGGTCATTTTAAAATTTGCCCCTTTACAAAGGGGTGAAAATTAACATGTATCATAGACTAGATTCATTGACCCTCAAACACGTTTGGCAAAAAAAACTGGAATTAGAAGTTATTGATCCCACCAACTAAAACAATAATTCGTCAAGAGTAGAGGAAGTGTGAAAAATTTGCTCTTCTTCATGCACTATTAGTAAAAAGATATCTTTTTTAAGTAAGAAAGTAAGATATTATTCGGTAATCTAATGTCTCGGAGCGAAAAAGCTGAACTAACCATTCTCAGCGAAAAAGGTCAAGTTGTAATACCAGCAAAAATAAGGTTACACATGGGCTTAAAACCCAAAACTAAATTCCTTGTTTATGAATGCGACGACTCAGTTATACTAAAGAAGCTTATAGAACCTGACTTCTCAAAAGAGCTGCAAGACATGTATAAAAGAGTCGATGAAAAAATCGCAAAATATGGCGAACTGTCAAACGAGGAAATAAACGAAATAATCCACGAGCACAGGCAAAGGAAAAGACCTTCAAAGAGCCAAACCAAGAATGAAAGTAGTCCTTGACACAAACATCTTGGTTTCAGCCTTAATAAAGGCGGGTAAACCACGTGACCTCTTTAATAGATTAGTAAAAGATAAACAGATAGTTTTATCCAGAGCTATCCTCGAAGAATTCCTTGAGGTAATAGAAGACCCCAAGATAACAAAGTATGCAAGTGAAAAGGAAATAACCGTCTTTCTTAACACGCTGAAGAATGCCGCCAGGATAGTGCAAGTGATATCTAAATTCAAGGCAGTTAAGGAAGATCCTGATGATGACGCTATCGTGCAAGCGGCCTACGATAGCAAAGCTAACTACATTATTTCGGGTGATAGACATCTACTCGCATTGAAACATTTCAAGGAGATAAGAATCCTAACTGTTGATGAAATGCTAAATGCACTAAGCAATTAGAGAGTACATTTTTCTAACCTCATTTTTATTTCGGTCCTGTTTGATAACTTGGGAAATTTTTCAGGCATTGTATTTACTTTGAGAGCATAAGAATCATATAACTTGGGAACTCAGGAACAAACCTTTCCCCAAAAAGATTCGTTTGCGTTAAGAAAAAAAATGAATTGGGAATAATAGGGTTTGCTGAGGCTCTGGACTAAATTTGGAGAAAAGAGCAATGCAAATGCTCTATGGCTACTGTTGTGAATCTTAACCAGAGCCTACTCAGCCCACATTTTTCTCCAATCATTTTTTTGAGACTAAAAAAGGGGAAAGATAGTTTTTGTTTGAAATTTTTACGGACGTTTCTTTAGCAGCAATAATGCTAACAGGGCAAATCCAATGATCATTGCAACTATTATGCCCACAACTGCCGGAACAAAATACATGTCAGCAGAAGATTGAACAGGAGTTGCAGTTGGCGCTGGAGTTGCGTGTTCGCTAATTGCGGTGAAAGATGTTTCAGCGGAAGAACCAAAGTAAGCCTTTGAACCTGCAAATGATGCGTAGACCACGAAATCACCTGAAATATCCGGCATCCATGTTAAAGAAAACATGCCGCTTGCATCGCTTGTAGCCGTGCCAACATTTCTAAGGTTGCCATTAGAGTCGCGTACAGCGATTGAAACTGGGACACCGATTACATCGCTCGGCTTCAATTGATCTTCGTAGACATATGCCATGAAATCGCCCATGTTTGCGTCAGAAACAACTGGAACACCGTTAGGGAATCTTGATGCTTGCTCATTTTGTTTTGTGCCGGCTGAAATGTCTGTGATTGTACCTCTTATTACTAAAGGTGTACCTACAGTTGTTGCAGTATTAGGCGCCGTAACAGTTAATTGGCTAGGTCCTTTTCCAACAATGTATATTTGACCATCATAACAGTTGTACATTGCTCCGTAGCCATCAGCGACAGGGAAAGATTGCATAGAGTTTCCAAGTCCACAACCAGACCAATCAAGCAGCGTCCAAAGTAATTCTCCAGTGGTAGCGTTGAGAGCACGAGTCAGTTCTCCACTATAAAGCGGGTTTGTTGGCGAATGTTCACCGGAAAAAGTGTAGACAACTCCGTCAGCAAAAGCAGCAACGTGAAGTGGATACAAACCCCAAGGTCCATTGTTCGCCATATTTGTTGAGTTCCCTGGTGCGTCTCCGTTACCGAATGTCCATTGTAGAGATCCATCTAGCATTGAATAGGCTTGGACTACTCCACCTAAACCTGAAACGTAAAAGTTCCCGTTGTATGGCACACCGTTTCTAGAGCTGAAGTATTGGAATCCAGGTTGTTCACCAAGTGGGCCCCAAAGTTTTTCTCCTGTGGTAAGGCTATAGCCTAAACGTTGGCCGGTTTCAGCGATTGTCATAGCAAATGTGAGAGTGGTTGGATCTATTGGATACGTAGCGAACATTTGTGTTTGATTGTTTGGAGGCGCTGCGTAAGCTTTCTTCCATAAAAGGTTACCTTCTGTTGCTGGATCGTCACTTAAACCCCAAATTGTCCATGGATTATCGTTCGGTCTAGGCTGCGAAGTTGTTGCAAGACTGCTGCTGGCGCCAAGTATTACGTCTCCAGGAACAATACCGATGATACTTGGATTGGAACTGCCTGTCAAATCTGCAGTTATTGTTTTGTTCCAACTAATAGCAGTGCTTGAATTACCAGCAAAAGTACGTAAAGGAGGTGACCATGTATCTGAGTTACCGCTGATTAATCTAGTTGCGTTCCATAAAGCTAACCAACCAGTTTTTGATGTTTGGTTATAGTTGAACAAATATATGCCTATGGTGCCATCGTTGAATCTCACTTGGGTGCCTGAAGGAACATTCGTTATGTTAAAAATCGATTTTCCATCGAATGCATTGTATCCATACCATGTTGAACCGGATGCTTGCCATAGTTGAGCGCCGCCGGGTCCATAGCCGTTAGGTGTTTTGAAGTTGAAGAGCGTCGCGAAGGTTGGATATATATTATCATTGTGCCAAATTTCTTGTCCAGTCAACAAATCTACTGCAACTTCTCCTCCACCACTACCAGAATACCCTAAGGGTTTTTGGTAATAGAGGACTCCGTTGATAATCATTGGGTTCACGAATCTAATGTTGTATGCCATTCCTGAGTAGAATGATTGAGTAACGTCAGCTTCTTGTGTGGGTTGTTGTATTGAATTGCCAGTTGAGCCGCCGAACTCGATAGGTTTGGTCCACATTATGTGCGAAGTTAGAGGTGTAGCGCCGTTATATTGTATATAGCTTTGAGGTAGTGACATCAAACCTGAAGATTGTGCACTTCCACCTAGCCAGTTTGATGCGATAGCTAAATTGTTTTCACTGTTTTGGTTCTGATTTATTGGGCGAGCCCAGTATTCAGTGGGAAGCGGATTTTGTGAAAGCGAGGCTATTGGTTCTTCTTGCACTGTCCATAAGTATGATGCGTTAGCAGGTGCATAATAGTCTCCTTGATATGCGCCGCCAAAATCGTATACTTGACCTGGAAAGAGGAACGTTATATTGTAGGTGCCTACTTGGGTAGGTGTGTAAGCCAAGGATTGCGCTGATGTTGAGTCAACTACATTAGGGAAATCATATGTTTGTTTTGTGCCATCGGGTGCGGTAACGATAAAGCGGTAGTCATGAAATCGGATGTTATTTGTTATCAATACTCCATTTATTACGTAATTGAGCCAGCCGTAAATGAGTCCTGTCTGACCAACACCGATTGGCGTGGGTGTCGCATAGGCATAAGCAACTGGAGTTATTATCCATGGTGGAGAGTGTGCACTAGCAGTTGGTGAAGGTGTAATTAAAGGTCCACTCATTGAGATTATTAGAAGCAAAGTTATCAAAATAGCCATTGTTTTATTTTTATTCGTTTGCATTTTTTCTTTATTCTCCATTTTTTTGCCGTAAGAGTCAAGATTTTACAAAAACGCTCTTACTGCAAGTCTTCAACTGATAACACCGTTATATTAATGTTGTCGCCAAAAGATGTTTAGAAAAGCGTTTGTACAGTTAGCTGAGTCCACGCTCTCCTTCAAACACTCAGACCACCTATATCTGAAAGTTAATTCTTAATCCTTAAACGAAATGATAAAATCAGCAATTAGGCTTTAGGGTGTAATGACTTCTAATTCAGAAATTCTGCTGAAGTGCGCTTGGTTGCGTGTGGCGACACTGCATTCCCGCGTTAGAGCGATGGCAGAAACAAGAGTGTCTCTTAGTCCAATCGGTTGCCCTTGACGCTCTAATTGTGCGTATATGTGGCCTGCTTTTTGGGCAGCTTTTAAAGTAAACGGAAGAATAATTAACCTGCTTGTGAGTATTTGGATTGCTTGAAGATTTTTTTCGCTTTCCTGAGATTTATGCGCGCCATGATGGAGTTCAAAAACATTAATTGTGGTAGTTGCCAAAACATAGTTTTTTTCCTCCAGCTTGGCAACGAAGACTGTTGCTCGTTTCTGATTTCTTAGCAGATCAATTAAGAGGTCGGTATCAATTACTGTTTTTAAGGTTTCCATGTTTCCCATGCCTTGGCAATTGAAGTCTTGATTTCTTCTGCTTCAGAGTCACTCATAATCCATGAACCCGCTAAATCCGAAATCTTTTTTCCTTTTCTACTTCGCCGTATCAGATATTTCATCGCTTCATCCATCGATACAGGTCGTTTTTTTTTGATCTGTAATTCGCCTGCGATAGCACTTAATTCGGAATATGTTTCTTTGCTAATTTTCACTGCTTTAAGCTCAGCAGTCACATCACGTCACCGGTGGTAAAAGTAGTATTAACCCACTTATTAACCCACGGGGTACTTCATTTTTCCCCGGACAGGGCTCGTGCGGTTAAGCGATTAAAAATCTTCTTAAGCATTCACTTTGTGACCCTTTTCAAGGGGTTGACAGTAATTCACTAACCAAAAATATTTAGTGATAATTCATAACGCTTTTACCTAAACTTCTGTTCTATTCATGAAAGTGGGATTAAATTTGGCTGCTGTTCAAGTACAAAAACAAGCAAAAGGAAAAATCAAAGTAAATCAAGTTATTCCTGTTGTAATCATAATTGTTTCCATTACTGGAGCTCTTTACTTCTCAGGATTTTTCGAGGGTACCTTTCCATTGACGCCAAACACGTTAACGCCAACAAGAGACATAGTGGGAACATGGAAAACTACCTTCTCTACTAAATTTAATATCGCCACTGACTGGTCAACATTCGGGCAGCTTGAGGATGTAGGCTCAGAAAACCGTACCATGACTTGGACAATAACTGCCACAGACCAAGAAAACATCGTAAGAGTGCAGGTGGAATTTAGCTACACCAACAGACAATTAATAGCAGACTCTGGATACACACCGGACACTTCACCTATGGGCTTAACCGGAATAATTAATGGAACACAATTAACTCTTACCAAAGCTGATAGCGGTCCAATAAAGCAAATTGGCTCAGTTGGCGTTTTCACTTTCACCACTCACAATATGGAAGGAACATGGCACGACCACTGGAATGGAGTATGGGATCAAAACGTCTACACATCAACCAACGGACTGAAACTAATCAAACAATAATTAGACCCTAAAGAACAAAACTATAGGCTAACGTAATGGTTCAGGCATTCTTGCTGCTGCCGGATAACAAAGAGAACCTTGAAATCAGATCTTCTAAAACAAAGACATCTTCTAGATAGACGGCTCTGAAACGACATGCGCCGTGTTTTCTTCAATTTCTTTAGCTTTTTTGAGACCCGACTTTCGTTTTTCTATCGCAGCAAGCGTTACTCCTTCGATGACATTTGGTTCTTCCTCGATATCCCGTGTGCTGATGACGTGGTTTTCCACCGCTTTATAAAAGAAGTTTTCTGCGTCTTTTGTTCGGATAATTACCGTTGACCAATCCTTCAAAGGATAAGCGCTTCCAATGGATATGTCTGCGAGTTCTGAGGTGAAGTCTGTACATTTTCGGCAACTTGGCAAAATTTCATTTGAAATCTCAGTCAATGGAATCCTAAGTTCGCTTTTACTTGTTTGAATTACAAGTTCCGAAGTCAAGCGTAAGTGCTTGATATCCGATAATTCAATATTATATTTGTTTTTTAGATATTTCAGTAAAGCACCAAAAGATAGTGTGCCAAAACAAAAGAGCCCAATAGTTATTCGTAAGTTACCGCTAATTCTATGCTGCCATGCCCCCAGTTTTCGAAGAGCTAGCACATGACAGGGCACGCCAACAAAGGCAATATTTGTTTTTCCGTAGCATTTAACTGCAGTTCCGTACGCTGTGGCTATTGAGGAGGGAAAAAACTTGCTCCCTATTGCTGAAAGTACGTCATCTGGCACCGTTGCTACAGAAGGTTTAGGTTTTGCAGGGTTTTCAGGTTCGCCCTGAGAAACAATAGCACTATCAAAAATTTTGGTTTCGATACCGAATTTCAGCAGAGAAGTAACTACACCTCCACCGTGACTTAGTTCCCTTATTTTAGGATCAACCGCTTGAGCGAGAACTATTTTACGGTAGTACCCCAGTGCTTCATTCTTTATCGGAGCATCAGCCACAACACTCAAACTTTTAAGCAAAAGCGCCTCTGAATGAGGGCAAATTTCGTAGCATATGGGACATAAATCAATGTTTTTAGAGCAATCGCAGGTGTGCTTGACTTTTTCATCTTCAATATGCAAAGCACCCACTGGACAAGCGGCCTCACAAGCGCCGCAAAGAGTGCACAATCCGGTGTTAATTATTCTTTTTTCCAAAATATTGTATGCTATGAGTGAGTCATTTTTTTCTCCCATAGTTAAACCCTTCACTAAAACAATGGCGCAAGGGTTCTTAAAAGGATACATTAAAAACTGGGAAAACAATTAAAAAAGGCGAAGGAACAAGAAAGCAAAAAGCGTTTTTGGTATAATTGTCGCAGGAAATACTAACATAATTCTTAATTAGGTTACAAAAACCCAAGATAATTATTGACTAAAAAAAGGAAAAGATGTAGTTTGCGCAATAGCATTCAAAACCTGGTCGGTGATAGTACTATTGGAGTCCTTTTTGACTATACCGATTATGATGAGTGAAGTCTCCAATATCTCTTCTGACGCGCAACTCCTTTGCTGGTGAGGGTATTGTTGGATATCCCAGACGAATTGTGTAAGCAATCTTTAACGGGTCAGGGATATCAAGAAGCCGCTTCAGTTCCTCCTCTACAGATACCGTTGCTGATAGACTTAGAATCTGCATGCCAATTCCCAAAGCTTGTGCAGTCAGCCAGATGTTTTCCATAAGGCAGCCTAAACCGATGAAGCCGTAAATATCCACAGCAAGAGCGGGTGCTTTCTTTCTTGGGTCATATAAAACCATTAGAAGAGTTGGGCTCCCTCTAATGGAATTACTAATCGGTATTGGGGGAGAACGCGCGATTTGGCTGAATTTGGCGGGGTCAACCCAGTCCGGCGGAAAACCAGTTGACAAAATCCCTGTCTTCTTATGCTTGAGCTCCTCCTCTGAGAATGACAAGTGCCCATAGTTATCGCGTAAGAAATCCTCTAAAACGCATGATTTTATACTGCTTATTCTTCCAAGCACTGCTCTGTCGTCGACAACCATGATTTCGTAGTTCTGCATGTTGTGTCCTGTAGGGGCCCAACGTGCAGCCTCCAATATATGCTCGAGATTCTCCTTAGAGATTGGTCTATTTGGGTCAAATGGAACACGAACGGATTTACGTTCCTTAATAGTCTCAAAAACGTCTTTCAAACGAAAACCCTTTAACACTTAATTTATTCTGGAAAATGAACTTTTCGTCCAAAATATCCTTATATTTCGAATTTGCCTGCTTTTCTTGTAGCCATAACACTTTGGCATAATTATCAAGGGATTTACCAACATAATTCTTAATTAGCTCTGAAAATGGAAGGATAATTATCACTAATTATCTGCTCTTACGTCGGAAACGTGCTTTAAAGTCCTAAAGAAACTATTGGACCTCAAGAAATGAAGTCTTGATCACGACAAAGCCGAGATTAACCATAGAATCAGCAGTTCAATATGATTTTTTTTCAAGCACATCAACGCACTTTCTAGCCCACTTACCAGCGTCGGATAAATCTTTTGCATCTGGATGCCCACGCCTTGTTAAACCAAAGGTCTTCCCAAAACATTTGAAGCAATCATCAATTAACCTTTGATTCTTAGCTTCTAAAAGCTGTTTTACTCGATTAAACGTCAAGCAGTCACTTTTGCCGCCACCAGCCCATGTCATAAAAAGAGCAAAATGTCTACAACTATCTTCAAAATTCAACTGCTTTAAGAAACAAAGCATATCCGGGCTTGGTTCTCCACCGCGAACCCAAGTCCCAATAAACACAAGATCAAAATCCTTATGTAATATTGTTGAAAAATTTGATTCTGGCGATATTTTTATTGCTTTACAATTTAATTCTTGGGCGATTTCGATAGCAACTTTTTCAGTATTACCACTTTTTGTCGAATAAATGACAACTGGATTCATCGAATTAACCTGCCAAACAAATTACGGCAACAAAATTAAAGGCTTCCTAAAGAACACCCTCGCTCCTCAGCTGCCCAAGAATATCATTGTTAAGGAAAACTGACACAACTCCAAGATCAAGGAAAATTTCAACTTTCAAATGGTTTTTATGGGAAGACTGCTTATGTTATGGTAGGTGTTTTTTATGGTTGAAGATTTTGAACAAGACGATTTTGATATGCTTGACCAATCAGTTAAACAGGTTCTCGTGGTCCTATCTGAATTTGAAAAAGGTCTGTTGGTGAAAGTGGACATTTTACATAGAAAGACAGGTTTGATGCCTGAAGGCCTAAACGACGCAGTGAGGCACCTGTCAAAATCTGGTCTCATCGACATACTTGATACACCAAAGAAAATGGGACCTTACGATTTCTACGCTGTCGAAATTACTGATTTAGGTCGAGAAGTGCTCGCAAAATTCGGATAAGTTACTTTAGCGTCAAGTAAACTATTCTCTCAATTTTTTTTATTGCTAAAAATTGGTTAATTGATAATAATCCTTTTAACACAAATCATTCTTTAGTCAAGTATGGGAAAAGGCTGGATAATTGTTGTGTTTGCCTTGGTTTTAGCAATTTCATCATTAGTTTTAATTATAGGATATCAAGCCATGGATAATACCCAGCAAAACATGGCTGATTCTTGGATGTTTAAAGGGGCATATGCAACATATGAAGGTAAAATAAACGCACTATCCACACCAATTAGCATAGATGAAACAATACAAGTTACTGAATTAAACAACACACACATACAAATCCAGACCAACTCATCAATTGCCACATCTTTTACACCAACACTATCCGACCAAACTACGTTATGGATCAACAAAACAAACATCAACTTTCAGCCTAAAGGTGTAACACTTGAAAAGACCTATAATACAGAAATAACCGTCAGAAACATAGGAAAACGAGAATGCATAGCCTACGATTACACCACCCAAGCAATTAACGCTACATATTATTTAGACAAAGTTCTCCTATGGCCCGTTAGAATAGTTTTTGCAACAGCTTTTGAAAATCAAACCTACCATATAGAATTTAACCTTAAAGACACAAACATAAAAGAACTAAACTAAAGTTACAATTACTACTTTATTTTCAAAGCAAAAAAGCGCCTCTGGTGATTATTCAAAAAAAAATGACGCTTTTTACCCCAATGAATAAAAAAAAGAAAAAATTAGGTTGTAGGTTCAAAAGTTGAATCAGCAAGCTCCGGATTTATAACAACATTCGTTACTGTCACACTGTCGCCAAATGAATTATTGAACGAGACATTTCCGTTTCCAGTCCAATTTGCCTTTAGCTGGTTTAAGTATTGAATCCACTCGGATCCCCAGAGATTATTTAATTCGTTATAATTGGTACTGACCCATGTGCCGTTTTCATTTCTCCAAGCTTCCTGGTTTTCCGAATTCACAATGTAAGTAAAGCCAGTTTGATCTGATGCATTAGCATAAATGGTTAATCGAATTTTTTGATCAGTTGTTCCAATATCTGCTACTAACCATTTGAATGGGTTTGAGGGGCCTTGGTTACTTCCAACTACATCAGCATTAACCTGAAGACTTGTAGCATTCTGCACAGTAAAAACATCTGGTTTGGCTGTTCCGTTCTGAGCAAAATAATAGATCGCAACTGCACTTAACACTACGACAATTAAAAGTATCACTGCAACTACTAATTTAGAGACTTTCATAATTAATCATTAATAATTTCAATCTCATCATTAATTAAAACTTTCCTTTAATGTCAGATTCAAAAAATATGACCTCTTTTGGCTCATTTTCAAAGAACATTTAGCTATTAAGACACTTCATTTTTTGAGACTAAAAAAGGGGAAAGATTTTTGATTTATTGTTGTTTTATGGTCGTTTCTTTAATACCAGTAGCGCCAAAACGACGCCGACTAGAAGAATTGCTACGATTATAGCGATTATTCCAGGTAGTATATAGATATCAGCTGCTGACTGTGGGGGTATTTGGGTTGGCGCTGGGGTTGGTAGTGCTGGATCAACTGCAAAGGAAGTTATGGCATGTGATGGCCAATAAGCTGCCGAACCACCAAACGAAGCATAAACAGTGTATGGACCTTCGATGTCTGGCTTCCAAGTCAAACTATAGAAACCATCAGAGTTGCTTGTAACCGAACCGATTTGTCTATAATTGCCATTTGAGTCAACAATATTGATTGCCACTGGAACACCTGTAACATTGGTTGGCCGTGGTTTCTGCATGTAAATGTACCTCATCCAATCGCTCATGCTTTCATCTGAAACAGCTGGAACACCATATGGAAACCGCGCAGCTTGTTCATTCTGCTTTGTCCCTGCAGCAATATCTGTAACCATACCGCTAATGACTAAAGATCTGCCTAACTCTACTGCTGCTTTTGGCGCCTCGACTGTAATAGCACTGGGTCCCTTTCCTACACTGTATACTTGCATGTCGTAGTGGTTGAGATAAACTAAGAAGCCGTCAGCAACAGCAAACCCTTCGCGTCTATGGTGACCACCCCATCCGGTTAAAGTCCAGATTTCTTGACCGGTTGTAGCATTGAGAGCGCGTACTAGCGAGTCTTTGTATAATGGCGGTTGAGCACTGTGTTCACCAGTATCTAAGTAAAGTACTCCGTTTGCGATAGGACCTGGATATATCGGATACCTACCGTAGGCTAAGCCAGTACCAGAATAAGTTGTGTTCCCGGGTCCACCATTACCGTAGGTCCATGCTAGTTCCCCGGTTTTTGTATCGTAAGCATGCATTATTCCACCGTAACCACCAAAGTAAACTAGACCGTAAGCAGTTTGCATACCGATGGCACCTAAGTAACTGTAGAGGATAAAGTCGGAAGAATCTGCAGGAAGAGTAGTAGTCCATAATTGTTCTCCGTTGACTAGACTAAAACCTACTAGCTGTGAGACTTCTTTATCGTAGCCAATAAAGACATTGTTCACTGTATCGATAAGTTTTCCTGGAAAGCTTCGTGAGACTGCTGGCGGATCATAGTTCTTCATCCATAAAACTTGTCCTCTCTGTCCTCTTGATGCGTTTAAGTTAATAGCATAAACAGTGTAAGGATCATGAACTCTTGGTGTTGGCAGAGTGCCGTTTCTAATCAGCATCATATCATCAAGGATTGTATAGATAATTGCCGCGTTTGATTGTAACCCTGGCACTGTTATGTTCCAGTCATAGCGAGTTGATATTTGGGTTGCTTGAGCTGAAGGTACGGCTACCCATGCGGATCCGTTCCAATTCCACGCTTGTCCAGTTCCTGCTGATGTTGTTGGCCGAGCTGGGGTTATAGGTATGTTTCCAACTACCTCTTTCTGTATAGTTGGTGTTGTTCCCCATGTCCAAAGTTTAGATGAATTCCATTGTGCTATCCACTTGGCTGCAGCGTTGAGTTGATAGAGATAAATTGTGCCGTCTTCGCCTAATGCTTCTGTTCCTACGCTAGTTGTTGGACTAATGGAACGAGTTACAGGCATGTAAGTGACATTAAATAGAGGGTTTCCTGTGCGTGCATCAAATGCTCTTCCAAAGTCTGCTGTGAATAGAATGCCGGGCCATGTGCCGTGCATGTTTGGGTTATCTCCAGATGTGTAGACATAACCGAATTGGAATAAGTTGTTGGGCCCTGGAATTCTCTGTGACCATAGTTCTTCTCCAGTGCGTAAATCTACTGCCTTTGTTAATCCGCCTGCGGTATTAGTTGTCACCTCGATACTTTCAGGTTCTGTATAGTAGAGTACTCCATACATCACTATTGGATTGTTGAATCTTCGGTTGTAAGTTGTTCCAATATAGTATCCTTCGCCTTCAACGAAGTTATTGGTACCACCAACAACTCCTCCTTCTTGAATTGGCTTTGTCCACATAACGTGAGAAGTGACAGGTCCTATGCCATCTTCTGGATTTCTGAGTCTTTCTTCTGCAAGTTGCGGCGATTGTCTACCCAGCCAGTTTGACGAGATTGTCCACCAATCTGAGTTCTCTCCTTCTATTGGGCGTGTCCAGTATTCAGTGGGCATAGGATAACTACTAGGCGGCGAGTAAACTGGTTCGTCCTGAACAGTAACTGTAACTAGTTTGCTTTCGCATGGCAAAAATGTGTCGTTTTCATAAAGTGCATTTGCAGTTGAAAGACCAGGGGTGTTTGCCGCATTCCAAGTAAAGGTTTCTCCAAGATACGTCCACTTAAATGTGTAATTACCAGCTTTATCAGGGTAATACAGAAAAGGCTGTGAAGCTGCAGTGTCAGTAATGAGGGGCCAATCCTTTGTTTCAATTGTATTATCGGGTTTTGTAATTGTAAGTTGGAAATTATGATATCTGATGTTGTTTTCTACAGCTGCTCCAGGTAGAACTGAATCAAGCCACATGACAATGAACAATCGTTGTCCGACACCTATTGGATTTGGTGCAACGCTCAAATAAGCATAAGTAGGAATCTCCCATTTGGGGGTGTGCGCTTTAGCTGTTGGCAAAGTAATAATTGTAGTTGCAATTGAGAAAAGCAATATTAAAGTCAAGAAAATAGTCATTGATTTATTACATAAAGTTTTCAAGTCTTTTTCTTCCTTTCATTTTTAACAAAACAATTTCAAGAATGAGATTGCTATGTCAACTCTAATATTACTCAACTTTATATATAAAATAATCTGATTTTTCCAAATGAGTCTTCTTCTTCAAAATTATCAATATCCAAACAGAAATAGAACGCTGTTTGGTAAAAAAAAAGTAAGTGGATGTATTAATAATTAGTCAGGACAAACATTATTCAGGCGCTTCAGTTTTCATGGTCGAATCTGCTTCTTTGAAGTCAGCTTTTCGAAGACCAATCATATAGGTTGCTTCTCTTCTCCAGAACTCCTTTCCATTATGGAAAGCAATTAAGGTTGGAATTCTCCTGATCTTCAAGGAAGTCCATAAAGAATTATCTTCATCTGATAGATCTACTCTGAAAACTTTGTAAGAAATGGACCTAAGAGAAGCCAAGTGACGATAAGCACTGCGGCAAAAAGGACACCACTCGGCATAGAAAAATACCAGAATCTTACCACTCTCTACAAACCGATCATTATTGAAGTCCAACTCTAGAAGGGAAGGATAATCCAATAGCTCATCCACATGAGAACTGTACTTCTGAAATACTACTATAATTAGAAACTCCACAGGTATCATTACAAACGAAAAAACAACCATGAAAGGCAGTTCAAGAGGCTCACCCTGAATTATTCTCAATATACCCAAAACGCAAAAGATTATAACCCATGAATAGAGACTAAATTCAATATAGTCTCGTTTAGACCAATGCACAACGAGTTTATGCCACCACATCGAGAAGAATAACCTCAAAGAAAAACAACAAAACACTCTGCCTTATTACTCTTAATTTAAACATACCAGACTTTCGCTTGATTCCAATAAAACAAAAACAAATCATTAGTCCACCCAAGAAAAATAGGATCATCACCAAAGAATGACGGAAAGTCAACGTTTCCATCGAGTTTAGGAAATGAAACAGACGCTTCCCTCTCAGAAACCATCATTATAAGCGGAACATCCGGCAAGAGTTTTCTTTCAACACCCTTTCCAGAAGGCAAGTCAGCTTTTGTCTCTCGAACTTTCTCCAACATAATCGACCTAAGCTTAACACCCTCAAGCAGTTTACCAGCCATTATTTTACTAAGGTGACTCATGGATTGAGGCGTCATAACCCAAACATACTCTTTCGCACCCTGAATGAGATCAGACCACCTTACCAAATCTTCGTTTAAATTATCCACTAAAGTAGCTTGGGATAAAGCGCCTATCCTACTAACAAAGGACAACGGAATACGGTTAACATCATGGTTTAAGAAATAATCACCTTTTCTATAAACAAGTTCCATCGAAGCTGAAAGACTTAACAGCAATCGCCCAAGGGCCGATGTGGAATATGCTCCGTCAGGTTCTCTCTCGATAAATTTAGCTTGACTTAATCTTTGCAGTTGACGTGAAGTTTCTGTCGCCGTTAAATCAAGCTTACGCGCAAGGTCCTGCATTTTCAACTTAGAATCACATAATTCTCTTAAAATCGCAAGCCTATCCTCACTTGCCAACTCAAAGAACAATAGATCCAAACGTTTCTCTTCACTCATACAACCACTTACTCGATTAAACATTGATGTTTAATCTTACACAGTCTTGTCAAATAAAACTAATGGGGTTTTTGTGTATATGGTTGTTTGAGGAAACTCAAAATGAACACCCAAAAAATAACTCAAACAAAAATCGAACAAACCCCAATTGAAAAACAAACAGACGAAGCAAAGAAAGGCTTCAAAATAAACCTAACCGCATACGCGGTCGTAAACAGCATGTTAGTAACCGTTAACATGTTGACAGTTCCGCAGTTCCCCTGGTTCCTGTTCCCAATGTGCGGCTGGGGCTTTGGCATAACAATGCACTATATCTTCGGCGTCCGCCTACTTGGCAAAAAAGCAAAACAAGCATCCGCATAAAACCAGCCGTTAACACTTGGAGGAAAAACAATGCAAACCAAAGAAAAAACCGAACGATGCTTCTCAATCGAACTTAACTCAAAACAACAAATCAAGAACATGACTTTAACCAACAATGGCCAAAAAGAAAACACGTTAATCGAAGGAACAATCGGCAACCTAGTTGAAGCAACCTTCACCGAAGGAATAATCCTTGAAGTCACTGGAACTAAAGGAACACTAAGATTTGACCTCCAAGCAAAAGAAATTAAACAAACACAATCTATTAACAGTAAAAAAACGTGGAAGTAACTGACCAATGAAAAGCTTGGTAGTTTATTATTCAAGAACCGGAAAAACCAAATTCGTCGCTGAAACAATCGCAACAGAACTTGGATCTGACATTGAAGAAATCGTTGACCTAAAAAACCGCGAGGGCAAATTAGGCTTCATTTCAGCAACCCAGGATGCTTCAAGAGGAAAAGAAACCCAGATCGCTCCAACAAAGAAAAATCCAAATGATTATGACTTATTAATCGTTGGAACACCAGTTTGGGCTTTCACTCTAACTCCCGCAATAAAAACTTACCTAAAAAACAATGACTTATCTGGAAAAAAGGTAGCATTATTCTTTACACTTGGAATTCGTCTTGGTCAAACAATGGAAAAAACCAAATCTTTGATACCAAATTCACAGTTTACAGGCGAATTGGCCGTAACTACTTCCACACAAAGCAATGAAGAAATAAAAAAGAAAGTAATTGGTTGGTGCAACTCCCTACGCTCGCTCTTATAGCGAGTTACGCTAAGAACGCCTAAACTAACGAAACCCATAAAAATTAAAAATCTCCTCTCAAAAACACAAAAGAAAAGTACTTGTTTTACCCTATTGAATTGATTTTGGAGGATGGGGACTGGTTTCCAATTTTTCCGGCAAAGAAAAAAATATTCATCACTACGAAGAGAACTTTTTGCTAGGTCTGAGAATTTATCGTGGTCTTATCTCGAACTTGCTTGGCGTAAAGGCGCCCCTGTTTTGTGGCCATAAATTGACGTATAACTGCAATCTACGCTGCAAAATGTGCCCCTTCTGGAAAAGACCAAGCCGAGATTCAAGCCTTGAACAGGAAAAAGCAGTTCTTAAACGGGTTTATGATTCAGGAGCCGTGGGAATCGCTTTTGAAGGAGGGGAACCACTTCTCAGGAATGATCTAGTCGAGATTCTGGCTTATTCTCGCTCTCTACCATTGCATAACAGCCTCATAACTAACGGAACTCTGCTTGAATCCAAAATAGACCAAATAGCACCATACATTAACGGTGTAGTTTATGTTTCGTTAGATGGCCTTGAGAAAACTCACGATAAAATTCGAGGCATCGATGGAAGTTTTAGAAAAGCAATAAGGGGCATACAAGCCTCAAAAGACAAAGTTAACGTAACCATCAACACCACAATAATGGATGAAAATATTGATGAAGTAGAAAGCTTGGTAGACCTATCAAAAGAGTTAGGTACAAAAATTTCGGTAGCCGTTGCTCATGAATACTGCAATGTTAAAGCATCTCGCGCGGCTAATAACAAAACCTCGAAAATAGCTCACAAACTAATAGAAATGAAACAGGAAGGTTACCCCATTGCCAATTCAATCGGTTACCTAAAAGTAATGGCTAAAGAAAGAGAATGGCAATGCAAACCATGGGCAATGGTCAACATAGATCCAAACGGGAATTTAGTTTTACCTTGCTATGTCCACAACGATTATACAAGCAACACCTCAATTTTTCAAAAAAGCATTAAGAATTCCGTTTCTGACTTTGACTGGAAAAAAATAAAACACTGCAGAAAATGTAGTCTTCATTGTTATGTTGAGCCTTCTTTGGTGCTTTCAGGGGACTTTAAATCATATATGCACTGGGCATTTCACATAAACTTATAGAAAAAAAAGGACTCTGCGTGTGACACCTCCAATCCCAGAGGTCGATGCAACTGTTGCTCATCTTGCCACAAAATAAAACCCTAGCAAAGTTAGCTATAACGTGTAAAACCTTATGATCAATTGAAAAAAAAATGCTAAATTAAGAAAGAGGTCAAATGGAGTTACTTATGAAATCTTTGATAGTTGTATATTCTTACCATCATAACAACACCCAAAAAGTAGCCCAAACTATGGCTAAAATTCTTGATGCACAGATCAAGTCTCCACAACAAACTGTCCCTGATGAACTTAGGCAATATGATCTTGTGGGTTTTGGTGCAGGGATAGATAGTGGAAAACACTACAAAGAACTGCTTGACTTTGTCGATGCACTGCCAAAAATAACTGATAAGAAAGCGTTTATCTTCTCAACCAGTGGAGTGACGGGAGAAAAGAAACTCGCCAAAGACCACTCGGCTCTTAGAGAAAAACTTCAATCTAAAGGCTACCAAATTATTGATGAATTTCAATGCAAAGGCTTCAACACAAATCTCTTTCTCAAATACTTTGGCGGAATAAATAAAAGAAGACCTAACGAAGAAGACCTTAAAAATGCAGAGACCTTCGCAGAGAAGCTTAAAGGTTAATCAAAACAAAGACGAAAAGCTTGACATAATTTAATCTTCAATTAAAAAAGGGAAAATCATATGCAGGCAACCTTCTTTGAGTCTAAGGGGGGTAGGGAATCGTACTTCAACTAAAAAGCCCAGCCCCAGCTTCATTTGCTTTAATTTGAAATTGCAGAAATCTTCTTATCATACACAGTTGTTATACTATTTAGGTAATACCCATGGGTATGGAAGAAACAGTATGTGCCAAGGTGCCCGCTGAACTCAAAAAAAAATTATCCAAACTAGGCGTGAACATAAGCGAGGTAATACGTGAATCCCTACAGTCAGAAGTAGACCGACTGGAAAAAGAAAAACTAAAAAAACTTGCCATAGAAGTATCCACCATACTCAAAAAAATCCCGCCTGAAGAGTTTGCCCAATCCGTCCGTGCCTCAAGGGACAGCAGATGACAGAACCTAAGTTATTGTTTGATGCCAATGTCATATACAGACTTATCAGAGATTGCCCTGAAAAAGCATTGGACATGCTGATGGAGGGAACAACGATAAATTTAGCGTATTATGAGCTTGGCAACGCTTTGTGGAGAGAGGCTCATTTGCTTAAAAGAATAAGCATTGAGGAAGCTGAGAAATCGTTAAGCCTAATGTATGCGATGCTTGTGCGTATGCAAGTAGAAGAGGTCGATGGCGAACAAGGAATTGAAATACTTCAAACGGCTCATAAGTGTAATCTGACGTTTTATGACTCCGCATATCTTGTGGAATCAAAGAAAACCAGTAAAATCCTTGTAACAGATGACAACAAACTTGCTAAAGTTGCAGAAATCTTGGGCGTACAAACTCATTCTAGCAATACATTGACCGCTAGACAAGAACACAAAGAGTAACCTGCAGAATTGCTATATGTTTGATTCAACTTCCCCCAACTCTTTAGCGAAATTCTGATTTTTCGTGAATACCCGTTTTATTGCAGAACAAGTTTACCAGTAAAAGCGTTGTAAAACTTTGTGTCCTACAAACTAATTAAAGAATATTTTTTAGAGAACATTTAGGAATCGATTCACCTATTTAGCCAGTGTTCACAGCAGGCTTCTGCTCTTGCATCTTGCATCCGCGGTTGCTGAATTTTCCAAGATACCCAAACGGATAGGAGAGCAAGAAAACTTCAACTATCCCAACCCCTAACGAAAAAGGCACACCCGCAATTGTTTGTATCAAGAGGTTTATTGATAAGAAGAATATCAAGAGAAAGAAGCCGTTAAGCCAGAAGCCTATCTGCCATCCTTCACAGTTGTATAAGCGGTGAAGAAAAATTATATTTAATACACCTAGAATTATGGGTTGGATCGCGAACATTGTTACAAGAAGTAAAGCAAATCCTATTGGCGGCATATAGAGCAGAAACGCATTTTGGAAAATATCTAGCAACAATTGTATTGTAACTAGGGCAATTATTATTGCTAAGCCGTGGATGAAGATTTGTTTAGATAGTTTAAGCATTCTGAGCAATCCACTCCCCAACTTTCTGTTCCGTTAATCTTCCACGTATTCCATAATCGTTATCGACGCTATTCCAATAAACCAACCAACAACCTTTAAGCCCCATGTTCCTGAAAAGATCCAGACCCCTAATTATGTAATCGCTCTGAGTTGCATCGTTGTTAGTTGACATGCCAAACTCAGAAATCACAACATCTTTATTGGTTATCTTTTGAAGAAACTGGATCATGTTAGGTGAAATAGTCAGAACTGATTCCATGAAAACATCAAAACCAACAAAGTCTAATTTTTCGCTAAATCGGATAGGAAGATTAGTTCGGGCAACAAAGGCTGGTGAAAAATTAGTGTAGCGTTGGGCTGATAGATTATGCTGCTCAACTATAGAGTAGATTTCCTCGAACTTTGAGCCTGCTTCATCGTCTGTAAATAATGCGCCCATTTCCCACGACGAAGCCACGTCAGGTTCATTGAGAATTTGAACATACGTTAAATCTTTACCCCACCTGTCAAGATAGTAATTTATCTCACTTGTGCTGCTGTGTTCCTTGATTATCAAAGCAACGTTCATATCAAGCTGCCTAACAGCGCTGAAAAATACTTCCGAAACAGTATTCAAGTAAGAACTGGGGATAGTTGGATCACAAACAAGATCAACACGAATCACTTTAAAACCCAAATCTTTGATACGGGATACTTCACCAAAGATTTGCTCAACACTGTCTCTCTGATAGACATAGCTCACACCCACCTCAAAGGATCCATTTGAACGCATAGACGACGCTGAATAGAAAACATAGGGAAAGAAAAACATAACAAAAACCAAGACAAAGCACAAACTGATAATAATTAACGTCCAAATCATCTTATTTTGTGAAATTGCATGTAGAGTTTGTTTCTTCAATAGACTCTTTAAACCACTTTTTCTAAAATCAGAGAGACTTCGCCTTTTAACAAAAAGCAGAGAACTAACGCTAGCGACAACAGCGATCGTTACCCCCACAAAAACAATTTCACTTGGGAAACGAGCTTGTACTGTGAAAGAGATTGTTTGAGAAGTTTCGCCCATACCTGCTGAATCCCTAACGTAAACTGTCAAGTTGTGAGTTCCAACAGTTAATCCACTTAGCGTAGTATTCCCATTGATAGCCACAGCTTGTTGCCCATCGAGGGCGTAACTGAAAAAGCAAGCTTGATCATTCACTCTAAACGTCAATGGAATGTCGCTTGTTTCATATATCCTGCTTTCTGGACTAGAAATTGCTACGACGGGTGCCTGAAGCTTTGCTTCGGCAGAAAATTTAATAATAAACGAGTTCTCCCAAGTTGATCCTGCAACTACATATCCACCATCATTTGTGGGAATTAAGCTTGAAGAGGGGTAACCTGACTGCGACGCTATAGCCGAAGTGCCTAGCTGCTCTTGATTGATTTCGCTGCCCGAGGAATCTGCTCGCATAATCGAGGATGTTCCGGGTCGAATAACTAAATAGCCTTGATCAGCAGTTTGCACAATTGAGCTAAAACTATCATTAGGATATTGACCATAAGGTAAGTTCCATTGTTCATACCCTTGAGAATTAATTTTGATCAGCCAAGGAATCATGCCGTTGCTGGATTGCCACATTCCAGTCCCTGCAAGAATGAATCCTCCATCCTTAGTTTTAGCAATCGAGTAAACCAAATGCTGATCTAATGGACTACCATAAACATAGTTTTGGCTCCATTGCTGATTGCCATTTGCATCAAGACGGGCTAACCAAAAATTATTTTTCCAGTTACCAGCTAACGCACAGCCTCGGTCAACAGTGTTTACAACAGCAGAAACATGAAAACCACCCGTGAAATTCATGTCCCATAAAATGTTGCCTTGAGAATCAGCTTTGCGAAGCCAAACATAATTTTCTTGACCTTCTCTGATGCTGTTACCGACGACAATGTAGGTTCCATCATCAGTTACGATTCCTTGCCTAGCACCATTTACTCCCAAGGAGAAACTTGAATTGATATTTCCTTCCGCATCTGTTTTAACCACGTCACCGTTTTCGCAGAACAGTACATAACCGGAATCACTAGTTTGCGCCAACGATACCAAATTACCAAAAGCCTTGTTCCACTGAACGTTCCCTGAGGAATCAAGCTTCACAAATGTGACTTGACCGAGAGAAGCGGTGCCAGCTAGGGCGTAGCCTCCGTCCAATGTCTGGATAACAGAATTAACCTGAAACACTCCACAGGTATTCCTCCATTCAATGGAAGGCAAATCAGAAGCAGCAGCAGAGAATGGAACAAAAACAGATAAGACTAAAGCAATGAACAATAATGCAACGATGTTTCTGGCAAATCTTGAATAGGCAAAGCGATAGCGCTTCAAAGATGACATCCAGCTAACTTGATATCACAAATCAAATGATTCAACACTTATGCTTTTCGCATCAACACCCGTAAGAAAACTTCAACCAAAACTGAAACAAGCCAAATCAACCGATCCAAAAAAAAGAAGTCTCAGCTCATAAGTCCTTATAAGGATATTCGAACCAACCTTAAGTCTATATGAGGTTAGGAAAATGGCCGAATATTCTTCAAGTGATGCAAGTTGCTATAGAGTCAAATTCGACAAAAAAGAATTCCTTGAACTAGTAGATATTGCAAGACCAAGAATCATCTACAGACGCAAAAACATGTACTTCTTTGCCTTCGATGGCTTTGTGATGTATTGTGACCAATGTGAAAGCTCGGATTTCACTGCAAGAATTATTGATGCAATTGAGTTCTCAAACTATCAATGGCAAAAATAGACAAAACTAAAAACCAGATACAACCTTTAAAATCGGAAAACTTGGGAACAGATCCACTCTTGAGCAGTTAGCGGTAAATACCAAATTAACTACAAGTTTGATTTAAGTCTGAAATAATTTAGTTGTTTGCACTATCAAAGACATCCCGTAGCCCTCTTAATTCACATTAATTAATAAAGAAAGAATAACATTGTGATTAAGTATGAGTATGGTTGCTTTAGATCAAGTAGGAAACATTTCTCTTGTTTTGCAAATTGTAATCTTTTTTCTCTTATTTCTTGGTCTTCCTTTTATCAAAGGACTTGGCGTCAAGAAAAATCTAATGACCCATGGATATTTGACAATTCTCGCACTGATTTTGCACAGTATTCTAATTTTCACTGTAATGCTTCCTGTATTCAATGAGGGAATTGGAGTACTTGGCGGACTTTCTTTTCTTGCAGCACTAACCGTTTGGTCTCATATAATCTTGGGAACTGTTGCAGAAATATTGGGCATAATAGTTATTGGATTCTGGGTTTCAAAACCATTGTCAAGTATGAATTGCTTAAGAACGAAAAAAATAATGTTGCCCCTTTTCGTAATGTGGACCATATCAATAATCAATGGCTCAATAATCCATGTTTTTGGATTACTTTGAAAACCTGATAATCACAAAGACCGTATGCTATTTTTAAAATGGAATGCCTATATTCTTGAAGTTCTATTGAGCCAACTTAGAGACAAAAATGGACATAATAACCATACTCTTGATTGCGATAGGGTTGGCAATGGATGCTTTCGCAGTCTCTATCGCAAAAGGCATAGCAATTAAGCGCAATCGACGCAAGACCGCATTAATTTTAGGCATTTTTTTTGGCGGCTTCCAAATGATAATGCCAGCCATTGGATGGCTTATAGGTCTAAGTTTCAAGGAAATAATTATGGGAATTGACCACTGGATCGCTTTTGGACTTTTGACTTTCATTGGCTCAAAAATGATTTACGATTCAACAAAAAAAGAGAACGAAGAGAAAAACGAGCCACTAAAGGTGTATTCAATTCTGATTCTGGCTATTGCTACTAGCATAGATGCATTAATGGTTGGGCTTAGCTTTGCTTTTCTTAATACGTCAATACTTGAACCAATACTAATCATAGGAGTAGTAACATTCACTTTATCAGTCATGGGATTTTTCTTTGGATGTGGACTTGGACGTTTCTTTGGAAATAAAATAAAAATCGTCGGTGGATTAATTTTAATTGCAATAGGAATCAAAATTCTTATTGACCATCTTTTTTAGGAAAATCTTGTTTTCTTGTTTTAGTTACACAACACCTATAAGCAACATTAGAATATTATAATATATTCATTGAAATGATGATTTGATGGATTTACCATGAAACAAGCGCATCAAAAAGTGTTTCAAAACTGTTTCACGACTGTTTCACCCAACTATCATATCATTCGAATAGTATAATATTAATCAAGAAAAAATGGAGGAAAACAAAAAAATGAAAAATTTAAAAATAATTGGAGCAATATTGGCTTTAGCACTCATAATTTTGGGTGCAACAGTAGCATCAGCATTAGCCTTTGGATGGGGTTTTCAAACACCATACAGTCCAACGGCAGCTAATAGAAATATGATGAATGCCCCCCAAATTGGCCAACCACAACTCCTCGCTCCCATCACTCAAACTAACACACAAACACCAACACTCTACACACCAAGCTACACAAATCCACAACAATACGGTGGATGGGGAGGATGCTGGGGACGCGGCGGATGGGGTAATGGTGCAGGATATCCAACAACTGGAACAACTGCAACTCCACTCACCATAACTCAAGCAGCTGAAGTAGCAAAAACTTACGTTGCATCACTAAACAATCCTGACCTATCTGTGAAGCAAATTGAAGAATACACAAACAACTTCTACGTACCAGTTACCCAAAGCAATGGCAATGGAGCATTCGAACTACTCATCAACAAAGCAACCGGCATAGTCACTCCAGAACCTGGACCAAACATGATGTGGAACACACAATACAGCTTCGGAGCAGGATGGTGCAACCGTGCAATAGGCACAATCACAACAACACCAACCGTAACAGTTGACCAAGCAAAAACCAATGCACAGCAATACTTGACCAGCTACTTACCAGGCACAACAGTCGGCGACGTCACAACCTTTAGCGGTCACTACACAATTGAAGTCCTACAGAACGCAATCACCATACGGCATGCTAAGCGTTAACAGCTACAGCGGACAAGTCTGGTACCACACATGGCATGGCGCCTTCATAGCAGAGCAGACAATCAGCTAAAACCAACTTTTCCTTTTTCTTTTTATGTAAAACTTAAGAGCATGTGACTATGTTAGAATATTCGAAGGAACAAACGATGACTGAAAAACCAAAAATCGACATGACAATCTACAACCTGCAAGCAGAAATATCAAAAACCTTAGCAAACCCTATTCGCCTAGCAATTCTCCATTCCCTAAGAGACGGAGAAAAAAGCGTCAACGACCTAACCGCAATATTGGGAATAAGCCAATCAAACCTCTCTCAACACCTAGCAATAATGAGACAAAAAAGCATCCTTAAAACAAGAAAACAAGGCACAAACATCTTCTACAGCGTCACCAACCCAAAAATCAACCAAGCCTGCGATATTGTCAGAGAAGTCCTAATAGACCAATTAAATCAACGTCACGAACTGGCTCAAAGCTTACGTTAAGGAGTGAATAAATCATGTTTGGCTACGGTTGTGGCTCAATCATCGGTTCTATCCTTGGTCCACTGAAAAATCTTTATTTCCCAAACTCCGCAATAGCTAGCGTTGCAGAACCAAAAAATGGTCGACCAATCTTCTTCCCCCCAAAATTGGTATTATTCGGCAACCTTGCCCTTTTTGTGTGGATTATTCTTGACACCGTTGCTTTTCTACTATATGATATAACAATTGGCATCGTGTTTCTAATAGCGACATTTATCTTAGTTTATGGTGTACTTCATATTCTGGGTTGTTTGCGTCCATGCTACAACTGCATTAAATGCACTCACGGCATGGGACGCTTGGCAGCATTATACTTTGGCAGACGTATCTTCAAAGACTACAAATACAACTACAAACTGCCCACAGCAATACTCTTCACACTATACATTGGGGCGTTTCCAGCAACATTCGCTCTCTACTCTACACTCACAAATTTTACAGTAGTCAAAGCAGCGGTTTTTGCAGTTCTTACGGCATTTACAATCTATAGCGCCTTAACATGGCGAACCAAAAAACCCTCAAACCCATAAGGTAAATTTACACTACGGCTTGCAAATCCAAAAATAAGGATATTATTCAACCAGTTCACATTAATAGAGGATTTAACTCGCTTAAGAAACTGAGAAGTTAGCAATGAATCATCATCATAGTGACCTTGTCAAATTCTTAATGTCCAAAGAAAGAAAACAATGGCACAATCCCCAAACCATCTTAAACCAGGTAACCAAAGGAATGACTATAGCAGATTTGGGTTGTGGACCTGGCTTTTTCACTATTCCAATGGCTCAAATGACAGGAGATAAAGGAGTCATTTACGCCGTTGACAGCAACCAGACGATGTTAAATGCCTTAAAAGAAAACATTGCCAAATCCAAAGTGAACCCAAATATAATAAAAATAATAAATAGCGACGTATGCCACACAGGAATCCCCAACGAATCCGTCGACCTTGTCCTAATCGCCAACTTTCTCCATGAAGTAGAAGATAAAAAAACGTTTTTCCAAGAAGTTAGACGCATCTCTAAACCAACAACATACATTGTTGATGTAGACTGGAAAAAGACCCAATCTGAATATGGACCACCACTTAAAGATCGACTCTCAGAAGAGCAAGCCACTGGAGTTCTTGCAGAAAATGGTTTCTCAGTAATTAAACAAATAGACTTAGGACCAACTCATTATGAGTTAATTTCTAAACCAACAAATAAATCTCAAAAGTCATAGCATTAAGCGTAAATGACCTGCTTACTTGGATCCAAGCAACAAATCCAATAACTTGAAACTTCTGAATTAATCACTAAAACAACAATGAGCAACCTTTCTGTTGTTCTACTCTTAAGATAATTGCAAAGAACCACTATATTTGAAAGAAAAAAAGAGTGCCGTTTGCAAAAAACACGTTTTTTTTCTCTACACTACATTAAAAAAAGAGTTATGGTAAAACTCTGGCAAAGCTTATATTTCCCACAGTGGGATCTTCGTATGGTGGGAAAAATGAGCACACAAGAAGTAAATGTTGACCACAAAGGACGTGTTCAAATACCAAAAGCAATTCGAGAAAAAGTAGGATTACACTCTGGAGGAAAAGCTCGCTTGAAAATAGAGAAAGAAAACATAGTAATCATGCCTCCAATTTCAGCTGAAGAGTTCATTAAAGAAATGGAAGGTTGCATCGCTGAAGGCGCCCCCGTTATAGATCCACTGAAACTAAAGAAAATATGGGAACCAACAGAAAAATAAAGTGAGCAAAATGCTATTCGTAGATTCTAATATTTGGTGCTATTATTTTGATACCCGCCTTCCTGAACATCTGCTTGTACGGGATACCATGCGGGAAATAATAAAATCTCAGGAAATAGCTTGTAATACCGTTATTGTTATGGAAGTAGCTCATTACCTTGTTAGACATTTCACTGAGAAAGTCGCTCGCAAAAAAATAGAGACCTTCGTTAATCTGATCAACCTCAATATCGCAGACTTTAATCGGCAAACCTGCAACGAGTCTATCGAAACTCTTTTGGCATGTGCATACGACGAAGGTTTAGGGGGAAGAGATGCAACTGTAATTGCATCCATGAAGCTGCAGAATATTAAGAAAATTGTTTCTCACGACGATATTTTTAGGCGTTTGGCAAAAAAACTAGAGTTGGAAGTTATTGATCCCGCCAACCAAAACAATAATTCGCCAAAGGTAGAAGATTGTTAAAAGTAGAAGAAGTGCAAATTTTTCACTCTTCTTCTTCTCTTAAATACTTATTTCCTTGCGTCGGCATTCGGACAAAACTGTTTTTGGGGACAACAACAACGCTTTTTCACATGTTGTTCTTTTCTTAATTTTATTGACTCAAAAAGAATTTCTTGTTAGCTATCTAATCTTAAACTCTTTAAGCATGTTATCTGCAAATATTGAGTACGTGAGTACATAGTGGACAAAATAGACATGAGCTTAATCCTGCTTCTACTACAAAACTCAAGACTATCCTATGTAGAATTAGCTGAGAAACTTAACCTTTCAGTAAACGCCGTCCACAAACGCATCCAATTACTAATCGAAACAGACGTCATTCACAAATTCACAGCAAAAGTCAGCATGTTAGCTTCACAAGCCATTCCAATATACATTTCTGGAACATCACAACTCCCAAACTTCAAAGATTTACCCGACAAACTAAAGTCTCATGGCTCAATTTACTGGTTAGCAATAGGCAGTGGAAAATTCCTCTACATCGGCGCATACATCAAAAACCTAGCCGAACTAGAACCTACCATATCCTTCATTAAGAAAGAAGCTCAAATCTCTGAACAAACCGTAGCCATAGCACAACAACCTCAGATGCCTCTTTTGAATCTGAAACCAGCGGATTTGACGTTATGCAACTTGGATTATCAAATCATTAGTTCACTTAGGGGTGATGCACGCAAACCAATTGCGGACATTGCAACCGAGCTGGGAATATCATCCAAAACAGTTCGCCGCAGACTCAACCGGATGATAAAAAACTATTTAATTGAACTTACTTTGGAATGGTACCCCGATAAATCAGACGACATAACTACTCTTATGGACATAAAATTAAAACCGGAATCCAACCTAGCCAACGTGGCCTACCAAATTCTAAAGAAATACTCAACAAACGCCTTGTTCTACTGGAGTTTTGCAAATATCCCCAATGCATTAACATTCGTTATATGGACAAATAGTATGGGCGAATTGGACAAGCTTCATCAAAAAATAGAAATGGAACCAGAAGTTGCTTCAGCAGTGCCCTACGTTCTCTTCACAGGCTACATCTTTGAAACGTGGCGCGATAATTTGTCCCAAAGTATGTTGTCCACTTCTTCAACGTAATGGTGATTCTTATTGTGAAGAGATTTTGGAAAAAAACGTTTGAGAAATCGCAGTAAGTTCAATGCGAAACCACAAAATCCAGCCAAGAACTCAACGAAGAATACCTATCCATAAAAAAGCTACTCAAAACTCAACTGACCTAAAATAAGTCAGTATTGATACCCAGCTCATCAAAACTCTTACCTAAAAAACTATTAACTAATTTCAGCAAAAGCTTAAATGGTAAAATCAGGAGTATTTTTGGTGACATAGCTGGAGATTTTGTCATCAAGACGGGCAATTACTAAAACGGTTGCACTCGTCTTGATAATAATTGCATTAGTTGCAGCTTTAATTCCGATTGATTTGTATTACTCTTCGTTGTCAAAGGATTCGGCAAATCAGGATTCAACACCTTCACCAACCCCTTCGTCAACAATTTCACTTATTCCAACGCCATCTACTCAACCAACATCGACACCGACGGCGACTCCACATCCTACACCAACCCCAACTTATCAGCCTGTCTCTACTCCCTATCCAATAGCAACTCCCTCACCTACCTATCCACCCCCTGGAACAGGACCAAGCACCACTGAAGCATTAGTTAACGAAACCCCGGTCACAATTCAAAACCTTCTAAGCGAATTAAGTCAGGATCAAAAATCAACATTTTCAACTAAAGCTAACTCTACCCTTGGAAATTGGACTGGAAGTATTGTTTATTCTCCTCTATCATGGATTGCAAATGACAAAGTCAGCTTGGGTATTTCGGTTAATATTTCAAAAGAAGTTCTTTCAAGGTTTCTTGCTATTAACAAAAGAATAGACTCCACTTGTGTTCTTGTTACTGCTGAACGGGACTATGATTCTCAAGGAAATCAACGAACACCTTGGGACAATACCTTTTCCACGATTCTAACCCCCTCTGGTCTCCCCATTGAAGCAGGAGGAAGCGCAGCCATTAGCCGCTACAACGGATATACACGGAGATCTCCAGTTGATGTTATGATTGAAGTTCCTTACTCTTCTCTTGACGTTTCGAACAATGCTGAATGGGCTTCAGGCTCACTTTACGGCAGTTTCACTCTACCCAACAACCTCCCCCCAGGAATCTACAGACTGCGACTCGATTTCGGATTTAAAGCAGGATCAAAATACATCGACTTCAACAACGCCACAATTGGCACAAGACCCACCTACCTCAACAGTATATCCTGCGCATACTCACCACCTATTCTTGCCAGCGGATGGAATGTCAATGGCAGTTGGGTTGATGCTTCACAAATAATTCGAAAGCCATACTGGGACCTGCTTTGGGATTATAGTTCAAACGGGTACCGCGGAGTTGTTGCTTCTGAGGACCAGAAGAGAGTAGCAATCTCGCCAAGAAGCCTAATCCATGATGCAGTTGTCTTGCCAAAAGTGAACATAAACGGTGTTCAGATTTCCTACAATATTGAACCTAATTTTCTATTAGATAATGATAATACTCAAAGAAATATTCCTATGAATTATCGTTCGGGTCAATGGACTGTTAAAGTTACCTTTCCAAATGGCACAGTTAAGAATCTTGGAACTGCCAACTTTGCAGCTCAAAGAGGAAACGGCGCCTCAACACAAAACAGCACTTTCACAGCATGGAAACCCCCAGTATATGGTAACTATTCAATTGAAGCCTACGGATGGATTCAAGATAATTGGGGTAACCGTTACCAGGGCGGCGGTAACTATACCTTCTGGATTGGCAACAGACTTACAGTCGCAACAGCCACATTTCAAGGAATGCCCTACAATGTAGGCAACCGCTATGGCAGAGATTTAGCTTTTAACCCACCTGTACCCGCAAACGTAACTATGAAAGCACAGCTTTTCTTAAACTCAGACCCAAACAACGTAACTACCGTCATTTCCAGCGGCGTCGCCACAATGGGTGGCATTTGGGGAGCCGCCCAAGGCATGGTCGCACTACCATTCCCAGCGCCAGGAGAATATTATGCAACAGTAACAGCCACTTATGTTGATCCAGGAGGAGTCCTCTGGGTAGCTGCAATGACTCATGCAGGAGTTGTTTATCCAACGAATTCATCAATTGTAGCCCACGGAAAAAAACTTCAACTTACAAACGGCACTTTAGTAGATCGAGGAGAAACAAAAACGGAAGGTTATACAGTCTCCCAATGGAACACTTTACGCCTACAGCATATTAATTTCCCATACAACTTTAGCGATGTCTTAGAAATTGCAAGTGAATTTCAAGCATCTAACAAGATTGAACCAGTCTTATCTTACAACAACGCAACAAATCCCACTGCATACGATCCAAACATACAAGGCATTGGTCGCACCAACATTGTAACCAAAACAAGCAATAACTTATCCCCAGAAATGTTCCCAGAATATATCACAGACTTGCAGTATTTCTACGGCGCAGCGGCACAACCAGGATTTAACGCAAGATTTATTGTTGCATACGATTATACAAGAGCACCTTACTGGCCAACAAGCAACACCAACTTTGGCGGCCAATATGGCGCATCGAACAATGGAGACCTCCCTGGAACAATATACCGCCTCCTGGGTGGCGTTGTCCTAAAGAATAAAGATCAAACCCCCAACTATGCCGGATACCAAGCAACAGCCTTCGTATTACCTAAAGGAACAAACAACAACCGTATCATAGGTCCAGGCGATGAAAATTTACCCTCTCCAGACAACACATCAGCTCGCTTCTTCCTTGTCCCAATAAGACCCGGCTCAATCTACCCCATAGGAGCAACTTTCACACCTGTTCTCCAAATTGACCCCATACTACCATGCAATGTTACATTCACACTAACTGCGCCCAATAATATGACGTACATTTCGACAGGTCAAGGAGACAAATATGGATACTTTGTAGGCTCTAAAGGATTTATTTTGAATCAGACTGGAGTATGGACTTACTTGGTCAATGCCACATGGAATGGTTATCAAGGTCGTGTTCCAGGCTTGCCAGACGCTGGAGGTTGGATATACGTAATTGAAAATGGTACACCACCGGGTCCAGGAATAACAATGAAGATGCCTACGCAACAAACATTCTCTCCAACAGCCGGCTTGAATGTAACCGGACAAACCACCGCTTCAAAAGTCTTTTACGCCATCATTATTCCAGGCGCAGTTCTCGAGGAGGGTGTTTTGCCAGTGAACAATGGCAACTTCACCTATTACTTCAATCCTCAAGCTATGGCTGATAAAATCCAAACTTACGACATAATTTACTATGCAAATGGACAAGCACAAATCGGGAAAATAGTTCATTTATCATTTTTCTCTGAAGAAACTTCATCAGATGGCACAATTTATCACTCATTTGCCAGAGTAGTCTTAAGGGGAACCACTGCAGTCTACGTTAAAGAAAGATAAACCAGAAAACACGAATCTCAAAGTTAAGAGTAATACTCAATGAAAAAACGGTTAACAATCACATTACTTCTTTTAGTCATGGTAGTAGTGGCTGGGTTCACAATCTATTTGTCAGCAACCCTATCTAAACCGGAAAACCCATCGGCTATTCCACGTTACTTAAGCTACAACGACAAGACAACCAAAATCTACCTAATTGATTCCATCACCTCTTACAGCAAAGCCAATGAAACATACGCTACAGGTGATGGACAAATCGTTGAGAAAGACACTCCATTGTTTGTAATTACAATGACTTTAAGAAACGATTATACCTCTGATAATCCAGCTCCACCTCTAAACAACCAAGAACAAACTTCACCAGCTGACGGCACAGCTTATCTGTACTTAACTGCCCAACTTTATGATAAAAACGGCAAATTGAACGCAACAAACGTGTCCATTTCAGATTTTTCATTGCCAACAACATCTGGAACGGGGCTTGTTCTTTCAAGCGGACAAACAACTTCAGTCAATATCTATATGGCAACATCTCAAACCAACATTAACAGATACGAACTTAGCCTCTATTTCTTAGGCGACAGTATTCCAACCAAAAATATATAGACGCTTTAGATTTTCTCTTCACACGCAAACCCTTGATTCAAGTAATTTTTTTTCTTAATGATTTTCTAATCTATTTTAAGCTCCAAGATAACCGAAAAGTTGAAATTTGATCTAACGACACCTTTTATTAGGTGAATTTTTTGACAGTTAAACAAAAAGGAACAAAGGATGATCCTTGGATTCTTAAAACTCCATCTGGAACTTCTGAATTTAAAGCATACAAAGATGAAAAAGCCGATCCACCAGCAATAGTTGTTTGGGTTGGTAAAACGGAACTTAAGTACCAACTTCGAGCTTTGGATGATTTACAAAAGATGCTCAAGTCAAAAGGTGACTGGGTGCCGCTGGGCAGCACTGATGAGCAGAAACCGACTGAAGAGGGAACTGTTGAAGCTTGGGGTAGGTCACCGAAAAACCCTGTTGGAGGATGGTATGGACTAAAGAAAGGTTTGCGAGGCAGATTTGCAAACTATGTGCCACCTATAATGGAGGCTTTGGGATTAGCAGAGGTTGAGCATAACCCAAAAAACAACCGAATGCGATCAAAATAACAAATCTTCCCAAATTTTTTATCTCCGCTATTTTTTATTGAAGTGTCTATTAAAAAAAATGAAAGATTCCTGAACAAAAAAAGAAAAGATAGTTGTTGGTTTTTTATTGTTTCTTTTTGATTGCAAATAAGATTGCTGCGCCAACTATTGCGATTGCGACGATGATTGCTATTACACCTGCAATTACGTATGTTGTCAATGTATTGGTTGTATTATCAAGTGAGATAGGTTCTGGTGTTGCTATTATTGTTGGGGCATCGCTTACTGTTGCATAGGTGGTTGCCCATGAGTTTCCATAGGATTGGTCACCTGCAAAGGTTGCTGTAATTTTGTATTGTCCCGATATTGTTGGGTTCCATGCATAGGCAAAGTTACCTTTCTCGTCGCTGGTCACCGTGTTGAGGTGGAAGAAGTTGTTGTTTGGGTCAATCACATCAATTGATACTGGGACTCCTGTGACTGTTACGTTGTGGTAGAATCCATCAATTGGTCGTTGCATATGTAGAAACTCCATGTAGGTCGACATTGATTCTTTGGATACGCATGCTGCACCTGTTTGGGCTGGTGACTGGTCGAGGATAGTGCCTGATATTATTGCTGTTGTTCCTGCAGTAATAGCTGTTTGTGGGGCAGAAATTGTTGTTTGACTTTGTCCTACTCCAAATACGTACATGTTGCCATCGTATCTGTTATCATATGTTAGGTAGCCATCTGCAACTGCACCTGCTGATCCTCCGCCTGAAATATCCCATAAGTATTCGCCTGTAGTCGCGTTAAGTGCCCAAAGTCTCCAGCCTCTTGTGAGCGGCTCTGTTGGTGAATGTTCGCCGTTTGCATAATAGAGTACACCATCTGCGATTTGGGGTGAGTTACTAAAGAGCGTCATGGAAGGGTATGTTGCGGATTCAAATGGAATGGCTGGTGTTGAGTAGTGCCAAACGATCTTGCCGGTGTTCCAGTCTAGTGCATAGAAACCTGCATATGAGAAGTCATAGATTAAGCCGCCGTAAGAAGCGATTGTGTAGGCTCCAAAATCTCCCCATGGGTATTCTTCGCCACCTACTTCACCGGGTTTAGCAGTTTGCCAAAGTAGTTGTCCTGTCTGTAGATTCCAACAGTCCCACCATCCACCGAGTACGCGTACGGTAACTTTTCCATGGTCTGCACAGAGGCCTGTGGGGAAGAAGATGTCGTTTGAGGTAACGTTCCAAAGCAGTTGCCCTGTGGTTAAACTTGCAGCGGTCAAATACTGTCCAAGTGCATGACCTGCGCCTGCTGGTGTTATTGTAGCTGAAGTGACTGCAATGTTTGACTCAAAGTCTACTGAACCTAGACTGCTAAATGGGTAAGTTACGTTGCTTATTATTCTGGTGTTGAAGTCTGTGCTTGTTCCGGTTGTTGTCCAGTTTATGAGTTTATAACGGTTTGCACCTGCGGTTGCTCCAAGGTCTTGCACTGTTAATGCATAGGGGTCTTTGTACATGGTGCCTGAGCTTATTGGCAGCGTGATGTTTAAGGTGACTGCGCCGCTCCATGGATTGTATTTTATCATCCTTGATGATCCGATGTACACGAGCGAGTATGTGCCTGTTCCCTGACCAGTCTGTTCTGCGCCTGGTACTGAAGATGCGACTTGGTTAAACGTAATCACGGTCGGTGGCTGAGTTATGCCTGTTTGCTCCCAATAGACCTGCCCCGTGCGTATGTCGTAGCATTGCCAGACGTTTACTGTCTGTGAATATGTTACACCGTTTATTGTTGTTGTCATTGGTTTGCTGATTGTTTGGTATGCTCTGCCTTGAAAGATTATAGTGGGAGTGCCTGCATAGGCGCCTTCGCCTGGGCCCACTGAACGATAGCCAAATTGTCCACCTGCAATGCCTGCTAATGCACCTTGTCTCATCCAAGCAATGTGTGAAGTTTTAGGACCCTCCACGTATGGGGTGAATTTATAGTTGCTTGCGTATGCGTTGGTGTTTGCTGGCCACCCTTCACCGCCACCTACTCCTGTGTAAGGAAAGTGTCCGCCTATGACCCACCATTCACGGTTTTCGATGGGTATGGGGCGGGTCCAGTAGTCTGTTGGAAGCTGCGCTGCAGGATATGAGTAGACTGGTTCTTGTTGTACTGTCAATGAAACTTCTGGACTGGTTGAAGCTTGGTACCAGGCTGATTGAAAGCTTGCTGCTCCGCCAAATCCCATTCCACCTGTGCTGGTTCCTGGTGGGAGGTCTGCTTGAGTAGCATAGTATTTGCCATTGTAGTACCATCCTGCTTGTAAGTAATTGCCGGCAAAGTTGAATTTGAATTTGTATATTCCTAATTGGTCTACACCATATTGAATCCATGCTGTGGCGTCTCCTTGATAGGAGTTTATTGGTCCGATGGTTTCAGTTGTATTGTCTGGTTTTGTTACTGTTATAGTATAACCTGAGAAGAAGCGTTGGTAAGCTATTGGTGGTTCAAGCCATATGTTGATTAGAACTGATTGACCTTGGCCAATCGGGTTGGGACTGATACTGATGAATGCGGTTGTTGGGATTGTAACATTTGGGGTTGTGCCTTGGGGAGGTGCGGTTGGCCACGGTGTTAGTTGTGGGGCTCCTATTTGTTCTACTTCTGCATTCGTTGAAAAAGATACTAGATGCGATTGAAATCAGCATTATTACAAGAGACAATATTGCCAAGATTTTATTTCTAGTTGATTGCATTTTTATTTCCTCATATATTGTTGGAAAAAAGAGCCAGATCTAAAGATAGAATACTCTCTCTCTCCATAACGCCGATTATTGGTTTTAATTGTTAATAAAAGGTATTGGAAAGTGACCACTGACGACAAAAAAAATCAAGAAAAATTGGCAGACAAAAGCAAATAGATTAGCTGAGATGTTTTAGAAAAAAGAAAAAAGAGAAATGAATGTGCCTACGCCGAGGTCTTATTTTTTCTTTGCTGGTGCTTTCTTTACTTCTTTTTTAGCTGGTTTTTTTGCCATTTGAAATAACCTCGGGATTCAATGTATGAGAGCTATTGGTATTTATAATTTGCTGAATTGAGGAGAAAACAGATAACAAAGCTTAATACTTACTTGAAAAGAAAAAGAGGCTGTGGATGAAGTCGCTATGAACGAATTAGAAATTTCTGTTGCTCCGATGCATAGAATATGCAAAAAAGCGGGAGCAAAAAGGGTAAGTGAAGAAGGAGCAAAAGAACTTGGAAAAATTCTCGAAGGGATTGGTGTAAAGATTGCAAAAGAAGCACTGGATTACGCGACATACGCTAAAAGAAAGACAATTAAAGTGGAAGATATCCAAATCGCTGTAAGAAAAGTTATGGAAAAATAGCAACCTAATTTCTTATTTAAGAATAGAAAAATATGAGCGTATTTCAAATCTCCTGTTGTGTCTTATTGCTTACAGAAAAAGTATGCTTATTAATTTCCAATTAACCTCTTGAAGAATAATGAACGAATTCTCTCTTCATTCAGAAATAAAAAAAGCTTACTCGCTTCCTGGAGATCAATTTGAGGTTAAATTAGACAACTACATCGTCGATCTCTTGAGGGAAAATTTAGTAATCGAAGTTCAGACAAAGAATTTTTCAGCCCTAAAAGAAAAACTTCAAGTGCTTACTAAAAAACACCAGGTGAGGTTAGTCTATCCTCTGCCTGAAAGAAAGTTGATAACACATGTTACAAAAGATCACAAAGTCCTAAATACTCGTAAATCCCCCAAAAAAGGAAAACTAACTGATCTATTTCGTGAGTTAGTCATGATTCCGCAAATGATCAGTGTAGAGAACTTTTCTTTAGAAGTTTTACTCATCGATGAAGAAGAGATAAGGTGCGACGATGGAAAAGGAAGTTGGAGAAGAAGAGGAGTCAGTATCGAAGACCGGAAGCTTCTGAAAATAAACAATCGAATTCTATTCCAAACCAAAGATGACTATCTCAAAATACTTCCTGAAAGCCTAAATGAAGTTTTCACCAATAGAGAATTAGCGAAATCAGCAAAGATTTCAGTGAAGACTGCAAGGCAAATAACTTATTGTTTAAGAAAAAGCGGGATTGTTCAGATTAGCTGGAAAAAAAGGTAGAGAAATAATTTTTCAGTATGTATAGAAACAAATCGCCTTAGAGAAGAAGAAAAATTCTTCTATCTGTAAACTAAGATTTCCAATAAAATTTCCTCGAAATACAAAAAAGAGATTATTTATTTTTGAATATTAGTTGACCGTTTTTTTCTTCTACGATTATAGTTGTGTCCTTACTGATTTTTTCAGATAATATCATTTTTGAAAGTTCATTCAAGATGTCTTTTTGAATTACTCGTTTTATTGGTCTGGCACCGAATTGGGGATCAAATCCAACGTTGGCAATGTGGTCGATAGCTTTCTTGGTGGCTGATAGTTTAATGTTGTTTTTCTCCAGCATCTGCTCAACTTTCTTTAGTTGAAGCTCCACAATCTTTCGAACTTCCTCTTGAGTGAGGGGTTGAAACATTATTATTTCGTCGACGCGGTTGAGAAATTCAGGTCTAATGCTCTTCTTGAGCAACTCAAAGACCTGCTCTTTAGTTTGGATTAAAATTTTCTCTCGGTTTTCAGAGTTAATTTTCTCAAGGTTCTCTTGGATGATGTGTGATCCTATGTTTGAAGTCATAATGATTATGGTGTTCTTGAAATCGACTGTTCGACCTTTATTGTCGGTAAGTCGACCGTCATCAAGAACTTGCAATAGAATGTTGAAAACGTCTGGGTGTGCTTTCTCGATTTCATCTAGTAAAACCACAGAGTAAGGTTTGCGTCTCACAGCTTCAGTTAATTGTCCGCTTTCTTCATAGCCAACATAGCCAGGCGGAGCACCTACCAGCCTGGAAACAGTATGCCTTTCCTGATACTCCGACATATCGATCCGAATCATATTATTCTCGTTGTTGAAGAGAAACTCTGCTAATGCCTTGGCTAATTCAGTTTTTCCAACTCCAGTTGTACCCAAGAAAATAAAAGACCCAATTGGACGCTTAGGATCCTGCAAACCAGCACGACTCCGACGTAACGCATCCGAAACAGCTCGGATCGCCTCCTCTTGCCCAACAACTCTCATGTGAAGCTCACTTTCTATGTTTAGCAGCTTTTGCTTCTCGGTCTGTAACATACGACTAACAGGTATTCCAGTCCAGCTCGAGACAACTTCAGCAATTTCCTCTGCACCCACCTCTTCGTTTACCAACGCTGAATCCTTCTGCAACTCGGTTAATTTCTTCTTCAAACTCTCAATAGCTTTAGTCGCTTCGGGAATACCACCATATCGAATCTCGGCAACCCGCCCAAGATTACCCCGACGGTTAGCATTCTCTTCTTCAAACTTTAACTTTTCAATCTCATTCTTCTTAGCTTGAATCTGATCAACAATTTCCTTTTCCGAGTGCCACTTTGCACGCAAACTATTTCTTTGTTCGGTTAAATTTGCTATTTCCTCATTTAGCGACTTGAGCTTAACATCATTCTTTTCATGTTTGATGGCTTCACGTTCAATCTCTAATTGCCGAATCTTCCGATCTACATCTTCAAGTTCCTGAGGTTGAGAATTGATTTCAAGTTCCAACTTGGCAGCTGCTTCATCAATTAAATCAATTGCTTTATCGGGTAAGAAACGCTCTGTAATGTACCGCTGAGATAACTCAACAGCGGCAATTATTGCATCATCCTTAATTCGAACATGATGAAACACTTCATAACGCTCTTTTAGTCCCCGCAGAATCGAGATAGCATCTAAAGCATCAGGCTCATTAACCATAACAGGCTGAAAACGCCTCTCCAAAGCCTTGTCTTTCTCAAAATACTTCTGATACTCCTTCAAAGTAGTCGCGCCAATAGCTCGCAACTCACCTCGCGCTAACGCTGGCTTAAGAATATTAGCAGCATCCATCGCACCCTCGCCTCCACCTGCCCCAACAAGCGTATGAATCTCATCGATGAAAATCAAGATTTCACCTTCCGCCCCAACAACTTCCTTAATTACACTTTTAAGACGCTCCTCGAACTCCCCCTTGTACTTAGCACCTGCAATCAAAGCACCCATATCAAGAGAAAAAATCTGTTTTGACTTCAAATTCTCAGGAACATCACCGTTGACTATGCGCTGCGCAAGACCTTCAGCAATAGCGGTTTTACCTACACCTGGCTCTCCGATCAAGAGAGGATTATTCTTTGTCCTTCTAGATAAAATCTGAAGAACCCGCCTAATCTCAGCATCACGACCAATAACCGGATCTAATTTTCCAGCCTGAGCCCTACTATTTAGATTAACAGCAAACTTGTTAAGAGCATTGTAAGTTTCCTCTGCAGTGGGCGAATTAACAGACGCTCCCTTACGCAACTGATCAATTGCAGACTTGAGGTCTTTTTCGTTAACTCCACTGCGTTTTAGCAACCGCGAAGCTGAATCATCTATCGACAATATTGCCAGCAATAACTGCTCCACAGAAACAAACTCATCTTTGGCAGCAGAAGCCAATTCTTGAGCTTTACGAAGAACCTTATTAGAATTCGAAGAAAGATACGGCTCACCTCCACTAACTTTAGGCAAATCATCAATTTCCCTATCTAGCAAAGCAGAGAAAGAACTAAAATTAACCCCAAGTTTTCCAAACAAAAAAGGAACTACATTCTCATCAACAAGCAAGATTCCCTTCAACAAATGAAGCGGTTCAACTGCTTGATTGCCCCTTGCTGAGGCAATTTCTACTGCCTTTTGAATAGCTTCTTGAGATTTAACCGTAAAATTATCCAGACTCATACCACTCACCAAAATTCAAAGATAAAATGAACTATTTTCTACAAAACCTGAATGCTTTCTACGAAATAAACTTTTAGCAAAAAAAACTAAACAAATTGGTGGCTATGACAACAACACTGCATCCACAAACAAACTTGTTTGTTAATGGGTTTATGGTTAGATTCTGAATTCATAAATCTAATAAAAGTAAAAGACCAACGAATTGTGTTGAATGTCAGTTGAAACGTAAGAATCGGATACTTTTCTTATTAATTGGATTATGTATTCTCTTTACAACAATAGGGTTATTTACCGCCTGGAATAGCGGTATGAATGTTGGTTTAATGGGAAATGCGGAACAGGCGATGATTACATCGGTCCGATTTGTCGAAGGCGCTCCAACCGGTGACACAGTAAAAGTAACAGTTCGAAACGCAGGCGCCAGCTCAGTGGCTATTCAACAAGGTTACGTGAATGGAAACAAAGCTACAAACATTAATTCAGAACAAGCTTTCGTAATTCCAAAAGCAACTTCATTAGAAATAACTTTGACATTTCCAAGACGGCACCTTAGTCTACTTAACTCAGCAACAAATCAAGATAACAACCGCCAAAGGAAACAACCTAGTTTACTCCTTAAATTATGATTCAACATGTACGTCAACTTATAATCCACTCGTTGATGATTTTGCTCCAACACCAAGACCACTTCAGGCTTATGAGTTGAATCCCCCATTGCAATTAAGTTCATATCAAGCAATTGTTGTATTTACAACTTCAGCCATAGCTGCAATCTCTGTTACAGGCGCTTGCTTACTGGCAAATTATGTACTTCATCCAAAAAATAGAAAAGAGCTCTTTGTGATGCTGTTTTTTGTAACCATAATTGTTGTGTTCACTCTAGTTGCAGTGGTATTTCCTATATTATTTCCCCCACAAATCGCACTAATGCAACTGTTAATGTTTTTCTAAAAACAAATTGTTGACTTGAATTAGACGTTTCACGGTGCTTGCAAAGTCTTAAATGCCAATAACTAAGAGTAGAATCAAACTATTTGGGGAAAAAACAAGTTTTGAAAATTAAAGGCATAGTCATATACGATACCTCGCACGGAAACACAAAGAAAATCGCAGAAACAATCACAGAAACGTTAAAAGCAAATGAGATAGAAAGTGACCTCTTTGATATAAAAGAAATTAAAAAGTTAAACGCAAACGACTACAATTTTCTTGTTCTTGGCTCTCCAACTAAATTTGGCACAATGAGTTTTGCAATAAAATTTTTTTTAGGAAAAGTGAAAAGCGAGGAATGGGCGAATAAACCTTTCATAGCTTTCGATACAGAAAATCCTGAGAACGTTGAAAAATCACGTCTTGAAAAAAAGGAATGGAGTGCAGCCGAAAAGATTGCTATAAAACTCAAAGAAAAGAACATGCAGCAACTTCTGCCAGTTCATAAAGCCTTGGTCTTAGGATTAAAGGGACCTCTTGTAGAAGGCGAAATCGATCGGGCAAAAAGCTACGCAAAAGAAATTGCAACGAAATTAAACACCCAAAAAGCTGAGTCCTCACCAACAAGAAATATCACCACGGAAGAGCAAAATATCTAAAAAAAATTCATTTTCTGACTACTTCGCTCAAAACGAACGTATAATAGTTTTGTCCTTGTTCTACGGATTCCTCTTCACATCAATCACCCTTCTTCTAACCACAATTCAAAACAGAGGCAGAATACATGGACAAACAGCAATTCTATTCCTCACCTTGGTCTTCTACTTCTCGCTCTACACACTCTTAGACGATCTTGAAATGTCCTTCCACTATATCAAAAATATTCCAATACTAACCCTGAAAATTAGACCCTTCCTCAGGAATTAACCAAAACTAATTAATCGTTTAAACGTAACAGCGTTCAGAGATTTCCAGAACAAAAAAAACAAATCTTTTATGTTCTTTGTTTTTAATCGCGATATTCCAGATATTTTAAATATTGAAACAACTAACCATTTGCTCGTATACTTTGGTATACTATAATTATTGAAGGAAGAAAAATGTCTAAAAAACAAACAACCTCAATTATTTTCGCAACAATATTCATCATATCAACCATAGCATCAATAATGCTAATACCAGCAACCGAAGCACATTTGCCTGCATGGCAAATTCCAACATTTGCTTTCGTTCAACCCGTTATTAACCCAGTAGGCGTTGGACAAAATACATTCATTTACATGTGGATTGACAAGACCTTTGGCACAGACACAGCACTAACAAACGACTGGAGATTCCACAACTACAAACTAACAATCACGGCTCCAGATGGAACAGTTGAAGTAAAAACTTTTGACGTAGTTTGGGATACAACATCTTCTCAAAGCTACTCCTTTGCACCTGATCAAGTCGGAACATATCAATTCTTGTTTGAGTTTCCAGGACAAAAATACACACAATACAGCTACAACCCCGCTTCAGCATTTGTTAACGACACTTACCTACCAAGCAGTGCAACAGCAACCTTAACCGTGCAACAAGACCCAATATCCTACATACCAGATAATCCTCTACCAACCGAATATTGGAATAGACCAATTTACGGTGAAAACCCTAATTGGTGGACAATTTCATCAAACTGGTTTGGCAGCGGATCTACACAGTTAGCCAACTGGAGAAGCTATGTCCCTGATGGTGTAGGATCACAAACCTCACACGTTATGTGGATAAAGCAAATTCAGTTGTCCGGAGGAGTCGTAGGAGGAGACACACTGGCAATCGAAGGAGACACTTTCTTTGAAGGAAGCGCCTACCTTAACCGATTCGTCAACCCAATAATAATGGATGGAAAAATATTCTATAAAGAACCATTATCTTTCGGAAGCGGCGATGGCGGTCCAGAAAAATGTGTTGACCTGCGCACTGGAGAAGTTTATTGGTCTCGCACAGACATGTTAAAACCATCTTTTGGCTACATATTTGCCGAACATAACCCACAGCAACACGGAGTAGTCGAACCTATGCTAATTGCAATCTCTGGGACAACATGGATAGGCTATGATGCAGACACAGGAAACTGGATTTTCAACTTAACTAGTGTTCCAACTGGAGGCAGAAGAATCGCTGGTCCAAACGGAGAATACCTACAATTATACATGAACAACATAGGCACCCCAACAAATCCCAACTATGTCCTAACCCAATGGAACTCAACACGATTCATACTTGACTATTCAGGAAATGCAATTAGACCCGTATGGACAGGCGTATTTAATGCAAGCGACGCAAAAGGCTACGACTGGAGTGCTCCAATATCTTGGCGCAACACAATGCCCACTGCACCCACCATAATTGCAGCATACTATGGTGACTTAATGCTATGTTATAATGGCACTCTACCATCAAGCGGCTTTAGAACCAGCGTAATTAGCACTGCACCATACACATACTTTGCAGTCAATCTAAACGCTTCCAAAGGCACAGTCGGCTCAATTTTGTGGATGAAGAACTTTGACCCAATAATTCAGAACATCACTGTCATACAAGGCGGCAACGACCCAGTACTTGGCGTATTCATTGAAAAACTAAAGGAAACCAACCAATGGGCAGCAATCAACATGAGAACAGGCGCAAGAATGTGGGGACCAGTCGGTGATCAGCTAGCACTTGATTATTATGGCAACCCAGGACATGAACAAGTATATGCACATCTTGCTTATGGCAAAGTCTTCGCCAGTGGCTATTCAGGAGTAATCTACTGTTATGATGAATTAACAGGAAACCTACTCTGGACATATGGCAACGGCGGTGAAGGCAACAGCACAAACAGCGGATTTGCAGTACCCGGTCATTATCCAATCGCCATAAACGCAATTGGCAACGGAATAATCTACACCGTGACAACAGAACACACTATTCAAACCCCAATCTACAAAGGTTGCCGAGCAACTGCTCTTAATGCAACAGATGGAACCGAAATTTGGACAATTTCCGCAAACACAGCTGAATTCAATGAAATGGCATACGCAATAGCAGACGGCTTCTCAGTGTTCTTCAATGGATACGACAATAGAATCTACAGCTTAGGAAGAGGACCAAGTGTTACCACCGTAACAGCTCCAAACCTAGCAGCAGCCTCTGGACAACGAGTAGTTATCCGCGGAACTGTACTAGACATTTCAGCCGGAACAAAACTTAACGAACAAAGCTCAAAACTTCCAAACGGCGTAGCATGCGCCTCTGAAGCAAGTATGACAAGCTGGATGCAATACGTTTACCAACAAAAACCTATGCCAACCGACTTCACAGGCGTCACAGTATCAATCGACGTTATAGACTCTAATGGCAACTACCGAAACATTGGTTCTGCAACAACAGATGCAACTGGATCATACAGCATGTCATGGCTACCTGACATTTCAGGAGACTACACAGTCGTCGCTCGCTTTGCCGGCACAAACAGTTATTGGCCATCATACGCTGAAACAAGCTTCGCAGTCGACCCCGCACATCCAACAGAAGCACCAACAGCAACACCAAACAACAGTTCACCAGCTGACTTATACTTCGTTCCAGCAGTCGCAGGCATCATTGTTGCAATCTTGTTAGTCGGCGTAATTCTAGCAATTCTTCTGCTAAGAAAACGACCATAAACAAGGCAAAAGTAAAAACAAACTTTCCCCTTTTTTGTTTTTCTTATTATATCAAAAGAGTTAATTCTCCAATGATTAAATTATTGCCTTTTTTTCATTAAAAAAGCATTTTTATTCAGTTATTTTGGGGCAAATCTTATAAACAATTTAGCAAGACAAGGTAAGCTATAAAATTATGGAGATAAGAAAAATTTGAAATTGAACAAAAATGGAATTATTTCAATAGCTCTACTTGCGATATTAGTGCTTCCAATTGCATTCATTGAAATACCAAAAACTAGCGCGGCAACATACACAAGCTATCCCTTCATCGGAGCAATGCCCAACCCAGTAGGCGTCGGGCAAACAGTACTACTTCACGTCGGCATGCTAACCGCACTCAACAACGTAGTTGACGGTTGGCTTGGCTTGAAAGTTGAAATAGTAAGTCCTGACAACAAAACAACCCTACTTGACTGTCCGAAAACTGACTCAACAGGTGGAACTGGTGTAGTATTCGTTCCAAACCAAGTTGGCAACTACACACTAACAACAATCTTCCCCCAACAGAACGCAACAAGCTCCGGCGTCTTTACCAACAACGTTTATAATGCAGCTAGAAGCGACTCAATCACACTGGTAGTTCAAGAAGAACCAGTCCAATACTATCCTGCCTTCCCAATGCCAACGGAATACTGGACACGCCCCATTGATGCCCAAATACGCGAATGGTATAGCATTGGTGGTCAATGGCTCAGAGCACCTGAAGGATTCTATACCCCATTCAATGATGCGCCATCAACAGCACACATTCTCTGGCAAAGACCACTCGGCGAAGACCAAGGCGGTCTAGTCGGCGGAATGGATCTAACGGACCAGAGGTACTTCCCAGAAGGCACTGACTCTTTTGAGAACGGCGACGCATACGAAGGCAGATGGCCCGTACAATTCATCATAGCAGGAATACTCTACTACTGCCCATTCGAAACTGGAATCCCTGACCAACCAGTCGTAGCAATAGACCTACACACCGGCGAAGAATTATGGACTAAAGTCTTCATGAACAATCAAAGACCTTCATTTACTCAGTTAATCGATTGGAAATGCTTTAACAACGACGGTGTTTTCATGTATCTTGGGTTCTCGACTTCCCTTAGCGGAGTAACAACTTTGTCCTTCTACGATGCATACTCTGGTAATTGGCGCTATAACATAACAAACGTACCCGGTGGCACTACAGCTTATGGACAACTAGGTGAACAATTAAGATACTCAATTGGCAACGTTGGCACTAGTTCTGCTCGTGTCTGGAACATGACTGTATGGAACAATACATATGTTGTTTCAGCAGGCAAGACAGGCATGGCTGAGAGCTGGGGTAGCCAAGTCAGAGGAGTCGTCTACAATAGCACTACACGTCCAAACCACGGCTATAGCTTAAACGTAACATTACCTGAACTACAGGGCTCAAGCAATCCAAGCATACTCAAAGTCTTTCCAAACAACCGCATCATCGGCGGCAGCGTCAATCAACAAAGAGTACACCTATGGGGCATAAACCTTAACAGTTCAACGGGCGCAATAGGTACACTACTATTCAACAATACATGGAATGCACCAAGCGTATGGGCTGACGGCAACATCACCGTAAGCGGCTTCTCAGGCGGATGGTGCGCATGGGGCGAAAAAGACAACGTCGCAGTCCTCTTCGGCAAAGAAAACCGAGTACACTACGGCTTCAGTCTTGAAACACGGCAACTTCCTATGGGAAACAGCACCTGAAAACTACTTAAACGCATGGGATGACAGCCTAAACGTTGCAAGAATGATCGCCAACGGCAAATTCTACTCAACAAGCATCAGCGGAATAGTTAACTGCTATGACGTCACAGACGGCAAACTACTATGGACCTACGCTGCAGAAGACCCATACACTGAAGAGCAATTCTCAAACAACTGGTGGCTACGCCCAATGTTTGTCACAGACGACTATGCATACTTTGGACACCTTGAACACTCAGCAAACAACCCACGACCAAGAGGCGCACCGTTCATATGCTTAAACGCTACTTCAGGCGAGCTAGTCTTCAGAGCTGACGGTCTATTCAGACAATCAAGATGGGGAGGACGCGCGATTATTGGAGATAGCATAATTGCAACACAAGACACATACAACCAGCAAGTATACGGCATCGGCAAGGGACCAAGCCAAACCACTGTTACAGCACCAGACCTTGGAGTACCATTTGGCTCATCTGTTGTCATCCGCGGTACAGTTACTGATGTTTCACCAGGAACTGAAGACTACGGTATGCGAGCAAGATTCCCGAATGGAGTTCCAGCAATGTCAGACGCAAGCCAAAGCGAATGGATGACATACGTATACAAACAATTCACACGTCCATCTACAGCAGTCGGCGTTGACGTAACCCTAAATGTTGTTGACGCAAACGGCAACTTCAGAGAAATTGGAACCACAACAACAGACACAAGCGGCACATATGCACTAAACTGGAAACCAGATATCCCCGGCAAATACACAGTACTTGCTACCTTTGCAGGCACAGGCGCATTCTACGGATCTTACGACCAAACAGCAATAGTTGTTGACGAAGCCCCAGTAACACCATCACCTACACCAATAGCTGACACAACAACAGCAGCAGATCTATACTTACTACCAGGAATCGCCGCAATTATCATTGCAATCGCAGTAGTCGGTGCAATACTAGCGCTATTAGTAATAAAGAAAAAATAAATAAACAAAAAACCAACAATCTTTCCTTTTTTATTTTTTTTATTCATTTCTGAGAGAAATTAGAGCTTATTAGGTTCTGGTTAAAATTCATAATAGTGGCCAATACCTTAATTCAATAACTCCTTTTTTTAAAAGTCCCAGAACCTTAGCAAATCGTTTCAATGTTTTTTGTTTAATACAAAACCCGCAGTCAAATTATGAAAAAACCATTCAGCCAATCAAAAACCCAAAATTATAAACTAAAATACTGCAAATGATCCACATATTTCCGAAGAAAAATTTTCATTGAAATATCTGCAGGTTATCTTTTTGCGGATGTTAAAATTAAAAAAATTTTCTTAAGTAAAAAAAAACATCGTTCACAGTAGTTTTAGTTAGCTGATATGTTTATTGGCCATCTACTAGATGGGCTGTGCCATCTGGGCAGAATACTTTTTCGCCCATGGTAACTTTTGCAAAGCGACGTTTGCATTCGCTTAATTGTTTTTCGCATCCGTCACAATCGCGAGATAACATCTTTTCATTTCACCTATTTATGACAATTGTCATAAGTGGCTTATACACATTTCTAAACAAAACAAGACATACCAACGTTAATAGATCAAAAAACCTTTTGATCAAAAAAGAGATTTTTTTAATTCTAATCGACGTAATTCTCCATTTTCATAACGCATTTCGCAAACGATTTAGCAAGTCGATCCTCAGTCTGGAAATAGAGCGACCTTGATACCTTCAATAAATGAATCTAAATTTAGCCTTTCAAAAGTTCATCCATTAACGTAAGTAAAAAATATCCTTGCTGTTTATCCAACTTAGTACAGGATAGACCATGAAATAAGTTGTAGACTTCGACGCCATATTTCTCTTTAAGTTGTTTCACATTTTGTTCAATAATTTCAGTGCTGGAATTTTTACTCATAGAAGTCCTTCACTTCTTCTAGTTTAATCTATCAGATTTAAGATTTATTGCCACCAGTGCTTCTTTGGTTCAACAAAGACAATTCTATCATCTCGCGTTAATTCGAAAACCTTACTTAAATTATATTTTTCAACTTTCGCTTCATAAGAACCCTCTGCAAGTTTAGCTATTACAATACCATTGTTATCAGTATTCATCGAGAACATCAATTTTTTAAAAGGAGAGCCATTTTTGAGATTTTCAGTCCATTCCGAGACGGATATAGGCGTCTTTTCCAATCTGAAAACTTTGACGTTAACATTCGCAATTGGTTTATTTGCTTGAAAATCAACCACATTTACAATAAGCGAGTTGATCTTTTCCAAAGCACCATCAATTTTTTGTGTTTCCAATTAGTAAACCTGAACAGTTCTATTCTGTAACTTGTTGATTTAAGATTTGTTAGTCTAAGTCCTTCTTTTTCCCGCACTAACAGCAGGCACTCTTGACGACAACTACTTTTTTTTCTTTTTTCTGTTTTTATTTTTCTTATTTAATTATGATGCGTCTTTTAGTAGCCTTAAGATATTTTTCATACAAGCTCTTATCATTTTCATTTCTAATATTTCTAAATCCTTTTCCTGTTCATTTTCTATGTTCATTCAACGTAAATGTTTACCTTTACGTCCCGCTTCATTGACAGTTTTCCTCAGCCATTCAGAAGTTTGATTTGCTTTAATCTTTAAGTTTGAACAGAAGTACAGCAACTACTGTAGTCATTGTTCCTAACCAGAATATTAGGTCAACAATCAAGTTAAGTATGTTAACACTCCAATTGTCAACGGGTCCTGCAAAAGTGCTTAACGTATTTGTTCCCCATGTTAAGGGCAATCCATAATCTACGTGGACATAATCGGGCCAGTTGTAGGTAACTCCAACTATCAATGCCAAGGACGTTACAAAAATCCAGATCAATAGAAACATCAATATCAGAAATTTTTTTCTCATAAAGAAAACTAAAACTGACTCTCCCTAAAAAGTTTGTCCAAGCAAATCAAATCCATCTGTTCTAACTCATAGACACACTGTTCTGTTGATTAGTATAATATTAGACGCAGGTATTATCACATACCAAGGTAACAAGAAATGATTCAACAAGAAGTCAAAAAGAAAATGCGAATTTACGGCACAGCAGCAGTTCTAGCCGCAATGGTCCTAGTATCAGTAGTTTTCGTTTTAGGTTCAACACCAGGTTTAACACCCCTAACAAATCAACCAGCGACTTCAAATTTGAGAACTTTTACAGATGAATCTGAACTTAGAAACTTTCTACTCACCAACAGTCAAGGAAGCACCAATTACGCCGGTGGACCTTTGGATTCAAAATTTTTAGGAGAAGGTTCACGTGATGCTTCATTTACGACAGCTGCCCCAACCATGGCATCTGAATCCGCTTCCCAAGGCAATTCTCATTCAACAACAAACATCCAAGTAGCAGGTGTTGACGAAGCAGACATCGTAAAAAATGATGGTAGCTACCTCTATGTTGCATCCAACGATAATTCAAACTACATTTACATTCTAAAAGCTGATCCACAAGACCCAAGAACAATTTCAAGAATAACCCTTGACAACAACGTATACTTGGCAGGAATGTACCTAAGTCAAGACAGCAATAAACTCGTCGTTATAGGCAGCGAATACCAAGTTTACGCCCTCGATATAATGGCTCCGCGTGAAGGATATATTTCCCCCTACCTCAACGAAGTCAGAACATTTGTCAATGTTTACGACGTATCAGACAAAGTTAACCCAATACTTGCAAGAAACTTCACATTGAGCGGCAGCTACTTCAACAGCCGAATGATCGGTGACTACGTATACGCCATAGTCAGCCAACCAGCCTACATCTTAGAAAACAACGCATTGCCTCTACCAACAGTCTATGCAGATGCAGCAACCTCAGAAATAGCCCCCTCAAAAATATACTACTCAGACTCGGCAAACTACTCCGACATAGCCAACAACTACTTCACTTACACAACATTTGTCGGCTTAAACATAAACGATAACGCAGAAAAACTGACAAATATGACAGTTTTGATGGGAGGAGCAAGCACCATGTATGTTTCACTCGACAACATTTACGTTACTTATCCAACATGGAGCGAAGCAGGAGATTATACTTCAATCTACCGAGTTAGCGTAAACAAAGACGTTTTAACATTTGAAACCAAAGGAAGCGTACCAGGTTACATCTTAAACCAATATTCAATGGATGAATACAACAGTAACTTTAGAATTGCAACAACCTCACAAAAACAACAAAGCAGCAGCAACATTTACGTATTAAACATGAATTTGACCGTTGTCGGAAAAATAGAAAACCTAGCTGTAACCGAAACAATCTACTCAGCTAGATTCATGGGCAACAAAGCATACTTAGTTACTTTTAGACAAACAGACCCATTCTTCGTGATCGATCTCAGCAACCCAACAGAACCAAAAGTCGCAGGAGAACTCAAAATCCCAGGATACTCAAGCTACCTCCACATGTACGACGAGAACCACGTCATTGGCCTTGGCATGGAAAACAACACAGTAAAACTATCGCTATTTGATGTAACAAACGTGAACAACCCAACAGAAATAGCAAAATACATTGTTCAAGGTGACTACACATCATCAGACGCGCTTTACGATCCAAAAGCATTCCTATTCGACAATGCAAAAGAATTACTAGTTATTCCAGTCTCAATTACCCAATATGGAGTTATTAATAGCGGAAACGTAGTTCCTCCAAGCGGCAAAGATGTTGGAATAGCTCCTCTACAAGGCGGCTACTGGCAAGGAGCCTACGTGTTCAAACTAACTCCCGCAGGTTTCGAATTAGAAGGCGGCATAACACACCAAGAAACCACAAACCAACAAAACTATTACGGCGACTATAACCTAAGCGTTATCAGAGCTCTATACATCGATAACACGCTTTATACAATATCCAATGGAAAAGTCAAACTCAACAGCCTAACAGACCTTACACAAATCGCAGAAATCATTATCAAATAAATTTCTTTTCTTTTTTAATTAAAAAAAAATTATTATCACGGTTTTTTCCATTAATCAAATATGTTAATTTTTTTTTGAAACTCAGGTATGCAGAAATTAAATTGTTCAACGTAATAACCCATCTTTTCCTACTTTTTGATTGCCACCCAAAAAAATGGTTTTCCCTAAGCAAAACTAAAATTTGGCAACGCCCCTAATATTATAGAAAACAATATCAGTTCAATCAAAAACCATTCTAAGCCAAAAATATTAAGGAGTTTGCTTTTTGAAAAGAAATATACAGAACATAGAGGAAAAGATTAAGAATGTCAGTTTTTGCCTTTGACCAAGATACAATAAGTACGATTCGGTATTTACTGGCACTCCATCGCTTTAAAGAGTATTTAGTTGGACCTAAAGGACTATACGAAAATCTTTGCTCAGTATCTTTCAATAGAGTACTAATCCAGACCAGCCTAAAATTCACAAAGTTTCAGAAGGAAAATCCAAGTGATATAAAACCCTATGAGGTCATCCGTTTCTTGGAGCAGAAAAGCCATATCAACCCTTCGACAGCCCAAAAACTCAGAGAATACGTGGATTTTTACGACCTCCTTATGAACCCTAATTCTCAAATCGACCAAAAAAAGATTAACCTTAAAGCTCAAGAAATATTGCGGTTTCTTTGCACTGAGGCAGGCTTGAACCAAGATAAAGAACTCAGAAATAGAACATTTGAGGATATAGCAACTCTTGGAACAAAGCTACCTTCTGCAAATGAGAAATACGAGAAGCTTGATGATTCTGATTTTGACAATTTAAATAAACTTTATGAGAAGTGTCCAGCTTTGCAACTGGAAATAGGAAAAAAGTTAACACCCTCATTACAGGCTGCTCAAATATCAGGCTTTACGCCCAATACTGGCGGAATTTTGCTACCTTTTCTGACACATGAAACAAAGGATAATAGTGCCCTCTTTGAAAAGGCAAATGTTGGAGTAACATTTACACCAGTTGATATTAGGATAGGATTGAACTTCGGAAGTCAAGCTCACAAGTACAAGATACGATATTACGAAATGCTTCTAAATGGAGAATTAATGAACGAGTTTGAATCGCTCAACCGAAAAGACACTGGTTACTGCCTCTGTGACACTTTTTGGCACTATAACATAAGAAATTTGCAGTCCCTTCAATGGTGTCTCACCCTGTATGGCAGTACCAAGATTAATATCGAAAATGCAATTGAAGAGACTATTCAGCTAAAAGGAACCCCGCTGACAGCAAACAAATACTTAATCAGTAAAGTGATTAGAAGAAGCCGGGAAGATTTTGCTTACATTTTAAACGGAATTGTTGAAGAGATTTCCAAGACGCTTAATGAACTTTCCCCTACAATAGAACGCATCAATAAAGCATAAGCTTGAACTCTCGGATGCCTTTCTGGGTGAATTCTCCAAAATTTGGACTTGAAAGTCTAACGTTATTTTTTATGGAGGGCTTTGATTGCTAAAGTCAGTGACCATCCATCTATCATCGCGTATTTCTATTTGAGCAAAGATTGTTTGTCCTGGCAATGTTGAAATGAGTTCATTCCATTGCTGTGCAGAGATATCTTTAGGTGTAGCTTCAATCCAGGGGTAAGTATTGCTATTCAAACGCAAAATTATATGTGTGGTTCCATCTTGAACATACTCATAAGAATTTAAAACGTTAGCGGAAATTCTAATATCTGAAGATACAATAGCTCCAAACAGTTTAGCGTATTCAAGTCTTGTTTGCTCCACCAATTGTTCACTAGTTATTCCTTCTTGATTTATAGTTGAAACAATCTTGTTAGTATCCTGCGCATCAACAATTGCGAAACCTGCCAAGTAAATCGTCTCATCACTCTCACCGCTTCCCTCATTCCAATAAATAGGAACATACCAAGCAAGTCGATTGTTTCCAGGAGTAACTTCAACAGTGTAAAGCAAAGGCATTACAGCGTAATAATCTCCAGTTGCAGGTTTGGGCAGTCTTCCTTCAACCAGATCTTCCGCCGTCATGCCGGAAATATAGTTTGATTGCTTAAGATCGTAATAAAGAACACCTTCACGAGTGGCCTTAAACACTCCAGACAGCGTTCTCTGATTTTCGGCTGGATTAACACATACCAAGGCTACAACATCCTTGTTTTCAGGATCTACAACATAACGAGTATCCTCAGTCATCTGAAAACGATCCTGACTTGGCGGAACTATCCACAAAAACCCACCCGCAAAATAATCAAAACCATTGCCACGTTTAAAGTTACCAAACTCGTTAATCATGTTCTCAAGCCAATCTTCATCGTAAACTTGAGTCATCCATGTTGGAATTTGGCTCAATGTTTTTGGCTCATATTCTAAATTACCTTGAGAATCATAAGCCAATGGTGTTTCGTATCTTCTTACAAAATCAAATCCCAAATTGTAACTGGTAACAACATAGATCGATTGATTAGTATCCATGTTCCAAGTCGGATATGACACACCGTAAGTCTTCGTCATATCATCTACATAGTTGCGAAAAGGAATATTTCGGTCCCAAAATAAGCCTTGCCCTACGTTAAATTGGATATGCACTATTTTTGGGGCAGCAGCAGGTTCATTTGCATCCACAATAACGAATCCCTTGATGTAGTTTTCTGATATTATATTCGTTGAACCAATCGTTGCAACCCACACTAATTTTCCTTCAGGAGACTTTGTAACGTGGCAATCCAATACCTGCGTGTTGCTACCAAACTCGGACATGTGACGTCTCGCAATCGAAATTGCTAGTTCTTGAGTCACCAAACGTACCATGTTATCCGGAATTGTGGTGCTAAAAGGTAAACCTGAAGTTTGTTGAATAAAACCATTGAAGTAATTGGCATTTGTTACTCGTTGAACTTCGCCAAACACTGTTATTCCGGATATCGAAACCAAAAAGATAGCAACCAAAATAATTCCAAGAAGTGTTCTTCTTTGTTTGAGCTTAAACTGAAACAGCGGTAATTGGCCTGATCGGAAATTGTTATCAAATTGCTCGACTTTAAAAAGTTTCATGGAAACAAAGTATTCAAAGAATGCTACGGCAAACCTTGAAAAAAACAGGAAATAAACAAATGTGCTAAGAGGAGTCTGGACAAGGACATTAATTCCAAAAAGAATTAACCCTATTACTAATGAGGCTATTCGACGAATCGACAAAATCCTAAATTTTGTAGGGGGTAATGGAATGTACCATATTATTGCCCAAATGGCAAGAAAAACCAGTAAATTCAAGTCTCTTCCTCAAGAGAAAATATAGACCTTTCAATATTTAAAATAAACTAAAAAATAAACCAATTAAGGTTTAAAGAGTTATATTTCAAAAAGATAATATAATTCATTAGGGAGAATTGGCTTGGCTGGTTCAGATTTCATAGTATCGCTGGCTTTATGGTTCTTTCGAGCTTTCATTTCAAGTCTGATTTGTCTGCTAATTGGATACATAGGAATAAAGTGCATAACCCTTCTAACAACCAAAATCAAAGAGTTCGAGAGCCTCAAGGGTAATTCTTTAGCAACTAGTCTCTTTGTAGGTGGCTTTTTTGTTTATGCAGGTTTAGTAGTTTATGGCTCAATGGTTAATCCATTCTTTCTATCTCAATCAGTCAATTTAGGCGCTTATTTCAATCTGCAAAGACTTCTGGTTGTCGCAATCAGTTTCTTTGTAAGCTTATTCTTCGGCGGTTTATTCTACTTAGTTTTTGCAAAACTTCGACCATTCGGCATTGACTTAAATGATATCAACAAACATCCATTAGCTATCGGAGTCTATTTGTTTTGCTATGAAGTGTTCTTAGGGCTAATAATGTTAGCAAGCTTAACCCTTCCGATAGGATAACTGGCGATATCAATTGTCCAGCAAGTTACGACTCCTTTTGTTCTCGTTTCTTTTTATCACATTTTTAACTATAGGACAGACTGTAAAGGGATCTCCTGCTTCTAGCTTCAATCTACAAGATGGTGATTGGTTTGACAATTTTGGAATAGACAGAAACTACTATGCCGGACTTCACGGATATTTACCCAACCTTGCAACAGAAACACTCAACGAAAACAAGGAACTTGCTTTCACTATTGGTGAAACATTTTTAGCAGAATATCCAAGTGAGAATGAAAGGGCAGTTGCTATTTTGAAGTATGTTCAGCAGTGGACAGAATATGGCTATGATAGCGATAATGTTGTCAGAGATGGAGTTGCTCAAGAAGAATGGGCATGGAATGCTGATGAAATGGCTCACGCACTTTAACCAAGCTACAGGCATTACAGCCGTCGGAGACTGCGAAGACTTGGCTTTCTTATGTGGCACAATCTATGTTGGAGCGGGTTTTGATGCAGCTGTAGTAGACGCTCCCGATCATGTTGCTCTTTTAATTTGGCTTCCCGAATTTTCTAACGCAAATAGCTACTGGGACGTTCCCAATGACAATAGAGATGCTGGCTGGATTTGGGTTGAAGCCACAGGCAGTTCTAACCCTCTTGGATGGACTCCACCTGACTACCAAGATGGTGGATGGACGGCATACTCGATTGGTTCGTTGGAGTTTGTTTCTGAACCCCTACCGACTGAGGACACTTCGCCAACAATTAACTTGGATCTTCTTCTGGTAATTGGTTTTATTTTACTTTTAGTTATTCTTGCTCTTTCGAGGGTACGTAGAAGATAATCATAATCTACCATCTTGCAAAAATAAAAATGCATGCGGACTCATAAGAATCACAAAATACTTAACAGCCATTATTCACAATCTTCTAATGGCTGCTTCAAATGCTTCGAACCACGCATAAAGCGATCGCCGAAAGAATCGCTTCTGAATTAAGATTCTCTGAAGAAAACACTAAAATTTTTATAGATGGATCAACTGGACCAGATTCTCAGGGCGATTTTCCTCACGCAACAGGCCACAACAAAAAAACATTACTTAAAATTGACAAAGCTCGAAACCTATTTCTACAAAACGATGAATACGCCTATGGTGAGCTTGCAAATGCACTTCACTACATACGGGATAAATGGACCCATAACCCAGAAGTTGAAACAGAACAGGTTCTAATTTTGGATGACGACAAATTTCTAAAATCAGTCGAGAAGTTAAACATTCCAAAGAAAGTCGCTGAAGAATACATGAGCTTAGCTAACATGCTTCTCTTCACAAAGAATTCAGGTATCGACTCCTGGTTTGATCATTCTTGGGGAATTTGGCATAGAGATTACTCAAGTTGCGTCTATGTTTTTGCGGACATACTAGAACTCATGCTACCCACACTCCAACCTGATACCTCAATTACGGGTAACAAAGAAAAGTTGAAAGCTTATGTTAAATCTAAAGCATTCAAAAACGCCACTCAAAATGGATTCTTCGCTTCCGTCTTAACTAATTTTGTTTACCCCAAACTAGCAGGTTATGCTGCTGCAGTGTACTCTTTGGCATCGCTTAGCCCACCGGTAGGTTGTAGCAACTCATTGCTTGACCTAAATATAGCTTACAGGTTAAGTCTGGAAATAGCTCGGTACACTCTGATGTCTCCTGAACAATTCAAATACAGTGACAGTTGGACAAATGGAATAAAAGACGAAAATGAAGAAAGAATTCCTCTTAATTACATATTGCCGCAATATCACGTTTTAATACCTAAACACCAGGATGAGGTTCATAAGGAAAGGCTTCAGCTTTTTGATGCCGAAGCCGAGAGCTTTTTAGCAGAATTATCCATGATAAACGAGGTATCTCCAATCTTTAAATGTCGTTCTGGAACTTGGATCATTCTCTTTTTCAGACTCATTGAGTTGCTTAGAACAAATAGCCCAAAGCAAGAGCCATAAATTGGCTGACTCTTCACCAATTTCCCCTCTTCTAAATAGTAATAATGACGAAAATTTATCTGGTGCAACTTTGATATTTACATATGGAAAATGTCGAATATAATGAGTGGGTTCCTGCAGGAACTTTAGTAAAGAGTTTATTTTCAGGCGTTATCTTAATTATCATAGTTGTAACTTTTGCAATTCTAATTTTCAATAAAGAATTTTTAATTGAAGATATTTTGGGAATTTCATTCGCTTGGGTGGTTTTGGCAATCTTGGCGTTAGTATTCTGGAATTACCGAGGGCTTCAAATAAAAATTAATGACAAGAGTCTCTCGGTAAATTATGGTCGATTTGATAAAAAGTCCTTTTTACTCAAAGATATTACGTCTTGCAAAACAACCAAAGCGTTTGGCAGATACCTTGGAGTAGGGGTAAGGGCTGGAATAGACGGGTCAATGGCTTATACAACTTCGTTTGCCAGAGCCGTTGAAGTTACACCCAAGGAAGGCAGAGTGTTTGTCTTTTCCTCTAAAAACCCTGAGAGAATATGCGAAATCATAAACCTAAAAAATCAAATCTAAAAGTGTTCCCAAGTTACAAACTTTAGGGTCGCTTTGATTACTGTAGCCGTAGTTTTGGTTTATGCCTTTGGAAGTTTCATTGGCGGTAGACTCATCGATAGATTCGGTCGAAAACGTTTCGTTGTTTATACTTGGTTCACAAGAGGCATACTGATTGCAGCTGTTGTGTTTATGCCCGATGTTTATAGCGCACTTTTTATGTCATTTATCGCAACTTTGATCGGCGGTTTCGCAGTCACGGGATCACATAATTTGATTGTTGAACAAGTACCCACATCTCGAGGAACAATGATGTCGATAAACGGAGTCTTCACTTCAATCGGAATCACCATAGGAACCGCATTTGGAGGTCTTGCCCTTACTCAAGGTTTCCAAATGTTGGGCTTATCACTTGGAATATTCGCAGTCATTGCAGCACTAATAATCTTTATAGCCGCCAAAGAACCTTGCTTACCTTCTAAAAGCCCAGTTTCGGGTTGAAAACTGCTACTTTTTTTGTGGTGGTGTCATCGTTACAATTAAGTCTCTCGCGGCGCTTGCATACATCACATTTACAGCGTTTGATGGTGTAATTCTATGTTTTTTACCTGTTATTATTTTATTTAATATGTCTTGTTCCGTGACTGATCCTGGTGGTTTTATATCAATGACCTTGAAGGGGGCGCTTGTTCTCCTTGCTGAATCTATATCTTCCTCTTTGGAGAAAGGAAACAGATTGTACCCATGAGGTCCAGTTATTGACTCCAAAGTTATAATTGAAGGCTCGGAAGCTTTCTCCCACATATCTTCTAATGTACTTAGCATTCGCTTAATGTAAGGGTTTGAATTACAATAAAATAATTGAGGATCCAAATTAACTTCGTTGATGGAATAGTTTTGAGACTGAAAGAGATGTTTTCCGTCTATTATGGTTACCCCAACATAATTCGCTGGGATATGTTTTACAAGGCCGAATTTTGAAAATAGTTTGGAGATTTCAAAGTTGTCTCTTGCGACTGGCGCGAGAATTTTGATAAGAACGCCTTGCGACTTAAGACTTTCAAAAATTTTTCTTAAATAAATTGAGCGTCTTCGCTTATTGACAATAAATAGCAGGAGTATTGCAGTGACCAACATCTTTTTTCAAAAGGTATTCATGTATTGCTTTAGCTGATCTTCTGCCTGACCCCATAGCACTGATAACAGTGGCTTCTCCAGTCATTATATCTCCGCCTACGTATACACCTTCCAGACTTGTTTTACCGGTCTCTTGGTCAGCAACAATAGTACCTTGTTTTGTCGTCTCAAGCCCTTTTGTTACTTTTTGTATAATCGGGTTTGGTGTGCGTCCAATGGCAACGATAACGGTATCTACATCCATTACAAATTCAGAACCCTTAACCGGCACCGGCTTTCGTCTGCCAGACCCATCGGGCGCTCCTAGTTCCATCTCAACTAATTCAATTCCTTTAACCCTTCCCTGTTCATCTCCGATAAACCGGGTCGGCGATGCTAGGAACTTGCACGTTATGCCTTCTTCTTCAGCATTAAGCAGTTCTTCTTGTCTCGCAGGGATTTCATCTCTTGATCTTCGGTATATTATGCAGACATGCTCAGCGCCCAAACGTAAGGCACATCTTGCAGAGTCCATTGCAACGTTACCCCCTCCAATAACCGCTACATTCTTCCCAACTTTTATAGGAGTATCAAATACGGGGAAACGATAAGACTTCATCAGGTTAACTCTTATCAAGAATTCATTGGCTGAATATACTCCACTCAAATTTTCGCCTGGTATTCCAAGAAATGTTGGCAATCCAGCCCCTGAACCAATGAACACTGCCTCAAAGCCACGATCGAATAGTTCTTGTGGTGTAAATGTTCTTCCAATTAGTACGTCAGTGTATAATTCTACACCCAATTCTCTTATGTAGTCTACTTCTGCTTGAACGATTTCTTTGGGCAACCTGAATTCTGGGATTCCGTAAACCAAGACACCGCCGGCGACCTGAAGGGCTTCAAATATTGTTACTTTATGCCCAAGTTTTGCAAGTTCAGCTGCAACTGTTAATCCCGCTGGTCCCGCACCGATAACTGCTACTCTTCTACCGGTTAAAGCAACTTTCTTGGTTTCTATAAAAGCAGTCTTAATTTTTTTTTCTCGCTCCAAATCTGCAACGAACCTCTCAAGTCTTCCAATCGAAACAGCGTCGCCCTTTTTTCCTTTGATACAGAATTTTTGGCATTGTTCTTCCTGAGGACAAACTCTTCCACAAATAGCTGGGAGACTGTTCTTTTCTTTAATCTTCTTTATGGCTTCGTCATATTTTTTTTCTTTAATCAGCTTGATAAACGTTGGAATTTCAATTCCTACAGGACATCCTTTGATGCATTGCGCGTTAGGGCAGGATAAACATCTTTGAGCTTCAGCTAACGCTTCTTCTAGATTATAACCTAAAGCTACCTCAGAAAAGCTCGTGGCACGGTCTTTTGGACCAAGTTTATCCATAGGAACAGCGCAAGTCCTGTCTTGATTGACAGGTTTTTTAACTATTTGTGGTTCCCGCATTGACAACTTCCTCCTCCATGATGTTCGTGGAACTCCACTGCTTGTTTCTCTTCTGAAGGATAAACTTTAAGTCTTTTAATTAACTCATCGAAGTTGGTTTGATGTGCATCAAATTCTGGACCATCGACACAAGCGAATTTTGTAACACCATTAACTGTGACTCTGCATGCACCGCACATTCCCATGCCGTCAACCATTATTGGGTTTAAACTAACGACTGTTTTGATCGCGTAGGGTCGGGTTACTTCCGAAGTGGTCTTCATCATTATTGGAGGACCTATGGCATATACGATGTTGAATTTGTATTTCTTGTCTATTAACGATTTCAGAAGGTCGCTAACGAAGCCTTTTTGTCCTTTTGATCCATCATCTGTTGAAATGTGGAGCTCGTTTGAAACCTTTTTCATTTCTTCTTCTAAGATAAGCAGTTCACGATTTCTTGCACCAATTATAGTGACGACACAGTTTCCTGCCTCTTTCAATGCCTTTGCTATGGGGTAAGCAGCTGCTGTTCCTACACCACCACATACAACTGCAGCTAAACCGTAGAATTTTATGTTACTGGGATTCCCCAACGGACCGATTAGGTTTGGAATTTGCTCTCCAACTTGGATGGCTCCGAGTTTTTTGGTTGATACCCCTACTTCTTGAAAGATAAGGGTGATTGTGCCTTCAGTTTTATTCCAATCAACCAGGGTGAGGGGTATTCTCTCTCCTTCGTTGTCCGTTCGCAAAATTACAAATTGACCTGCTTGGGCTTTTGCGGCGATTTCCGGCGCGTAAATTCTTATTTGTTTTACTTGTGGACCTAATTCACGTTTTTCTGTAAGCATATGGGAACTTATTGAAGTACCCAAGTGTTGAATTAGAGGTTCACTAATTTGCGTTTTTAACACCTTCATAACTATTTAACTAAATCATAACGGTGTTATACCCACCTTTAAACTTACCGAGCAAAATACAGAAAAAGACCATAAAACTCTTCATTTCGACGATCGATAATCAGCCTAAGCGTCAATGTGTGCATTGTTAGTCAAATTCCACGGATAGAATTTATCCTCTTCAGCTCACACTATCTTTTTCAATGAATTTATGAAAAACAAAAGCAATAAGAACTCAAATCTGAATGTTCTAATGGGAGTTTAAATTATAACCCAGTCTAAAGACCACGTGTATCCGAGTTTGTTTCCGAAGAAGGATATACTTCTCGTTTTTCCAGGAAAATATCGAGCACCAGAGCCACAGATTCCACTCGCCCTAATCTACACTGCGAGTTCACTTCAACGTGAAGGCCACAAAGTTCGAATCCTGGACATGCGTTTGGAAGATTTCAAAACCACGACCATTGGAAACCCATTATTTGTCGGAATAACTTGCATGAGTGGACAACAAATTCATTATGGATTAGAGTTTGCGAAAAAAGTCCGCTCGGAGAATTCCTCTTGTCCAATCGTTTGGGGAGGAGTGCATCCTACTCTTTTGCCTGAGCAGACTGCGGCAAGCAAATTCGTTGATATTGCTGTTCGTGGCGAGGGAGAAGGTGTAGTCCCAAAGCTGGCAAATAAGCTCGCTGCTGGTGAAAGATTTGCCGACGTTAGGGGTTTAACATTCAAGAGTGAAGGATTAATCAAGAGCACAGGCGAGGCAGATCTTATAGATTTAGACGATATTCCAATCGAGTTGCCTTATGATCTTATAAAATTGGAAAAGTATCCCACACTCCAATCAGGCAGATTTCATATTCAAACTAGTAGGGGATGCCCACATCGTTGTGGATTCTGCTACAATACTGACTTCAACAAACGCAATTGGAGAGGCAAAAGCGCTCTTCGCGTACTCGACGAAATCGAATATGTACTCCATAAATTTCCATCATGTTAAAATTATTGATCCTATAGATGACAACTTTTTTGTTGACGAACAGCGAGTTAGAGATATTTGTCAAGGCATAATCTCACGGAACATCAAAATAAAATGGCGAGCAAACTGTAGATTTGATTATCTTTCAACCTATGATAGAGATTTTTTGAGCCTTTTAGAGAAGGCAGGATGCATGGAGCTGGATTTCGGTGGCGAAAGTGGTTCAGAACGACTCCAAGAATTCGTCTGCAAAGACGTCACTGCAGAGCAGATGTTGTATTCAGTAGGTAATCTCAGGAAATGGGCGCCTTCAATAGATCCTTATGTTTCTTGGCTCAGCGGACTCCCAAACGAAACCTACGTCGACCTGCTGAAAACTTTCGAGTTAATGGATAAAATGAAAGAGGTAAATCCACGGACACAGCATTATGGCATTTTTATGTACACACCTTTTCCTAGCCCTATGATAGAGTCGCTCGGATCTGGATTTCAGCCTCCGCAATCTCTTGAGGAATGGGGAAATATAGAGGTTTTTCATTTCAAACCACCATGGCACAGCAAAGCATACGTAGAGAAACTGCAGATAATATCGGCTGTTACTAGATATGCGTTTTACCCGAAATCTCGAATTGATGAGCATGGATTAGGATTCAAATTGGGCTATGGAGTCATGAATCGAATCGCTCGGTATCGTTGGAGAGCACAGATATTTTGGTTTTCCAGTTGAGTTGAGACTTGCTAATGGTTTGGCGAGTCGACTTCGTGGTTTCCTATGATACCGTTCCTCAATTGGATAGTGTAGTCAAACACCAAAGTCTTCGGACTTAAAGAAAAAGTTATTCCAGCCCATGAGAACCTATCTTTGACTTGCTCCCATCCACAGCACATAATCGCGCCTTCTCTTTTTCCAATAGAAAAGGAAATGTGATCTTCAAGATCGGAAAATTCTGCCACTTCTGCGTCAACTCTTGTCCATGCACCAATCTTTTTGTCTAGTAAGATTGAATTTCCGTTTCTAAATTTTCTGAAAAAAGTTGCACCTTGTTCGTTCAAAATAAGGATTTCTTGGCAACCTGTCATATCAACATCAGAGAAATCTGCACAGACTTTAATGTGGTCAGGATAACAATGATATCTAACGGTGACTTTTCCCCGCGATAAGACGTTGACGAAGTGTGTTTCTACTCCAAATGATTTCCTCAGCCTCATTATCCAATCGAAAATTGATCTCATGTTTCCACGGTTGAGATATGCCCTTTCAAAGGTCTTGTGAAAAACTGAGTAAATTTTATTATTAATAAAAGCTCCATGTACTCGCTTTTTCGAAATCGAATCCAAAGAAAAGACCTTTGTGATTACAGTAACGTTTTCATCGTGCTCCTCAACGTAAAGATTTGCGTTTCTTGAGAAGAAAGTTGTGTCAGAGTATTTTGCAATAGGAACGCCGAATCCTGCTCCTTCCTCGACGAGCTCTGAACCTTTAACCACCAAGACTAAGCCCTTCTGCAAAGCTGCGATTTCCAAATTTTTCGGTCTATTATCCGGGTATATTCTCAACTCCACAATTCCCCCTGAATTAAAGGTAAATGGTTTTACAAGGTGCCCCAGTCGGTTTAGAAACAGCGGTTCTTTTTTTTCAACTATAGGCGTTTGGTGTTTTAGCGTTAGAGTTTAACCTTCCTAATAAATTCCTTAATGGTCCACGATTATGTGAAAAGCTGATATTTCTTTGTTTGCAAAGTTTTAAATTCTTTTCTGCTCGTTTTTTATTGAGGCAGCAAAATACATCTGAATCCTTTTAAGAATTTTCCTATCAAAATAAGAAAGATTTATTCAAAGGATGGTTTTTTTGAGGGAAACTTTACATTCTGGAAAATAAATTTACCAAAAAGACTATTCGTTCCTCTCCTCATAGTTTTATTGGCCAAAATCGCAGGAAGCGTTCTTATTGGCAATCTTTTGAACATTCAAGATTCAGGTACGTTCTGGTCAGACCCTAATAGAGCTTATAGTTGGGCTCAGGATAATGCTTTTTTTGCTAATCCAGGAATTTTGGGAAACTGGCCTCTAACCTTCTTGGGTTGGGATAGCGCTTGGTACTTAAACATAATGACAAAAGGCTATGATTTTTCAATACAGAGCTACACTTTTTCGCCTGTTTTTCCATTTTTTGCGAAAATATTGAACTTTGTTTTGCAAAGTCCAATGATTTCCCTTGTACTGACAGCTTGTGTTTTTGGTGTTCTTTGGATTCCTCTTTACCAATTATTAGCAGAAGGCTATATCGGTAAAAAAGCCGCTTTGTTATCAACTCTTTTACTAGCGTTTTCGCCATATGTTTTCACTTTTACAACTGTTGCTTACACTGAGGGTTCGCTATTGTTTTTTGTTTTAGGTGCCTGGCTCCTATTAAATAGGGGGAAAATATTTGGTGCAGCTGCTTTTGCAATGATTGCACCTTTGACAAGGACTATGGGAATATTGATTGTTTTACCGATGCTTTACGTTTCACTTAAACAAAAAACTCACAGAATCCGAAACATACTGTTGAGTCTTCTACCAATAGCGTCCCTCACTATGTGGTTTGCAAGCTTGGGTATCTCTACTGGTGATTTTCTTGCACCGTTACATACATCTGAGTGGTCTTGGCTCTACTCTTTCCGAACTTTACTCACAGAAGGAATCCCACGATATGGCGTAAAAGCTTTGCTTGATGCGCCTTATCAACCATCCCCGATCGCTACCCATTGGCTTCTTCCAATTGCAGAAGTACTTTCCTTACTTTTCCCCATTTTGTTATTTTCCAGAACTTGGAAAAAAGATAAGTCATTATGGATTTATTCTTTCGCTGGATACATTGGAATATTATATTTCGGAGCGCTAGTTTCTACACCACGTTTTATTGCTGTCTTGTTTCCGCTATGGATTCCATTAACAGCTGGTTTTTCAGGAAGTAAGAAATCAATAATCATTGCAACAATTGTTGCCATTTCATTTTACATTATTGCTTTAGATCTATGGGTTAATTTTCTTAATGGACAATTCGTAGCATAGCTTTTTATCATTGATAGATCTTCGTTGGTTAATAGATTTTAGAGAGTCTGGCTAAATATCGAAAAGAATCTGGATCAAAGAATTCTTAGAAAACTCTTTTAGAAAAAGTTGATAAGAAATGAAAATAATAATCAGTAATGGAGAAAATTAGTTTTGGAACTTCTAAGTTATATTTGGATCTTGTGGATTTTTGGCATGCCAATATATTTCAAATTGGCCTATGACATAATAAAATACAGAAAAAAATTAGTCAAGAAAACATTCGATCCAATCAACCCCAAAAAAATAATATTTCAAATAACTACAATCGGAAATATGAAAATTGTAAAAGATTCTGTTGAAAACATAAGACGGATATGCAAAGAAGTTCGATACGAAAATTACAAAATAAATGTAGTTTCGGAAGTAAAGGAAAGCTTCGATGGTGCAGTCACAATAACTGTTCCTCAAAACTATTCAACCGTCAACAATGCCAAATACAAAGCTAGAGCATTACAATATGCGATAGAACAAAGAGAGGAAAATGGAGACAATACTCTTGGCACATGGATATATCATCTTGACGATGAATCAATGATTACCAGACAAGGTCTATTATCAATTCTAGATCACGCAGATAATAATCGAGAACCAATCGCAGAAGGACTAATAACATATCCAAATAAAATGAATTCAGGCAGTAAATTGGTCAAATATCTGGATGCTGTGAGACCAACATTTTGTTACTCTTGTTGTGCAATGTTGGAATCGCAAAAAAAACCTGATTGGTTACATGGTTCAAATCTGCTCATCAGGGCAGATATAGAAAAGAGTATTGGCTGGGATTTCCCCGATACCTGCGCAGAAGACAGTCTGTTTGGATACATTGCACATGAAAAATATGGAAAAATCTTTGGTTGGCATGGTGGAATTCTCGAAGAACAATCACCATTTACATTTTCTGATTTTATAAAGCAAAGACAAAGATGGATAAAAGGAAATATTGAAAATTTAAGCAGACTAGGACTCTGGGAAAAAGCAAAAGCAATATACAGATTGACAAGCTGGTTTCTTGGAGCAGTAAGCTTTTTCACACTTATACCTTCATTCATAATAAAACAATCATACTCAGAATTTCCATTTTTTATGTTGCTAACTCCTTTTTTTATTTTAAACACGATTATTCTTTTCGGAGTTTATCAAATAGGATTGCAAATGAACTTTACCAAAGTTGATAAAAAACAAAGAATTTACGAACATGCCAAAATCTTTGTTTTGTCCCCATTACTTTGGTGTCTAGAAGCAATTCCAATGGTATCATATTTCTTTAAGAGAGCCTCAAAGTTTTATGTAATTAAAAAATAAACTCAATAGTTGTGAAAAAAATCATTATGATCATTCCAATGTAGTTATTTTTCAATCCCTAATAATTTTAAATATGACGAACAACAACATAATTAATGAGACTGATTTATGAAAAAGAATCATTTTCAACTTTTTTTGATAATTTTAGGGGAGGTGAACCTTCTTGAGTAGAAATGGAGTAATCGCCTTCACAATTTTAGGTTTGATTATTGGATTAGTTGTAGGGTACTCTATATCATTTGCAATGCCTGCCCAGAAACCCTCTATCTCTTTGAATTCAGAGTCGGTTAAGGCGGGTGAGCAATTTACAGCTACTCTTACTGGTTTTCCAGCTAATACCGAAATTTATGGTTGGACAGTAAACGAGAATGTTTCTGTATGTTTTACCGCAGGGACTACGGATGCTAACGGCAGACTTGTAGCTTCAGCGAGTGCACCTCAAACTGTGGGAACATTGCCTTTAGTTGCATGTGATAAATCTGAAACTATCTGGGTAGCAACAAGTTTAACAGTGACCTAAGTAAAAAATCAATATTTTTATTTTTTCAAAATCAGTCTATCTTTTTTTGCTGTCTCTTTTCTTAAATTATGTTGAGGGTGCAGTTACAAACTAAGGAAATTCAGTGATTATACTATCAAACGGAAAAAATCAAGGTGTTTTTGAGATTTTTATTTCTTTGAAGGCAAAGTAAATTATTACTAAACTCCAGATCAGAGGTATTGGTATCGCAATACTTGGAAAGAATACGTAGAAGGCAAAGATTCGTTGAGTAACAGTTAGAGCTATTGCAAGAATTGGCGCCCATTTTCGCCTTCTTTTTAGGCCAATGAGCGTTATAACAAAAAAAGCTATAGCTAAGGTTGCTTCTGAACAAGCGATTAAGGAATCTAACCGATACATGCCATTCCATATATTGACAGGTAAGGCAGCCCAGATTGCAATAGCTGTTGCATCTAAAACTATGTTTGCAGCAATTAGATAAGTAAGTATCTTATGCGAGTTTCGTTGCATAGACTTTGACATTAATTATCAATCTAAATACTTTAGCAATTTATTTTGTTTTGATGGCAGATACTTTAACGCTTACTATGATGTTTGCAGCCTCTATTACCTCTTCTTTTGTCATTTTCGCCATTTTTATTGCTTCCTTCAAAGTAGATTCACTTACTATGTATTCGAGCGGGTAAGTTTTTTCGTCTACAACTTTTACTTCTTGAAATCCAGCTTTGCGTATGAGTTCAAGATATCTGTCTTTAAGCTCCGCTCCAGAGATGCATCCAGCATATGCTTCCACATTTTCTCGGATAGATTCAGGCAGCTCTTTTAAGAGGACAATATCCGAAACCATTAACCGTCCTTTCGGAGCGAGAACTCTGTAAGCTTCTTCAAAAACGCGCTTCTTGTTTGGGGCGAGGTTGATTACGCAATTTGATATTATAACGTCGACTGAATTGTCTGCAACAGGTAAGTTTTCAATTTCTCCCAATCTGAACTCGATATTTGCGTATTTGCCTTTCTTCGCGTTAGCTCTTGCTTTTTCAAGCATTTCAGGAGTCATGTCAACGCCAATTACTTTGCCTTGCATGCCCACTTTTTTAGCTGCTAAAAAACAGTCAAAACCTGCACCTGAACCCAAATCCAGAACTCTTTCGCCCTCTTTCAAAGAAGCCAAAGCGATAGGATTACCACAACCTAAACCAAGATTGGCACCTTCTGGAACCGTACTCATCTCTTCTTGACTGTAACCTATCATCTTGCTTACTTGTTCGTTAGTGGGAGCTGAGCAGCAGCTTACACTTGAAGCACAGCAAGAGCCATTTGTTTTAGCAACTTTTGCATAACGATTTCTAACAAGTTTCTTAATTTTTTCTTCTTTCATAATTAACTCTCCTGATCAGTTACTCCTTTGAGTAATGGACCTAGGGTTTTGGTCACTGCACCACGAAGTTTTTCTGCTTTGATCATCATAATACAGCATACTTCTCCATCTTTCTCACAGGCAACCACAGCAATTTTGTCGCTTGGCTTGAAATCTGCCTTTTCTCGCAAGTCTTTTGGGAGAACAATTTGTCCCTTAACATCGATGGTTACGATTGCATCAATTCTGCAGGAATCTCCTTTACACATCACCATTTTCAATCATCCGTTATTGATAAATTCAATTTCGCTTTTAAATATTTCTGAATAATCAGAAAAATCAGACCATATTACTACATTGACTTCATTGAAAAATACGAAGTATTTCCTACCAATCAACTTAAATATTCGCCACCCTCACTCAAATAATCAAAAGTGCTGTCAAGTTATTGGACGATTGTTTGAGGTAATTTTATGAATAGTTTGTAGAATGTGACTTTCTGATAGAAAAGAAGTTTCAAAAAGCAAAAGGAGAACGAATATTGAAAAAAATACTATTTGTCTGTGTTGAAAATGCAGGTAGAAGCCAAATGGCAGAGGCTTTCGCAAAAAAATATGGAAACAACAGAAGTTATAGCCTTTAGCGCTGGAAACAAACCAGCAGAAAGAGTTAATCCTATGGTTGTTGAGGTTTTGAAGGAAAAAGGCATCGATATCTCAGAGAATAAGCCAAAACTAATTACGGCAAAGATGGCAATGGACTCAGACCTGATTGTCACGATGGGTTGCAACGACCAAGGTATTTGCCCTGGACCATTCTTTAAACCCACAATCGAATGGAACCTCGAAGACCCAAAAGGAAAGCCGATTGAGAAAGTTCGAGAAATCAGAGACCAAATTGAACAACAAGTATTAGAGCTAATTTCCAGATTAAAGGAGTAAATCTAAAATGAAACTAAACATTCCACTAAAAATAAAATGTTAAACCCATATTGAAAAAGTAGAAAAAACCTACAAGGAAACTCACACTAAGTTCGATAATATCGTTAAGTCGTTCAAAAATATAGAAAATGCTAGAAAAACTTTACCGCAGTTGACCACAGCGTCGATTGTAGCGAAGGTAATAACCTTGACAGTGAATGAGGGTCATATAAGAATTAGAGATTGGGAAGAATACAAACGATTAGTTAGTGAAAAGAAACCGCGTTCAATTACTTTTATCCTTGAACAAAACGGGCTTTCACCAAATAGGGAACTCTCATCTCTTAGAATTATAATGTTGCATGATAAACGCTATTATATGTTCCTTGATTTCACCAAAGATGGTGCATTAAGAGAAACTGGCATCCCGTTGCACAAGGACAAAAAAGGAATAATGAATTTAGATGAAGATGAGGTCAAGGCTATTTTGAAGAAACAATTTGAAAAAGATAATGTTGAAGTTTTTTCATTTTGGACAACATAAAAGAAGGCCAAAGGTTTAAGCAAATCATTCAAAAATCATTCATAACTTGTTAAAAAGGTATGAAATGCTTGAGAAATAACAATAATAAATTCTTAATGACAAGGATGGATTTCTTCTGAGAGCTCTACTGAATGCTGGTTTAATTCCAACCCCTAATCGATATTAAAAAAACATAAATAATAATCAATAGAAAACAAACGTGGTTATGGAATGACAACCAAGTCAATAATCATAATTGGGGCAGGCCTTGCTGGTTTAGCTACTGGATGTTATGCACAAATGAATGGATTTACAACCAAAATCTTCGAAATGCAGGAAAAACCCGGTGGGGTCTGTGTATCTTGGAAACGCAAGGGATACATTTTTGATTACGCTGTGCACAATGTTTTCGGAATTACCCCAAACTCAGTAAACAACCATATGTGGCAAGAATTAGGAGCTCTACACGGTTTGAGCGCATATAGCTTCAAAGAGTTCACACAAGTTGAAGATGCCGGAAAAGTTCTAACAGTCTACACTAACCTTGACAAACTTGAAGAGCACCTCAAAATCCTTTCACCCTCAGATGAGAAACAAATTAGCGAATTTATCAAAGCAGCCCGCAAATTCAGCGGCTACGACTTGTTCGCCGCTATGTCAGGCGGAGTGGGAACTAAACTTAAGATGTTACCATTAATGGGTAGTTTAATGAAGTACAGCAAAGTAACCTTAAAAGAATACGCAGACCAATTCACTGACCCATTCCTGCAAAAAGCATTTGCAACTATCCAATATGACATCCCAGAAGTCCCAACAGTAATAGCTTTGATTTTCTTAGCAACATTAAACAACGGTGACGGCGGCTGGCCTTTGGGAGGCTCCATGGCACTCTCAAACAACATCGAACAACGTTACCTCGAACTCGAAGGCAAATTGTTCTACCGATCAAAAATTAAAAAAATAATTGTTAAAGACAACATTGCCATTGGAGTGCAGCTTGAAGACGACTCAGAGCAATACGCTGACTTAGTGGTTTCGGCGGCGGACGGGTACTCCACAATCTTTGGCATGCTTGAAGGTAAATACACAAACCCAACTATCAATTCCTACTACAAGAATTACCCAAAGAAACAAGCTTTTGGTTTGGAGGTTTGGTTTGGCGTTGCCCAAGAATTCCCAGGTGAACCTCATGCTTTGGTGCTTTTTCTAGACAAGCCCATCTCTGTGGAAGATGTACAAAGAGATAGATTGGATTTGGAAATCTTCAATTTTGATCCCTCATTGGCACCGAAAGGTAAAACAGTTATCAAAACAGTTTTTGATTCTAACTATGACTACTGGAAACAACTAGCCTTCAATATACAAAAATACCAAGCGGAAAAACAAAAAGTCGCCGATCTTATCGCTCAAACATTAGAAAAGCGGTTCCCTGGCTTTAAGAGCAAAATTGAAGCCACAGAAATAGTGACACCCATTACAACTGAGCACTGGACGGCTGCACATCGCGGTTACCAAGCATGGGGCGCCCCCAAAGAATACCAAAATGAGGTCACAAAAAACGGCGTAAGCAAATCGCTGCCGGGACTTAACAACTTTTTCATGGTAGGACAGTGGGCTATTGGAACCATTGGCTTAAACACCGTTTGCCTATCGGGACGCCAACTAATCCGCGACCTCTGCAAACAAGAAGGCAAGAAATTCCAGACAACAACAAAACCCTAAAAACAAAACAACAACCACAACACAAACCTTTTCAAATATTTAAAAGCCTCAATCTGCATGCACCACACCTGATAAAAAAACCAGCCAAAACAGACTATCAGTATTTTCTGCAAAATCAACTGACTATTCAACAATTATATAATGTGAAAAGTCCACAATCAACATTGAAAAAATTCTCCCACAACCACAAAAACAACTAAACAAAAACAAAGACTAGCAAATACAAAAAAACCATACAATTTCTTGCAAACAATACTCATTTTTTTCTATAAGACAACCTCTACTCCGAGTTACAGGAATCTTAAGTGTACAAAATTGAAAAACCATAAAAGCAGAAGCCCCTGATTAACAATGATCCATATGCGTTGCCAAATCCTAACAAAAGTAATATTCTCCTTAATTATTTTGGCTGTCTTTTGTTCTTCAGTTACAGCTGAATCTATTTCCACAGATAGAACAGTAATTGTTTCTGCTGTAATTGACGGAAGCTCATTTCAAATTGGCTCAAGCGAAACAATAAGACTTGCATCAATCGACACTCCAAATTCAGGTCAACCAGGATATTCAGAATCAAAAAATTACTTAACCACTCTAATACAAAGCAAAACCGTTTACTTGGACACTGGCGTGGCAGCAACAACTGACCAACAGGGCAGATTACTGAGCGTTGTTTACTTTGACTACAATTCAACACACTATGAAAACGTCAACATGGCAATGATTCAAAACGGCTACGCAACACCAAATAACCAAAATAACAATGGATTCGACATAGGAACCTGGACCTGGTTTGTCTTAAAACAAGCACCCACATCATCTCCAATCGAAACAGTTACTCCTCAACCCTCAGAAACGCCTACTCCTACACCCTTCAGCCAACCCAGCCCCTCCATTAACCCTACTATTCCAGAATTATCTACCAACACAACCATTCTAATCATAGCATTGACAACGCTACTAGTGGCAACTCAGTTATACAAAAAAAGAAAAAATAAAGAAGTTCTCTTCTTCTAGTTCGTTTTTCGCTTTTTCATTCGAACCACCATCTGTGATCCAATTGCTATTATGGTGCCAACGATTGCGATTATTATTATTGTCATGCTTGGCATTTCAGGGATTGGTGGAGGGGTAGTTCCGGATGGTGGTGTAGCGACTGGAGTTGCGGGTGTTGGTTTTGGTGTTTGCTGGTTTGTCGGTTGATTTGTTGGATTAGAGATCGGTTGAGGTGTTGTAGAGCTTTGGGTTGGTGGAGGAGATGGATTTGGATTTTGGGTAGGCGGAGGAGTTGGCTGACCTGGCGACTGCGATGGCGGGGGATTAGAGATTGGATCTGTTCCCTTGCTCACCATTACTGAAACTTCAGGGTCATTGTAAATTGAGTATCCATCCCATCTTGGGAAAGCTTGGGTTAGGAAGTACATTGAAGATGATATGTCAAAGCCTGTTGAAGATTTACCCGCGTCTGATTGGTAGCTTGATTGGAAGTTCTGTATGGATGTTGTCTGGCTTGTTACATTAAATGTTCTTAACTCATCTGTTGCTGAAGTTGGTTTTCCCCAATCATAGATGCTACCCAACTGTATAGACGCAAATTTAATGTTGGATAGCTGTGAAGCTACATCGAATCTCGATGATGCCGTTACGCCGTTGTTGTTGACATTTGAACCTGATGCGTCCTTTACATTCCAACCCATTGAAGTTGAAGCTGTCACATAATAGTTTATGGCTAAGCTTCTGTTCGCAAGAACATCATTACCCATTAACGGAACCATTATGCCGCTGCTATTTTGCTCTCTGCCATCCACGACGTCAGCTGGAAGTTGCCAGTTGCCCACAGTCTGGTCAATTTTCATTGAGGCACTGTTGTATTCTCCTGCAGTTTGTGTACCTGCGAAGTGAACGTCAAATGCTAGTTGGTCTATGGATGCAATGGTGGGTTTGTTCATTAGGTTGGGGGCGTTGAAATCTGAACCGTATATTGGACGGTCCCACCAACCCCACATTGAACGTTGAGCATCATAGGGGAACAATGTACCGTTAACGTCACTATAAGCTACGCCAAAGTCAATCTTTGCATTCAATGGAAGAACCATACTTCCTGAAGCAGCCATGTTTCCAAAGGCTTGACCTGGAGTGACGAAAGTTACCGTTCCAACCGATTTAGGCATAAAGTAATGCGTCTGGCTTGTACCATTGAGCAAGTTGAGTCCTGCAAATTCATACTTTAAGTCAATGCCTCCATTACCCACTTTATCACCCGAGATTACGTTAACATTGTAGTTTTGGTCAGTTCCAAACCAAAGCCAATTCCACTCGTTAGTGTTGCTACTTATCCAATCCCAATTGTTAGCTTTTGCTTGGTCTAAGACGTCAGCCCACGACTGATTACGCACCATGTATGCAATGTCCCAATATCCAGGGTTTGCCTTCTGGGTTTCACTGTTCACGATTACATTCTTTATCTGAGCCATCTCTTGCGTACTTACCCCTGTCATGTCAGATGCATGATACCATAGGTATTCTTCACTCCACTGTGAAGTAAATCTGACTTGCAGTTGACCCATCCAGGCCTTCAGGTGAATTTCATCACCCACTTTTGCTGAGTTGGGATTCCAGACAGTATCTACCTGCATGCGTTTTTCAGTTTGGACACGAGTGTCTGTGCCAGAATGCACTTTCCGAACATAGTATTGGTCACTGGTAGTAGCTGGATCTCCATCTATGTCAATTGCGCCTGTTGTGTCAACGGTTTTGTAGGCTTTAATTCCCCACATTCCAAATTGAGGAGTCCCCACAATTAAGCTGTTAATTGCGCTTGAGGTTGACACGCCAAGGTCTGTTAGTCTCCAGGTATAGATTGCTCCTTGGCTTTCGTGTGTTTGGTAGATATTCATAGTAGACCTTTGGATGGGCAATTCTTCATTGGCTATGGTGACTTGGTAGGATTGTTTCCAATTGTACTGGTCATCGATATCATAGGACTGCCCGTTTAAGTTAATGGTGTTTATTTGTCTGATAGTTAAGTTGCCATTCCAAGAGAACTCATTTTGGAGCAGAGCAATTGTGTAAGTTGAGCCTCCTAAGGTGACTTCCAAGGTGTTAGGATACCTGTACATTGCTTGTTGTGTAGACCATTCCCCATTCCAATTGTCCACAACGGGGCTTGGATCCAAGACGAAGTAGTCCACTCCATTGATAGCCACGCTGTATCTTGGGTAGTAGTTGCTATATTGATTGGTGAAAACTTGTGATCTAATCATTGAGGGAACATTCCACCAATTATCCACAAGTTGCAAGTCTAAACGGCTCTGATTTACTGCGTTGACAAGATAGAAACCTGTAGAATCTTTGAGCATTGATGCGGTCGTGGTGTTCATCCGTAACCAAGTACTACTGTCGGTGGAAATTGTTGGTGCCTGATAAGTTGTTGCAGTGTACATGTGACGTTGATCGTTGGCTAAGGGATCTGCTATGTTGTAGATGATTCCGCCATCTGTTAAGTTAGAATAAGTTAACACATTAGAGAACACATACTTTTGATTTCCAATTACAGTACTCCATTGGTTAGGTTGGTCAAATGAAACTACCCACTGAACGTCAAGGCGGGTACCATTAGTTAAGACCAAGTAGCTACTTGTTCCACCTCCACAGACATAAGCAGTTGTTACGTCAACCTTCTTTGTACCGTTAAGATAAATGGCATAGCCACCCTGAATTACTGCAACTGTCTGGTTTGCAGAAGCTTGGTTTCCATTTAATTGCCATTGTTTGCCCACATTCCACGGACCATCGATGCTGTTTATGTTTCCGTTCCAACCAAACTGGGTAAGACTGTAGATTCTGTCTCCCTCCAGAGTTATGAAATAGCTTACCATTTGGTTGCTATCCCAGGGAGCTTTTGTCTGAGGCATGTATGCTCCATCAAAACTGTACGAGTTGACGTTTTGAACAAAGTTATAGCAGGTACCAGGTCCATAAGTGCTACCCATTACCTTAAAAGGTGTTCCAACTGGCACTTCTGTGCCATCTCCAAAGTATACGCCAGTATGAGTAGATTCCTCTGACACAGCTGGAATTGTGATGTTGTAGAGAACTATCTTGTCAAAGATCGATTGAGGCTGCAATGTATAAGGAACTAGTCTTGTATAGTTAGTACCTGTTATGGGAATATGGATTTCTTGCTCCCAACTAGCGGGAGTAGACCAATCAAAGTATATTCTGGTGTTGTCAAGCGTCTTGAAGTAATTACGAAAAACTGTTTGTCCAGAAGTATCTAAAGTACTGTCCATACTTGCGCACATATCGGTTGTATAGTAGGTTTCGCTGCCAACGTGCACTTTCCACACTATCAAGTTCATAGTTGAACTAATATCTAGTCGAGTCCCATTTGTCATCATCAAATAGAGAGTTGCATTTTCATAGTCGTAGCCATAACGGTTTGCTGTCCAAGATTTCTGGGTTGAGTCGTATCCTGTAGTTGTAACTATGCTCCCTGCAGCTGCAAGTTGACCAGATTGTTGAGAGTAGGTTCCATAGTTTAAAGTCCAGCCATTCTGCCTAACATTCCAGTTAGCTTGGCCATTAATGTTGGAGTAGAATGTGTTGTAATCAACTGTTGGGTACGTTACAGTTTGCCGTGATCCATCAATGTCTATGTAGTATGACTGAGAGTTCGCATCGAAGTTTAACAGGTAATCAGATCCTGCAATCGATATGGACTTAAAGGTTAAGAGTTTTTGACCTTGAGATTCGATTCCTTGAAGGTCCCACCAAGAGGTCGCCATCGCCCCTGGATAAGGAAGCTCATATTTAGCTCCTCCAACCACACCAAGATCTGAATAGAAGTAACTTTGTACGTAATTGTCGTTGTTTTGACCGTTAATGGGAATCAAAAGAGTTTGACCTTGATAAGTAGCCTGGTAATACTGGTTTGGCCAACCAATCAAACAAGTTACTCCATTGATTATTACAGTGCGTTGGTTATCAGGAACCGAATAATCTCTGATTGTAATTCTGGTTCCGTTTTTAGCGACAAGATAGTATCCAGAGCCGTCGGGCAAAGCCTGCCAGTAACCTGGATCCCTTAGAAGAACAACTGAATCACCAATTTTTACTCCTGATCCCGCCGATTGAACCAATAAAGTAGTGTCGCTTTCGGTGTAAACTTGGTTAGTTTTGTCCCAATGGTTTGTAGTGCTGTTAAACGCACTGTTTTCAAACGAACCGTTTATGTAAACTCTCGTCCCATTTAGCAACTCATAGTAGTATGGAACATAGCCTGGTTGTTGCACTGAATAATCTGGAACCGCATGGTTCATGAACGTATCTAACGTCGTTCCATTTGGCAACGTCACAGTCGAGCCATCTACAAGTATGTAGGCGTTTGCTGTGGATAATTGCAGGGAACGTATGATAGTTTGGTAAGCTTGGTCGATGTAAAGCTTTGTTCCGTTTTGTAGTTGATAATATTGGGTTTGTCTGCCTATGGATGGATCATAGGGTCCTGTTTGTAAGTATTGTGTCCAGTCTGTTTGTCTTGCTTGATCGTATTGAACCTGAGGCTTTATGAGCAAGTTGTTACCGGCTACCGTTACGTACGGCACCTGATTAACTTGGTATCTGTTCGCATTGTATGTGGTGTAAAGAGGGTTAGAGGGAGGGCTTACAAGCCATGTTTGCCCAGATGTACCATTAACGTAATAGGTTGGCTGAGAGGTCCACTCTGTGATTTGATGCAAACCCCAACCTTGACTTGGATCCTGTCCATAAGTCATGTTTTGGAAAATCATGCTATACCAATAGTTGCCCTGCGGGGCAGTAGCAGCAAAGGTTACCCCCAAATTCACTGTAACAACCCCATTTACCAACGAAACATTTGCAGAGTTTAGATCAGCATAACTTGAGCGTACTTGGAACGCAGGATCTGTATCAGCAACGTAACATGTGGTTGTATCAATCCAGACGTTGGGTGAATTTGGATCTCTTGCATATTCTGTTTGGTTAAAACGACAGTATTCCCAGTGCCAATCATTCAGGATAGTTTGGTTCCAAATTAAGTGAGGAGACTCTACCCAATCCCACATGCTTGTGACTGAATTGTACTCAGTATGCCAATCAGTAACGTTAACGTATGCCCAGCCCAAATGAGACCCGTAGACATATCTGTTAACGTTTGTTCGATTATAGGAAGTGGATGTTAATTGACCAGTGGTTAAATCTTTGACGAGCCGAATTTCAACTTGTGAATTCGAACTCTGGTTTTCACTCCATGAACCAAAGTTTGATGAGAAAGAAACACCTACTGCATCTAAGCTTTGATAAATTTCGGAACTGCCATAGATTTTGCTTTGCACTATGAAAGGTTTATTTTGCCCTATCATAAACATGGATTGCGTTGTTACTGGACGGCCTTGAGCATCCAATATGGTTGAAACCGCTACTGGTCTATCGACGACTATTTGCATGTCACTTTGATCTGTGTTTTGCCAGTTAGCCCAAATTTGTCTATTTCCCGCAAAAACGTTCAATTGAAGATTATACTGATCTTGGTTGTAATCGGTTGTATTCGAGAATAAACCAACAAACTCGACAACATAATTGTTGGGTCCAGTCTGATAGCTGCTACAATCAGCTAATGATAGAGCAAAGAATTGACTTGCTGGATCAGAAGCATTGATAGGGTTTAGAACTGAATATTGAACTTGCTGCTGCGAAATAGTATCATATGCTGAATAACAATAACCTTGCTTTAAATCAAAACTTTGAGTTGTTTGATTGTATATCATCATCAATTGATCTTGAACCCAAATTTGTTGAGTGGTTAATTCATCCCGATTGGTTACTGGGTTCCACATTTTGTTTTGGATAGTTATCTGATGATTATTATTAGGTGAACTAATCCATCTTTGCTCAAGATGGGGTCCCCAAACTTGTTGATTACGAGTAACTTGGACAGTGCTATTCCAGTAATAAGTACCTAAGGAATCATTATACATCCATCCACCTTGCTCAGTTACAACTTTTTGGTACCACCCTGTAACATTCACGTACTGTTGGATATTCCAAGGGATGTTGAGACCAATTGTTGCGTTTGAAAATTGGCTACTCGTCACGTTTAGCTGCATCTTGAACTTTGCACCCTTCGAAACCGAGAGCAACTGATTATTTTGCATATCTAATTTTTCAAAAGTCCAATAATCCTGCATTCCTCCAAAAATAAATCCGGCTTGGCCAACGGCAATCTGGCGATTGTTAGAGATACTTCCTTGTCCAGTCATTGAGTTTACGTCTATCCCGTTGTTAAACTGGTCTGTTATCTGCAGATTAACCCAATAAGGTCCAATCGGTGCGGAACTGTTGAATGCACCAAAAAATTGAACTCTCCAGCCCAAATCAGTTTCAGTTATATTACTTATTTCAGGATTGAAATTATAGAAACTATTTTGCGACTGGAATTGCGGCGGTCCTTGCATAGGAGTACCACTCTGGTTGTTAATGTTACTATTAATGTTCCAAACGTTTGTTTGATTCCAATTTCCCTGCTGCATGCTATTAACATACATTAATTTACATTCAGCGTGACCCGTGATCGACCCATTATCTGAACGCAAATCAGTATTCCACCCTAATCCTGCTTGCCCAAGGGTTGCATTGCCAACAAAAACGCTTTTTTGGATATCAATAATAACAGTGAAGGGCTGATTTAGAGGAATATAATTGTCGTTGGTGATCAGAGTGCCATTGGGGAGAATTATTGAGAAAGAGGGATAAGGACCAAACTGCCAACCCTGATTTGTCCAATCATAAGAGTTTTGGGTGGTTTGATCCTGGCTTTCCCAAGAAAGGTTATTGCCCTCTGGAATATCAGCGGCAATTGGTACTATGAGACCGCTCATCGAAAAAACTATTGCTAAAATAAGCATTGTTGCAAACAAACGTTTAGTATATAATTTTGAAATAGGACGAGCCAACATGTTAACGCCTTTGCTTAGGCATCTCAACCGATTTCAATTATATCACTTATGAAGCAGGAATCAATACGTCAAATTTACCACGAACAAAACTACTCTTCTTAGACAAATCTAGATTATTCTTAAACAATATTAGCTTTCTTTCAATGGAAACTGACCGAACGAGATTTCTCATAAATTTAACCCTCGCCGCTTTTAAAAATTGTTTTAAAGTGTAGCAATGTTCAACAATCCCACACATTGCACAGAAATTCAGAACACTTATATTCAAAAAAACTTAACCAGAGTTTATGATTCCAAAAAGTGGCGACAAATCAGAGCAAGTATTCAGCAAACTGACAACCCATGGGTATTCTGAAAGGGTTGCCGAAATAATCTGGCAATGGTATCATCCTTACTATAAAGTAGCTGCTGTCCAACTATGATCAATGAGGAGTCACTTCCACAAGTTTAATCAGTTTGGTTCACATACCAAAAAACGGCACTTCTAATTTCAGGCAGAAAAAAAACATTTGCCGAACATTTACAAATCCTACTCAACGTCTTTCTATTAGTTTGGTATCATTCAGAAATAAGAAGTGTAGATACAAAAAATATTCCGAATTAATCAGGCATGTTTTGAAGAACCCAAACAAGAGTGTCCCTTTCAATTCTTCTCTTCTCATTTGAACGGTCTTTTGGATTCTCCGCAATTAATGTATTTAATTGATTAAGCTTATCATCGATTTTGTTTCTCAATTCTTCAAGATTGGCTTTTCTAAAAACTTCACTTTCAGACTTTTCAGAGTGATCAATATTTTCGTTTTCTATCTTCTTCAAATCTTCCAAAGGTTTTTCTAGCTTTACGTTTGGCGACTCAGGTATTAAACCTCCAAGTTTAATTGTTAAAGTATCTAATTTGGAAGTTGCTATTCCTCCTTCGGCAAAACTAAATTTCTTCATGAACTTTCCTATTATGCCTGAAATTTTGTCTGCTTCTTCTTTGTCATTAAGTTTAATGAAGATTTTATTATGAGGATATCCAAGTTGATAACCAGAACTATAACCTCTTTCCTCAAGAATCCTAACAATAATTTGTGCTATGTTTTCATCGTTTGGTTCAAAAACTTCATAGTCCGGCATATTAAGTCACAACTACTTGCTTGTTTATATGCTGTGTAGATTTAAGACTTGTTAAGAACCCAAAACCACAAATCTGTGGGTCTATTCTTAAGGGCTAAATTCAAATGTGAATATCTAAGCAAGTGACGTATGAGTTTCAAAATAAAATGAAAACTCTAACTAAAAAAATCGATGTAATCGTCATTATTGTGCTCTTTATATTTTCGATAGTTGAAGGAATCCTCGGCGGACATTTATAATTTCGCTAATTCTCAGACTCTATCTAAATTCGCAATATTGATCCATTATTCTATTTTAACCTATAATCACTAGAGATTGAGCTGTAGGGATTTTCTTTCTCTCGTCTCTCAGCTGTTTCCTTCATTTCTTCAACGACTTGACCTATACTTGTCACGGGCAACAAGTTCCCCAAAATAATTGAACGTGATAATAGCTTAATCTGTTCCCTGTATGCACAGTTCTTTATCTCAACAATGGTCAACTCCTTATCTGTCACATACAATTCTACAATACAGTCTTTAGGATGGTCTTCTGGAATTCCCCTGACAAGTATTGCGTAATAATCGTGTTTTCCCCTAGAAAAAAGACTTCCATCTGAGTCAACGATTGTCCAAATTAATGTTGTCAAAACTAGCGCTCCGTTTATCTGCACTTTGATTAACTAATGCATAAAGAAAGATTAAAGTCTAGTAAAATAACCCAAATACATTAGATATACAAAAAAAAATATTCCAGAGCAGTTAATTTAGGCTTTCGAAAAGGATTCTTTTAAGAATCGTAGCACCATGTTTCATTTTCAATTTTTTCTCGCCTAACCGCTCTCGATATTCAATGGGAACTTCGACTGTTTCAAATCCTTGTTTGCCCACTTGATGATTTAATTCTACTTCTATATCAAAACCTTTAGATTTAATGACCCATTTTCTGAGTATATCTGCACGGATAACTCGCAACCCTGTCAAGGGATCCTGCAAATTTATTCCATTAAGAAAACTATGAGCAATAGCTAATAGTTTATTTCCAAACGTAAAGCGACCTTGGAAAGCACTTCCTTGTGTTTGCTTACTAAACCTGTTTCCGCAAACCATACCTACATCTGAATTATTTTCAAGGATCTGAATCATTTCAGGCACATACTCAGCCGGATAAGTAAAATCCGCATCAGTTATAACCACATACTCAACATCCTCATCCATGCATTGCACAGCCTTAGCCAAAGCATCACCTTTACCTTTGCCATCTTGGAAAAAGATTTCTGCACCACACTCTTTCGCGACATCAACTGTTCGATCATGACTATGCCCATCAATTAAAAGAATACGATTAACATTTACATTCTCTGAAAGCTCAGAAATAGTTGCGCCTACTCCTTCTTCTTCGTTGAGTGCCGCAATAAATACGTTTATTGGGTGAATAGTTTGATATTTTTGACCGAACATTTTTGGTTCTTCCAAACTTTTAGGGATATTCATTTTTTGCGAGATATTTAGGTGTCACATGTTATTCAAGGGACAAAACCATTTGAAAATAGTTTAGTCCAATTCCGAGTCCCAAAAAAACTGGCAAAATGAATAAAGCCTTTCCTTTCTCAAACAATATATACCATCCATTAACTATTAAACGAATGTGAGTGTATGGTTACACCAACAACAATGAGAAATTAGATTAGATTATATTCGAAAAAGAAGAAATCTGATTTCGACAAGAACAACCATCTTTTCCTAATAGATCTTTGATAATCCCGCTACATTCTACGAGGTTTCTGGAATACTTGACTTTTTGGCACAACCGATTTAGTTTCTGCGTTTAAGAGTTGCTTTAGTTGCCAAACTAATACATCTCTGTCATTAGGTTGTTGGTGTATCCATAATTCGCGGTTTTCCCTAAATTGCTGACCCGTTATCTTGCCTTTTGACTGCAATTCACCAAGCAATTTAACGAATTCTCTCAAATCCTGCTGTTCTTTGGTAGGTTCATTTGTGTTTTTTCCTTCGCCTGAAAAATTAGTTTTGGCTCCTTCGGTATCAGATTGCTTATGAGCGTTGCTGGGATTTGAATTATTTGCAGTCATTTGCCAACATATAAGTAAGGTTATTCTGGATTAATAAAGTTACAATAAATTTTTTGAAATTAATGAGAAAAAGGCTTTTCAAATGAACTTTATCTGGAAATTCATTCAACAGCTTCAAGAATCAGGTCTTCGAAAAAAGAATATTAATCGTGGTGATTTTGATTTCACGGTTAACCGTATGAAAAAGAAAGTGTTCATCTCTGGTCCGATCATTGGCATGGAAAAACAGCAGTACTATCGAAAAACTATCACTGACATCGCCTGCAAACTTGGCTATGAAATTATAGACCCGTGGAAAAGGGAGCGCGTTCTCTACAATGGAAATGAGGAGTGCTGGTGGGACAAAGTACCAGTTTTCGACTTTGTCCAACGTGACTTAGATGACGCTGATCGATGCGACATCATGGTTGTTTACCTACCTATACTCTCCGCGGGCGCATGCATGGAAATGTTCTATGCCAAACGCAAGGGCAAAAAAATCATTGTAGTATCTGAGATGGAGTGCCTTAGCCCTTGGATTGTTTTTCACTCTGACGTCATAATTAAGGGTTTTAATGGTCTTGAGGGAGTACTCAAACAGTTTCTTTAGGCTTCATTTGCTTGAATTCTTCTCGGATTTTCATTTGTCTTCGTTTGCGGTTGTAACCTAGTGAAAAGTCGTGTGCTGCATCACGGATTTTCCTGAGCAGAAGTATCATTTTGCTGTTCTTGTTAAAGTTTCTTGGCGCCGACTCATCTGGCAAATAGATTTCTTCATGCTCCTTCGCTAAACCAATAATCGGAAGTTGCAACCCAAGCGTTTGCAAAGCCGCTTTTGCCGCGCTTACCTGCCCTGGTCCACCGTCAATCATCACTAAATCGGGCAACGGGGTTTTCTCTTCTATCAAACGTTTGTATCTTCGGGCAACAACCTCGTTTACTGCAGCGAAATCATCTTGTCCCTTGAAAGTTTTGATTTTGAATTTGCGGTAGTTCTTCTTGTCGGGTTTGGCATCTTTGAAGCTGACCATACCTGAAACCACATGTTCAGTGCCCAGGTTTGATACATCAAAACACTCGATAATGCGTGGCAGAACTGGCAAATTGAGGTTATTCTGCAAATCAACCAGTGCGCTATCAATATTTAAGGTTGATTCCAAGTTTTTCTCTGCCAACTGCACAAGACCCAACTTATCTGCCCGCCTTGGAATCGTCAACGAGACTGGCGCACAACGCTTAGCCGACAGAAACTCTTCCAACGCTTTTTTCTCTTCAGCTCCCTGCCAACACGTCTTGTTTAAAAGAATTTCTCTTGGAATCGGATTTGTTGTGTAGTATGCTTTCAAGAATTCCTGTTCAATCATTGGTTGAACATCAACGCTGAACTCTTTTTTGCCCAGTAATACTCCTTTGCGCATACTCATCTGAACTGCCAACATCTTCTCGCCTACCTGTCTAAACACCAAAACATCTTGGTCAAAACGACGCTCTTGATCTACGATTTGATGCTCTGTAACAAGCTTTATTGAAAGGATTTGGTTACGAAGTTCAAGTGCTGTTTCGTACTGTTGGGCTTGTGAGGCTGTCTGCATTTGAGTTTTTAATTGTTCAATCGTTTGTTGATAATTTCCATTTAGGAACGATCGCGCGTTCTTTACTTGTTCAAAATATTGTTGCGCAGTAGCTTTGCCGATGCAGGGTGCAGAACACAAGTGAATGTGGTAGTTTAAGCAAGCACGCTTAGGCAGGGTCTTACATGTACGTAGTTTGAAAACCCTCACTACTAATCGTTGTAGGTCTTGACGCGTGAAGCCGTCAGTGTAGGGTCCAAACGATTCCAGTTTACGAGCAACTTTACGGCTAGTAAGTACCCTTGGAAAATCCTCTCTTGTAAGCGAGATGTAAGCAAATGTTTTAGCATCTTTTAAGTTAACATTGTATTTTGGCCAGTGCTGCTTAACCAGCTTGTTCTCAAGCAGCAACGCTTCAACCTCGTTATTCACCACAATCCAATCGATATTTCTAATTCTTGAAACAAGCTGCTTTGTCTTTTCAGGTTGATCGGAACTTGAAAAGTAACTTTTAACCCTAGACCGAAGGCTTTTTGCTTTACCAACATAGAGAATTTCGCCTGTTTCATCCTTGTAGAGATAAACGCCTGGGTTAGTTGGAATATCGGAGCTTTTGAAGTCGGAGGGACAAGTTATTTGGATCATGCAGGCTGCTTCACTGCCAAAACAGTTTCTGCCCTGCGATTAAGTATTTTTTCCAAAAACACCCCTGTGTAAGAGCCACTGTTTTTAGAAACTTCTTCAGGAGTTCCTTTAGCGAGCAATTCGCCGCCTGCAGCTCCTCCTTCAGGTCCCAAATCGATGAGGTAATCGCAGCTTTTAATCACGTCTAAGTTGTGTTCAATGATGTAGACAGAGTTGCCGTTGTCCACTAATCGATTCAAGACTTTTACCAGCCGTTTAGTGTCGTCAAAATGAAGCCCTGTAGTTGGTTCATCTAACATGTAAATGACATGTCCAGATTTGTGTTTGCTAAGTTCACGGGTGATTTTAATTCGTTGGCTCTCGCCTCCTGACAACGTAGTTGAGCTTTGTCCCATCTTGATGTATCCAAGCCCTACCTCGAGTAGCGTCTCAAGTTTTCTTGAAACCCTCGGTGTGTTCTCAAAGAATTTTGCTGCTTCCTCTACTGTCATATCTAAAACTTCAGCTATGTTTTTGCCCTTATAGAGCACGCCTAATGTTTCTTTGTTGTAACGTTTTCCTTTGCATTCGCTGCATTGAACATAAACGTCAGGTAGAAAGTTCATTTCTATTCGCAAAACCCCATCACCTTGGCAGGTTTCGCATCTACCGCCTTTAACGTTGAAGCTGAATCTACCTTCTTTGTAGCCGCGCGCTTTAGCTTCTTTTGTAGAGGCAAAAATTCGTCTTATCTCATCAAAGAGTTTAGTGTAGGTTGCAGGGTTGCTTCGCGGCGTTCGCCCGATGGGGTCTTGATCGATAACTATAACGTTGCGCACGACACTTGGAACGTCGATGGATTCATATTTGCCTATTTTGTCAACCTGTTCATCGAACATTTGGCGTAGTGCTGGAATAACTGTCAAATTCATCAATGTACTCTTGCCTGAGCCGGAAACGCCGGTAACTCCACATAAAACGCCCAACGGAAGCTGAAGACTAAGGTTTTTAAGGTTATTTTCTTTTGCACCTTTAACAGTGATGTACCCAACGGGTTGTCGCCGTTCAGTTGGCACTTCAATTTTCAGTTCGCCAGAGAGGTATTTTCCTGTGAGGCTACGTTTGTTAACCATGATTTCCTCAGGTGAACCTTCGGCAACAATATGTCCACCGTGAACTCCTGCTCCAGGACCCATATCAACGATGTAGTCAGCGTTGCGTATGGTTTCCTCGTCGTGTTCTACCACAATCAAAGTATTACCTAAATCCCGCAAACGATGGAGAGTGGCTATTAGTTTCGCATTATCTCTCTGATGCAAACCAATGCTCGGTTCATCCAAAATATATAGAACACCCATCAGGTTGCTGCCGATTTGCGTAGCTAAACGAATTCGCTGTGCTTCGCCTCCAGAAAGCGTTCTTGCCGCCCTAGAAAGTGAAAGGTAACCCAAACCAACATTCTTCAAAAACCCGAGCCGTTGGTTAATTTCCTTAAGCACCTGTTTGGCAATAACTAACTCTTTTCCCTCCAACTGGTCGGGCAAGTTAAGGAAGAAATCAACGGCGTCTTCAATCGAAAGGTCAGTAACATTAATTATGCTTTTACCAAGAATCTGAACCGCAAGAACCACAGGCTGAAGTCTTTTGCCATTGCAGGCGGCGCAGGGTCTTGAGGTCATGAATTTTTCAATGTCCTCTTTTCGCCATGCACTCTCAGTTTGACGATATAGCCTCATGGTTTGCGGAATTATACCTTCCCATCCGTCTCGCATCCACATGCTAGCGCCGTTTGACCAGTTGCCGTTAATAGGTTCTTTATCGCCGTACAGGAGCACACGTAACTGCTCTTGAGTAAAATCTTTAAGTAGGAGTAAAAACGTCAAAGCCATATTGTTTTCCCACGGTTGCAAGCTGCTGTGCACGCCAGCTAAGTTCCATAGTGCCCTTGTAAACAGCTAAGCCACCGTCCATTATTGAGAGGTTTTTATCTGGAATAATCTTATCCTCTGTAACCTCAGTGATTTCACCTAAGCCATGACAAGTTGTGCATGCACCAAACGGTGAGTTAAACGAGAACATACGTGGTTCGAGGCTTTCAAAAACGATTTCAGGATGATTTGGGCAAGCTCCAAAGGTACTGTACATAGTTTCATCTGCGAAGCGCTCAAGTTCCTTTTTCTTTTCACCCTCAGCTTTTTCAGAATTGATGAGTATCATTGTTCCTTTACCCACCGAAAGAGCCTGTTCTACAGCTTCAGAAATTCGTGAACGTTCCTCATCTTCGATAAAGACTGTATCGATAACAGCTTCAATCCAGTGTTTCTCGTACCTGACAAGTTTCAATTCTTCTTTTATGCTATCGGAGTCGTAGATTTTTTGGTCGGCACGGATTTTTGTGTATCCTTGTTTTTTAAGGTCTTCAAAAACTTGTTCATGTGTGCCTTTGATACCTCGAATGATTGGAGCTAAGAATGTCAATTTTTTTGTTTTTTCAGCCATTATTAGGCTGGTGATGTTTTCAGGACTTTGAGGGTGGATGCTACTGCCGCATTTAGGACAATGATGAATTCCGATGCGTGCATAGAGCAACCTTAGATAATCGTAAATTTCTGTGACTGTTCCTACGGTTGAGCGGGGGTTTTTGCTTGTGCTCTTTTGCTCAATTGAAATTGCTGGAGAAAGTCCTTCAATAGAATCTACATCAGGCTTATCCATAAGACCTAAAAACTGCCTAGCATAAGCACTCAAGCTCTCAACATATCTTCGTTGCCCTTCAGCATAAATCGTATCAAAAGCTAAAGTTGATTTTCCAGAGCCTGAAAGCCCAGTAATCACTATAAATTTATTTCGAGGTAACTCTAAATCAATATTCTTTAAGTTATGTTCACGTGCACCTTTAATTGAAACATTATCTCTCATGCCTTAAACCAAATTCCTATCTAATTCTATTTTATAACCAGTTTATTCAGGGAGATTAGAACCTTTTTACGCAAAAACCTTACTTTTCTGGGGCAACTGCGTTATTTTCGATTTTCCTCTCTAATGCTCTATTCAATTCAGCAATAGCATCTCTTAACTGAATAGCAAGTTCAAAATCCAATTTCTCAGCTGCTTCATGCATTTTCGCGTCTAATTCAATAATTTGGCGTTTTATGTCTGACTTTGGTAGGTGTTTGGTACCTTTGATTATACTTTCTTTTTGTGATACACCCTTCACTATTGTTTTTGGCGTGATATTGTGGAGTTTGTTGAAGCGTTTTTGGAAACTTCGTCTGTAAAGAGTAATCTCTACAGCTCGTTTAATTGAGCGAGTTTCCACATCGGCATAAAGAAATACTTTGCCGTGATCGTTTCTTGATGCCCGACCTATTGTTTGAATTAAACTGCGCTCATCCCGCAGAAACCCTTCTTTATCAGCGTCCAAAATGAATATTGTTGAAACTTCAGGAATGTCTAAGCCTTCTCTAAGCAGGTTGATGCCAACGAGAATGTCGAATTCTCGAATTCGCAGTTGTCGAATTAATTCTATCCGATCCAAGCTATCTATTTCTGAATGCATGTATCTGACGCGGAAACCTTCCTTGCATAAGTATTCGGCTAGATCTTCTGCCATGCGTTTTGTTAAAGTTGTAACTAAAACGCGGTCACCACGTTCAATGGTTTTTTTGGCTTCCGTCATCAAATGCTGCATCTGACCCTCAATTGGATGAATCTCAACCTCAGGGTCTAAAAGTCCTGTGGGTCTCGTTATTAATTCAACTGGCAAACCACTTTTTTCAAGTTCATATTCGGCAGGGGTCGCTGAGACAAATAGGACTTTGCCCATTTTCTTTTCGAACTCTTCAAACTTTAGCGGTCTGTTATCCAATGCACTGGGCAACCTGAAACCGAAATCCACAAGATTCTTTTTTCTCGCATAATCGCCGTTGTACATTGCACGTGACTGAGGAATAGTCTGGTGGCTCTCATCTATAATCAACAAGTAGTCTTTGGGAAAATAATCCATCAACGTAAACGGAGGCTCCCCGGGTTTGCGCCCATCGAAGTGGCGGCTGTAGTTTTCCATTCCCGCACAAAACCCCACTTCCTTAATCATTTCTAAATCATAGTTTGTTCGCTGCTTGAGCCTGTGCGCTTCCAATGGGGGCAAATTGGGCAAGGTTGCTTCAAGTTCTTTTTTAATAAGTTCTAGTGCAAGTGAATGTTTCTCTTCAGGCACCACATATTGACGTGCAGGATAAAGTGTAAACTTGTCAAGCGCAGTCTTCACATCACCGCTTACCAAATTAACTTCTTTGATTTTTTTGATTGTATTTGCTTCAAGTTCAATACGCAAAATTTCATTCTCATAGGATGGCACAACATCTACCACGTCTCCTCTTACGCGAAATCTTCCCGGCTCAAGAACCATATCGTTTCGTTCATACTGCATGTCCACTAGTTCATGGATAAGTTGCGTTCTTGACATTTGCTTGCCAACCTCAAGAACTGCCGCCATAGTTCTGAAATCGTCTGGGTTACCTAAACTGTAAATGCAGCTTATACTGGCCACTATTATAGTGTCGTTTCGACTTACGACGCTTGAAACAGCGTGCATACGCATCTTTTCAATCTGCTCGTTAACAGAAGAGTCTTTTTCAATATACATATCTTGAGCTGGCAGGTATGATTCAGGCTGATAAAAATCGTAAAAACTAATGAAGTATTCCACTCGGTTATGGGGAAAGAGTTCTTTTAACTCCGCATACAACTGTGCCGCTAAGGTTTTATTATGTGCGATGATAAGGGCAGGTTTTTGTTGTTTGTTGATTACGTTAGCCATTACAAATGTTTTGCCACTACCTGTTATGCCAAGAAGAGTTTGTTTGGGTCTAATTGAGAAGTTTTTCACTAGCTGCTCCACTGCAGATTGTTGCCCAGGCGAAATTTGGAATGGAGCTACAAGTTCAAACTGCATTTTACTTTCCCACAACGACAAGAATTGACCGAACAAATGAATTAATTAAGTTTTTCTAAAAAGTAAGTTAGTTTGAGTTAATCTCTGTGTTTGAAGAAAAAAATATTTTTGTTTATTAGCAATTCTTTTTCTAAATTTGAAAAGCTAATGAAAGCGAATAATTAAAAATAAATACTATCATCCAATAAAGAAAAAATCTTTAAAGAAATCTTATTCTACGGTTAATTTTCCAAATTTACCAACGTTAAGCTGAATTTCACTCTTAAAACTCGTAACATAACCGTTTTCGATTTTAATATTATCGCCTACGTTGATTTGATCAATCTGCTCGTTCCAAAGCGTCAACTTTACACTGCCAGATTCGTCAGCAACTACAGCGTCAACTATTCGATAAGTTTCATCTTTAAAGCGTGATTTAACTTCTCTAGGATCGCCTTTATCGACGACTTTGGCTTCAACGCTAACTCGTTTCATGCCGTCTTGCAAATCTTTAATCGAAACCATTGTATTTTCCTCTCCTAAACTGTTCACTGACAGTCGGTTTTCAATTGCAAAGGTGGGCTGCAATCATATAAATCTTGCTAACTAAAGAAGATTAGAAAAAATTGTGGCAAACGCCTTTTACAGCGTTGACTTAGACTGCTCCAACTAAGAAAACCAGGAGCAAAACAACTGCGGCTAATGAAACAGCAGATAAAACAATTCTTTTTACCATGGAAAACTCTGGTTTGAGTTCTCCTACGATTATGGCACCCACTGCTCCCAGCCATACGTAAGATACTATGAACATTCCTGAAACTATGGTTCTGAAAGTCAATGTTGCTGCATCAATGTTGTTGAAGATTGTTGTTGACATTGCGGGAAGTGTTTTTAGTGCTTCAACTGGGTAATAAAGCGCTGCGTATGGATCAAAACGTACGCCTAACGATAGATCAAACGGATAATATACAGGGGGCAAAGCAAACGTTGCTACTAAGTTAACTATTGAACGAATAACCATAATAACCAATGCAAAGCCAAAAGCTACAAAAAGAGGTTTCCAAAGCACCTGGCTTTTCAGAAGTCTACAAATCAAGTAAATGAAGCCCGTTAATATGAACCAAGTGAAAATAAACTGTAACGAAAACAACTGTAGAAATTGTAGAAGGATACCGGTGCTATTGTATTGGACCGGTGTGAGATACTGTCCATGAAAGAATAAGGCTCCAACATGTAAGTTAACATTTGTATTAGATGGATAAGTGAAATCCAGCTTTAAGGATGTAATGTTATTCCAAGTGGGATTACCATTAGCTTTCCAACCAGCAGAGTTGGGTCCAAGAGTAAGTGAAAGGTTGTTCCATTGACCAAGTATTGAACTGTTTGATAATTGAGGCGTTAAGTCAAATTGGTATGAGTCAGTGTCTCCAAGTGAGTATAAGGTTATTGTTGCGTTTTGAGGAGCATAACTTCGGGCTGAAGCTGCTTCAAGGTGATTGAGAGATTCTGGAAGCCACTTGTGCTGCAGTCAACATTGAATAGGTTACCTAAAGCCGCTGTTACACTATTAGTATTTGTGGCATTAATTTGCAGACTGCTGTTACCAAAGAGGCTATAGTAAGCATTCGAATCTGTAGGTGGAAGTCCAAAACCTGCAACGTAAATACTGTAATTAAAATAATCATCAAAATTGTTAGTTAACGCAACATTTTGACTGCTTCTCCAGACTGAAGCATTGGTAAAAGTTGGCAACTGATCAATAGTTGGAGTTGTTTGCTCGGTATAAGTTTTAGAAAACTGTGAATACTCATAACCTACTTGTAAACCAATAAAAAGAATTAGAACAATCAGTGCCCCAATGTACTTTGGATTAGCCAAAATGCTCTTGAACGCTTTTTGCGGTGCATAAATAACTTTCAGGATGTCATCAATGAACAATTTATTTCTAGACCTTCGCCAAGTGAAGATTACGCGGCATTTATTAAGTGTTTTTCAACTAATTAGCTAACGCAACGAAAAGTTGCTCTATCCACAATTTTGCCCTTTATTCAAACGAATCAAACTAATTATTTAAAATTTCATTATGAATGCAACAATCATTACATTCCTGTCTTGAGTCGCCGGTAAGTCGTGTAGTCCACGTATTCCACGAATGGATTTTCAGCTTGAAATTTAACGCTGATTTTTTGTCGTTTACGTTTGTCGAGCAATTGACTTGTTGTTCTAAGCATGTAAGCGTCGCTGCCTGCACCTGAACCATAGCTTGCAACTAAAATGCGTTCATCCGGCTTAGCAACATCCAACACCGCAGCTAAACCGACAAGCGAGGCTCCCGAATACGTATTTCCAAACTTTGTTATTTGAATCGCAGGCAAATACTGATCTTCTCTAAAACCGAGTTCTTTGGCTATTCGAACTGGAAACTGTGGATTAGGTTGATGAGGAACGAAATAGTTTAGGTCAGTTGCTTTATAATTTAATTTCTCCATGAGTTTAGTGGCAGATTTTCGAACATGTTTAAAATATGCTGGGTCGCCAGTGAATCTTCCACCATGCATTGGATACTGTTCGCCATCTCTACGCCAAAAATCAGGAGTGTCAGAAGTGCAAGAATACCAACCTTCAACTTCGGCTATTACATCGTTTTTTCCAAAAATAAAAGAGGCACCGCCGAAACCAACATATGTATCTAATTCCCCGCCCGCACAACCTCTAGGGGCAGCTTGAGAATTATCTGCGCCGATAACCATTGCGTATTTTATACAAGACCTTGGATAGCTAACCAACGCTGAAGCATCTTTGAACATGCTTGTGCCCGCTTTGCAAGCAAACTCAGTATCTACTGCATCAACGCTTTGAACGTCGCCGTCTTCTTCACCGAGCTTAAGAACTTGAGCTACCTTTGATGCAATAGGTTTAACGGCATAAGGGTTTGATTCTGAGCCAACATAGACTTTTCCAATCCAAGTACTATCGAGACCTGAATGGATAAGGGCAAGCTTTCCAGCTTCAACCGAAGCAGTAACCGCGTCTTCATCTATGAATGGAACAGCACGTTCCAAGCCGTCTTCTTTTATGCGGAAACGAGAAGTATAAGCGCCATAACCTACGATACCAGGCAATTCATATTCTTTGCTGGGTTGTACCACTTTGTATTCTTGGTGTGGATAATATTCATCTGCTAAAGTGAAAGCTAAAGAAATTGTTGGAACAACCTCGCTTTTACCCACTGAATAACGTCTTCTGAAGCGAGGAATTACGTCCCTGCCTTCAAGGTTAGTTAAATCCACATCGTCACCTGCACAAATCAATTGGTCAGTTAATCTTGCGGGAACACGGATTTTTCCATCATGAAAGGAAACAATTCCGTAAACGAAACTTGAAAGTTTCATGAACTTGTTAGTTGGTTCATTGATATAGGTACATAATTCTAGTTTGCCCTTATCATAGAATAAGTCAACGCTATCCATTTTGCCATAGCTTTTTCTGCCGCAGTTACTGCAATAATCGCGTATTTCAAAATATTCTTTGCCGCAGCATTGACATCGGCTCGCTTTTAAGCGGTCGCCTAAGTAAGAAACACGTCTTTCTATTGGCTCACTACTCATTTTTGCATTCTCCTAATATGGTAACGTAGGCTTTTGTTCCAAAGCCCTCAAACTCTAATACGCAACCATTCTTTGGCATATCTTTACCAACGTGAACTTGTCTTTCGCCAGCTTCCCCACGAAGTTGACGATAAATCTCAAAGATCTGCGCCCCTCCAGTTGCACCCAGCGGGTTACCGTTTGCTTTTAAACCACCATCTGTATTAACATAAAGTGGTTTACCACCTATATCATAACAGTTTTGGCAGCCATGTATGCTTTTCCAGGCTGTTCCAGGCTGACAAAAACCCAAGTCTTCAAGAGAAACCATTTCCATCATAGTGGATTGGTCATAAACTTCGATAATCTCTAAATTGGAAGGCTTGATTTTGGATGTTTCGGAAGCTTTCTTCATAGCAAGCTCAGCAGAAAGGAAATGGGATAAATCCGCTCTTGCTGGATAATTAAGATAGTCTGTTGCTGCACCAATGGCCAAAACGTTGACTGGTCGATCAGTCTTTTTCTTAGCCACTGATTCGCTTGTAAGAATCAGAGCTGATGCGCCATCAGAAATTGGAGCAAAATCGTAGAGTCCTAAAGATTTCTGCGCTACTTTTCTTGCGCTTAAAACTTGATCAATGCTTATTTTTCTTTGATATTGGGCGTATTTGTTTTTGGTTGCGTTAGCATGGTTCTTTACAGTAATCTCTGCTAAAGCCATGTTAAGTTGATCTAAGTTTTCACCTGTTATGTTATGTTTTTTTATGTAAGCACGAAGCATTAGTTCATGGTTTGATTCAGGTGTCCCACCTGCATAATAACTCCAAGGATCATCGAGGAGCATGAGATCGTCTCGGATTTTGTCCCAGCGATCTGTCATCTTCTCAATTCCGCCGACTAGAACAGTGTTGTAAGCTCCTGCTTGAATAGCATGGCAAGCTGTTAATAATGCGGCACTAAAAGAACGTGTGACCTCCATGGGCACATGAAGCTCAGTTAATTCTGAGAGAAAACCTTCTTCAAGACCTAATTTGTTTGTGATTGGAAGAAAGCAATCGGACATATAACATGCTTCTAGGTCTTTTCGTTCTATGCTGCATTCATTTGAAGCGGCAAGCCAAGCTTCTTCAATTAGTTTTTCTGGTTCTTTGCCGTAGTGCTCTCCAAACTTAGTTCGGCCAACAGCAACAATGGCTGGGCAATTTTGCATAATATACCCCCTTTTTGGATAGCCATAAAGATTTTCAAAAAAGACTATTAAGGGTTTGCCAAATTCCTCACAAAAATTTTGATTGTTATATATAGCAACCAATCAGAAAGATGCTTTCAAAAAATTAAGGATAGAAAGAAAAATTATAAGAAGTCTGGAGAGAATTATCCGAATTGTTACTTTAGTGAATAAATAAAATAATTCATTAAAAATCTGCACTTCGATAATTAAATTGCGAACGCTGTCGCAAAGATAATCAAAAGCGACTTAAAAATTAGCTTTAAAAATGTCGAAGCACTTCATTATTTATTTCATTTTTTATTAACTGAGATTTTATTGCTTCAATGAGTTTCTGAAGTTTTTGGCTCAACTCAACGGGGTAAACTGGAGCGTTTGTTAATGCCTTAAATTCTGCTGGAAGTTTAGAAATGTCTTCTGAAGCCTTGCTGCGGATTTCATTAATAGTTGGAAGATTATAGATGATCTTGCCTTTGTCCATGACCTTAAGGAGTAACGGCTCACCCTTAACTTTTTCATCTGATAATGCGATGAGGTCTTTTTCAAAACTGCCCTCTTTATTCTTAAATCGATACACCTGCTTTCTTCCAGGCAAAGTAATTTTGTCTTTGCTTAACTTCATTTTGGGTGAAAAGCTGCCATCAGATCTCATTGTTTCACACAGTTTGTAGATAACGTCAAGGTAAGGTCTATCAGCTGAAGTGCCCATCTTAGTTCCAACACCAAACGCATCAATCATGACGTTGTCATTGAGGAGTTGGGTGATTTTAAATTCGTCCAAGTCGCCACTTGCAAAAATCTTAATTTCCTTTAAATTATTGGCATCTAAGATTTTCCTAATTTCTTGACTGTTTTTTGCTAAGTCACCGCTGTCCAGTCGAATTCCTCCAAGAGTATACCCTTTTGATTCGAGTTCTTTGGCGACTATTACGGCTTTTTCCGCTCCTGCCATAACATCGTATGTGTCTATTAGAAGGGTTGATTTGTTTGGGAATGTTTTGACGAAAGCTCTGAAGGCATCGATTTCCTTTTGGTAAGACATAACAAATGAGTGAGCCATCGTGCCATAAACTGGAATACCATATGCCATTGCCGCTAGAACATTACTGGTTCCTTGACACCCAGCGATGTAACTTGAGCGAGCTACTTTCATCCCAGCATCAATACCCTGTTCACGTCTTAAACCAAATTCGATTATTGATTTGCCTTTAGCCGAATGGACTACTCGTGAAGCTTTAGTCGCTATCATAGTTTGAAGGTTAATTGTGTTTAAAAGAAACGTCTCTACAAGCTGCGCTTCAATAATAGGAGCTGATACACGAATTAATGGTTCATTGGGAAAAACCACAGTACCTTCTGGAACAGCCCATACTTCACCATTGAAATGGAAAGCATTGAGATAATCTAGGAAGTCATCGTTGAATCCCTGTTCTTTTAGGTAAATCAAATGATCTTTTGTAAAACTAATGCTTTGCAGATATTGTAAAGCTTCTTCTAACCCCGCGAATAGAAAGTATGAGCGATTTTCTGGCAACCGCCTAATGAAAAGCTCAAATGTGGCATTTTCAAAGTTCTTGTTGTCAAAGTAGCTTGCACACATGGTTAACTCATAATAATCAGTAAATAAGCTCATGTTTTGCAGTTTTAGGAAATCCAGAAAAGAGTTCATGAACTATTAGGGGAAACTTTGCTGATTTAACGCTTTCTTAAAGTTTTAAGACCTAATTATTAATTTGCTTCTGTAAGGCTACATCAAATACCCGGTCAATGGAACCAAACTATCTTAGTATAACAATATACTCAAAACACTTTCACTTCCAATTACCCCTCCCCTGCAAGCAAACTCTGCTTATTCGTGTGTTTTAAATATCCCTAACCATACATCATCCTAAAAGTGTGAAGTTAATGACTGATGACTCCGATGTTGAAGAGCAGGAAAATAGCGAAGAAACTATATTGGAAACAAACAGGAAAAAATACCAATTCATTGAAGATCTGCCAGGAGTTGGACCTGCAACTGCTCAAAAACTCAAAGAGCTCGGTTATCACACTGTAGAATCTTTAGCGATGGCAACTAGCCGTGAACTCGAGCCGGTTGGAGTAAGCGAGAAAAAAGCCTTCCAAGTCATTGAAGCCGCACGCTCATCAATTGGCATTTCATTTATTCGAGCTGATGAACTCTTCAAAATGCGCCAAACCGTCTTGCGGGTAACTACCGGCAGTAAAGCCTTAGACAAAATCGTTGACGGCGGTTTAGAAACCCAAACTATAACAGAATTTTACGGTGAATATGGCAGCGGTAAAAGCCAAATGTGCCATCAATTATGCATCAATGTTCAATTGCCTCCGGAAAAAGGTGGACTTAATGGAGGAGCATTGTATGTAGATACCGAGAATACTTTCAGATTGGAACGTATTGTTCAGATGGCAAAGTTTGCGGGTTTAGATCCGGCAGAAGCTGTTAAAAAAATTATTTACGCTGAAGCTTATACTTCAGATCACCAAATGTTCTTGCTTGAAAACGCTGATGAAATAATCAAAGCAAACAACATCAAACTAATCATAATAGACTCATTAACTGCCCATTTTAGAAGCGAATATATAGGAAGAGAAATGCTTGCATCAAGACAACAAAGACTCAATAAACATATGCACAAACTCATCGCTTTAGCAAGAGCATTCAATGCAGTTGCAGTCGTAACCAACCAGGTGATGGCAAAACCAGATCAATTCTTCGGTGACGCCATTCATCCTATAGGTGGAAACATTGTTGGCCACACAAGCAACACGCGAATCTACTTAAGACGTGCATCTCATGGACCAATTCGAATTGCAAGACTTGTTTCAAGTCCATATTTACCAGAAGGCGAGGAAATCCTTAAAGTAACCGAAAACGGAATAGAGGATGTCTCTGAAGAAGAGAAAGCAACCAAACCTCGTGGACGCTAAAGTATGCCGATATCACAAGCCTTAGTTACAAGATACTTCCAGCTGCTAGTCAGCAGACAATTCACAGAAGCTGAACGCGAGCTTGAAAGAGTCAAACAAAAAATGCAGAAAACCGAATGGAACAGAGGATATTTCCGAGCACTTTATGGAATGTATCTTTCACGCAAAAACAGTGCCACAGATGACTACGCTTTTTTTTCAAAAATTGATCTAACTGATAAAGTAAATTTGCATGCTTACAGAAAAGAATTCCTCGACCATATGCGCAACGGCTTACATGGAGATTTCGACCGCGGATTCTTTTCAGCTTGGGCAGATTGCATGCGAATTCTAACACGAATGGACGTTCCTAATTCTCAAAGCAGCAATGGAAAAGATAATAGCGACGAAGAAAAAATTGAAACACTCAGAAGCGACAAAAGTCAGGCGACAATAGCCAATTTTTTAGTTAAACCCAAAGAAAATAAAGAAGAATAAAAAAAACTAAACTTGTCCTAACGCTACTAAAAATACAGTGTAAAACAGGACAAAGAAAGATAACCAACTAAAGAAGTACATTCCAATGGCAGTGCTGAGGATTTTTGATTGTTTCTCGATTTTGTTTTTGTAAAATCCCCTGAGAATGTAATATGTTACGAAGTAGATTAGTAAAGCTACTGTTATGCTATTTACAAGGGTAGTAATGTCGCTTGAATTTCCGAATGTGGCTAAACCACCCGTTATTGCACCTGCAATAATGCCTAACACAACTCTTAACCAGTAAAGTTGGACTATAGGTGTCATCTAAATCTAATCCTTGGCTGAGTATATTTGTTCTTACTTAAAAAAGATGCCTAAGTATTAATCATTTCTGCCCCTCTAAACTTTGCAATCTCCAACCCAGAATTATAGTGAAACGGTTATTTTATAGCCAACTCTGCAATAGAGTCCTACCATTGGTGGATGTCTTGCGCAAAAAAGATTTCTCAAGCTTTGACATTGCGGCAGCAATAAAAGAACTAAAAACCACTTTGGACCAATCCAGAGTGAACAACATCTACCAACTCGACGAGAAAACAATAATTTTCAAACTGCATAAAACAGACATGCCTCCTATTCGATTGGTTATGGAAGCAGGCAGGAGATTGCACGTTACCAGTTATGCAGAAGAAAACCCTTCGGAACCCCCAACGTTCTGTATGACATTAAGAAAATATTTGCGCAACGCTTGGGTGGCGGGAATTGAACAACACGAATTTGAAAGAATCGTAACAGTAAGTTTTCGCACCAAAACTGGCGTGTTAAAGCTTGTTGTGGAGCTTTTCGGCGAAGGCAACCTCATACTAACAAATGAACAAAACGTAATTATTCATGCTTTAGCTTTCAAAAAAATGCGTGACCGCGACATATTGCATAATGTAGTTTTGGAGCTTCCGCCTTCAAGCGGCAAAAACCCGTTCAAAGTAACTCAAACTGAATTGGAAGAAGCCCTCAAAAACGCAGGCGAAACTGAAGTTGTTAGGTCTATAGCGCGTTTCTTGGGTGTGGGGGGAGTTTATGCAGAAGAGATCCTTCTGCGAGCTAACATCGATAAAACCAAGCATTGCAGCGTCCTCACTATGGATGATGTTAAAGTAATTTATGAAACACTGCAAACCTTGTTGGCTGCGGTTTCAGGTGGGAATTTGGAGGCAGCAATCGTTTTAGGTGAAGATGGAGAATTTTTTGATGTTGTACCTATCAAACTCAAACGTTATGAAGGGTTCAAAACACAGGTTTACCAATCTTTTAACCAGGCTTTAGACGAGTTTTACCTGCGGGTAACGGTTGCTGAAAGAGCTGTTAACCATCTTGAAGTGGATAAGTTAAAGAAAGAAGCTGAAAGGTTAAGGCGCATGGTTGCTGAACAGGAAAAATCCATTCAGGAAGATGAAGCAAAATCAGAACGAGACAAACTCATCGGCGACACAATCTACGCCCACTTCAACGAACTCCAAACATTCCAAGAACAACTCCTAAAAGCCAACCAGCAAGGACATGAATGGGAAACAATCATCACAACTGTTATGGCTGCGAAGAAAACAGGCAAACCGCCAGCTGCTTATGTTGAATCGTTTGATGGAAAAAACCTTGCATTAAACCTTGGCGTGGACAGTTTCCACTTTAGTTTTAACCTTAGAGATTCGCTCTTCGAAAATGCTAACAGGTACTATGAACATGGCAAACGCGCAAAAGAGAAATCTCAAGGCGCCCTCTTTGCGCTTCAGGATTCTAAGAGGAAACTCGCTAAAATCGAGCGTGAATTGGCTCAAGCGGAAGAACTTAAAAGCCTCAAGCCTGCTGAAATCATGGAAGCCCTATCGAAGCGCAAGGTAGAAATGGAGAATAGGGAATGGTACGAGAAATTCCGTTGGTTCATTACTTCGGATGGTTTTTTGGTGGTTGCGGGAAAAGACACAGTTAGCAATGAAGTGCTTGTCAAAAAGTATGCTACGATGGAAGACGCGGTTTTCCACGCTGAAATTACGGGGTCACCTTTCGTAGTCGTTAAAGCGGAGGGCAAACCGATAAGTGAGCAAGCGCTGCGTGAAGCTGGAGATTTTGCTGCGTCTTATTCGCGGGCTTGGCGAGAAAATCTTGGGACAGCAGATGTTTACTGGGTAAAAGTTGACCAGCTCAGCAAAAGTGGCCCGTCTGGGGAATCGGTTCCTCATGGCGCTTTCTTTGTGGTGGGCAAGCGCAATTGGATGCGAAACGTGCCGCTCCGAGTCGCAGTAGGCATAATTGTTGGGGAAGAAACAAGTTTTGTGGGAGGACCTGTGGAAGCGGTTAAAGCGAAAACAAAAGCTTACGTGGTTATCCTTCCAGGAGATACGATGGGGAAAGATTTGCTTAAACAGATTCTGAAATCACTCATGCTCAAGCTGTCAAAGGAGCAACGTGAGAAAGCTGGCAAAACTTCAATTGAACAAATCCGAGAGTTCGTTCCTTACACGAAAGGCGCGATAAATCTTAAAGCAGCCTGATACTATTCTAAAAAACCTGTTACATTTAAAACGTGCCAAGTTAGATTATTTTTTTAAACAATGGTTCACGTCTGCGCTAAAGTGTTAAGAAGTTTATCAAGCTCTGCAAAACCTTCTTCCCGTTTTCCACTTTGAAACCAAAAGACATTCTAGAAAAAACAAAAAATTCACCTAAAAACAATTGTAGCTCTTTAGTTTAAAAGTTTTAACGTTGACATTTCTGATTGTTAAGCGATTACTACGCGCAGTGAACTAGTTTTTATTATAATTCAATAATAATTAAAATGAGGTTGGTTTGTTGGATAAAATTGACTTTAAAAAAGAGTTAAAAAACCTGTACAATCCTTCGGTGAAAGAAGTTACGGCTGTTGATGTTCCAGCTATGAATTTTCTATTGGTTGATGGAGAAGGTTCGCCTTCATCACCGAAATATATCGAGGCTATTGAGGCTTTATTTAGTGTCTCTTATACGCTCAAATTTATGGTTAAGAAAGGCAAGGGCGTTGATTACGTTGTTATGCCGTTGGAAAGCTTATGGTGGGTTGATGATATGACTAAGTTTAGTGCGGACAGAAAAGATGAGTGGAAATGGACAGCTATGATAATGCAGCCAAAGTACGTAACAGCCGAAGATTTCAAAATAGCGGTTGACCAGGTAAAGAAGAAAAAGAATCCTACTGCGCTGCTCAAGGTTCGGTTTGAAAGTTACAAAGAAGGATTATCCGCACAAATAATGTATATTGGACCATTTTCAGCTGAAGGACCAACCATAACAAAAATCCACTCACACATCCAAAAAAGTGGGCATGAACTAAGCGGCAAACACCACGAAATCTACCTAAACAACCCGGCCACAACAGCGCCAGAAAAATTAAAAACCATCATAAGGCAACCCATGAAATAACGCAGCCCATTGAAGCAACCATCTTTTAAAAATGGGTTAGATCCCTCAGATCAACCCTTTCCACCCCTATTTAAAAAAAAATTCTAATTTAATTGTTCAAACTACGTCACCTTATTGAATTCGCTTTGATAATTCAGCGATTTGACCTCTAAATTTTTCGCGCATTTGTGTGAAGCGCATGGCGGCCGATGGATGAACAACCTGAATATATTCGATGCCGTCTATTCTGGGAGTATCCTTTGCAGATGCACCAAGGAGCACTATTATTTTTGGTTTAATAAATCTGATTTGAGTGATTAAATAAGGTAAGCAAGCTGCAACCTCGTCGGGGAAGGGTTTGCGGTTTTTTGGAGAAACATGCTTGACAATGTTGGTTATGAAGACATCTTCGCGTTTTATGCCAAATTCAGCGAGGGTTTTAGTCAGGTATTTTCCTGATCGACCAACAAACGGTCTACCCAACTCATCCTCATCCGCCCCAGGATTCTGCCCCACAAACATAACTTTAGCATGTAAAGGTCCCTCACCTGGCACGCCATGTTTAGCGCCTTGCCAGAGCCTGCATTTCTTGCAGTCATAAATTTGTGTGTTAAATTCTTCCATTGATTGGTAACCGCCTTGTTGGTGGCTATTAACAGTCACGCAACCTTAAAAAACGCCGCTTAACTAATACTTAATCAAGTTCTTGTTGGTCAAAACAAGAAAAGATTTGGTATTTTTTAAACTAAATTTTACGAGGAAAAAAAATGGCAAATGAAGAATCCGTTTCTGAATCTTTAATCGGCAGCGCAGTTCGAGTTCTTATGAGGGTTGCTTTTGTCTTTGAACCTTTAGCGCCAACAGCAATCACGGTTTTGATGAATCAACAGTTGCATCGATTCAGGGAAGCAGGCAGAATCGGCGAGTACAAAACCCACACTAAACGCCTTGGAAAATTTCACTATCGAATTGTAATTGATTTAGACCTGACAGGAATGCAAACAATCCATCTTTTGGGAAACTTATTTCCTAACCAATTAAGTCGTTATAGGAGGTGGTTCCATGAGTGATATGACCGAAAAGAAAGGCAAAATGAAAGTAACCGTCGAACTTGAAGTCAACGAGGAATTGATGGCTGTAGTTAAAGATGCAATGTCCAAAGCTTCAACAAAAATTCCTGAGATGATGAGGCGCGGCGGAGAAAACAAACAATAATCCAACATATATTTCCATAATTTTTCTTATTTTTTGGATAATTTCTATGTTCTACTTGCTCGCTTTAGCACTTTGACAATTAAAGAGTCAAGAATTCGGCCAGCTTCTGCTTCTGCTTCTTTTGGATCGCGTATTTTTTTGGCGTGCTCAATAGCATGCGCTTCTAATGCTTCACTCATAAGTTTAACGTTTGGAACCAACAGTATCTTTTGCCCACAAAAAGAACACCGAATTATGGGTAAACTTGGGCTTTCGTTAATTTTCTTCTCAGAGTTTCGAACTGGCACAGCATTTGACCTTCATTTTTTTTACTCAAGGTAACACTTGGTCTTTTTGTATAAAGGTTTATTTCCAAATTAACAAAATATTATCCATCTAAACCATCATACAGAAATCCAATAAGAAACGTCATGCCAAATGTTTTTTGGAGCCCAGCTTAAAAAATCTCCATTCACTCTCTATAGAAAGATTTTTACCACAAGCGAACACTTTCTTACAAGGATAAATATGAAGTTTTTAATTATACAAAAAATCAAACGTGAGGTTCCGATTGAAAAATGGGCAAAGCTACTTCCAATGCAATTCAAGTACTTTGAAAACCTCGAAAAGGAAAAAACCCTCGAAATTACATACCACCTAATCGGGCAACAAGGCAGCATGCTTATTGTTAACGTGGACTCAGATGAGAAACTTTCTAAAATCGTCGGTCAAGACCCCATGTTCTTTGATTCAGAACGCGAAATCTACCCTTTAACCACAAGGCAGAACCACGAAAAGCAAATCCGAGAACTTCTCAGACCAGAGCCTGCAGGTTTTTAACCTTGGGCTGCCACGGAGGCTTTATCCTTGATGATGCCACAAGACGATCCTGGTATAGTCCCGAAGCCATCTTACAAAACCTTAGATCAGGCATGATTTTCATGGATATTGGCTGTGGCGAAGGCTTTTTTAGTGTTCTAGCTGCAAAAAAAGTAGGCACTACTGGAAAAGTTTATGCTGTAGATGTCGATGCTTCAGCGATTGAAAAACTTGAACAAAAAACTAAAGCTGAAGGCTTAAAGAACATCGTTACGAAAATTGGGAAAGCTGAGGACACAGTTTTCTGCCAGGGATGTGCCGATTTCATTTTTTATGGTATGGATCTTCATGATTTCTCTGACCCAGCCAAAGTCCTTAAAAACGCGAAACAAATGATGAAAGTAAATGGACAACTAATTGATTTGGACTGGAAAAAAATGAACATGTCATTTGGTCCGCCAGTTGCCATTAGGTTCAACGAGGAAAAAGCATCGGATTTGTTGCGTTCAGCTGGGTTCACTGTTACCGACATTAGAAATATTGGTCCTTATCACTATCTTATTGTTGCAAAGACTTAATTGATTACTCTATATTTGCATAAAGTTCAAGCAAATCGCGCTTAAATCTGTCTGGCTCGTCTTTGTATGCGGAGTGGTTGGCGTTTTCGTAGATAACAAGTTTTGCATTGGGTAATCTATCAGCTAAAACCCTCATGTCTTCGCTTGAAATTATGTTATCTTGGGAACCCCAAATTATAGTTGTTGAAAACTTGAATTCGCCATAAACCTGCAATAAATCTGGCTCAAGGACCCTTGCAGGTCCAATAAGCAACAAACCTTTTACTGGAAACTTTGAAGCATACCTAAGCGCCATGTTCCCTCCTATACTCGCACCTACAAGAACGGGCGTAATATCTCCAAACACAGTTTTGACTGCTTCGTTCACATAGGCTATGTTTTTTTCTGGACTGCGGGTTTTTGGTTGGCATTGACTTTTTAAACCGTAAGGCATGTCCAATGCTAAAAAGGGTATTCGTTTTTTCATTAAATAATCTAAGATACCTATTCTTTGCCAAATGTCGGGAGTATAGGATAAGCCGTGCAGGAAAACGATTGGAACGCCAGATGCAGTGTAGTATAAAGCTGGGCACTTATGGTCCGCAACGTTTAATGTTTTCTCCAAAATGGAACTCTCCAAGTTTGTTATGCACAAAGAGTCTTATAATAGTTAATTTTTAATTTGCGAAAAGAATAATAGCCTTAAAATGTCACTCTTAATTGGCGGATTTTTTTGGCAGTTAAAGTAGGCGATAAAGCACCTGATTTCAAACTCCAATCTCAAATGGGAGACGATGTCAGGCTCTCAGAGTTTTTTGGCAAAAAAAATATAGTCTTGTATTTTTACCCTAAAGATGAAACAACCGGTTGTACAAAAGAAGCCTGTACCTTTAGAGATAACTATGAGGAACTAACCAAGTTGGATGCTGAAGTGATTGGTGTAAGTGGGCAAAGCGTCGAATCTCACAAATCCTTCGCCAGCCATCATGGATTGCCGTTTATTCTTCTCAGCGACGAGGGCAATAAGGTTCGGGAACTTTATGGTGTTCCTTCGAGTATGGGCATTATTCCTGGGCGTGTCACTTACATCATCGACAAGAGTGGCGTGGTTCGTCACATTTTCAATTCCCAAACTCAAGCTCAGAAGCATGTGGATGAAGCTAAGAAAACCTTATTGGAAATATTGAAAGAAGAAAATCTAAAAGCTTAAGCGGAGATCAACAATTGCTGAACTTATTCAATACGTTAACACAGAAGAACGAGACCTTCAAGATTGGAGAAGACATGCAGGTCAAAATGTACACCTGCGGACCATCCACCTATCAACCAGCTCATATCGGAAACTACCGTACATTCCTTTTCGAAGACATTCTTCAACGTTACATGGAATACTTGGGCTACAATGTAAAGCGCGTGATGACGCTCACCGATGTTGAAGACAAAGCTATTGACCAAGCAAAAAAAGAAAACCTCACAGTTGAAGAGTTAACAAGGAAAAACGAAGCTGTTTTCTTCAAAGACTTCAAGTTTTTGAAAATCAAAAAGCCCCAATACCCAATAAGGGCTTCGGCGGCGGTAGATCAGGCAACATATTTAATTTCTCAACTCATGGATGCCGGTTACGCTTATCTTTACGAATATAAGGGTGCAAAAAACGTTTATTTTGACCCACTAAAATTCAAAAGATTTGGAAAACTCGCTCATCTTGACATGAGCAAATGGCCAAAGAAAAAACGTCGTTTCCACAAAGATACTTACCCCGGTACACCATGGAACAAGGGAGATTTTGTGCTTTGGCACGGTTGTAAAAATGGGAATTCGTGTTACCAAACATCAATTGGAAACGGTCGCCCCGCATGGAATATTCAAGACGCAGCAATTGTCACTAAACAATTGGGATTCACGGTCGATGTTGGGTGCGGTGGAATCGACAATTTAGTTAGGCACCACGATTATACGATAGCAGTTGCGGAGGCGGTTTCAGCAAAGCAGTTTTCGAGATTCTGGCTTCATGGCGGACACCTGTTTGTTGAGGGCAAAAAAATGTCCAAAAGTAGGGGAAACGTGTATTACCCAAGTGAACTTTTGGCAAAAGGTTTCAGCGGCAGTCAGTTGAGGTTCTTTCTTATATATGGACCTTATAGGAAAAAACTTAACTTCACATTCGATAAGTTATTTCAGACAACTCAGAAACTGAATACGTTAAAAAACATGGTTAACGAATTGCAAAATACAAAATCATTTAACCAAACTGAAAAGCATGAAACACTAATCAGCAAAATTATACCTAATTTTGAAAGTTACATGAATAATGACTTAGATGTGAAATCTGCTTTTGACAGCTTAACCGAAACAATCACGAAATTATATGCAAAACGAACCACTTTGAGCTCAAAAGAAATAAAAAACTTGATGATTGAATTGGAAAAAGTTGATAATGTACTGCAATGTATCTTTTAGCGACCTTAAACTAGATCGCCAACTAACTTTATCCTGTTAAAAGTTTCTTCGCGGTGAGGAGCCATTTCAAGTTCTTCTGTTAAGTCTTTGCCTGCATCATGCATACCCATGTGTTCTCCTTCCATCCAGAAACTGCTATCTGTGACTTCATAGACTTTACCCTGAAAAGCAAAGTAAGCTGGTTTGCCATTCTTACCGTTATTCTGTGCTAATTCTTGACGCGTTATCTTTTTTTGTTCTGACAAAAATTCACCTTTCCGTTACTTTTTTAAAGTCTGAAGAAGGCTTTAAATGTTTTCAAGCTTGAAAAAAAATCAATTTCTCATACTGGGTCCGTTTGAAGATTGATAAACCGCGTTTATGTTGATGTTGCCTAAGTTTGTTCTGGTGTTTATTTCAATATTGTTTGAGGCGGGGTAATTGTCAGATTGGATGGGGGATTGATTACCTGAAAAATGTTGAACATCTAAATGTTCACTTCCAAGGTTAGTTTGTGAAATAATTTTGGCTCCAACGTCATTATCGATTTGTAAAGCAATGTTTATTGTACCCAATTGCGTGATAGCGTTCGTTTGAAGGCTTCCTTTCAATGTCTTAGTTTGAGTTATATCTATTCCAATTGAACCAGCATTTGAATGCAAGGTAACCGTTTGGTTGCCTAAAAGAGACACTTGGTGCACTCCAAAATTAATTGTTCCAGCCTGAGTAATAAGAGATACTTCACCTTCGATTGTGGCATTTTGTAGGTTTGCCTGAACTTCACCCGCATTTGAATGAAGGTTTATGGACAGAAAAGTTGCTGATTTATCTCCTGTTAGGGTGACTGATCCAGATTGAGTGGTTACATTAATGTTTAGTTTTAAGGCTGGATTAATGTAGATAGAACAAGTTAAGTGAATGTTTCCAGTAGGAAACCCTTCAGTCTCAGTTACTTTTGAGTTAATTGTTAACACATTATCTTGGGTTTGGTTGGTGAAGGTTACCTCGATGGGGGTGGCTGAGCCGAATATACTTCTTGTCCCATTTGCAGAAGTATTGATTAATATATTTTGATTGTTAATAATTTGGGTTATTATGGTTACTTGTGCAGTGTTCGCTTGAAAGTTTAGGTTAAGAGTATTGATGCCAGATTGGCCATTTTGGTTTGTTTGGTTAAAGTTAACAGGTGAGAAAGGAGCAAAAATAATGGCGCTCGCAATTACGCCTACTAACAAAATTGCGATTAATACAGTGGCAGCTATTACTAAGGGCTCTTTTCTTAACGGTCTACTAAGCTTTACTGGTGCCTCAGGAGAAAATGTTACAATTGGAGTTCCACATTTCTGGCAGAAACGTGCATAATCATCAAGTTTAGCTCCGCATTTACGACAATATGGCAAAACGAAACCTCAAATTACACGGTACGCGCCTTACAAATTTAAGGTTTATCAAAACATCTGAAATGCAAGTATCTCCATCAAAATCTTGACCAACCCCTTAAGTGATTTAGCGATGATCAAATACGATGATCCAAAAAAAATTTGTATCCTAATTTGCCCTAACCCAAACAGCCTCTCAGCGGTAAACTCAAATCATACCTTTTTCAAATCTAGTTCAGAGTTAGAATTGCCTTTCAAAAATCACAGTGCCAGGTTATCGGGATAACGCCGAACGCTGGGGCAAATTCAAATCAAGCAACAACACAAAAAGGTCGTTCAAGAAGCAAACATCGCCGACCTAACAGTTACGAAAATAATCCACAAAAAAATCCAAAGAAGATAATGATGATGAAGATGATGAAACAACACTTTTTCGCAACAGCATCATCTTTCAAATCAACCACTGTTTACCTACATTGAATCGTCAACTTCCATAACTTCAAAAAAAGAACCAAATTTAAGTTGCACTCTCCTCATTAAGGGGATAGTTTTTCTTCCTTACATGTCGCCCTTAGCTTTTTCATTCTATGGCTTTCTGTGACTTTTCCAGACGCATTCTGCAAAAGCCATTAAGCCTAAAACAGAAAAGCAATCCAAAAAAAGATATCTCAAAAATGAAAATTCCACTCTTCTTCTTCTCTTAAAAAGAAAAATTTTGAAGAATTATTTTCCTTTCTTAATGATGATGTTATAGGTATTTTAATAAGGTTGACGTTTAACGATTTTGTTGTGATACCTGTGTCTGAAAAAGTTCTCGTTACATCAGCTTGGCCATACATCAATGTTACCCCACATCTAGGCAACCTTGTCGGCTCAGTCTTATCTGCTGACGTTACAGCCCGCTACTATAGACTAAAAGGTAGTGACGTTTTAATGGTAAGCGGTTCAGATACACATGGCACCCCAATCGAAGTAGAAGCCATCAAACAGGGCATCAAACCAAAAGAATTAACAGACCGCAATCACGCAAAAGTCGCAGACCTTTTCCGCCGATGGGATGCTTCCTTTGACAACTACACAAGCACAGAAAGCCCAATCCACAAAGAATTCGTCCAAAAAACCCTTCTCGAAATCCAGAAAAACGGTTACATCTTCGAGCAAGACACTCAAATGCTCTACTGCGAACATGACCAGAGATTCTTGCCTGACCGCTTCGTAGAAGGCAAATGCCCTTACTGCGGCTGTGAGAAAGCCCGAGGCGACCAATGCGACTATATGTGGCAAACTTTTGGAGCCAACTTTACTGGTAGAACCGTACTGTGTCATATGCAAAAGCAAACCTATTGTAAAAAATACTACGGCACTGGTACATCGACCTCTCTAAACTCGCCGAACCATTAGCAGAGTACCTCAAAGAAAATCAACAACTGCCTACAAACGTTAAGAACTTCAGTTTAAACTGGATAAAAGAAGGATTAAAACCTAGAGCAGTCACTCGTGACATTGAATGGGGCATTCCGGCTCCGTTTGTAGGTGCAGAAGGCAAGACCATCTACGTTTGGGTAGATGCTGTGTTAGGTTATGTTTCTGCAACAATTGAGCAATGTCAACGCTTGGGGCAGGCTGAGAAGTGGAAAGAATTCTGGTTTGATAAAAAAGCTAAAACCCTTTACTTCGTTGGTAAAGATAACATTCCCTTCCACACTATAATTTTACCAGCGCTTTTGTTGGCTTCAGGTCAAGGCTACAATCTACCCTGGAATGTTTCTGCAACCGAATTTCTTCAGTTTAAAGGCCAAAAAGCTTCCAAAAGCCAAAGAGTAGGCATATGGATAGACGAAGCCCTTGAGATGTTCCCCGTTGATTACTGGCGTTTCTTCCTAATTGCTACAAGACCTGAAAGCAAAGACACCAACTTTACATGGACAGCATTTATGGAGAAAATCAACTCTGACTTCAACGACACATTCGGCAACTTCATTCACCGAACCCTTTCATTCATCAACAGCAAATTCGACGGGTTAATCCCAGAACCAACCAAACTTGATAAAGACGACGAAGCCGTACTGCAGGTCTTAAAAGAGAAAGTGGGGCAAGCAGCAAAAGAAATTGAGGATTCATGGCTACAATCCGCCGCCAATACGCTCGTCGGAATAAGCCGTATTGGCAATCAATATCTAAATACCAAGGAACCCTGGAATCTCATGAAGACCGACAAGGAGCGTGCGGGAACTATTTTTTATGTTGCTGCTCAGGTCGTTAAGGCAATCGCCGTTGTTTCAGAACCTTTCATACCACAGACGGCACAGCAACTTTGGCAAACACTAAATCTTGCTGGAAACAGTCGACAAAAGTAATTGGAATGAAGCATTAAAACACTCGAGGCGAGACACAAAATCAATAAACCCACACCACTATTCCACAAAATTGACTCAGACGAAATAAAACTTGAAGAAATGCTTGAGCAGATTCGAGCAAAGACACCTCCAAAATAGGAGGCTTATTAATGCAGATAAAAGCTGATCTCCACGTTCATACAACATACTCAAAAGATTCCTTGATAACTCCAAAAGACCTTATTTTTTACGCGAAGAAACGCGGTTTAAATGCTGTAGCAGTCACTGACCATAACGAGCTGGAAGGTGCTTACAAAATCGCTAAAGAAACGGATTTTTTAATTATTCCAGGAATGGAGGTTTCCAGTGCTGATGGGCATATAGTTGCACTTAATGTAAATGAGTTAATTCCAAGGGGTTTTAGCGCAGTCGAAACGGTAGAGCGAATTCACAGGGCAGGAGGAGTAGCCATCGCATGCCACCCATATGTCCTTTTCAAAGGTTGCCTTCGGGAAAAAGTCTGCTCATCCTTTGACGCCATCGAAACCATAAATGCACGAGCATTCCCATTCAAAAACAGCATGAAAAAAGCTGAGGAAGCTGCGGAACGCCTGAAGTTATCGCGAGTTGCTGGAACGGACGCTCATTATGGTCCACAAATCGGTTACAGTTATACGGTTATCGAAACCTCGAAACCCACAGTTGAAGCCATCGCTAAATCCATCGTTAATGGTCAATGCCAACCTTTTGGTCAGCCAGTTCCGCCAATCATAAACATGAAGCAGCAGTTTTTGAGGTTAAAGCGAATGGCTAAAAAATTCAGCCACATCTAAAACCATTATAAATCTGCAATAAAAGAATTTCAATATTGAAAGATTATTTTTTGGATTTAAGCCGGAAAACCAACATATCCAAACCCATCTTACCTGCTTCTCGAACAGGATTTACCTTTGAGACACCGATATCTCTTTCAGCCCATTGAACCGCCACCTCAACCACAGGAAACCCAAGCTGTTTGCAACGTACAATCATTTCTGTGTCAAAGAAGTAACCATCGGATTTGGAAACGTTCAACACTGCCTCTGCAACTTCACGACTCATCGTTTTGAAGCCACATTGGTGGTCATGGACGCCATCGAGAAAAAGCAATCTCACAGCCAAATTGTAAGTTAAACTAAACAATGTTCGTGAAACTCGACGTTGAACACGCGACCCTGTAATATGTCGGGAACCAATTGCCATTCCCCCGTTTTCTTTTACAACTCGTAGAAGTTGTGGTAAACATTCAAGATTAGTTGCTAAGTCTACATCCATGAAAGTTATAATTTTACCATTAGAGGAACTCAAAGCGTTTTTGATGCCTTTTCCTTTGCCTAAACGGGATGGTGAATGCAGAAGTACAAGATTTGGGTTGATCTTAGCCATTTTTTTAACGATGATGTCGGTGCCGTCGGTGCTTCCGTCTTCGGAAACGATTATCTCGTAAGATTTGGAAAAGGACTTGACCGCTTCTTCAACTTTGCGTACGCACATTTCAATCTGCGCTGCCTCGTTGAAGGCTGGCAGAAGAATCGATAATTCTTTGTTAGGCACCCCACTCTTCAATACGATTCAACCTTACCCGAACTGGAAAAACAAACGATTCTATACCATAAATGAATTGTGTATTTTCCCCCAAAACTCATACTGCAGCTTTTTGAAGGTTATCACAAACTCTTTTTAAATACAGCCACTAATTCTCACTCCTTGAAGGGGTCGCTAAAACATTACCTCAACCATTGATGCCAGCGGTCAGCCGCCAATTGGAAAAGCGAAGCTAGGTCATCGACTCAAAAGCAATCTAAGTCGTCAATGTCAAGTAACTCTTGCATTCATGGAAAAATACCATTATCGACCAGCTCTACTAATTTTTTTAGTAATTTTCGCTGCAGCTGTACTCTACAATCTGGGTTATATGTCGGTGCAATGGGACGAGATGCCCCATCTTTATGGAGCAACCATGCTTTCTCGTGGGCAAACTTGGGATTACATGACTACTTATGGCTATTACCCGCCAATCTTTGACCTTGTCACTACGGGTTACTTCCAAATATTTGGGATCAGCCAAATTACTGGGCGTTTGGTGGCTGTTACTTTTTCGTTGCTGGCGATTGTGCTTTTGTTTGAATTTACCAAACGAACCTATGGACAAAAAAACGCTTTGATCGCCTGTGTCCTTTTGGGTACTATGCCTGGGTTTTTTTGGCTCTCCAGGGTAACTATGTTAGAAACCATGCTTATTTTCTTCTTTACTCTCGTAATGTTTGCGTTTTATTCGTGGATTACCAAAGATACTTACAAGACGCTTCTTTTCAGCGGTTTAGTCTTAGGTATAGGTGTTCTTGCAAAATACCAGATTATTGTTGCAGCCATAGCGATGTTACTGAGTATTTTATTTCTTGCAAGAAAACGTTTGAAGCTTAATCTAGCAAAGTTTCTGATAATTTTTGGCATCGTAGTCTTGGTAGCTCTACCATGGTTTGCGATGATTTACCACTACAACGGAGTAACCAAGTTTGAAACTCTTCAGTACGTTATGAGTGAAGGCGGCCAAGACAGACCTGCCTATAGCAATCGATTCCAACCTATCCCCGCATATTACCTTGTTGAGATGTCATGGCCATTCAACGACATAGCTGTCCACCCTATCTCTCTTCCAATTTTTGCTTTAGGTTTATGCGGCTTAGTGATTATTTGCTTACCGAAGAAAGAAACAGGACATTTTCTTTCTAACTTGGTTTTTGGTTGTTTATGTTTTTTTCACTATTATTCCGAATAGACAATGGCGTTATGTTACGCCGCTTTTTCCAATTTTAGCCATTTCCGCCGCATGCTTCATAATGTTTCTGTATGGCAGAGTCAATGCGTGGAAACCTAAAGAGGTTGGAATCAAGGGTGACCGCAAAAAGAAGCTTGCCGCGGTATTCTTCAGTGTTATAATAGCATCGGCGGTTGCGTATGCTGCCTACGATGCTTATCAAATGACTGCCCGCGACCAAATCCACATTCCAATAAAAGAATCTACGGATTATTTGGCGGCGAATTTGAACCAAAACCAGTCGGCAGTGCTTGTTTGCTCCTTCAACCTTCTCAACCAAGACATGTTCCGTTTCTACTTGCCTTCAAACATTTCAAGAGACCAAATCTGGCAATACCCAGAATTGGCAGTCGATTCTTTTACACCAAACTTTAACATTACAGAATTCCTAAATCTTTGCCAACAACAAAACGTAAAATACATCATACTCTTCGACTACGGAATACACACCCAATTCTTCAACACAACTCTAGATTACACCCAAGTAGAAAATATGATTTACAATACAGGAAGATTCGGCGATCCACTGGATCAGCCTTTCTGGGGCGATTTCTACGGAAACATGGGCTATAGAATTTTCTTAGTTCGCTTCTTAGGATAAATTATTGAGTTTCCAAAAATTCAAACCCAGTTTCCTTGTTTTTAACTCTTTTAGCTGAGCCACCAGCTAATTCCAAGATGACTACCTCCCCTATTTGCCAAACATCCACACCCATACGAACACAACCAGTGATTGCATTGTCGTTTCTGCCGAAACTCGCATGCATATGCAGTTTGGGTTTACCTTCTTCATCAGTGAAGATTGTGCCTACGCCGCATGCTTCATGGACGCCTCTCAAAAGTGTAATCATTGGTTCGGGGGGCATTGCATCACCATTTTTTGGTCCCACAACAACTTTGCTTTTGTCTTGGGCACCACCGAGGAAAAAACAGAGGGCACTTTTAACTTGTTTTTGTTCTGCGAATTCCTCAATAACTTTGTGAAGCGTTTCATCGTGGTGGAGTCTGAGTATAAAGATTCTTGCGAGAGATGCTTCAGTGTAATTCAAGGGTTTGACCTCTTGCGTTAAAACGGAGAGTTTCAAGTATAAAAGAGTTCAATTGAAGCAAAAAATATTCTCTTTAAGAGATAACGGTTTGCAGTTTACACTCTGTTTATGTATAGTGTTTGTTTGGCATCTTCTTTGCTTTTTTGTGAAGGCACGATTGATGCGTCGATAACCGGGGTTTGAGCGGTTATTTGGCATTTTGGACTGCGCCTTACTGCATTTTTCTGAGACATATTTTTCAACCTCTTGAAGAGCCACACAAGTATTAGATTACGCTTATAAACGTTATCCCGCTTTTAAAACTGTCTTTTGTAGGCTAAATACTTATTATAACTAACAAAAAAGGCCAACGATTGATTAAATTACGAGTTAACGATTAAAGCGGTCGTTTTTCCATACATCGGCCTTGTCACTGTAACCTCGCTTCTCCCAGAACCCCAACTCCTTGCTGCGAGTAAAACCTAAACGCACCACCCACAAAGCACTCTTGTAAGCGTATTTGCTTGGCACAATAAGGCGCACTGGAAAACCAAGTCCCTCATCCAATACTTCACCGTTAAGCTTGTAAGCTAACAGCACGTCGTCGCCTGCAAGTTCTTCGCGAAAAAGTGAAGTCCTATAGTTGTCGGCACAATCAAAATTTACGGCTCGCGCCACATCTCTTGGCTTGACGAGTTTTTCTACTGTCTTTGATTTTGACGCCCTCCCACTTGCAATCCAGCACGCTCCAGCCTTCAACACAATGAAAATCGCTCACAGAAACGGTTTTTGGCAATTTCATGAAATCGTTCCAACTAAGTTTCACTGGATTTTCAACTTCGCCCTCAACTGTTAACGTGAAGGTTTCTAGCTGCAACTGGGGGTTAGTTGATGTTATCCCTGGATGATCGGTGCCCCAGCGTAAAATGTGGTCTGTGACTTGTTGGTCAGGCGGAAGCCTTTGTTTTTTAGAAGCCAAAAATAATCACTAATAGAAAACAGATAAGGTTAAAGAAAAAGTTTACTTAATCTATCAACCCATTTGGAAAAAATGTGATAGCTGTTTTTGCCTTGGTTCTTCTCGGCTGAAAACTGAGACTTTGACGCCGACCCTTCGTATTTCAAGTGTTGATTCGCTCAAGAACTTCTCGAAAAGAACTCTAACGTTTCTCCTAATCGTTTCCTTATCCTTTGAGGGTTGGTCAAGTGTGATTGAACGGCTTTTGCTGCTTAAGTCTGTTCGAACCACGTAAATTGCCACTTGCTTGAAGCTTAGGTTTTTCTCCGTAACCTCTCTGAAGACGTCCTCCGTTAATTCATCGGTTTTCTGAAGAATAAATTCCAAGTCGTGTGTGTCCTGTTTTAGGGTGCCGATGCGGCTGATTGATTCTGCTTCGCCTTGTTCTTGGACTGGTTCGTTGTCGACTGCGTTGGCGGCATTGTGGAAGTAGATGCCTATGACTTTGCCGAAAACTTCGATGAGTCTTTGACAATCGAATTTGGCTAAGTCACCAATGGTTTTAATGCCCAACTCAGCCATCTTTACTGAAGTTTTCTTGCCTACCCCTAAAAGTCGGTCAACATCTAGCGACGCAAGGAAAATCTTTGCTTCTCGGGGTTTAACAATGGTTAAGCCGTCGGGTTTTTGGCTGTCACAAGCGATTTTCGCGACTATTTTGTTTGGTCCAACACCTACTGAAAAGGAAATTCCAACTTGGTTTTTTACGTCCGCCTTGATTTTTTGGGCGTAATCTTGAGCTTTTTCAAAGCTGCCTTCAACCTGCTCTGTAACATCCAAATAAGCTTCATCGACGCTGACTTGCTCAAGACTGGTAGCGTAACCGCGGAAAATTCGCATTATCCTGTCGCTAATTTCGTCATAGTACTCATGGTCAACGGGCAGAAAAACTGATTCTGTACCTTCGAGTTTGCGCTTTGCCAAAAAAAGGGGCATGCCAGATTTAACTCCGTATTTGCGAGCGATGTAATTGCTGGTGCTTACCGCTCCGCTCTCCTCAGTTCGCCCCGAATATACGCCGACTACAACAGGTTTGTCCTTAATTGTTGGGTTGCGGAGTTCTTCGCATTGAGCATAGAAATAGTCGAAGTCAGCCAGCATTATCACGCGATCTTGCATTGTTTATCCTCCTTTGATTTGGGCATTAGCCATGAGCCATCACATGTTGCAGTGTTTAACTTTGGTAAGCCTTCTCGGCAAACGCCAAACTTCATCCCGTTAGCTTCAGCCAAATCCCGTATATCTTTGAGAATTTTATATCTGAGTTCTTTTGGCAAAAATGTGCTTCCTCCGATTTTTTCGCCTTGCACAAAATACAGCGGTTTCAGTTTCTCAGCTATTTGTGGCATTGCATTTGTAAGGCGCATCCAGTTGTCTGCTTTGGCTTTGTAGGTTGAGCATGTTATGTGTTTAACGCCGATGTCTGAAAGGATTTTGATGAGTCTTTGTGGTTGGTCGTTTACGAATGGGATTATTGGGTCGATTCGCACGGAAACTGGGATGCCTGCTTTGATTAGGTCTTGGGCGGCTCTTATGCGCTGGGAGGGCGAAGGCGCGAAGGGTTCAAGGAATTTTGGCGAGGTCATCGTCATCGGTGGTTATGGTTAATGCAACCGTCGATGGAACCTTGGCGAGCAAGTCGTCGTCTCGTGTTACTATGTTGCTTTTGGTTATGATTTGTACTTTGCAGTTGTTCTCAACAAGAATTTCGAGGCAACGTCTGGTCAAGCCCTCGGTCGCTTCGACTCTTGGATATGGGTCAGATGAGTTGGATATTGAAATGGTTTCGCCTTTGAGTTTAGCCGCTTCCCTCTTCAACATTGTCAATGCATCTTTTTTTGGGTGGCAATCTTTGAAGTTTGGAATGTAGCTTGTGGCATAGCAGTAGGTGCATTGATGGTCGCATCCCGTGTAAGGGTTAAAAGTTAATTTGGGTGGACATGTGCAGAGGCCTGAACGCCATGGGTCAAAGCTTGAAATCAAAGGCACCAAACATTCACTACCCAGTATATGCAATGCAGGCAAACAAAAAGTATTCGCACCAAGATTATTATTTTAGTAAAAAGTGGAATCGTCCAAAAACAATGATGTTTTGTTGCTTTATTTATGGAGAGATCGCTAAGAGCAGAAATAATAAGTGTTAATGAGTAATAGTTGAATTTGATTGAGAAATAATTTCTGGTTAATTTAAGGTATGTTTAATTTGCTGTTTTGATTTTTAGTTTATTAGTTAAGATTTACTATTTTTTGATAATTCTGGGATTGATAAATGGGCTATTGCAAGGAAAAACTGGAAAAAGAAGCAGGTGAAGAAGGACGCAGCAAGCGATTGCTGGTTGCCTTTGCAGTTTGGCTAGGAATAACAATACTTGTCAGCGGCTTACTAGACCTGTTTGCTAAGGGGTTTGCCACTTGGCTTTACCATGCCAATCCTGAACCTTCCCGCAACATTATCCATGATACTTTATTACGTCGCAATCCTTACAGCAGCAATCTACATCGGTGCCGTCGGCTTAAAGGAGCTTGTTTTAGAAAGACGCTTCAGCGTAGAGTTCCTAATGGCAGTTGCAGGATTAGGCGCACTTTTCCTCGACTACCGATTTGAAGCAGCCACCGTATTGTTCCTCTACTGTTTAGCAGAATACTTTGAAGGATACATCCAGAGCAGAGCAAAGCGAACGGTTGAGAAAATATCCAAAGTTATTCCTGAAAACGCTCGCGTTTTAAGCCAAGGTGCCGAGAAAAATGTTAGTGTAAATGAAGTTGAGATTGGCGAGATTATTCTTGTTAAACCCGGAGAAAGAATACCCTTGGATGGCAACGTGATTGAAGGATTCTCGCATGTTGATCAAGCCTTGGTTACGGGTGAATCGGTGCCTGTGCCCAAAAAAGTGAATGACTGCGTATTTGCTGGCACTCTCAACGCGAGTGGCGTGCTAAAGATTACAGTTACCAAGAAAGCAACAGAAACATTAGTTTCGCGGATTGTTGAACTTGTAGTCGAGTCACAAAAAAGAAAAGCCACAATTGAGGGTTTAGTTGACCGGTTTGCTAAGATTTATGTGCCAATCGTAATTGCACTTGCAGTTTTCACTGCTGGAGCTTTGCCTTACTTGGTGGGCGGATCATTTCAAACTTGGTTCTACCGCTCACTAATCTTGCTCGTAGTCTCTTGCCCAAGCGCTTTTATCATCTCTGTTCCAGCAACAATCTTCATAGCAATAACAATTGCTGCCAAAAGAGGCGTAATAATTAAGGGAGGAATATTCATCGAAAAGCTCGCACGCGTAAAATCTGTAGTTTTTGACAAGACGGGTACATTAACTCTGGGAAGACAAGCTGTTCACGAAGTTAGGCGAGTTGACATTTCCAGAGCTGAGGATGAAGCTATAACTTACGCAGCTGCTTTGGACCAGTTTTCGAACCATCCGATTGCCCAGGCTATTGTTCGCAAAGCTCATAGAACGTGGGATTGACCTTAGCAAAGTCAAGGTAACCGATGTGGTAGAAGTTCCAGGAAAAGGCATCGTGGGATTAGTGAACGGTAAACACGTAGCTATCGGCAACTTGGAATTGATGCGTGAATTAGGCTGCGACTGCACAGATGCCTTTGAGATTATTTCAGGTGACATCCACACGGCTGTCTGTGTTTCAGTTGGTAAAGTTGGTTTAGCTGCGGTTTGCGTGGTTGATGAAGTAAGAGAAGATGCTCTAAAAGCCATTAACTCCTTGAAGCGACAAAACATTAAAACTGCCATGTTAACAGGCGACAGCGAAGAAATTGCAAAGGACACTGCAAAGTCTCTGGGCATTAGCGACGTGTTTGCAGGACTGTTGCCTGAGGATAAATTGAAGTGCATAGAAGACATGAAGGGAAAAGGTGGGTTGGTAGCGATGGTTGGCGACGGTGTTAACGATGCGCCCGCTCTTGCTGCTTCTGATGTGGGAATTGCCATGGGGGCTCGAGGAGTTGATGTGGCGTTGGAATCTGCAGACGTTGTGTTGGTTAAGGATGAATTGGCTCAAATTCCTTACTTATTAAAATTGAGTGATAAGACAATGGTTATTGCAAAACAGAATATTGCTGCGTCATTGGTTGTAAAGTTGATTCTTGGCGCTTTGGGATTGATGGGTTTAACGCCGCTGTGGTTTACGGTGGCTTCAGGAGACGATGGAGTAACAATGCTTTTGCTGCTTAATACGCTACGTCTTGAAAGAATAAAATAGACATTTACTTTGCTGTTATAGGTTAGTTGAGCAGTTGCTTTGTTGCATTATGAAATGTTAATAAGTGCAAAACCTCGAGTTAAGCATCATGCCTAACAAGCAAAAGACAAATCCTAAGTCCAATTCAAAGAGTCAACGAAAGATTAAACTAAAGGAAAAACAGGCTAAGGCCCAACAAAAACCAGTAAGCATATTCAAAAGCAAATATTACTGGATAATTCTGACTACAACTATTCTAATTTTTATTTTTGCCTTAGGATATTTTGCGCATATTTCTATAGAAAAAGAGCTGCTAATTTTAGGCAGCGTTTTATCGCTAATATGCTTCGGATTTTATGTCGCCTATAAACCATCTGTAAATTACGATAAACGAGCAACGTTCTTTTTTGCTGGAGCATCAATCATTGGCTTTAGCATTTGGGCTTTAATAGTGCTCTCCCTTATTGTGTCGGGAGTTTTAATACAAATTCTAAATTCAGTAGGCGACAGCTTCTTTGTTATAACAAGCCTAACAATCTTTTTGGTCTTAGGAGCATTCATCGGCGACTTCATCGGCAAAAATAGAGAAATTGTACTATTCTTTGCTCATCAATTCAGAAACCGATTGTTCCATTCCAAAGCAGAGGGAAAATAAGGTATCTTTTCCTGTTTCCCCAGAAACTTTAAGAGCACAATCCCTCAGCATGTTCTAAAGACTCATCAAGGACCGACCTGCATTGAAATTTGGAATAATGACGCGAAACATGGAAGCATGGAGCTCCACACAAGTTCGAGCAGCACTAACTAAACACGGTATTCCTTACGAATGCTTCACTTTTCCAAGAATTGTTGCGCGACTTGCGTATAAGCCTTATTTTAAAGTCAATGGTATCAGCATCCTTGATGATTTGGATGCATTAATTATTCGTCCGATTGGACGGGGTTCTCTTGAAGAACTTGTTTTTCGAATGGACATGCTCTACAAACTTGAACGCCAAGGCTTTTACATGGTTAATCCACCCACAGCAATTGAGCACTGCGTGGACAAATACGATATCTTAGCAATTCTCGAAGATCAAGGCGTTCCTGTACCCCGAACTTTGGCTACGGAGAGTGTTAATGAAGCCATAAAAGCTTTCAATGAATTAGGAGGCGACATCGTCGTCAAACCAATTTTTGGCTCAAGAGGACAAGGGGCTACACGTGTAAACGACATAGACATCGCCGATACCGTTTTCAAAGCCATCACCTTCCATCACGGCGTCATTTACATGCAGGAATTCGTACAACATGGAAACTCAGACATACGCGCCTTTGTTATAGGCGACCAAGTAGTCGCATCCATGCGCAGAGTAGCTACTGGATGGAAAACCAACTATAGCCAAGGAGCCAAACCTGCCCCTGCAATAATCAGCAAAGAATTCGAAGAAATAGCAGTAAAATCTGCTAAGGCAGTTGGGTGCAAAATCGCTGGCGTAGATATCCTTGAAGGACCCAACGGACCACGCATAGTTGACGTTAACAGTCAACCAGGATGGAAGGGACTACAAGTAGTAGCGAAAGTTAACATTGCAGAAGAAATCGTTAACTTTGTTTTGAAGGAACTGAAAAAATAGTTATTTACCAGATAAAATCAGAGTATATGGATCGTCAGCGACCTGCGGAAACTTCATTTCTTTTCCTTTCTTAATTAGAACTTTTTCTTTGTTTCCCATAAATTCGCCAATAAAGCAAGCTTCCAACCCCATCATTGCTAATGTTGCCTTGACTTTTTCTTTCGCTCCAGGTTTCACTGAAGCCAAAATCGTGCCCGTTGAAGACATTGCAAGCAATTGTTCATCGCTGAGTTTAAAGTAGCTCTGCAATGCCAAAACTTCTTTGTTAAGCGGCAGTTTCTCCCATTCCACTCGAAAACCCAATTTTGATGCTTGTGCCAACTCGTTGAGCGCTGCAATGAACCCGCCTTCTGTCGCATCATGCATCGCATTCACACCGCCCACTTCTGCAAGCTCAGAAGCTTCTCGCACGCAACTTTGCAAGTGAACTTGAGAAGCAAGAATTCTTTGTTGCTGTGTTCCGAATAGTGTTTGTGCTAACGCTGGGTATGTTAATGATAGGTTTGTAATTGTTTCCAGTCCAAGCGGCTTTGTGCATAGAATCAAGTCGCCAGCTTTTGCATTTCCTGGAGTAATCAATTTGTGAGGTTCGACAGCTCCGTAAACTGTGCAAACTCCAAGCAAACCTGCAAGGCTACTGTACATGCCAGTGTGTCCTCGGACTATGGCTATACCCAATTCGTCGGCGGCTTCGCATGTTTGTTTCATAATTTTCTGGAAAACTTCAGGTTTGGTTCCTATTGGTCCGAGGAGGTTTATGGTGCAAAATTCAGGTTTAGCTCCGAAAAGGGCAATATCGGAAGCGGGATAATTTATCATCAGCCACCCAAACCACTCTTCAGGAACACCAGTGCAGGGGTCAGTAGCAACAGCCACGTACTTGCCATGTAAAAGGTGAACTCCTGCATCATACCCAATCATGGGTGGCACAATGACTCGGAAATCCTTCTTTATGCAGCTTAAGATTTTTTGGAGGTCTTCAGTTGCAAGCTTTCCCATTTACCTTAAACTCCTTTTACATATACATTTTCAATGCTTTACTTTTCTGAAGAAGGAAAATCACAAATAGACTTATTATGAGTTCGGGCAGCAGATAACTTCCATTGTAAATTCCCGAATATACCCAAGGGTTCATCCCTGCAGGTGCGTAAGAAGCAAAGAAGAGTACTCCTGAAATTAGATGCATGAAAAAGCGTCCTGTGATTGCAACTACAACTCCTGCTAATGCCCACCTTTTATGGAAGAATCCTGCTAAACCTAGGCAACCAAATGCAAGTGGATAATCCAATAGAACTTGGGGTAAAAAGTATATTTGTGGCATTACAACAAGCTGAACCAAACCGTAGACAAAGCCTGCGGTCAAACCAATTTTTGGTCCTCTTCGAAGTCCGAGCCAAATTATGGGCACCATAGAAGCCAAAGTAATTGAGCCCCCTTCGGGCAATTGAAAAATTATTATGAAGCTCAGTGCCGTTGCCAGCGCAACAAATATTGCAATTTCAGCCAAGACTCTGGAAGTTGAATTACTAGTATATTCGTAAGATTGATTTTTTGCCAATGATTTTCCCTCCGCCAGTATTACCTGGTTCAGGTTCCTAAGGGTCGACAGCAACTCAGCCGTCCTCTCAGCCAGGTCACTTTCCCAGCTCCCCAAGAACTAAAGGGGATAATGTTTTTAGGTTATATTTGAGTTTTCCTACCTCTCAACAAACGATTAGGATTGTTTAGCATGCAGCCTATGCCTAAAGACTACAATTTTGCAGATATTGAGCGTAAATGGCAGAGTAAATGGGAAGAGATGGGTATTTACCATTATGACTGGAAGGATACGCATCGTGTTCCTTTCAGTATTGATACTCCACCACCTTATCCATCAGGCGAGTTGCATATGGGAAATGTCCTCAACTGGACATACTTTGACATGGTTGCCCGCTACAAACGTATGCAGGGCTTCAACGTGCTTTTCCCTCAGGGCTGGGATTGCCATGGCTTAGGCATAGAAATCCAAGTTGAAAAAGCAAGAAACATACGAAAACGCGATGTCCCGCCAGACCAGTTCCGAACATGGTGCATTGAACTGGTTGAAAAATATATTGCCATGATGAAAGAAGGTATCCTTAAGATGGGTGCTAGTATCGATTGGACTACCGAGTATAAAACGATGGATCCCGACTATTGGCGCCGAACGCAACTTAGTTTCGTTTTGCTTCATAAGAAAGGTTTCATGTATCGGGGCACACATCCAGTGAATTGGTGTCCTAGAGACGAAACTGCGATTGCTGATGCAGAAGTTGATCATGTAAAAAAGGATGGCACCTTGCATTACATTCGCTTTCAACTTGAAGGCAGCAACGAATACTTGCTTATCGCTACTTCCCGCCCTGAATTCATACCCGCATGTGTCGCCGTGGAAGTAAACCCAAAAGACGAACGATTCAGCAAGTACATTGGGAGAAAAATTTCTGTACCCCTAATGAACCGAGAAGTAACGATCATTGCAGAAGAATCGGTAGACCCCTGTTTTGGCACAGGTGTAGTTCAGATTTGCACTTACGGCGACAAAGAAGATGTAAAAACGGTTATCAAACATAAACTCCCAGTAATCCGTCTTTTGACTGAAAACGGAAAAATAAGCGAAGCTGGATGCAAATATTCAGGTTTATACGTCAACCAAGCTCGCGCGGCAATAGTCGCAGATTTAACTGCAGCTGGATTACTTGAAAAAACTGAGAAGATACAACATGAAGTCGGCGTCTGTGATCGCTGCAAAGCCCAAGTTGAAATCTTAGAGGTAAAACAATGGTTCATGAAAACCCTTCCACTTTGCGAAGCTGTAGAGAAGAATGCTAACGAAATACCATGGTACCCAGATTATATGAAAAACCGATTAATCGACTGGACCCGTGCTTTAGATTGGGATTGGGTAGTAAGCCGCCAAAGACTGTTTGCTACGCCAATTCCAGTTTGGTACTGCAAGAGTTGCGGTGAGGTTATCGTTGCTCAAGAAAGTTGGGTGCCGATCGATCCAAGGATGGAAAAGCCCCGAATTGAAAAATGTCCTAAATGTGGTGGAAACGAGTTTATGGGTGAAACTGATGTTTTGGACACGTGGATGGATTCCTCAATTACTTGCGCTGTCCATGCCGGTTGGCCAGATAGAGCTGACTGGAAACACCTGTATCCAGCCAGCATGCATCCGTCTGGCACAGATATTATCCGAACCTGGGCATATTACCTCATGGTACGGCACCTAGCATTATTTGATGAACGCCCATTCAATAGTGTCCTCATAAACGGCATGGTGCTTGGCGCTGACGGTAGAAAAATGAGCAAATCACTGAAGAATTACGCTGCAGCGCCTGAAGTATTAAACAAAAGTGGCGCAGATGCCACTCGACAATGGGCCGCTGGCGGAGGCGCAACAGGCTCAGATATTCCTTACCGTGTCCAAGACGTCGAATACGGTAGGCGCTTTTTGGTTAAGCTATGGAACGTTACTGGATTTGCAACCAACCTCTTAGCAGATTACGACCCCAAAGCCAATGCGGAAGTTGACCTACAACTACTCGATAAATGGATTCTCAGCAAAACGGAGAACCTGACTAAAAAAGTTACAGAAGCCTTCGAAAAATGTCAATTCAACATCGCTATCGAAGAGATCCGAAACTTCACCTGGCATGTCTTCTGCGACTATTACATTGAATCAGTGAAGGATAGACTTTACCGTCAAGAGAAAGAAAGTGCAGCCAAACGGCGAGCAGCACAACAGACCCTTTACGAGGTATTGTACAAAATTTTACAGTTGCTAGCCCCAATAACCCCTCACTTGACGGAAGAAATCTATCAACATATGTACGCCCCAGATAAAGGCTTCAAAAGCTTACAGATAACACATTGGCCAAAAGTAGATGACACCCTCGTCAACAAAACAGTAGAAGATCAAGGAGACAAAGTGATGGCTCTAATTGAGGATGTGCGAAGAAAAAAAGCAGCCCAAAAGCTACCTCTAAATATTCCCATTTTGTCCCTTGAAGTCTACACAGAAAGTCAAAAAAGCGCTGACATAATTATTTCAAGCAAAGAAGATATCGCAGGAACTCTCAAAGTTGCTATAGATGATTTTAACGTTATTCCCAAAGCGGGTCAAGGACAGGAAGTGCCACAATTTCCAGGAGTAATTCCTGTTGCCATCTTCGGGACGGTAACCAAGAAATGAAAAGAGTTGGATTAATTGGCTGCGGCGCCATCGGCACGGTTCTTGCTGAAGCCATCGAGCGGAAATTGGTGGTCTGTGATGAACTGGTCATTTTCGATGTGGATGCAGCGAAAGCAGAGAAACTCAAAAACTCCTTAAAATTCCCTGTAAAGATCATGTCAAACGTGGATGAGTTGCTTGCGTCCAAGCCATCAATAATTGTTGAAGCAGCATCCCAACAAGCCGTGCGAGAATACTATAACAAAATTTTAGCGGCAAACATCGACTTCATCATTATGAGCACAGGCGCACTTTTGGATTTAAACACAAATACCCCTAAACTTCACTTTCCCTCAGGCGCCATCGGAGGATTAGATGCGCTTTCTCCTGCTGCTTTAGCTGGAATCGACGAGGTCACGTTGACTACCCGCAAACCTCCCAAAGCCCTTGGAAAAACTAACACCCAAGAGGAAACCGTCTACGAGGGTTACGCAGAGGAAGCGGCAAGACAGTTCCCTCGGGAAATGAATGTTGCAGCAACGTTAGCCTTAACCGTTAAACCAGCCAAAGTGAAAGTTCAAGTGGTATCCGACCCAACGATCGTACGCAACACCCACGAAATCCATGTTAAATGGCGCTACGGCGAAATGAACTTTCAGCTTGCCAACGACCCCCACCCAGACAACCCACACACCAGCGCACTCGCTGCTTGGTCAGCCATAAACCTGCTAAAATCACAACTGGAAAAATAAGTTAGCTCCCTAAACCCAGGTATCTTTTTTGTGTGTCTCCCATGCCTTACATAAATCGGATTTGGAATGGCTACTTTTTTTGAACAACTAATATTCCAATTTTTGCTTTCAACCAAGGATTATTAACATGGTCATAGAAATTTAACGAACGAAAATAAGAAAATTCTGCTAAAGAAACAAACAAAAAAGAAAAGAAAGAAGAATACGGATTTATCTTATTCAGTTGTGTTTTCGTCGTTTTCTTCTGCTTGGGGGGTTTGGTCGCTGTTGTCCGCTTCCGTTATCAGGACCGAATGCGCCTGCTGGAACGCTTCTGAAGGGTGGGACGGAATGTGTGCCTCCCTCCACCAATGAAATAGTTTCTATTGCTGGTTCTTCAAGAACTTTTTCAAGGGTAGTTTCGATTGGAACTTGCTCTGTTACTTCGAAGTCTTGGAGTGGAGCTTCAATTACGCGTTGTTCTTCGTGGGCTGCTTCTGCAATTGGCTCGGTTGCAATGATTGTTTCTGCTGGAGCTTCGACTGGTGTTTCGTTTATGGGGACTGCTTCAACTGTGAGTGCTGGGGCTTCTTCAACTGCGATTGTTGGCGGCTCGATTGGAGCTGTTTCTTCAACAACTGCTACTTGAGCTTCCTCAACGATTGCGGCTGGCACTTCAACTGGTGCTTCGATGATTGGAGTAGCTTGGATTACTTGTTCTTCGACTGCTGGCTCGATTACTGCTTCGGTTACTATTTCAACTGCTGCTTCTGGCTCAGCTGCAACTACTGGAGCCTCTTCCACTGGGGCAGCTTCTACAATTGGAGTTTCTTCAACGATTGGAACTTCAATTGCTGGAGCTTCTTCAACAATTGCTACTGGAGCTTCGACTGGTGTTTCAATTATTGGGGCTGCTTCAACAACTGGAGTTTCTATTGCTGGAGCTTCAACTATGGTTTCAACTGCTGGAGCCTCAACGATTGGGGCTTCCTCAATTGGGATAACTTCAATTGGGGCTATCTCTATTGGGGCGGCTTCTTCGACAATTGGAGCTTCAACTGGTGCAGCTTCCTCAACGATTGAGGCTGCTTCTGCGACCATTTCCACTGCTGGAGCTTCTTCAACAACTGGTGTGCTTTCAACTACTGGAGCGGTTTCAACTGAGGCTTCAATCGTGGCTTGCTCAACTTGAGCTTCCACTGGGGCCTCTAAAGGGACCGCTGTCTCCACTGGAGCTGCTTCTGCAACTGGAGCTTCAACTGGAGCAGTTTCTATTGGAGCACACTCAATTGGAGCTGCTTCGGCTACTGGAACGGCTTCTTCTATGATTATTGCGGGAGCTTCTTCAACAATTGCTACTGGAGCTTCGACTGGTGTTTCAATTATTGGGGCTGCTTCAACAACTGGAGTTTCTATTGCTGGAGCTTCAGCTATGGTTTCAACTGCTGGAGCCTCAACGATTGGGGCTTGCTCAATTGGGATAACTTCAATTGGGGCTATCTCTATTGGGGCGGCTTCTTCGACAATTGGAGCTTCAACTGGTGCAGCTTCCTCAACGATTGAGGCTGCTTCTGCGACCATTTCCACTGCTGGAGCTTCTTCAACAACTGGTGTGCTTTCAACTACTGGAGCGGTTTCAACTGAGGCTTCGATCGTGGCTTGCTCAACTTGAGCTTCCACTGGGGCCTCTAAAGGGACCGCTGTCTCCACTGGAGCTGCTTCTGCAACTGGAGCTTCAACTGGAGCAGTTTCTATTGGAGCACACTCAATTGGGGCTGCTTCGGCTACTGGAACGGCTTCTTCTATGATTATTGCGGGAGCTTCTTCAACAATTGCTACTGGAGCTTCGACTGGTGTTTCAATTATTGGGGCTGCTTCAACAACTGGAGTTTCTATTGCTGGAGCTTCAACTATGGTTTCAACTGCTGGAGCCTCAACGATTGGGGCTTGCTCAATTGGGATAACTTCAATTGGGGCTATCTCTATTGGGGCGGCTTCTTCGACAACTGGAGCTTCAACTGGTGCAGCTTCCTCAACGATTGAGGCTGCTTCTGCGACCATTTCCACTGCTGGAGCTTCTTCAACAACTGGTGTGCTTTCAACTACTGGAGCGGTTTCAACTGAGGCTTCAATCGTGGCTTGCTCAACTTGAGCTTCCACTGGGGCCTCTAAAGGGACCGCTGTCTCCACTGGAGATGCTTCTGCAACTGGAGCTTCAACTGGAGCAGTTTCTATTGGAGCACACTCAATTGGAGCTGCTTCGGCTACTGGAACGGCTTCTTCTATGATTATTGCGGGAGCTTCTTCAACAATTGCTACTGGAGCTTCGACTGGTGTTTCAATTATTGGGGCTGCTTCAACAACTGGAGTTTCTATTGCTGGAGCTTCAACTATGGTTTCAACTGCTGGAGCCTCAACAATTGGGGCTTGCTCAATTGGGATAACTTCAATTGGGGCTATCTCTATTGGGGCGGCTTCTTCGACAATTGGAGCTTCAACTGGTGCAGCTTCCTCAACGATTGAGGCTGCTTCTGCGACCATTTCCACTGCTGGAGCTTCTTCAACAACTGGTGTGCTTTCAACTACTGGAGCGGTTTCAACTGAGGCTTCAATCGTGGCTTGCTCAACTTGAGCTTCCACTGGGGCCTCTAAAGGGACCGCTGTCTCCACTGGAGCTGCTTCTGCAACTGGAGCTTCAACTGGAGCAGTTTCTATTGGAGCACACTCAATTGGAGCTGCTTCGGCTACTGGAACGGCTTCTATTGGGGCAGTTTCAATTGGCGCTGCTTCAACTGGGCAAGTTTCTATAATTGGCGCTGTCTCAACAGGTGTAGCTTCCACGGGGACCTCTAAAGGGGCCGCTTCTACCGCCGTTGGTTGAACTGCTGGAGCTTCCATTATTGGAGCTGGTTCAGGAGCTTGAATTGTTTGGGCGCAAGGAAAAATTTGGTCAATTGCTTGTTTTATTACACCTAATTCGTTTCTTGTTGTTTCAAGTGTATTTGAGAGAAGGTTTATTTCTCGACCGTAGCTTTCCTCATCGATTTCTCCAACAACGTGTTGGATTTCATAGTTAGCGAGGAGGGTTTCTAAGGTTTTTAGTTGACCTTCTAATTCGAGGGTTTTTGCTTGCATCTTTTGAGCTAGGTCTTGTCGTTGTGTTTCGATTTCGACCATTGCTGTAGTTGATGTCGCCAGTGAAAGAGTCGCGAGTAGCTTGAGAGATTTTGCCTGTTGTAAAAAGGTTGTCTAAAGCTTGCTTCTTTTTCTTGGCAATTTCGTATTCTTCATTTAATCGTTTAAAGGTATATTTCCATGAAATCACGTTTAGGGCACCGTAGCTTGCTTAGGCGAAAATATGAAATAACGTTTGTTAACATGCACATATATCGCTAACTATTAAATTCGTTTAGGTTGGCAGAAAAATGGTAATTTTAAAGTAAAAATGGGTTCTGTTTGTATGGGTTTATGTATATAAATAGTGTAATTATTCTTCAAATTGATGGAGATAAAATGACACTTCTATGTTAACTATAATGTTGTCAACTAATATGTTATGTAGCCATATATGCAAAAGAATGTTGAGCAGATTTTGATGGTTTTTTCCCTTGAGGCATTTTTTTTAGGATTCGATTTAGTTTTTTTTGTTTAAACATTTGCGAATCTTGTTATAACATTTTATTCTAAATCCGAATAATTCTTATATATCTAAACAAGAATAAACAAGAGTGATGCGTGCAAAATATGGTAGCATTAACAATCGCTTTAAACGGAGAAAAATCAGAAGCCAGAATAATCAAAAAAATGCATGAACGTGTAATAAAAACCTTCATGGATACAATAATAATGGCTGAACTGCAAAATGGATCGATAAGCGGATATGATGTAATCTCATTTATCCACAACAAGTTCGGATTCCTCGCCAGCTCGGGCACAGTCTATTCCTTACTCTATTCACTTGAGCGAAACGACTTAGTAGAGGGAATATGGATTGAACGAAAAAGAGTCTATAAACTTACAGAAAAAGGCGCAAAAACAATCGCGACCATTATGAATTCACATGATAAAATCAAGGGTTTCATGTCAACAATACTCAAAGCACAAACACCCCAATATTAATTTCTTTTTATCATTAATTCAATAGAAATACTAAAAAACCCCCTCGTGTTTTTCTATCAGCCGCAACGAATCTTTGCGGGTCCGTAGCTCAGTCAGGCTAGAGCATCGGACTTTTAATCCGAGGGTCGCGGGTTCAACTCCCGTCGGACCCGCCAAATTATATTGGAGTAAATTTTATTTTGTGGATCATTTTCTATAACCTCTTTTCGTCTGTGCTTTCTTGAGGTTAGCTTCGACTTTGGTTATCCTCTTCTCAAGTGCCGCTATTTTTTCATTCTCTTGTTTTTCGGACACTTTTTTTGCTCCTGTAAGATTGGAGACCGTACATTGTTGTAGACGCTTGCAGGAAGCGCAATGGACACGCTCTTGTCCTCGTTTTGAGGTAAAATTCATGAAGGCATCTGTAAGATAGCTAAAATTTTTATGTTCCATAAGATTGAAAAACTCATATAGAATTTCGGTTTAATGGAACAATGAGAAAACTCCCACAAGCAAGTACTTCTTTAGCAACCTAGAATTACAAATAATCAAAGAAATAGCAAAAGGAACCTGTGAATTTTCATCAATTCGCCCTTTTCTGATAGGTATTTAAAAGTTATTAACCAAAATGGGTTAACAACATATATCTGCCTTCTACCCAGCCTACTTCTTGATTTTCATGCAAGCGAATAAAGTATCTAAACAACACGGGTCAAAAATCATTGTAGCTTCCAAGGTTTACCAAGTTGTGTATTGCATTGAAATTAGGTATTCTTCAGGTGAAGTATGGTGGCAAACATGGCATTTATTGAAGTGCCCTATAGTTGGGTTTAATCGTGCTGAGGCTTTACGAAGTGCTAAAGAATGGAAGGTCCAGCTTGGCGCGAAGTTCCAACCGGTGATTATTGGTGAAGATGAGGGGGATTTTGAGAGCATAGATTGCGATAATCTTTTCGGCATTAATGCCATTGGTGGATTTGATGCTGGCGAGTTCGAGTTTCCAGATTGTCTACTTGAAGAGGATGAGTGTCCATGAAAGGACAACCTTGGACTGTTCAAGAGGAAAAGCAACTTCGCGAAATGGTTCAGGCGAAAAGAAAGCTCAATGAAATCGCCACGTTTTTTGGCAAATCTCCTGAAAGTGTCAAGAAAAAGATGAATCGTCTTAACTTGGAAGTAGTCGTCCTGCAAATTCCAAAGACGACTACTTCTAATGATTTACCAAGTGTTGAAGAAGCACTCCAGAAACTCAACGATGCGTTGGTCTCGCTGGAGACTCCTGGGCTTGATCACGCAGAGACTTTACGATTGCGTAGCATAATCCAAGGTAGGAAATTGTATATCGAGAAGTTTGCTGATTTTTTGAATTACCAGGAACTTGAGGCTCGTTTGTTTGATTTGGAGGGAAAATATGCGGCGCTTTCTAAGAAGAGCAAGAACTCTTGATATTAATGCCTACAGGCGGCATCGTGGAATTTTGGATAACTCAGTAGTGGAACTTGAAATTGAGCTGGCAAGTCAAGTTACATCTTTGAGTGTTGATGTTAAGGCGTTTTTTGAGCAGATTTTCGGTTTTACTCCATTTAAGTACCAGCTTGAATTGGCAGACTTGTTTGAGAAGAATCAGTTTACTTCTGTCCGCTGGTCTCGCCAGACGGGTAAGAGTTTTTGTGTTTCGGCTTTGCTTTTAAAGTATGCATGGGATCATCCTGATAGCTATATTGCGATTGTTGGACCAAGTTTTCGGCAAACAAAATTGAATATCAGGCGGATGGGGGGTTTTGCTAGAAAGCTTCCTCAGCTACCAGGATTGCACATACAGAAGACCAGAATTACCTTGCCTAATGGCAGTACGATTGAGGCTTTTCCAAACAACCCTGACACAATCAGGGGACCAACCTTCAAAGTAATCTGGATCGAAGAAGCAAATTTTATTCCAAATGACGAGGACCTCTATGATGCAGTTCTATTTACTCTTGGAACGACCAACGGCAAGTTGATTGCTACTTCCACGCCTTTTAATACGGATAGTTTGTTTTGGAAAATGTGCAATCACAAAGACTTCAATGATTTTGCAAGATCTCATGTACGATGGAGCGAGGCCATGACGCCAAATGGTCCCTGGTACCCAGCAATGGTTGAGAAAATTAAACGCCAGTTCGGAGATGACCCTCAACGTTGGCGCCGAGAAATGGAAGCAGAATGGGCAGAAGACGAAGACACATGGCTATCTCAAAGCCTAATCGTAAGCTGCATTGGCACAGAAAAGAGTTGCGAAACTGATCTGCAAGAGTTTAGCCCCGATGCAAACTATAAAGGCGACTTTTTTGCAGGATTAGATTTAGCGCAAACACGCGATTTCTGTGTACTCTCAATTGTTGAACGGTTAAATGAGAAACTATTTCTTAGGCATGTCAAAATTTTCAAGCAACCTACCCTCTACTCAACTGTTATGGGTTATCTTAAGACACTGCAGGACCGTTGGGGAGGATTTACGAAAATACGCATTGACTTCACACGGGAAGGTCCTAGTATAATTGCAGATATGACTGCTGCTGGAATTGACAATGCTGAAGGTGTGAACTTTAGTGTGCCCCGAAAAAGTGAAATGGCAAGTTTGCTTAAGCAACGTATGTCTAATGGCGATTTCTTTTATCCCCTTCTAAGTTGGGAAAAGCCCTATCGAGGAGATATTACCGCCGAGTTAAATGTTGAACGATATGACTTGCGCAAAGATGGCTCCATAGGCTTCTCACATCCTAATGGTACACACGACGATGTCTTCTGGAGCATAGCCCTAGCAGTATACGCGACCGCAGAAATGAGTCCCGAACCATTCATAGCAGTCATCCCAAGATGACAAAAAATGAGAACAGGAAAACCTAATTCATATCCGAAAAACACGCTTGGCAGACGACAAGTTAACATTTCCACAATTACCATTCCCGTCCGGACTCGCTCAATTTCGTTTCTCATTAGAGTTTTTTCCACAAGATAGAAAAAGAGAACTACAAATTTACATTTATGTCAAAACCCATTTCAATCAATAAATCGCGGAATCCTGTTTGCCTATGGCTTGATGAATTAAGCACAAAAGAAGCGGAAAATGCTTCAAAAAACGGTGCAGTTGTAATTTTTCCTGTTGGGAGCGTCGAAGAGCATGGCGATCACTTACCCTTATGCACTGACAGCGTTCAACCTGAATATGTCGCGTTGGGTGTTGCTAGGAAAACCGGGTGTTTTGTGGCTCCACCGTTAAGGTATGGAATTTGCAATGCCACACGTAATTTTGCGGGAACATTAACTATTGGATTTGACACCTTTTACAAGATAGTGAATGAAATTCTCTCCGAGTTAGTTCGCAACGGTTTCAATAGAATCATTGTTCTTAGCGGTCACGCGGGAAATTCACACATGGTTGCGTTGAGGATGGCAGCCCAAGATATCGTAATTAAAAACGAAGCTTTAGGGGCAGAAAGGAAAACTCGGATTATGGTCCTCTCAGACTACGACTTCGCAAAAGAATTAACTCCAAAATACGCTTCAGAAAAAGATGGACATGCAGGCACATTAGAAACTTCGCGAATGATGGCCATCAAGCCTAACCTTATTAAATCAAAAGGTTCTGCAAGTTTCACAGATATGCCTCGTTTTGAAGTTGTTGCTCACCCGGAATTTTATTTCCCTAGTGGAGTCAATGGAGATCCAACGGTTTCATCTGCGGAGAATGGCCAAAAAATAAACGATTACATCATTGATCAGGTCGTCAAACTAGTTAAGAAAATTAAAGAATAAACTCTTTTATTTTCAAATTGGACTTTCTTGGAGTTTGTAGTGACATGGTTAAGATGTGTTTTGGATTCTTCTTTAAATAATTATTCTTGAATTTTAAACAAATTTTTTTTATTATATAATCAAATTTAATTAAGAATGCTCTCAAAGTAATGATATAGGTGCTTATTGAAACAAAGCTTATATTATAAACAGTCTAATACCGATTGATGATCAAAAATGAAGGGAGCTTTAATATTTTTAGCAGTATTTGCAATTATCGTTATCATAACATTGGCGTATACTTCGCTTCCTCCTGGAAACTCAATATACCAAGCAGTTCTTCCCAATACAGAACAATACACCTCAACTTATGCAATCGCAGGGACTAACGCTTTTGCTTTAATAATTGCGGTTTTCAACGGGGTTATCTATGCATTCATAGCGTGGCTAATTTTCACATTGCTAACTTGGGGACATAGGAAAGAGAAAAAACAAAACGTAACCGTCAATGTTAACAACCAACCCGCGTCACCACCTCCACCACCACAATAAATTAAAACGGATAAAAAAAACACAATTTTTTTTTCTCATTACCCAGCTTTAGCCTTGCCGAAAGAAAAAAGTTAAAGCTTTCCAGAATACCTTTGGAAGCCGTTTTAACATTTAGTGTAATTTACACTGCAGACATTGCTGAGAACTATGCTTTATTCAATATGATTAGGCAACCTAAAAGTGAATAATCCGGCGCTTTTTTAGCGTAGGTACTTGAGAAACCAATCGATTGAGACTTTTGCAACTTCTTCAAGTGTGCCTTGTTCCTCAAAAAGATGCGTTGCGTCTGGAATAATTACTATTTTCTTTTCAGATTTCATTTGATTCATTGCTTGGCGATTAAGTTCTATCACTTCAATATCTAAACCACCTACTATAAGTAAGGTTGGGGTAACTACGTTTGAGAGGTATTTGCCTGCAAGATCTGGGCGTCCTCCACGCGAAATGACAGCTGAAATCTCATTTGGAAGTTTTGCAGCAGCAATTAATGCTGCAGCTGCGCCTGTGCTTGCTCCAAAATACCCGAAGGCTAAGCGCTTTGTTTTAGGATCGTTTCTCAACCATTCCGTTGCCCCAATAAGGCGATCTGCTAGCAAAGGAATGTTGAAGCGATATTCAGCTGTTACTATGTCTGTTTCTTCTTCTTCTTGTGTAAGCAAATCAAATAGTAGAGTTCCGATCGCCGCTTTGTTGAATTCTTTTGCAACGTATTGGTTCCTAGTGCTGAATCTGCTGCTGCCGCTTCCATGTGCAAACAATACAACCCCTTTAACGGCAGGGGGTAGAGTCAAAGTTCCCTCGATAACTACTTCGCCTACTGGAATTTTTAAGTCTATTTTGTTATGAATCATATAATCGCCTTGTTTTCATTTTTTTTGTTGATGTTTCGTTTGTTTTCTTGCAACAAACCGATGACTTCTTCATCGGACGTTTGGCTAAAGTCCTTGTAAAATTCTCCTATTGCCTGGAAAAATTCAGGTGTGTAGAGGCATAAGACGCGGTTAGCCATTTTTTCAAGTTCGTTAATGGTTGAAGGTGGACCTACAGGAATTGCGACTGTTATACTGGCAGCCCCCCTATTTTTCACTGAAGACAAGGCCGCTTTCATCGTTGAGCCAGTCGCGATTCCATCATCAACAACTATGACATCAAGTCCCTTGAGATCTGGGTAGGATGTGTCTTGCCTGTACAATTTGAGCCTGCGTTTGATTTCCTGTTTTTGACGTTCAGTTTCTTCTATAACATATTCTCGATCAACACCCAAGTATTTAATTAAATTCTGGTCGAGAATAGTGGTTCCGTCTTCAGCTACAGCGCCGATAGCCAACTCGGGGTTATCGGGGGCACCAATTTTACGAGGAATAATTATGTCCAATGGCAAATTAAGGGCTTTAGAAATCATATACCCAACAACTACCCCGCCTCTTGGAATTGCCAGAACCATACCTTTTTTTCCTGAAAAATTCTTCAAAGCAGATGCTAAACGTTTACCAGCATCAACTCGATCCACAAAAAAAGCCATGGTATATTCCTCAAAAAGTTGCCTGCTAAAATAATGAGCAACCTCCAATATAAAAATGGTTACCAACATCCTAAACACAATTGGAATCACAGGTGCACTCAGTTAATCCAAACTCTTTCTTCAATCTCAAAGCTTTTTTTTGCTTGGTTGTTTGGGGGGTCTTGGATTAAGTTAAGGATTCTAAAGAGATAAGAAAAATTAATAGTGCTATCTATTGAGCTATTTCCGTTTGACTAATATCGCATTGTCTTTGTCGAACGAGTATTCGGCATATTTTTGTGTGTAGAATAGTCTTAGGTATTCTGCTGCAAAACGTGGTTGAAACGGCAAATCTTCAGGTAAAAGTTTTTCTTTCACTTTGAGGCGTTCTTCGATTGCTGCTTCTGCTATTGGATAATTTAACAGAAATTCTTTGCGCTCTTTATATGCCGATAAGGTTTGTATAGCCTCATTCATGTAGGATAAGTAGAGGGGCAAGTTTTCCATTACTTGGTTGACCTTGTAATTTGATGGGTTAGCAAGGATCTCAATTGCTTTGTTTAGGCGTTCCCGCAATGTAGAGTTTTTCTCCCACAAGTAATCTTTGGTAGGCAGCAAGTGATCGATTACGTTTTCATCATTGATTAATTCAGTATACAACATAGCTAGTACGTCGTTAGCGATACCTAGTAATGATTGAACATCTGATTGTAAAGTGATGATATCCAAAATATCCAGTTTTTCTTTTTCAATCATTTTCTGAGCGTCAATTGTCATTTCTTCTGCTTTCTTTGCATAGCCAAGCACTTTAGGGGTATTTTCGCCAAAAACTACTGACAAATCTTCATTTTGAGTGCTTATGTTAGCAATTGGTGTTAGTGAATTTTGAAGGAGTTTCATAGATGCTTGAATTTCTTGGCCATATTGACGTTTCCAATTATTGAGTGAACTGTATAATGCTTCGATGACAATCCAAGGTGCCTCTTTTGTCTTTAACTTTTCATTTGCAAATTCTATTGCGCGGCATTTCTCAGGAAGAGTAGGGTCATATAGCGATCTTATGATTTTGTAGATTGGGTCAACTACTAAAATTGCTTCGAGCGCTAGAGCTCTTCCAGTATCTAAAACTTGCTTTATACGTTCTATTCTTTGTTCTAAGGTTATTTCTTGTTGAAAGGGTTCACTAATTATTGTTTTGATTGGCAACCCTGCATCTTTGAGTTTTCCTGCCCAATTTGAATATTCGCAAGTTGCTAGAATTTGATATTCAGACAGGATAACATTTAATTCAGTTTCTAAAGATTCGATGTCTTTGTCTAGTTGGTTTAGTTGGTTAAATTTTTGGTCTAACTCTTCTTGTTCATACCTGTGTTTTTCAGCATTTTTCAATGTGTCTTCAAGTGAATCCTTGAGGACGAGCATTTTTCCTTGTGGCGTAGTTATAGTAACAGGAATGTTATTTTGTATATTATCAAGTTGTCCTTCGAAAATCAGAATTTTATTTAGGAGGGTTTTAGTTTTTTCTTGAATCTCTTTGTTTGAAGATCTATTCTTGGGAGCGGAATCGATGAAAGCCACGGGCAAAGTAAAAGCAAGTGTGGCTAAAATACCTAAAACCATTGTTGTAGCACTAACGTCAGCTGTGAAAGCTAATGGAACTTGAAGGGCACTTAGAAGAATGAAGAACAAGGCTGCTGCAATGGTAACGGTAAATATTTGAAAAAGCCTGTCTCCCTTACCAATTAAGCCTTCCTTTACTAATGTTCTTGTAAAGAAGACAAGTGTTAAAGCAAGCCCCACGACAATGACCACAAACATAAGTAAACCTGGAAGAGAATCCAGATACTGTGCCAATGCATCTTTGATTGTGCGTCCAGTCCAATCGGGAACCCAGGTAGTTTGACCTGCAATTTCATAGAAAACGTTGGATATATCGAACAGTCGAACTTGAGTACCGGACAAGTTAAGGCTCTTAGAAATTGAGCTCAACGATACCAAAAGAGGTGGGCTTGACCCTGCTGCTACCCACCAATCAGTCCTAGCAATCTGAGTAACGACATCATTGTAATATTGCAAAATCTGTAGAGGCACAGAAATTAAAACGTAATACACTATTGAAAGAACAACGTTCTTTTTGAAGTAAACCGCTGAAGCTAAAATCAGTGGAATAGCTAAAAAGTAAGTTGGAGCAAAAAATAGCATCGTAACTGCTAATATGCCAAAATCAATGGCAAGTGCGCTCTTGTATCGGTTAGAAATGAGAGGCAGAACAATAAACAAAGTTAGCCAAATGGCGATAAATGCAACTCGAATTGTTGTATCTCCAAGGAAGGAAATAAATCTTAATTGGGCCAAATGGAATAGTAACCCGATACCAATGATTGCGCCTCCTACTGGCATGCCCAAACGTGGACTCTTGAAAACGACAAATGCAACCAATACTGCAAGAAAAATTGGCACTGGTTGAGGGAAAATCGGCAAGAAGGACATTCCTAGAGCCATGGCTACAGATGTTAACAGAAAAGTAACCATTTTTAGTGTTGAAGATTCAAGATTGCGTTCTTGCTCTTCGTTGTCTTTTCTTTTCTGTAAACTGGTTTTAACCGAAGGGATAATGCCAGAAATTTTTAAGGAAGGTTTCTTCACGCAATCTACCTAAAACCTTATTTTAGGTAAACTCCTCTTAAAGCTTATGTAGGTACCTCTGATGAATGATGGTAAAGCAACGTTCAACGTACTAGCAAGCATAGAAAAACATATTGAAGGGTTAAAGCCGCTATTGCCAAAACAAGTCTTGGTTTGCATCGGCGAATATCCTATAAAAACAATCTTAAAGGAACCTATAATTACTAAAGATCTTGCTCTACCAATCTTAATTGAAAAGTCAAGCGATGAAATTTATAAGTGGCTTCCAAAAGGCTACGATGCGCATTTTGTTTTAGGGCTTGAAGAAGAACGCATAGATACACATTTCTGGTACAATGTTTTACCCACTATTTCTAAAGATAATTCAGTTTTGGAGAGTTTGAAGAAGAAATCTTTTGAAAAAATCCATGGTGCAATAATTTTTTCTTCAGTTTGGGACGGAGTCGGTAGTGCATCGCTTCCAACATATATTAGAAAGTTCAAAGAATCTAATATTGATTCACTTTCTATAATGATTTTACCCTCGAAAATTCAGCCTAAAGATGCCCAATTCAATGCTTGTGGTGCTTTAGAAACATGTTTAGCTACGGATGGGGCAACAGTTTTGCTTTTGGAAAGGGATCAAATTGATAGTTATGAGGGTGTTGATCGAAAAGGTGAACCAATTAAAGGCGATATAACTGCAAATTATCTTTTGAATCTGTTTTTGACCAAGAATTCTCTTGTTGAAGAAATTGCAGAGTTGTCAAGGACTTTTAATACCAAACTGTTTACTGCTTTGTTGGTTACTGGTTCAAGCTACAATATATTCGGTTCCTTTGGTAACATGTTAAACGCTGCGTTTCTAAAACCTTTCTTTACCTTTGATTTGCCAAACGCTCCTTTGATATACGTACTTTTGCGTATGCCTTTGATTATGAAAGATAAGGTTACAAGAAGCAAAATCGAGTCAACAATAACAAATTTGTTTAAGGAAAAAACAAACCTTCAATCAATATACATAACTGAACCTATCTATACCCAAGACTTGACCGATAGGATAGATGCAGTCTTGTTTATAGGCGGTTTTGAAGCGACCAAGCTTCTGTCAGATATGGAGACAAAAGTAAAGTCTCTAAAGGATGATGCTGTTGGGAAAGGTTTCATTACAGAAGATTGGAAAGTTGTTTCAAAAATTGAAAGTTCACCTAATATTGTCGATATTCTAAAAACCGTAGAGCCGACAAAAAATGATGAGTCTAAAATTGTAAATGAAGCAACAACGAATGAAGAGGAAATAAAAGTCGCTGATTCTGCGGGTTTAGAAGAGGCAAAAATTGTGGAGCAATCGATATTAAGTGATCAACCCAAAATTGCTGAAGAGCCAAAAATTACCGTACCAAAAAGAGTTCGTAGAACAAAGAAAACAATAACTAAAAACTTGGATGAAGAAAAATAGTTTATAGATAAAGGAGTATAAAACTCCTTTTTAATTGAGCTTACTTTTTGTCGTTAGCGTTGTTATGGTTGTTTAATGCTTTAATGATGTTAGTAGCGTGCACTCCGTGTTCCAGTAGGAATGAGCGTGACAGATATCTTTCGAAGTCGCTGGATTTGCTATATAAGAGTTGCATTTCATCGTAGGATTCCAAGTCTTCCGATTTGGCTCGTCCGCCGACTACCATGACTCGAGTTGTCCAGGCATCTCTTGATTCAACAACACGTACAGTGATTGTTCTTGAGACTTCGCTTGTTACGTATCCAGCTAATGCAGTGTATACTTCCTGAGAGAGGTCTTCAGACCACATGTTTGGCGGTGTTGAGATGGTTACCCATATGTAATCGGTTTTGTATGTGTTTTTGAAACCCATAATGCTTGGTGTCTTGAAAGCTCGGATAACACTTTTCATGTAATCTTTAAAGTGGTCCATATCAAGGATTTGCTTGAAGATTACTTCGCGAGTCAATGTGTCTTCTTGCTCTGTAAGTATTTTGAAAATTATTTTGAGTTGTTCGCGTTCTGTTAAGTCTGCTGATTTCTCGAAGTAAGGCTTTTGTGAACCTATTTCAGCAATCTTTAGATTGTATTCATGGTGTAAATCAACAATCTTGTTTAATCGTTTGCGGTATTCAGAAACTAATTCGAACCGTTTGGCCAATTTTTCATAGAGTTTGATTGTGCTGTCAACTTTGTTGAGATTCTCAAGCGCAAAAGATTCTTCTTGTTCAACTCGCTTAAGTTCTCGATCTATGTCCAGAAGTTGTTCTCGTGCATAGCGTTTTCCGCTAAGGAACTTTCTAAGTTGTCGTTCCATTTTAGTTTTGTCAAATTCTTTGCGTTTCTTTATCTCTTGAACTCTCATGACTTCGTTGTCGAAGTTTCCTCTTTTCTGCATACGCTGTGTTAAGATTTGGTTAATGTAGGTAAGGTGTTCATCGATCATTTTAGATTCGTCGGCTGGCGTTCTAAGCATAAGTTGAATTACTAGGTAGATTGTTCCGAGTTCTGTCTGGATAGCCTTTAAGTCTTCTAATTCGGCTTTGCATTCTGGGAGAACTTCGTAGTATCGTGTTAATGCGTCTGTTAAGTATCTGGTTTCGTCGTAGAATTTGAGAATAGATAATGATTTTTCTGTTAGTTCAGCTATGTTCACAAGGTCTTCTATTACTTTCTTTTGTCTTAGAGTAAAGATTTGTGAGCTTGGAATAAGCTGGTTCAAGCGTTCAATGATTGTTGCTTTACGTTGTGGGAATTCTAGGTATGTTTTTTGTAGATTTGTTAGTAATATTTCTAGGTTATCGAGTTTTCTATTGCCATCTTTGCGTAGTGTTAGGTTTATAATTGATTCTTCGATTGGGCCAATTTTGCCCATTAGCTTTATGGTAGATAGGAATTTCATTATGTCGTTTAGCCAGTTTTTGACTTGTATCTCAGTTCCTTTTACATGTAATGTTGTGTCGTCTTCGAGTCGTGGGTTGCTAGTTATGATAGTTTTAAGTTTTTCTTCGAATTGTTCTTCATTGTAAGTGCCTGTTTTTATAAGATAGTTTTTGAAGAGATCTCTAGTAATTTCACTATCCACTTTTATGACATTGTTAATTTCTTCAAGGATGTTCTAGTTTTTCTTTTCTTGAATCTTGTAGAAGTTGCATTCCTTCAAAGTTCAACTTGTATGCCATTATATAGTCTTCAACTGGATAGGTCACTTTTGTCATGCCCAAGGTATGCGATGAATTGTTGGTTAGACCTACTTCAGTTCCTATGCCACCTAGCAAGTCTGCCAAGTCAAAGTCCATTAAAACATACAGCAAGTCTACGACCATTTGATCCATTTCTTGTCTTGCACTTACAATGTTGCCAACTTTTGAGAATGCTGGTAGCAAAGGTAGGTAGACTAGGGCATTTATTGGGTTTCGGTAGATTTCTCCATAATTCTTAATGACATATTCGTTATAGTCTTTGTTTAACAATAGTGAAAGTTCGTTCATAGCCACGAAGGCTGAACAGCCTTTTGCCGGAGGATCATCTCCACCGCATGGAGTGATAACGAAAGCTATGATTGGCACACCTGAACCTAAAACTTTTCGCAGGTGTCTAGCAAAGTCGAAGAATAAACCGCTGCCTGTACCCCCGCCAAGTCCGTAAACCAAAGCTACTGTTGGGGTTACAATTGATGAAAGTGCCTGCTCTTTAAACGAGTTGATACAATTGCGAATTATACCTAGTTGGTAGTAGTTTAATGCATAGATTGCTTTTGCGAGTGCTCTTCTTCGGCCTGCGCCTCCAGCCATTGGTGGAATAGCCATTGTGGTTTGTAACCAAGGGACAAAGGTTTCGAGTTTTGAACCTTCACCGATTAAGTATTCTCCGTATTTTTGGTTGACGAAGTCGAACATTGCTTCGGCAGTGGGGAATTTGACTGATTGTGCGACTAAACGCATTCGTTCGCGTGGGATACCTGCTTTAATCATTGATTTGACTGTTTGCTCATATGCTTCTTGCAGGCTTCTGATTTCTGGGTCAGCTATGTCTATAGCTAAAAGAGAAAGACGTGTTAGGTCGTTTTCCATTAGTTCTTTGGTTTTCTTATTCGTTAAGAAAGATTCAACTATGTTTGTTCCTGCTGAACCAAGACCTATTAACTGAACGCTGTTTTGGTAGATTCGCGTATTCTATCACATCCCAACTAATCTTTTTAATCTGTCTTTTACTGACTCAAGATTTGAGGACATTGCCCTATCGATTTTAGCGGCTCTGATTGTTATGCCTTCCAAGTCTTTAATTTGATCCTCAACTACAAGCTGGAAATAGCTAACTTTTCCACGTACTCTCAGGAACATGACCACAAATACAACTGCTAAAACAGCTAGCACCGCTATTACGGGTATAAAGAGCATTTCAGTTGATGAACTTACTGGTGGATTGGATGCATTGAGACTGTTTAAGAGAGCTGTTGCATCGCTAACATCACCTGCGTTAGCTATGGCTCTGGATGCGTTGAGAACGTTAGTGAAAATATCGATGTATCCTTGGGCAACTCCGCTTGATTTAAGTTCTTTCAGCTTTGTTTCTTGCTGGGAGTATAGGACATTAAAGTTGGCTAGACCTGCACTGGTTGCTTGGACTGTTACCTCGTCGAGAGCAGTTCCGCCTGAACCACCATATAAGCTAACAACTTTAACAATTTGTGCAACAGTTGTGGTGCCGATTGGAACTTTTCCGTATAGAACCATGTCAAAGGTTCCAGCTGTCCATTTGAATGTTGTTGATTGTGAAGCTGGGTTGTATGAGGAGCCCATGTCATATCCTGAGGTTTGAAGTTCCCAGTATCCGCTGGGGTGAGATGTAGATTTTCCTAAGCTTGTTGCAAGTCTAAGTGTATCTGAGCCTAATGCAACAATGTTTATTGTGAATGTAACTTTAATGTCGGTCCCAGGTAATACTGGCGCCAAATTGTTAGTTGTGTTCGTTGAGGGGTTATATTGAACCAGAAGTTGCCCTGACGAATCTTCAATTGAATATGTCGTTATCCATTGTCCTTCACCAACAGCTTTGACTGGAGAAAAGGACATTATAATCATGGTTGTTAAGATGAATAGTAGACTTAGAGCTAGAATTTTGTTTTTCAATTTGGGACACTCCTTAACTTTTTTAGCTTTTAATGCATATAACATTTACGCTATTCTAATATAGATTATTAAGAAAGCATGGATTTAACTTTTTTTGGTGCTTATTGGATTTTGCCTCTCTCTTAACAAATGTTTTTTGTATATTTGTTAAGTCCGCCTTGCAAAGTACAGTGATGGATTTCGGAAATAAGTTAACCTTTTGTATTAAGAAGCTTTAAACAAATTGATATTGAGCAGGACAAAGGATAAGAGAATTCAAGAACCTTACATTGATAATAGTGTCTAATAATGGAAATCATAAACGTACGTTTGCCAGACAAATTGGCCCAAGACATAGATAAATTATCAAAGAAACATAGTCTAACCCGTTCAGAAGTTATTCGCCAAGCGTTAACAATGTATTTGCATCTAACAGAAAATGTAGGCACTATGCTAAGACCCATGGTCTTCCAAGTAAAACCCGCCCAAATAAGTTACACGAGAAGAGGCGATGTTTCAATACTAAAAGTTCCCACAGGGCATGCCATCGTGGCAGGATCAACATCATCAGGAGCTGTTGGACCCAAGGAAATGGACAAAGTTAAAGTGGATGGCCGTATGTTGGGAAAGTTTTTGGCACGAGTTGCTTTAATGGATGTTTCTGCAACAGGTGCATTTCCCCTGCTTTTGTCTGTTACTTTAGGAGTTGAGAAGGAACCAACAGGTAATGCCATAATTGAAGGCATAAGGGGAGAAGCAAGAAGTATTGGTCTTGATCCAAACCAAGTTATAATGGAAAATACTGAGGATAATTTCGAAACCCTACAAACGGGGGTAGGTTTAACTGTTGTTGGCTTCGCAAATGAAGGGGAGCTCAGGATTGGAAAAACGTGTCCTGGCGACTTAATTGTTGCGATTGGTAAACCTAAGGTCGGTGATGAAGTAATTGCTGGAGAAGTTAGAGGCGAAATTGCAGACCTAAAAAACGTCACACAACTCTCGCAGAGAAAGTACGTCCATGATATTTGGCCCGTTGGAGGATTTGGTATTGCTAGTGAAGCAAAAATGATGGCTTACGGGGTTGGAAGACAATTGAAAATCAATGAAGTGCGAGGGTTAGATTTGAATAAGTCTGCTGGTCCAGCTACCGTTGTTCTTGCAACAATCGATAGTGATAGTCTCGAAGATTTAGTGTCTCTTATTCCTAAACCGATTAATGTAGTGGGAGAAATACTCTAAGGAAAAGCACTTACTTTAGTAAATGTCCATTGCGATCGATTTCGCCACTTCGAATTCTAGTAGTGGAAATTGGAGTATTGTTTTCAGCTGGAACCATGTTGACAGCAACAATTTCAAGTGGAGCAAACCCAGCTTTTTGGCGTTTTTCATTTATTCTTTCAGCCATTTTTTTAGTTTCTTTACTAACAACCAAAGCTTCCAAGCCTTTACCCGATATCGTTAAACCGCATGGATCATTTAATGGCACGATTTCAGCTCTTGCAACTAAACCAGATAATTCCAAAAAAGCTGCAAGTTCTTTTTCTCTTTCTTTATACGATGCAGTAATGTGGGGTTTGCCCATTTTTGACACAAATTCGTCGGAAGATAAACCGATGATCACTTTGTCTCCGACTTCAAATGCTCTTCCAAGTAAAGTCTTGTGTCCCATATGTAGTTCATCGAATGTTCCGCCAACAGCGACTTTATGGAATTTTTTCATTTTACCAGCCTAGCGCCTTGAAAATCTATCTTACTGACTATCACTTGTTGTGAAGGTAAGGTTTGCTTAAAAGCTTCTGCTACTGAGTTAGCGTTCTCTTCATACACTATGGCGTGGACTGCTTCGCCAATCATGTTTTGGGCTGCACCTACAGCTCCAGCCTTCTTAGCTGAAGCAACTAGTTGGCGGGTATTTTCGGTTGAGAATCCGGCTTTTAGAGAGAAATCCCAGCAGCATTCGAGAAAATTCTCGAGGCTTGGTTCTAAAAGGATAGCTTCTAAAGTTTTTTGACCGAAACGGTTTATCTCTTGTTTTTTTTCTGGTACTGAAAGGATGTTTTTCTTTAGAATATTTGATTTGAAAAAGCCAACTACAACTTTGTAATCAGATCTTAATGGTATGCGGTCGATCTGACAAATGCCAGGTGCTCCTGGTTTAACAACGAGTACGCAGCCGCCGCTAAATGTCAATGAACTAACTGTTCCTAAACCAGTTTGACATTTTATTTCGGAGACGTGGGCTATTTTACCAATCTGATTATAGGTTAATGGTAAATCTAATGCATCTTTGAGTGCCAAGCCGGCTGTTAATGCTCCTCCTGCACTTGTGCCAAACCCTGTTCCAATAGGCACTTCAATTTGGTGTTCAATGTTAATTTTGTATTTTGTGGTGGTTTTGCTTAGGAGAGATTCTAAAACTTGCTCTGTTGTTTTCGCTTCTTTAGCTAATTTGGAATTAATATAAACTTTAATGCTGTTTTTCCGATGCTTCTTCCGCGGTTACTGTGGTTAATACTCCTTTTTCAAGCCCGAATCCTCCACCAATCGCCCCTATTTTCTCTAAATCAGCAATTGGTTTCCCTTTTTCCGTGTCGTGGATTTGGAAAAAGCTGGAGATTGCTGCTGGCGCGAAAGCTTTAGCTGTTTTAGTCACTATTCTTCACTTTTCTGGTTTTTCGCGGCTAATGTAGGGAAAGCTCGATAGATTGAGGCAATTATTGGCGGTCCTAGGACAAGAACAAACGGAATTTCGGTGAAGAAAGTGAAAAAGAAGGTTGATAAAGCAATAGGTATAGTGACAGGTGCACCTTGCAAGAAATAATTTAGAAAAGGAGGTACTGTCGCTGCAATTATTGCGGAACCAATTAACATGCCTGCTATTGATCCGACTTCGAAACTGCGCCAACGTGAGTTTCTTAAAATAACTACTGGAACAAGAAATATTATGTATGATGCAGCAACTACGCCAATAAATGCAATTTTGGTCCAATAATCTATGTTAGTATAAGCGTACCCAATATATATGAAAACTGCAGTGGCTAAACCGTAAGTTAAAACGGGGGTTTTCCAGCTTATTTTTTTCTTTGCTATGTATCCTATTAAGAAGAATGCTACAAAGTTGCTAGTTACTCCTGCAATTAATGAAAGCAATAAGTTGTTTCCAAAAATGGCGTCGCTTATGAATATACCCACTGCAGCGCCGATTCCTCCAACGAGTGGACCAAACACCACGGCGAAGATGGCAGGAACGATAACTGGTGGCCAAAATCGGACTCCGCCAAATGAAATAGGTAGTATTGTATAAAAAATGTAACCGACAGCCACATACAATGCAATGTTTAAAGCTAGACCGGCAACGTCAATAGTTTTCAAGTTTTTATCCCTACGTTAAGTTTATCACTGAAAACTTCGGAGACAATTAAGCCTTCCGTATATAACGTTTAAACATGATTAAACAATAAAATCGGAAGATCTTGCTTAAACAAATGTTAATAATTGAATTATTTGGAAATAGAAGAAAGTGTTTTGGCTATTTCTTGTGCCTTTTGATTCTCTCTTGCCGCTGTGTCTTCTTGCGCCAATCTTTCTTTCGCTGAGTCTGCATTGAGAACCTTTCTTGACGGGGGACATCGAGTTTTCTAAAAGGTCCCAAATTCCGATAAAACGTTTCAAGATCAATTTTATTTTCTTTTAGGTCTTGAATGTTCTGGTTTAACTCTGTTTTAGCTTGAGCTTCGGTTGCCTTGTCGAAAGCTTCTTCATAAACAAGGTAAGCAGCGTGAAACGGGAAATTCATTGAGTCATTGTCGATTAAAAGTTTCTCAATTTGAGGGATTATTTCATTGTTGTTGTTTTGCTCGTTTGGTTGTTGAGTCATGTTTATCCGTCTTTTGAATGAGCAATGATTGTTTTTCACACTTTTAAGGATGTGCCTATTTTGATAAAAGAAATCTTGCTTGTTCTAACGCTCGAGCAGAATTTTGCACCTAATAAATGCTTTCGAACTATGTTGAACGGAAAAGAAATCAATCATAAACGAAAAATAAAGATGGACAAAAATTGTCATTTTATTTCTCAGTTTGTTCGCTGAAGAAAATTCCTAATTTTTTTTGCATCCATCTCCAGCAACTCTTCGACCCTAGGCTGAGTTGGATCCCGATAAGCCTTGCCATGACTAAAACCTTCATGGGGCATCATAGGAATAATATGCACATGCAAATGGAAAATTACCTGTCCAGCCGCCCAACCATTATTCTGCACAACTCGTATGCCTTCAGCGCCCATTGCATCCCTAACCGCATGCGCAACCCGCTTAACAACTCTGGAAAAGAAAAGCCACCTCATCCTCTGAAATCTCATAAATATTCTCATAATGTTTTTTGGGCAACACAAGCGTGTGACCCTCGTTTACGGGGCGGTTACTCAAAAACGCAATGACTTGCTCATCCTCGTAGACTACGCTTGCAGGTAATTGTTTGCGAATTATCTGGCAGAATACACATTCAGACATAGAGTCCATACCTTTCAGCCGTTTATTTGGTGGGATATATCTTTAAATGAATTTCTAATTTAATAATACTTTATGGACACTTTAGTTGATGATATTGGCAGTTTTCCTTTGCCCCAAGGAATTGGAAGAGAAGTCTATAACAAGGCGTATGAACTTGCAAGAGATGCAATAATTAAAGGTAAAAACCCTGCTGAAGACGAATTTGTTCAAAATAATTTTTGTTCGGTAGTTGTTGATTCTTTTAAGAAAAAAATTATTTCCGGTTTAGATGTAATTAATTTTCCTCAACATTACAGTGGAATCAAACAAGTTGGTGATGCCGTTCATGCAGCTATGGAGAAGGGTTCATTTGTCGTCGACCAAGATAGAGCATTTCTCCCAGAAATATTCGTTCTCAACCAAGAAGCAAAAAAATTAAGTGAAGAGTTTGGTAAGAAAATCCTTTTGAGAGTTTCAATTTTTGGTCCAATCGAGCAGTATTTGTCTGAGGTTGGGACAACGGCTTTTCCCGACGTGTTAGATGGATTTGCCCAAACGATAAATCGCTTTGCAAAAAACTCCATATTAAACAATAAGTATATCGAAACTAAGGCGATATCAATTGATGAACCAAGTCTTGGCCACATGAATCTCTCGGCAACGCCGGAGTTGGTTCGTGAAACACTGCAAAAAGCTTTTGATTTTCAAGGACCTGTAAAACAGATTCATCTGCATTTCTCGTCTGGAATACATGATTTACTTGCCGTTCAAGGTCTAGATGTTTTGTCTTTTGAATACGCTGCGTCTCCAAAAAATATTGAATCAGTCCCAAAAAGCATGCTTGACAGTGCGGATAAGCAGATAAGGGTTGGAGTTTCCCGAACCGACATTGACAGTATCTTTGCTGAACTCTACGAGAAAGGCATCACTAAACCATCCAACGAACAATTAGTTGACTCAGTGGAGATAATAGCAAAAAGGTTCCGTGCTGCCAAGGAAAAATATGGAGAGCGGATGACGTTTACGGGTCCTGATTGTGGACTTGGTGGCTGGCCAAATCAAGATGCAGCCGCGTTACTGTTGAAGCGTACAGTTGAGGCAGTAAAAACCGCTTAATTCAATTATTCCTGCGGTTCCTCTGGCAGAGGTGGCTGAGATACAGGCATTGTTTTCTTGGCTGGTTTCTCGCCTGGTTGACCTTTGGGTAATTCTTTGAAACCGAACGTTCCTACGGGTGGCCAACCAGCTTCAGGCATTGAGGAGGGAATTAGCATTATAGTGTTTGTACCAGCCTGTTGACCGAGTTCATAAATGATGTTCATCCATCTTAACCGTAAGCCTTGCTCGCTTGACTCATACATTTTTGCTGCTTCAATCATTTTTGCAGATGCTTCGAACTCTGCGGTAGCTAAGGTTACTCGCGCAATCCGTTCCCGTTCAGCCTGTGCTTGGCGGCTCATTGCGTCTTGAAGGTTGGCAGGGATAATGACATCTCGGACTTCAACGGAAGTGACTTTGATGCCCCATGACTCAGTTTTCTCGTCTATAATTTCTCTCAGTCGAGCTCCGACTTTTTCGCGTTCAGCAAGCAATTCGTTTAGACTGACTTTGCCGATGACTTCTCTGAGGGTTGTTTGCGAAGCTAATTGGGTTGCTTGATAATAGTTTTCAACTGCCAATACCGCTTTCTCCAAATCCACAGGTTTCATGTACAAAACTGAATCGACGTTCACGGGGACATTGTCTCTTGTTAATGTAGATTCTGTTCGGAATTGTATGGTGTCTAGTCTTGTTGAAATTTTTATAGGTGCTCTGTCGATTAACGGGACAAGGTAAATTAGTCCTGGACCTCTCATGCCCACGTAACGTCCTAGCCTTAAAACGGGCATGCGTTCCCATTCCCTTAGGACACGGATGCCGCTTAATAGGAAAAGTGCAACTACAATAGCTATAAAACCTATAACTGGAACTAAAATATCAACCAATCTTCATCCCTCAACTATTGGTATTCTAAGCTTTATGGAATTAAGCTTTTTGCTCGGTTGGTTTTACCACAAGAAACATGCCATCCATACCTATGACTTCAATGGTTTGACCATTTACTATTTCACCGTCTTTGGCTGTGGCTTCCCAGAATTCACCCATAACTCTGACTTCGCCCTTTGGCTTAAGGTCAGTAGTTGCTGTTCCAATAGCACCAATCAAAGCTTCTTTTCCAGTCTTAACACGCGTAAACTGAGCTTTAACACCTACATAGAATATGACTGCTAAAATCAAAGCTACAATAATCATTGTAACTCCAAGAGTTAATTCAACCGAAATGGCTAATCCATAATAGGTTGTTCCAGAAATTACTGCGAAAAACAGGAACGCTGCAATAGTTACTAAAACACCTATCACGAAAGCTAAACTTGCCTGCATTCCTATTCCTGAATTATTGATAGGTTGATTTCGCTTATAAGGTATTTCTGAAATATAAAAAAAGAAAAAAGAATATTTTTGGTTTAGTTCCAGTGTTCATTTATGAATAATCGGAGCGATGGATCTTCTCGTGGAACGATTCTTAGTTGAGGCGTTGGGGATGGTCGTCTGCGTAGCGGCGGTGGCTGCATGGGTGATGGCGGTTCAAGTTCTAAGGGAATTTTGTTTATCAGTCTTCTTCGCCTCCGTGAACAGTTGGGATGATTGTGATTTCGATTAGACTCTCTTTGCGAATGATTGTTAATGTCGTTTCTTTATTGATAACGTCTTGTGCGAGCAGTCTTGGGAGGTCGTAGAATTCAGTAACGGGTTTGCCATTGAATTTAATTAACACGTCGCCCATCGCTAATCCTGCTTTGCGTGCTGGAGATCCTGGTTCAACTGAGAATATCATAACGCCTGTTTCTTGATCTAAGCTTGCTGCCTCGGCGATTTCCTCTGGGATAGCGACGGTGTTGGCGATTATGCCTAGATAGCCTTTCTGGGCAATTTTTCCAGTCATTAAGCGGTCAGTGATGGCTTTAACCTTGTTTATGGGGATAGCTATGCCTCTTTGCCAAACGTAAGCTGCGTTTATGCCGATTAATCTGCCTTCTACATCTATGAGTGGTCCGCCGCTGAAACCTGGGTTTAACTGGGCGTCTGTTGCAATTATATTTTCCATGGCTGTTCCTCTCCAGCCGCGGATGGTGCTGTTAACGCTTGTTACCATGCCTGAAGTGGCGGTTGACTGGTGACGGTTGAATGGATTAGCGAGAGCTAAAACGTATTGTCCTACGTTTAGTTTTTCGGAATCACCCATTTCGATAGGTGTAAATTCTCCTTTCTCAGCTTTAAGCAATGCTAAATCATTATATGGGTCTGTGCCTACAATTTTTGCTTGAACGTTTTTTTCGCCTATTCCGATTTTGACTGTGTTGCATCCTGAAAGTACATGGTTACATGTCACTATGTAACCGTCTTTAGATAAAACTACACCTGTGCCATGTGACATTTGTGATTTTACGCTGACGACGGATTCTGAAGTTTTTTTGATTAAGGTGCTTGTTGCTTCTGAGATCGATTTTAAGATTTCTAATGGGTTAGTTAGTTGACTCATTTGGTTTTTCTCCAAAAGAGTATAGATGCAAAAAGGTATTTGTTGACTAAGGAATGCGTGTAGTCAGTCACAAAATTAAGCTGGCATCGTGGAGCTGCTGAAGTAACCAACGTTTCGGGTCATGACATGTCGTGCAGACTGCGAGGTTATGCAGAGTTTGCCGATGTGTGACATTAATTGGTAGGAAGCTTTTAACGCCAAGTTTACGTTGTTGTTTGTTAAGAATTTAGCTTCTATATTTAGAGCAGTACCCTGGATATTTGCTGCTATTTGGATTGCACCATCTTCGGTTATCCATTTGAGAGTAACTCCTTGATTGTTTTCAGATATGCCAAACCAACGTAGCAAACCGAACCATTTGCCTTTAAGCGACAAAATCAGTTGCTGCGTCATCAGGTCTGAAGGAAGGAACGTTTGTATGAGCGGTGTTGTGGGGGTTTCTTTTTTTGGTTGACTAAGTTTTAACTCGGTTATTTTCGGAGTTACTTTGTAACCTTCATGCACCTTTTTTATTATGCCTTCTTCTTCCAGACGGGTAAGTATTCGTGATAGCGTTTCAGGATGTAGTCCTGTTCTTCGTTTTATTCCATCAAATGTGAAAGTGGCTAAGTCTTCGGTTTCGATAAGTGCCAATACGTCAGCATCGCGTTCGCTCAAGCTGAAGTCGGCTTGTGGGTTTTGCCAATTAACATTCAGAACAGGTATCATTAATTAGAGGATTGTTGAAATGTTGCTTTTGAAGGTTCCTAATTGTTTTGATAAAAAAACAAGAAATAAAGCTTATGAAGAATAACATCAATTGAAACAAATAAACCTAATAATAATTAATAATTAACAAATATTTTCTACTTTTTTTTGTTTATTAATCAGATATCCTATTATTTTAACAATAGCCAAGTTTTTAACCTCAAATGCTTTCCCTTTATTATGGAAGAAATTGAAGTCAAAGTTCTAGAAGTTAATCGGTTAAAAGTTGAGAAGATTCTCGCCAATTTGGGCGCTAAAAAAGTCTTCGATGGTAAAATTGAAACGTTGTTCTTTGACTTCAAAAAAGGTACAATTATTAAGAAAAAAAACGTTCTTCGTCTAAGAAAAAAGCAAAATAAAATAGAATTAACATATAAAAAAGTTCATTTTACCTCAAAGGCCAAAACTGCAGTAGAATACTCTGTGAGCGTTTCAAGTCTTGAGACAATGGAGAAAATTCTTATGAATTTAGGTTTATCTGTAATTGAAAGTATGCAAAAGCAAAGGGTCAGTTACAAACTTGATAATGTGCACTTTGACTTTGATCGTTACTCTGGGAACTATGGGTTTATTCCTGAGTTTTTGGAAATAGAAGCTGAAAACACTGATTTAGTGTACAAATATGCGGCCTTGTTAGGGTTTAAAGAGAAAGATTGCTTGCCATGGTCAACAACAGAGTTAATTGAGCATTATTCTTCAAAATAACCGTTTTGGGATAGATGTTGGTCATTTATTTGTGGGTGGGACCAAGTTTGACGACTTTTTGCGCCGCTTTCGGCTTTGTTTGAGGAATTGCAGAAACCTTCTTTGAAATGTTCCAAGCTGGACATACGCCATATTCTTTCTTAAATTTCTCCATGAGTTCTTTTTGTGTTATCTTTGGGTTTTCACTAACCATCCAACTTATAGACACTTTTTCAAGGTATCCTTCATTTATGAGCATTGAATTGATTTTTCGGGTTGTCTTACCACCATATCCTGCCAGATATCCACCGAACACTCTTTTTATTGGTTTTTTGGATTTGCCAATGTACAAAATGTCAGATTCTCCTTTTCCAGTTAGTGTGCAGTCAGCGAGAACAAAAACACTGCTTTTATCAAAAGGCAGAGAAGAAAATGTGAGTTTTTTTAATGGTACGAATTCGGCAAAGCCGTTCTCTTTAAGAGTTAAAGAATTCATGTGGGCTTATTTATATTGCGAGAGATTTAACTTTTCCTACATAGACTATTGTGAACTATATACACTATTTTCAGAGCCCTTAAAAGCTACTTCAGCAAATTGAAAGCAATAGGTGTAATTTGGAATGGATAAGAGACTTCCTCTTTTCGAGTACGAAACGTTTGCGGTTCGTAGACCAAAATGTGCGGTAAACAATTATTCCATAAAGAAACGCGAACGTTAAAGGCAAAGATTTTTTTAGATTGTTTTTATGATAATATTGCAAGCGTTATTGTGCTTATTCTTAAGGGGAAGAGGGCATTAACGATGGGATATTCCGGGTAGAAGACTTTGTTAGCTCCAAACAATCGCGATTCTGACACAAACAACGCCTTAACCCAAAAAAAACTTTTAGACAATCCGAGTTATTTTCTTAACAGGGAACTTAGCTGGATAAGATTTAACGGGCGCGTTCTTGAGGAAGCACGTGACATTTGGCATCCTCTCCTCGAGAGAGTTAAATTCATCGCCATATGTGGCAGCAACCTCGACGAGTTTTTCATGACGCGTGTTGCTCGACTTATAAAAAAAGTCAATGCAGGCTCTCAAGAAAAATCCATGAATGGAATGAGCTTCATGGAGCAAATTGATGCCACACGCAAAGAAATTCTTCCATTAATTGAAAATCATGCAAAGTGCTGGAAAGATGAACTCGTACCTGCCTTAGCTAAAGAACAAATCTACGTTAGAAATTTTAAAGATTTATCAGAAAAAAACAAGACCGACTTGAGAGAGTTCTTCACAGCGGCAATTGCTCCATCGATTAAAGTCCCCAAATTGGGTTTTGATAGTGGATCAATTGAGAATCTGCATGTAACACTTTACGTATCAGGCTTCCAAAATCAACCGGATTTATGCATCTTGCTTGATGTTCCGTCCGAAAAATTTGGTAGACTTATCAGTATCCCAAAAGAAGAGCAAGCAGAAATAGGTAAAGATGCAGAAACTGGAGAAGTCTACTTTATTTTGTTGGAAGATTTAATCATCAATAATTTGGATATAATTTTTCCTTCGGAAAAAAACCTCACGGCATATTCATTCAGATTGACACGCAACGGAGAAATAGATATCCTAATGGACGAATCTGCGGATTTCATTAAATCCGTACAAAAAAGTCTCTCAACACGAAAAGCCGGATTTCCCACAAGACTTGAATTTGACAAGAAAACACCCTACTCCATAAAACAAGCAATAACCAAAAAAGTGGGCTTGCCTGATTACTTAACATACGAGTTTGATGGACCACTGGGACTAGTTGACCTATGGCAATTGCTAAAAATAAACCGCTCCGACCTCAAAGACAAAAGCTTTTTCCCATGCATCTCGCCGCTGGTTATTTCTGATAAAAACATTTTTGAAACCATCTCTAAACAAGACTTCGTCCTCTACCACCCATACGATGGCTTTGATGTAATAATTGACCTATTAAGGGAAGCATCTATAGAGAGTTATGTTTCAGAAATTTGCATAACAATGTATAGAATGGACCATAAATCACCGATTGTTGATGCATTGATTGAAGCAGTCCGCAATGGCAAAAAAGTCACTGCCATAGTTGAATTAAAGGCCAAATTTGACGAAGAAAACAACATCCTTCTAGTTGCAAAACTGCGAAGCGGGGGCGTAAACACTGTTTACAACTTCCCAAATTTTAAGGTACATGCAAAACTATGTCTAATCACCAGAAGAGAAAATAAAGATGTAACCCGGTATTCGCACATTGGGTCAGGTAACTATAATGCGGTTACAGCGAAAATTTACGGCGACATCGGTTACCTTACCGCAAACCCCGAAATAGGGTTAGAACTTGAAGACCTATTCCACGCAATAATTAACGGGGTTCAAGAAAAAGAAACCAAACATCTGCTTGTGGCTCCGAAAACTTTGAAGCGAGAAATTCTCAGGCGAATAGATAGGGAAATAAGTGTTCACCAGAAAACGGGCAGGGGCTACTTAGCCTTTAAGCTCAACAACCTTGAGGAAAAAGAAATTATTCAAGCACTATACAAGGCGTCGATAGCGGGAATCAAGATTGATCTTAACGTCAGAGGTTTATGTTGTTTAAAACCGGGAATTCCTGGTGTAAGTGACAATATTTCAGTTATTTCTATAGTAGGACGCTTCTTGGAACATGCTCGAATCTATTATTTCCGCGATGATGCTGAAAATGAAGTGCTGATAGGAAGCTCTGATTTAATGTTTAGAAACCTCAACGAACGAATCGAAGTTCTCCTTTCGGTGCCAGACCCATATCTGCGGCAAGCAATCCTTGAAAACATGCTTAAAATTTCCCTTCAAGACAATGTTAAGGCAAGAAGATTGCTACCCGATGGGACATATGAAAGAGTTGCAGTTAAACAGGGCAAAGAAGTCATCAATTCTCAAGTTTGGCTAATTAAGAACAGAGGCATTTGGAATGAACGCGACCATTAAGGGTCAAACATGCCAAAGAGATAGAAGTTACTGCAAATTTGGCGCCAAAGCGCTTCAAAAACTTCTCGCAGTTTTCGAAATCCAAATCGATGGAGTAATTAAAAGTGACGACATCGAATATGTTCATAAAACGCGAGTCACATCTCGAAGGCTAAGAGCCGCAATGCCTCTTTTCAAAGTATGCTTGCCCAGAAAAAAGTACAAAGAGTGTTTACGCGAGATCAAGAAAGTCACGCGATTGCTTGGCGACGCTAGAGACCTTGATGTGCAAATAGTCTTTGTAGAGCAATACATGAACAAACTGAATTCTGCAGTCGAGAAAGAAGGCATTGCTTTACTGCTTAATGCTCATAAAGATCGCAGAAAGAGTATTCAACCAGCAATCATTTGTGGATTGGAGGACCTGAAAGCAACCGGCGTTTTAAGGGACCTTGACAAGTTTTGTGAAAAAACTATAATAGAGCCATCAAAGGCCTTTGATCCCGAAAAAGTTTTAGAAAAAGCATTCTGGCACATATCGTTTAAGTTAGACGATTTCTTGGCATTGGAAAACTGGGTTCACTCGGAAAACGAAGTTCAAAAGCACCATGAAATGAGAATACACGCAAAGAAACTCCGTTACACTTTGGAATCATTCGCGTCTTTATACAAAAATAAACTTCTTGAAGAAATAGAAACAATCAAAGCTTTTCAAGATTTATTGGGCGAAGTGCATGACTGCGACGTCTGGACAGAATACATACCCAAATTCATACAAAAGACAAACGTCAAAAACAAGTCCAAACAGAAGAAAAAAGCAGGTTCAACGGAAGCTGAAAATGCACTTTTGAGCTTTCTAAACTACGTGACGGAAAGAAGAAAGGAAAATTACCTGAAATTTGTTCATTTATGGGATGAAAACAAAAAGAAAACCTTTTTTGTTCAATTCAGGAAGAGTATTAGTTTAGTTGTCACTGATAAAGACAAAATAAAACGTGTTCTTGCTAATCCCGATGTAAAAATCGCTGTTTTGGCTGATGTTCACGCCAATCTGCACGCATTGAAAAGAGTCATGAAGGATGGCGAAGAACGAGGAGTTGACGTTTATCTAAATGCAGGTGACTCGATAGGTTTTGGTCCTTGTCCAAATGAAGCCATAGAGCTGTTATGTAAGAAAAATGTGCTGAGTATTCTTGGGAACTATGACCTTGAGGTTATTGAGGGTAAAGTTAAGACTAAAGCCGAAAAAAACCTTGCATTGAAATTTGCCAGAGAGGAGTTGGCAAAATCCTGCGAACTTTACCTTTATTCCTTGCCACGTACACTTAGGCTTGAAGTGGCAGGCAAAAAACTGCTTATGGCACATGGAAGCCCCGAGTCGATCGAAGAGCACATCTATCATGACACGCCTGTTAAGCGGCTCAAAATCCTCGCCGAAGCGGCGAAATCTGATTTAATTATTGTTGGACATTCGCATGAGCAATTCTGGCATGCAAGCAAATGACGCTATCTTTGTCAATCCTGGAAGTGTTGGAAGAACTAGCGATGGAAACCCTCAAGCCGCTTATGCTGTTTTAAGTTTTAATCCCTTTAAAGTTGAGTTGATTCGGCTGGATTATAACGTTAAGGGCACTGTAAATTCGATTAGAAAAAAGGGTTTGCCTGAAAGTTTCGCTCAAATGCTGCTTCGCGGCGTGTCTTTGGATACCATAATAAAAGAGGATCAAACCAAAAAGAACCAAATGGTTGACGATTGCAAAGCAACAGTGCAGGTTTGCCAGGATATTTCAACTAAATATTGGCCTGATACTAACCATTTCCAACAGGTTAGGAAACTTGCGTTGGGTTTCTTCGACGGGTTAATTAAGCTTCACCATTTGGGTATACGTGAAAGATGCTGGCTTGAATGCGCCGCTGTTCTCCATGATGTTGGCTTATCCAAATCCGGAGGAGACCACCACAAAAAATCAGCCAAACTAATTCTAAACGACACGCAATTGCCCTTTACTTCGCAGGAAAGAAGAATAATATCAAGCATCGCCAGGTATCACCGCAAGGGGTTGCCCGAACAAACACATTACAACCTCAAATCTTTTGACCGCGCAACTATTCATAAAGTGAAAGTTCTGGCTAGCCTCCTTCGCATAGCAGATGGCTTGGATTACTCTCATCGATCAGTCGTGGAAGTTTTAATAGTCAAGATGGGTACAAAGAGAATAACTGTTGAATGCATGTTCAAAACGAAATCTATCCTCGAAGAGCAGGCTTTTAATAAGAAGAAAGATTTGTTTGAAAAGGTCTTCGCTAAGAAAATGGTGCTGATATGGAAGGAACCGTCAAAACCGCTGGACACGTAGTTGGGTTTGTGGACATCGGTACAAATGCAGTGCGCCTTTTAGTGGTAAGGATAAACCCCAATTTCTCATATACTACCATTAGTCAAGAAAAAGAAGTTGTCAGGCTTGGCGAAGAAGAATTTAAAGATAACATTCTTAAACCCGAAGCGATGGAACGCGCAATTTTTGTGTGTGGAAAATTTGCTAGCCTAGCCAAAACTTATGGAGCCTCTGAAATAATAGCAGTGGGAACCTCTGCTATTCGGGAAGCACAAAACCAACGCGAGTTTCTGGAAAAACTTCACAACGAAACGGGACTTAACGTTAAAGTTATTTCGGGACAAGAAGAAGCTAGACTAATTTGCGTAGGCGTATCAAGCGGAATAGATATCGGGGAAGAAAAATCTATTTTTATAGATTTGGGCGGGGGCAGCACCGAAATTGCCGTCGGCAATCAACATGAATGCTTTTCTTTGGATAGCCTCAGGCTAGGGGCAATTAGGTTAACTGCTCAGTTCATTGGTGAAGGCTGGACTGGTCGAGTTGAAAACAGCATTTACAAGCATATAAGACAATACGCTTGCAGCAAAATTCATCCTTTAAAAGCGAAGGTTCAGGAATACGGTGCTAGACGTGCATGGGGATCTTCAGGGACAATGATAAACTTGGCTGAAATCTCAAACAAGCTTTTCAAAAAGAACGGAAATGAAGGCGGACTCACTTTGTCGAGGAAAAACTTGAAAAAGTTGGCGCCGATTCTCTGCTCTTTGCCCCTTGAAGAAAGAAAAAAGTTGCCCGCAATTAACCCAGATCGAGCTGATATAATAATTGCTGGTGCAGCCGTCGTTGAAGCCATAATGGAGGAGTTTGGACTTGAGGAAATCTGCGTTAGTCACCGAGAACTTCGCGATGGACTACTTGCTGAGTATCTCTCGAATTTTGAGGGTTTCCGGGAACTACAAAAGTCACCTATGAGAAACAGGAGTATTCTGCATTTAGGCAGATCATGCAACTTCGACGAGAAACATTCTGAAACCGTGGCTTCTTTGGCATTGCAGCTCTTCGATAGCGCAAAACAAATTGGTCTACACAACCTTGGTGACACAGAGAAAGAACTCTTAAAGAATGCTGCAACTTTGCATGACGTTGGCGATTTCCTTTCATTTAATGATCACCAACTGCATTCTCACTACATAATAAGCAACGCCGAACTCCTCGGCTTTGATAAAAAGGAAATTCAAATAATGGCTAACATCGCGCGTTTCCATAGAAAAAAGTTGCCATCAAAAAAAACTTTGAAAACCACAGGATTAGACGAAAAAACAAATCACACTATTGCAGTTCTATCTACGTTTCTTCGATTTGCAGAAAAGCTTGACCGAAGTCATTGTTGCCTTGTAAAGAAAGCGGAATTTATTAAAGAAAATAAAGATCTAGTAATACTTGAGTTTTACTCAGACTCAGACTGCAGTCTAGAAGAATGGAGCATTTTTCAGAATCGGCAAGCGTTCTTTGAAGCCTTCGGAAAGCAACTAGAAGCACATTGTATATTTTCGCCAAGTCCATAGTTAAAGTTGGAAACGCTTATTCTTTTTCTAATTCAGCTTTTGCTTTTTCCAAAGCTGTACATTCTTCTTTGCTTAAAACGGGATATTTCAGATCTAGTTTTTTGATTTGTGAAAGAATAATCTCAGAAACCGACGCGTGAGCGACCCATTTCTTGTTGGCAGGAATAATGTACCATGGTGCCCAATCCGTGCTTGTTTTAGTAAGTAAATCTTCATAGGCCTTCATGTAATCGGACCATTTTTGCCGTTCGGAAAGATCTGTTAGGGAAAATTTCCATTCTTTATCATGGTTGTCAAGGCGTTCAAGCAAGCGTTGTTTCTGTTCTTTTTTTGAAACGTTTAGGAAGAATTTCAAAATTACGGTGCCGTTTCTAACTAAGTGCCGTTCGAACATGTTTATGTCTTCGTAGCGTTGATTCCAGAAAAGTTTGTCGTTCTTTTCGATATGGAATTTCTGTTTTTCCAAGATTTCAGGTCGAACCTTAACTATTAGAACATCCTCGTAGTATGACCTGTTGAAAATTCCTATACTTCCCCGTTCTGGAAGAGCTTTTGCATGTCGCCAAAGGAAATCGTGATCCAGCTCCTCTTCTGATGGAGTTTTGAAGCTTTTGACTTGGCATCCTTGCGGATTAACTCCTGACATTACATGCCTAATTGTGCTATCTTTTCCTGCAGCATCCATTCCTTGAAGAATAATCAACATTGAATAAGTATCGCTTGCCCAAAATAATTCCTGCCAATCAATCAGTTTTTGCCTGTTTGAGTCCAATAGCTTTAAGGCTTGTTCTTTAGCAGCTTTTTTGCCTTCTTTTTCTTCTTGTTTCTTAGACCATTTTGGAATCCAATCCGGATCGTAATCTTTCAAATCAATTATTTTACCAATAGGCACCTTGAAATCTTCTGTGTCCATTGACATACAAAACTAACTCAATGAGAGTATACAGCAGGCACTTAATATTAGCTACGGCGAGGGTGTTTTGAATACTCAAGAGCCAAACTGGATAAGCCCACAATGTTTTCTCGTAGAATTCAATTAGGCTAAATCGTTAGCCTAAAGCTACTTTCTCACCAGTTACAATGTAAATTATTGATTCACATATGTAGGTAGCGTGGTCAGCAATTCGTTCTAGGTACCTTGTCATTAAGGCGCTGGATAACATGCATTTACTATTTGGGTATTCTGCATTGATTAATTTGTTTAGATATTCGAAGTACATTTTGTCTACATACCGTTCAGATTCTGAAATTGTTTTGGCCAAAATAATATCTTGTTTTTTAAGTGAATCTATACTTAATTTGACCATTGTTAGGACATTTTCACTCATTTCATTTATGTAATCTCTTGTCCAGTCTTCGCATTGTGTTAATCCACATAATTGGTCATTAATTATGGATATGTCAAGGGCGTATCTTCCGAATCTTGCGAAGTCGTTGCCTATTTTCATGTATGATTTTATAGTTCTCAGATCTATAGCGACAGGTTGGAAACGGGCTATTAAATGGAAACTTTGATCTTCAACTTTTTCAGACATCGAAAGGAGAATGTCTGATAGCTCCTTTACTTGTGCTTGAACACTTTTTCCTTCGAGGTATCCATGTATTGATAAGGCTAGGGTTTCGTATGTTAACTCGCCCATTCTTACTATTAGAACTGATTGATCTTCTAATCCGCGATCGATTATTCTGCTCATGTTTATCTCTCCTATCCGAACTCTCCAGTTATGTATTTTTCTGTTAATGGGTTCTTTGGGGATTCAAAAATATCTGTGGTTAGTCCAAACTCGATTAGAGATCCAAGATACATGAAGGCTGTGAAATCAGAGACTCGCGACGCTTGTTGCATATTATGAGTAACTATAGCAACGGTATAGTCACGTTTAAGTTCAACTACTAATCGCTCAATCTTAGCTGTGGCAATCGGATCTAAGGCAGAACATGGTTCATCCATCAATATGACTTCAGGCTGCAAGGCAATCGCCCGTGCTATACATAATCGCTGTTGTTGTCCTCCTGAAATGCTTGTGCCTGGCTTATGTAAATCATCCTTTACCTCTTCCCAAAGAGTTGCCCGCTCAAGACTTTGCTTGACCACCTCATCAAGGTTCTTGCCTTTCTTGGTTCCAGTCAATCTTAAGCCTGCGGCTACATTGTCGTATATAGACATTGTTGGGAATGGATTTGGTTTTTGGAAAACCATTCCTACTCTTCGCCGTATTTGAACCGGATCCACTTGTTTATCGTAGATGTTTTGACCGTCAAGCAACACTTGACCAGTCATTTTGGCGTTTGGTGTCAATTCATGCATTCTGTTTAAGCATCGTATGAAAGTGGATTTACCGCATCCTGAAGGACCAATTATTGCTGTCACAGAGTTGGTTTTGATTCCTATGTTTACGTTTTTTAAGGCTTGTTTTTGTCCAAACCAAGCGTTCAAATCTATACTCTGCATTTTCATGTCTGAGTCAACGGTTTTTGTTTGATCATTATTTGTGCTCGTCATCTTTTGAGTCTACCTCTACTCGCTAATCTAACAATTATGTTTAGGCTTAACACCATCAATATCAAAATTAGTGCTGCTCCCCAACCTTGCGCCTGCAAACTAGCCTGTGGCTGAAGGGAGTCACGCCAGATTTCAAGGGGGAGGGAAGCCATTGGTTGGTTTAGACCTTGGAAGAAGTATCTGTTACCCAAAATAGTCATGATTAATGGAGCAGTTTCTCCAGCGATCCTTGCGACGGCAAGAAGTGTTCCAGTCAATAATCCTGCTTTAGCTGTGGGTAAAACAACGCTTAGAGTTGTTCGCCATTTATGAGCACCAAGTGCCAATGAAGCTTCGCGAACGCTATTTGGAACAAGTTTGAGTGATTCTTCAGTTGTTCGTGCAACAATCGGGATTAGGATAAATGACAGCGCTATGGCTCCAGCGATGGCCGAATAATGCCCTATGATTGCAATGACTATTACGCCGTAAGCTGTTATTCCAACAACTATAGACGGAAACTCGGTTAAGACATCGTTAATTGAGCTCAAGGCGGTTGCATACTTATTGTTACCGAATTCGGCAAGATAAACGCCTGAGAGTATACCTACTGGAATGCCTATAATACTTGTTAAACCAATCAAGATGAGGGTGCCTTGGATAGCGGGTCCGATTCCTCCGGAAGAATTGTCGTTTATTAAGAAACCAATGCTGAGTTGAGGAACACCCCTTATAATAACTTCCCATAGAATGCTGATCAGCGGGGTCACAGCTAAAACTACGCATATAGCGCAAAGAACAAAGAATAGGCGGTTTTTTAATTTTCGGAAGCTGTAATTGGAGATTATTCGATTGCGCCTCCTTTAACTTTCAACACTCGGTGTACTAAAATGCCTGCGCCAAGGTTGATACCTAAGCTTATTATCAGAAGAATTAAACCGACGCCTATGTAAGCAGAAACCTGTAAGGTACCTGTCGCTTCAAGAAAACCATTAGCTATAAGTGAAGCCATGGTTTGGCTTGGTTTAAAAAGCGATGTGGGGATAGCTGCTGGACCAGTTGCGTTGCCTATAAGCATTGCAACAGCCATTGTTTCTCCTATTGCTCTACCTAAACCGAGGATTACTGCTCCAAAGATTCCTGAGCGTCCATAACTTATTACCCAATAACGAATTACTTCCCATTTTGTTGCTCCAATGCTGTAGGCGCCTTCGCGGATGCTATTTGGAACTGCGCTTATGACTTCTTTTGAAATGGATGCTACAGTTGGAATTATCATAACAGCTAAGATTACTCCAGCAGTGAAGATATCCAATCCAAAAGGTGTTCCACTAAAAATCGGAATCCAGCCAAGGTAAGTAGATAATGGTTTTTCTATGTAATCAAGAATCCAAAAACGAAAAATAAACAAACCCCAAAGACCATAAATCACGCTTGGAACGGCTGCCAATAACTCAACTAGATAGCCAATAGGAACTCTTAGTGTTCTGGGCGACATCTCTACGAGAAAAATTGCGATACCTAAACTCAAAGGAACCCCGATGAGAAGCGCGATACCTGAAGTGACAAGTGTACCCATCACATAAGGAAGCGCTCCATAGATTTCTCTGCCTTCCACGGGATTCCAGGCGCTACCAAAGAAAAAGTTTGCACCAAACTTTTGTATTACTGGTACGGAACCTGTTGTAAGAACATAAGCTGTAACTATTAGAATTATGATTGCTGAAGCTGCCACTATTGCAGCAAGATTTTTGAAAAGAAAGTCGCCTGATAATTTTGATCTTATTTTTGTAAAAAACTTGAGGAGGTGGAGCTGTTTCAGAGCGTTATCCACCTTAAGTTGTTGGAAGTTGGTGTCCGTCGAATGTTATAGATTGAATAGTTACTTCGTCGATTTGCACGACGTTTGATGGCAGTTTTGCATAAGAGAGTTGTGGAGCCAAGTTTTGACCTTCATGTGTAACGTACCAGAGGAATTGAACGAGTGCTGTTGCTTTTTCTTGTGTCATGTCAGACAGTACATTGAGCTCTTTGTAACACAGCAAGTAAGTGAAACTGACAATGGGGTACGCGTTTGCGTCTGGAGCATTAAGTAAGCTTACGTTGATCCAACTTGCATCACCTGCAGGTAAACCGCTTGAGGCACCAGATTGAACAGCTAACTGCGTTGAATCTAATGATGGTTGAACATAATTTCCAGCTGGATTTTGAATTGCTGCAACTGTCATTCCATTTTCAAGTATGTAGGCTAATTCAACATAACCTATTGAATATTGTATACCTTGCACAGATGAAGCAACTCCTGTATTGCCATTTGAACCTGATCCGACTGGCCACGCTACTGATTTGCCTTGTCCAATTGAACTGTTCCAGGTTGTGCTTGATTCGCTTAGGTATCCTGTGAATATGAAAGTTGTTCCTGAACCGTCTGAACGATGCACTGTATTGATCGCTTGTGCTGGAAGGGTAATAGTTGGATTGATAGATTGGATTGCGGGGTCATTCCAAACGGTTATTGTTCCTTGATAGATGTCAGCTATGATTTTGCCAGTTAAATGAAGACCTGAAACAATACCAGGTAAATTATACGCGACTGTTACTGCACCTATTGTTTCTGGAATATGCAATGCATTCGGAATATTTGCCGAATCTGAAGCACTAAGTGGTGCATCAGAAGCTGCAAAATCAACGGTTGGCGTTGGTTGTTTGTAAGCGGATATTCCGCCTCCACTACCAATTGATTGATAATTTATTTGTACATTGGGTTTCACATTTGCTGTATAGTTCTTTATCATTGAGTCGAGAAGCGGATAAGGGAATGTTGCTCCAGCGCCCTGTAGGATTATTTTTGCAGATGGGGCAGTGGGTTGTGAGAGGTATACATAGGCTGCAATTGAACCAATTATTATGACGATTGCAACAATTGCGATTATGATTCCGTATTTAGTATTCATATTTCCTTTCCTCGTTTTTATATTACTAAATCATGTAAAGCTTTTATATAGTAGATCGATATAAAAATCATAATCTATATAGATCTAACTAATATTGACGTGACCAGAAAGAGTAACCTTATGTCAAGAGTGTCTAAAGAAACAGAAAAAATAAGCGAAGAACAACGTAAACTTCAGGTAACAGGCGGTTCAACATTCATTTTATCCCTGCCCAAAGATTGGGCCACTAGAAACGAACTCAAACGTGGAAGCTCAATGGTAGTTCGTGAGGAAGAAGACGGGTCACTATCAATTGCACCAGCAAGTTTCCCGAAAAAAGAAAAACAAGATGAAGCCTACATAAAAGCATCATTAAACGATAACCCTGACGCTATTATGAGAACGGCGATTTCAGCCTATTTGAGCGGTTACAACGTTCTACATATAAGGGCACAAGGGCAAAAAGTGCTCTCGTCTAAGCTTCGAAACCATCTAAAAACCTTCGCAAGACACTATCTGGTTGGAACAGAAATTGTTATCGATACCCCAAGTGAATTAACCCTACAGGTTTTACTTAATTATCCTGAATTAACAGTTCAAAACGCTTTAAGCAGAATGTCAATAATCGCTTCATCCATGCATAAAGAAGCCATAACAGCCATAAAAAACCTTGATTATTCCAGCGCTAAATCAGTCATAGAAACTGACCGTGAAGTTAACCGTTTCAGCCTTTATATCGTGAGACTATTGAAGTTGGCCGTTTCAAATCAGCGAATTGTAAAAGATATAGGTTTAACCAGCCAAAAAGAATGCTTAGGATATAGACTGATAGCGAAGTCTGTTGAGCGAACAGCTGATCATGCAACTAAAATCGCTGAAAACATACTACTCCTTAAAGAGCCTGTAAACGAAGAAATTCTAGAAAAGATTAGCCAACTAAGCGATTTAGCTATTTCAATGTTTGAGTGCTCCATGGAAGCTTTGTTTAAACATGATTTCAACTTAGCTGAAGGTGTAATTGAAAAATTATCCCAAGTCCATAAGGTTGAAAAAGAAACGGTTTTGTACTCAAATAACGCAAAAATTGAAGAAATTGTTAATTTGAGATTGTTAATTGAGAGTGTCAGACGAACGGCGGAGTATGCTACAGATATTTCTGAAGTTGTCCTGAATTTGAACGTTGAATCAGTTTTAAGTTAAGTTTTTTTTTTAAAAAAAAGTCTTATGACTTTAGTTTATGCTTGAATTGTCAATTAGGTGAGCTGTGCCGTCTGGGCAGTAGACTTTGTCGCCTTTTATGGCTTTTTGGTATCGTTTGCTGCATTCTTTAAGTTTTGAGCAGCCATCACAATCTCTTGATATCATTCTTCTTTTTCACCTCTACATTTGTTCAATTTACCATATAACCAAAGTCACCTATAGAGATAACTTCCATAATCTATATATAAAAAATAGATTTTTGTTAAAAAAATCCAAAAAATCATGGGAACATTTAAGAAACAAACAAAACACTCACAAACAGCAATGAACCAAAAAAGATGGCAAACAAAAGGCATTTTCTTAGACTTAGACGGCACCATCGTAGATTCTACAGGAGCTTATCTTGAAGCAGCCCAAATTGCATTCCAAACTATTGGAAAAAAGACCCCGGAGAACCAAATACTTCTCGAAATCCCAAAAAGAATAGAACAGCACTTCACAATCGACGACTTAACTCAAGGACACAAAAAAGAGTTCATGCAAATCTACTTAAAATCATACTATTCCGCCACAGAAACAAAAACCAAACTCTTCCCAAACATCTCAGCAACACTTGAGGCACTTTCAACAAAAGCTAAACTAGCACTAATAACTATGCGCCATTGCCCAAACCAAGTTATCCAAAAAGAACTGGATTATTTTGGGATAGCAAAATACTTCACCCACATCGTAACCGCAATGGACACCACTAAACCTAAACCTTCGCCTGAAGCTTTAATCCAATGCGTAGAAGCCATGGACCTGGAAATGTGCGATTGCATCATAGCGGGAGATTCAGTCAATGATGTACGGGCGGGAAAAGCTGCTGGCGCAAAAACCGTAGCGGTGCTCTCAGGGCTATTTAATCGTGACGAACTGGCAAAAGAATGCCCAGATCTAATTTTACCTAACATTAGTTCCCTTCCAGAATTCATCGAGTAAACTTTCTTTTGTTATATCAGAAACCGACATATTGCTATAATCCGCCTAAGGCAGTTATATGGCGCTGGAAAAATAAGGTTTAATTAAAACCTCTATCTTAAGTGAATGTGGAGAGGGCTTCAGCGGAGATTAGTATGAACTTTGTAGAGATTATGCTAGGGGAGAAATTGAAAGATGCGGATCCAGCTCTAGATATAATGGGGTCGGATCGCAAAGTATTGCAGGTTGCCTGCCAAGACTTCACCAATTACCTCAAGTTCCATTGGAACCTGATAGGAAAGGAATCAAACCAATGTGAATTAGTGGAGAAACTGGAGAAGCTATTCAAAGAAGATGCTGCTGAACTAAATGCGTTTTTGAATGTTTGGACTGGTATTTGGTTCAAGAAATGGAAAGAACGTGTAAAGCTCCTTATCGGCAACCAGAACGCTAACAAATGGAACAAAATGTCCAAAACACTCGCCAACGTTGAACCTTTATGGCGCAAAATAGAGCACAAACAAGAACTCCAAGAAGTTGTAGTTGCTACCCTTATAAAGAATGGAGAGATTTGCGGAACTGAAATCTTGGCTGAGAACTTGTTGAAGATGGAGCTTGGAGAAAAAAATCTTGAGAACGCCAGCGACAGAGATAGACTCTTTACAACGTTAAACTGCGCTCTACGAAAGGCTCGAGAAATGGCACAAAGCCGGGGTCCACTAATCTTTGTTAAAATAGACAAAGGCTACTATAACGCACTAAACGAGTAAGCACTCCAAAATTTTTCTTTTCAGTATTTTATTTTTTTAAGGTCAAGATCCGACTCTGTTTTATAAGCTTAACAAATTATCAAATACTGTCTAGTCAATTATGGAAAAATGAGCCAACTTTTCTGTTTACAAATAACAAAAAACTTTAATTCAAAAATATTGAAGCTTGACGATTTAGAGGACTCTTTGTCTTTGCAGAGTCTTTGTTCGCCAATTATACCGTCTGATAGTTGCTTGTTCGCCAAAACCACATGCTGCACAACGTTTATGTCGTACGTGATATGCACGTCTGCCGCAGCGCCTGCACATAATATGGACAGTTTTGCCCTGGCGCTTACCCTGTGATGGAGTTCCTTTACCCATTTAACTCACCTAGGTGGCGGTGAAATAAGGACTACGTTGTCTCCTCGGACAATAATGAGTCCCAGTTTCTTTTGGTCTTCAACAACTGTTGTGTCTTCTGTCTCTTCTAGAACTAAGTTTAAGTGTTGATCGAAACCCTTCAGTCTTCCCCTGAGGCTTTTTCCACCTTTTAAGCGTACAAGTACGATTTTGCTGAGGTTTTGTTCAAGGATTTCGGTTGTCATTTCGCTCATTTTGGAATCCCCTTATAATATTATATCTCTATACTTTATCTCTCTCAATTTAAACCTATCTCATGGACTCAAGAAAACAAATACTGGAAGACTTCCATTAGGAAAAGTAGGAAACTTCTGTGAAAGTAACATCCAAAGTTTGCTGGTTTGTTTGCTTGAACTTATAAGCCTGAGGTGCCCTAATTTTGGATAACAAACAAATGGGCAGCAAACACGATGGCATTGATATTTGAATTCATAATTATTTTCCTAACAGGTTTCGCATTTAATTTAATACCCTTTGCAGGACCCTCAAACTTGCTAATTGCGTCAACAGCTGCTATCGGTTTAGGAAATGCTGACGCGACTACACTAGTGATTGTCGGTGTCCTCATTGCCATGGGAGCAGCTTTAGCAAAAGGGATACACTACATGGTAACTTTCTTTGTCAGCGGACGTTTGAGCCAAAAAAGACAAGACCGTCTTAACGCTGACGCAAATAAAATCAGAAAATGGGCTTTTCCACTTCTGTTTTTGGTTGCAGCAACCCCGCTTCCTGATGAACCAGTTGTTATTCCACTTGGATTAATGAAGTATAGTCCTACGAAGTTTTTTTCAGCATATTTCCTTGGTAAACTTACCATTGCGATTGTCGGAGCATTCATTGGACAAGAGGCAAGCAACTTGTTTTCAGGTTGGCTCACCCCCGAACAAATGTTTGTTGTTTCAATAGTTGTGTCAATCATTCTAACGGTTGTTATAACATTAATCCTGTTGAAAGTAGATATCGGCAAACTTTCGGAAAGATACTTTCACCGTAAAAGTACAAAGAATAATGAGATCACTCAAGAAAACCCTAATAAAGCCAGTTAAGAACCCAATAAAGATAGATAACAATGCCAACAAAACAACGCAGGTACCCCTTAAAAGCCAAAGAAGCAAAGCAAATAGTTGAGGAAGCCTCAAAAACACTATCGCTTGACCTTGACGCATTGTTTGGTGTAAAAGCTAACGTTGAAATTGTTGAATCTGACGTGGGTGAAATCTATCTTATAGAAGGAAAACCAATCCTCTTCAAATCAGTCGATAGGATTCTGCCTACACTGCTATTCTCAGAGTTCATTGCCAAAGCCCCAAGAATAGTTGTTGACATGGGAGCTATCCCTTATGTTTGTAAAGGTGCAACTGTTATGGCCCCAGGAATTGTGCGAATTGAAGGCGAATTCACCAAAGGTGATCTCGTATTGGTGGTAGATATGAAACATGGCAAAGCCTTAGCTTTAGGAGAAAGTTTGCTTGATTCAGAAACCGCCAAACAAACCAAAAAAGGACCAGTAGCCAAAACCCTACACTATGTAAGCGATAAAATCTGGGACTACATCAAAACAATCGCTGAATAATACATTGTGTCAGTTTCTATCTTTCATTCAAAATTCATTTAAGCAGAAAGCATATCAATTGAGAAGGATAGTTCAAAAGAAAGGATAATTAGATAAGAAAAAGTCGTCATCTAAAAAAGTATATATCAATACAAAACAACAACTTATTAAATAAACAAAAACTAAAACTTACCAAAAAGTCGAAAGTTGTTTTTATTGAACCACAAAACAATCTTTGCAATAACTCTCCTGACTAAAGCAATCATCGGAAGCACATTCCTGCTTAACCTAATCATAAATTAATCTCAACCTAAAACTGCACTCCTATACAAGATTGAAAATGCATTCCCAAATCTATCATTTGACCATCCTGGTCTGTCTCAACAAACAATTCAAACATAGCCGACTTAGAAAGTCAAAAAATATTGTTAGAGATACCACGCCTTTCAGAGAGCCATGTCTCAATAAACTTAATAATTAAAAAAATTTTATTTTTTTAAATAAAAGAAAGAAAAGAAAGATTTTGTTGCAACCCGGTTGATTTGGAGCTATATTGCTAATGTTATTGGGCTTTGACGTAACCTTTATGGCCTGCTCTAATGTTCTCCTTGCTCCTCCAATCAAGCACTTCTATGCGCTTTTTTACTTAGGAGGTGATCCGGCCGCAGGTTCCCCTACGGCCACCTTGTTACGACTTTTCCCTCCTTACGAAACTTAGATTCGATGCCGCCACGAAAGACGGCGCCTCACCCAAGAGTCGCTCGGATGGAACGACGGGCGGTGTGTGCAAGGAGCAGGGACGTATTCACCGCGCGCTAATGACACGCGATTACTAGGGATTCCATGTTCATGAGGGCGGGTTGCAGCCCTCAATCCCAACTACGGCAGGCTTTCGAGATTGCCTTCCCCTTTCGAGGTCGGAACCCATTGTACCTGCCATTGCAGCTCGCGTGTGGCCCGGGAGATTCGGGGCATACTGACCTGCCGTGGCCCGCTCCTTCCTCCACTTTATCAGTGGCGGTCTCCTCAGTGTGCCCAGCTCAAAGCTAGTTGCAACAGAGGACGCGGGTCTCGATCGTTGCCTGACTTAACAGGACACCTCACGGCACGAACTGGCGACGGCCATGCACCTCCTCTCAGCTCGTCTGGCAAGACCTTTAATCTGGCCTTCATACTGCTGTCGCTCCCGGTGAGATTTCCGGCGTTGACTCCAATTAAACCGCAAGCTTCACCCCTTGTGGTGCTCCCCCGCCAATTCCTTTAAGTTTCAATCTTGCGATCGTACTCCCCAGGCGGCAGGCTTAACAGCTTCCCTGCGGCACTAGAACGGCACGTGGCCGTCCAAACACCTAGCCTGCATCGTTTACAGCTGGGACTACCCGGGTATCTAATCCGGTTCGCTCCCCCAGCTTTCATCCCTCACCGTCGGGCGCGTTCTAGCAGACAGCCTTCGCCACTGGTGGTCTTCCCGGGATTATAGGATTTCACCCCTACCCCGGAAATACCGTCTGCCTCTCTCGTCCCCTAGCCGAGCAGTATCCCCCGCAATCCAACGATTAATTCGGTGGATTTAACAAGGGACTAACTCAGCCAGCTACGGATGCTTTAGGCCCAATAAACATCCACACCACTCGGAGAGCTGGTATTACCGCGGCGGCTGACACCAGACTTGCCCTCTCCTTATTCCCCCAGCGTTCTAGACTGGGTAAAAGCCTTCCTCAGCGGATGGCACTCGGGATAGCCCTGTCACACTTTCGTGTATTGCAAAGTTTTCGCGACTGCTGCGCCCCGTAGGGCCTGGGCCCTTGTCTCAGTGCCCATCTCCGGGCTCCCGCTCTCACGGCCCGCACCGGTAAAAGGCTTGGTGAGCCATTACCTCACCAACAACCTGATCGGTCGCGGCCTCATCCTTGGGCGACGTCTACGAGCATAACGTAAACGTCTTTTTGGCAAAGACTCATTCCAGAGTTCTTCACCTATCGAGAATTAGCCCCAGTTTCCCGGGGGTGTTCCGGTCCCAAGGGCAGATTAGCCACGTGTTACTGAGCTGTGCGCTGCGCTCCCGTGTTGGCTGGAAGCGCTCAACTAGCATGTCTTAGTCCTATCCCGATAGCAGTGGGGTCCGGCAGGATCAACCGGAGTTGTGACACTCCGTATTAATTTCTGCGGATCTTACTATCTTGTTTTTTGTGTGGTACGTTCTGCACTTTTCGCATATCTATGCCTAACTGGATTTGGAGGGAGAAACATTCTCCACAAATTATACGTCAAAGCCCAATTCAGACCTAACTGAGCAATTAGTCAGGTCCACATTTTACTATTTTTTTTGTCCCCGCAATTGGAGGCCAACTCCGTCATTCCTGCAAGGCGAAATCGCCGTTTCGGTAGGGGTTGAGCCGCCGCCATGTGAAAATTGCGGGGCTAGCAATTATAGCTGAATTCTAACAGAAGCCTAGTCAACTGATATAAACATTTCTTTTCCATCTACACCAAGCATTGTGAATCCGATTAAATGTATCTGTCTTAGATTTATGAGGCATTGGAAAAAGAATTTGAGGTTTTTTTACTGTTTTTTAAGGTTTTCTAATGGTTTCATATTGCAGGATTACAAGTTTTAAGACAGCGAAATTTTTAGTCTATGTTGCAGAGGGACTCGAAGATATTTTGATTAAAGTGGTTATTTTAAACTCCATGATAGCCCCCCGCCGCACATATTTGTTTAAAAATTTTTGTGCCAAGTAAAGTGACAAGGTATATTTCCTTTTTAACGCGAATCTAAATTTCATTAGTGGACACTTCAACAATCTCTCCTTCACCTGACAACTTTATTTTATGAATAATAACGAGTCAATTATGCTGAAATTTTCTATTTAGAGTAGTGTTTGTGGCTTCATTATGTGACAACATTATTTTATATCATTTAGAAGCGTAGCGTGTTGTTAAGCAAGGAAATTACTAAGAGCCAACATGTTAAGCGGGTCTGGCGGCTAAGACAAGAAAGGCGTTCCCCCACTGTTTTTGCGCCTTATCAAGGTTAGCCCGTGGCTAAATCCGCTTAACAAACATTTTTGCCCTTCAAATTTTAATTATTGTAGTAAACTTGTAACTGTAGGAGTACAATCACATCATTATTTATTTCCCAAACGCTTAAAATAAATCAGGAAGGTTAGCTTAAATGCAGGCGAAGTGATTCCCCCTCTCTCTTCCGAATTTTCTCGCATGCGTTTAAGTTAACCCTCGCTCCATCTTATATTCAGCCAAACCCATCAAAAATCTTAGTATTTTTCAGTAAATTTAAAAAATTGCAATGAAGAATTTTCAATAGTCTTGCGAGTAAATAGCATATTTAAGCAACTTTTTCTCAGTCTATATTAGACTCCAAGATGCCAATGTTCAAATGCGTAAAATGTGGATGCAAAAAACGGCTCGAGTTCGAAGTTTCAACCACTGGAGACGTTAAACGCAACATTGAGAAGGCACCATATTGCTGTGGCAAACCAATGAATGAAATCATCGACGACTAACCAATGAATAGGCCTTATATAAAATTCATGCAACATGGATAGTCTCAGTTAATAATTTACTCTCATAAAAGTCTCTAAACACTGCTTTAAAAGTGTGTTAGCTTGAGCGGGATGGATATAATCTAAGATAATTTAAAAAAACGTTCCCAAAGCAAAAGATGCATTCAAAATTTTTCAGCGTAAAAATCCTTAAGTCAATAAATTGATTTCTGGACCAATATGAATATCATTATTCGATTTATTTCTTGAATAATGAACCTAAATAATTTATAATTCTGGAACATCATCAAAGTTGTCAGAAGCCAAATTACTCTTAGTGTCAGTTCTAAGAAAATCTTGACCATTCACATTGATTAGATGCACTTCTTGACCCTTACGCCACTTACCAATAGCGGTCCTAAAAACAGTAGCATAAGTACAACCCTTCTTCATATTTAAAATAAGCTCACCCCTTGAAAGAACTATATTCTCGCAGACTACACAACCAAAATCCGAATGACATTCAACAGAATCAATAAATTTCTGATCAGAGCTAGTTCTTACTGCAGAGACCAAATAATCAGCCCATTTATCCATAATATCACCTTCCGCAGTTCTAATTCAAAGTATTATTTAACGCTTATTACAATGGACCTTTCACGACAAGAAATATGCAAGAAAGATATTAAGCAATTTTGTGGATTTTTGTGGTTGTAATACTAGCTCCAAATTTTAAGTGAATTCTCGTCTAGAAATTGGCAAACAATATAGCGCCTCTTAGTAACGGACTCTCGAGAAGCTTTTTAATCCTATGTGGTTGACTAAGTGTTATAACAAAAATTAAAAAGGAATAAACTGATTTTTGTTGGCGATTAAATCGATTCTATTGAGGATAGTCATCTAAAGTTTTAGCCAGAGTAGAATACCCATAATTAAACCGTAAATTGCTAATGCTTCAGCCAAAGCTACAATCAAGAAACTTTTAAAGAACGTTTCAGGTTTTTCAGCCAATGCACTAATTGCGGCGCTACCAGCAGCAGAAATTGCAAGACCCGCACCTAATCCAGGTAATCCAATAGCTAATGCTGCACTAATTGCTATAGCGACTTTATCGAACTGTCCGGTTGTCGATGTTTGATCTTGAACTGTGTCGATTGTAAATGCCGCTGCTACTCCCATGAGAGGAAGAAGCACTAACGTTAGAACAACGAGTACTAATAGTTTAGTTTTCAATCTACGTCACTCCGATAACACTGGACACAACAAGCTTAGCTATTAACTTTTTTCTCAGTGAGATTCTATTCTCTTCATGGTGGAGACCCTAAGAGGTCTACATTCATTTTAGCAGCTTTATCTTTGAGATCATTCAGTTCTTGTTGAATTCTTTTTAATTCTTTTTCTGTTGCCCGCTCAATTTCTTGGTTGAAATTGTTGAAGTCTTGGTCTAATTTCTCTTTATTTATCAAAGGTTGTTATCTGTCCTCTTATTTTACAACTAAGACTGGACAACGGGCATATTCGATCACTCGTTCAGCAACACTACCGATAAGGATTCTCTCAGCACCTCTTCGACCATATGTTCCTAACACAATTAAATCCATATCCAAGCCATTAGCTAAATGAACAATTTGTTCAAATGGTCTTCCCTTTGCAATCAACGAGGTTGCTTTAACACCTTCTTTTTCAGCTAAACCTAGAATGTAATTGATGTATCTTTGACCATCAGCTTTGAGTTCTTTTTCAATGTCTTCGCGTTCAGTTATTTTTGAGAATCTATCGATGACAATTTCATCAAGCACATAAACAACCATAATTTGAGCTTCATGGGTTTTTGCAATGCTTATTCCATATTCTGCTGCGTGAATGCTGTAGTCTGAACCGTCGGTGGGAATTAAGATTTTTTTTATGGTTTGAGAACTAAACTTCATTTTATTTATGCTCCTTGATTACTCGTTTAATAATTTTGGTTCTAACGAATTCTTCTCGGTCTTTTTCTTCTAATGCAAGCTCAATTGATTTCGCGATGCTTTTGTACCGAGGAATAAGTACATAGTTTAAGGCGTTAACACGACGTTGTGTTCTTCGAACGTCATTAGCTATTTGAAATGTGGCACCTTCCGCTCCGGCTAAATCCGCGATTAACTCTAGTATCTTGTTAAATTGTTTGAAGGTTTGGTCTAACTCAACGCTGGTGTTGGCAAAACCATAATCAGGTTTCAAATTGTTTTCCTTTTGAAATTCAACTACTGGAACAGTTACACCCATGATGCTTTTGTAGTCAATAAGGAAATTTGCTTCTGCATTCGAACCCAAAGCCACATTAGCAATTGTTTCAGAACCGTGAGCCATGTTGGCTTTCCGCAGGTTTTGATAAGCCTTCGCTAGAGTTGCCAATAATTCCTCACGGGTTCTCTCAGCCTCATAGATGCTATTTCTGAGTTCACGTAACAAAATGTCACGTTTACGTTCAAGGACTTCACGTCCAGACTCTGCGAGTTTAAGTGTTTTTTTTGTCTGGATTAAATTAATTCTTGTGGGGCTAACACTTTCAGAAGACAATTTTGTTACTTGACCTCACTGGCAAATTTAGGGTAATACTTCTGGATGTATTCGATCTTTATGCTGGTTAATTCTTCATCAGGTAGAAGTGAAAGTACATCCCAAGCGATAGAAAGGGTTTGTTCGATTGTACGATTTTCGTTTTTGCCTTGGTTGAGAAGCGTCTTTTCAAATGCTTCACCAAAACGTAGGTATTCTTTATCTCTTTGACCTAAACCTTCCTCGCCGATAATGGTTACCAAAGATTTCACCGAGTTGTATTGGGCGTAAGCCGAATAGAGTTGGCTAGAAACGTTAGCGTGATCTTCTCGTGTGCTATCTTTTCCGATTCCATCTTTCATCAGTCGCGAGAGACTTGTAGATATGTAGATTGGTGGATAGATACCTTGTTTCTCAAGTGCGCGAGATAGAACAATTTGTCCCTCTGTAATGTAACCTGTAAGGTCAGGAATCGGGTGCGTAATGTCATCATTTGGCATTGAAAGTATTGGCATTTGCGTAATTGATCCTTTCTTGCCACGAATTCTTCCGGCACGTTCATAGAGGCTGGCTAAATCACTGTACATGTAACCTGGGTAACCTTTTCTGCTTGGGACCTCTTCCATTGAAGCGCTGACTTCTCGGAGAGCTTCGCAGTAGTTAGTCATATCGGTCATAACAACGAGTACATGTCGATCTTGATCAAATGCCAAATATTCAGCTAAAGTCAAACCTGCTCTGGGAGTAATAATACGTTCAACAGGTGGGTCATCTGCTAAGTTAAGGAACATTGCGACATTTTTGATAGCACCTGTTTCCTCGAAACTCTTCTGGAAGAAAGCTGCATCATCATGTTCTAGACCCATAGCAATGAAGACTATGTTGAAATCTTCGCCTCCGCCACGAATTTGGGCTTGCCTAACGATTTGGGCTGCAAGTTCATTATGTGCGAGGCCTGGGCCGCTGAAAACTGGTAATTTCTGCCCTCGAACCAGGCTGCACAAGCCATCGATAGCCGATATTCCAGTTTGAATGAATTCCTTTGGATATTCTCGAGCAACGGGGTTTAGTGGGTAACCGTTGACGTCACGTTTTTCTTCAGTGAAAAATCTTGGGTGTCCATCGATAGGTTCACCAAAGCTGTTCATTACACGTCCCAGCATTTCTACTGACACTGGAACTTCCAGAGAGTGACCAAGGAATCTTGTGCGTGTTTCTGAAGGTGATAAGCCTGTTGTACCTTCAAAAACTTGGACGACCACCGCTTTTTTCGAGATTTGGATGACTTTGCCTAAGCGAGTTTCTCCTTTTTGAGTTTTGATTGTAACTAGTTCATCGTAACCTACATCTTGCACGTTTTCTACAACTATGATAGGTCCTGAAATTGAAGCTACACCTTTATATTCTAATCCAGTTCCTGTCTTTTTTGACATAGTATTACCTCAGTGTTGCCTCCAACATTCCAAAGCTTTCGTACATTCTTTTTTCTAAATCATCCAAGAGATCGCCTTTTTCGTTAGGTATCGAAGTTTTCATTCGCAATATTTCTTCAGTAATTGGCATTTCTGCAACTTTGAAGATTGGTGCACCTTTGCTTACCACGTTATCTGCCAGTCGATGGTAATCTACGATTATCTTAAGCATTTTGAACTGTTTCTGAGGAGAGGTATAAGTATCGACCGCGTCCAACGCATTCTGTTGCAAAAAGGCAACACGGATGATTCGAGCTGTTTCCAAGATTAAACGCTGTTTATCAGGTAAAGCTTCAGGACCAACTAGTTTCACGATGTTTTTAAGGTCATCTTCGGCTTGCAATATACGCATTGCTTCTTCGCGGTAACTGTTCCAGCTCTTATCTACGTTCTTATGCCACCACTCTGCCATATCTTGTATGTAGCCACTGTAGCTTGCCATCCAGTTTATTGATGGATAGTGCCTTGACGCTGCAAGATCGGCATCTAAAGCCCAGAAAACTCGGGTAAAACGTTTCGTGTGTTGAGTAACTGGTTCGGAGAAGTCTCCCCCAGGAGGGGATACTGCGCCAATAGCACAAATTGAACCGACACGTTTTTCAGAACCTAATGTTTCAACGACACCAGTGCGTTCGTAGAACTCTGCAAGTCGCGATGGCAAATAACTTGGAAAACCTTCTTCTGCAGGCATTTCTTCAAGTCGTCCAGAAACTTCTCGAAGAGCTTCTGCCCATCTGCTTGTTGAATCAGCCATTAACGCAACAGCATAACCCATGTCGCGGAAGTATTCCGCAAGTGTAATCCCAGTGTAAATACTAGCTTCTCGAGCTGATACTGGCATGTTACTCGTGTTGGCAACAAGAACTGTCCTCTCCATGAGAGGATGCCCAGTTGTGGGATCGACTAGTTTTGGGAAACTATCTAGCACATCAACCATTTCGTTACCTCGTTCCCCGCAACCCACATAAATAATGATGTTTGCATCTGACCATTTTGCCAATTGTTGCTGGGTTACAGTTTTTCCTGAACCGAAGGGACCAGGGATCGATGCGCTTCCTCCTTTTGCGATGGGAAAGAAAGTATCAATGACACGTTGTCCTGTAATTAACGGTGAAGTGGCAAACAACCTTCGGGTATGAGGTCGTGGTTCTCTAACTGGCCATTTCTGGAGCATAGGCAAATCAATTTTTACGCCATGTGATTCAACTACGGCGATTGTTTCAGTAATTGTGTAATCTCCTTGAGCTGCAATCTTCACAAGTTTACCTTGTATGTTTACAGGAACTAGTACGCGGTGCTCAAACAATGAGGTTTCCTTGACCGTGCCGAGAATATCGCCACCTGAAAGTTTAGCGCCAACTTTAGCTATTGGTACAAAAGACCATTTTTTAGTTCTCGAAAGGGACGTTACTCCGACTGTTTGCTTAATGAAGTCCCCTGTTAGATTTTTTATATCTACGAGAGGTCTTTGTATGCCGTCAAAGACGTTACCAACTATACCTGGAGCTAATTCCACCGACAATGGGCTTCCGGTGCCTAAAACTGGCTCATCAAGTTTGAGTCCTGAAGTGTTTTGGTAAACTTGAATTGTAGCTTGATCTCCTTCTAAACGGATAATTTCGCCTATTAAGCGGTTATTTCCAACTTCAACCATTTCGTGCATAACTGCTTGTGCCATGCCATTAGCTTCAACAACTGGTCCAGCAACCCTAATCACTCTACCCTTAACCATCATTGTTTAAATCGCCTCGCCAAACAATATTTTTGCTAATTCCACACGTAAAATAGGTTTGAGTTCTTTCAACCTATTGTCCAAAGTAACATCATAAATTACTTTGCCGTCTGCGGTTTGAATTATACATCCCCCAAGGTAATCTTCGGTTTTATCTGACAACTTTATCTCCTGATGCCACTTCTTAGATAATCGTTTCAACAAATTTTCCGTCAACCAATTGTAATCTTTATCGTTTACTTGTATTACTATGTCTGTTTTACCCATTTTTTCAACTGAATTTTCGATAAGTTTGATGAGATAATCATTATAATCTTCAGTTGCCGCAAAATTCTTGATTTCAACATAAGCCTTTTCGAAGGCTTGATCAACTACATCTTCTTTTGTCTGAAGCAAACGATTCCTCATCTCCACTTCGGTTACGGACGCAATTTTTCGCTTTTCAGCCCCTGCCTTAACTTTTGCCTGACAAATAATATCACGATAGATTTGGTCTGCTTGTTCCTTTGCAGATTTCAAAGTTACTTTCGCTTCAGTCTCAGCAGCCAAAATTATCGCTTCTGATTCTTTTTGCACATCGCCAATAACATCGTTTGCAATTGCTGAAAGACCATTTTTAGCGCTCATTTTATCACCATTATATTTTGATACCCAATATTTTACTAATCATTTCGGAGAGCTGCATTTTATCTGTCATACCTCTACTTCCAGGAATTTCCACAATTAAGGGAGTTACACGTTCCCTGCGCACTTTATCAACCTCTTCCCTCAAAGAGGTGTCTGAGAAGAAGGCTCCACTAATAATTATAATTCCAATCTCGTCACGTGAAAGTGATTTATGGAAGGCTTGCCGTGCCTCTTCGATTGTTGAAACTTCGCTGCCTTCAATACCAGCTAACTTAAAGCCGGTAATCATATCACTATCACCTATTATGAAGCCAATCATTTCATCGCCAAATATAACTTTAAATGTTTGCTGGTAAATCAGACATTCTGTTAAAAATGTTGCGACCGGAAAGAATGACCTCGACATCCATAATCTGCGTTAAGAAAGACGTGGAACAAATTTTGGAGTCCCTAAATAGTTTCGGAGAATTCCATATTGAACAAACGGCTCAAGATAATGTAGGTTTAACTGAGTACAATATGAGCATTCAGAAGGTTGAAGGGTTACTCGCAGACGTCAACGCCCTAATTAATCAGCTTGTACAAGAAAAAACAAGTCCATTGGGCATTTTCAAATTACCTCAACAAAACAAAGTACTGGTTACAGCCGAAAATTGGCAGGATCTCTTAGAAACCAACAGCAAAGAAATTCTAGCATTTAAAAAAGAAACTGACAACCTAAATAAAGAAATTTCTAGTATACAAGAAAAAACAGAGCAACTCAACCATACCAAAGATATGCTGGGAAGGCTCTGCCTAATGGGCGTGGACCTTGCAGCCTTGGAAGAGTTTAAATTAATTTATGTTGCAACTGCAAGCGTACCAACCAAGAATTTCAGCGGGTTAGAGACAGCGCTTGCTGGATTTCCAATTTTTATTAACCGCTGCGCTTTAACCAAAGAAGTAAGCTTCTTGTGTTTAGCCATCCCAATTAAATATCAAACAGAAATCGAGAAAATCCTAAGAACGTACCATGCCGAAGTTTTTCATATCCCAAAAGAGTTACCACACGACCTGATTTTAGCGCAAAAAGAAGTCAATCAGCAACTGAAAGAAAACAATGATAAAGAAAAAGTTCTTTGCACTTCATTAAAAAAATTAGGTGAAGAAAACAAAGATTCCTTCGCATCTTTGAAAGAAACTTCGGAGAACATTCTGATACTTTTACAAGCGGAAAGAAAAATCCTTCAGTCAGGTCGTCTTGCTACTGTCAAGGGGTTTGTGCCGCAGAAAAAGTTCCTTGAACTTAAAAAACAAGTATCTGGAATGATGGATGGAAAAGTTTTAGTTTTAGAAAACGACGTAGTTGAATCACAGGATCCGCCAACAAAAGTCAGCAATAACAGGTTTGTTAGGCCTTTTGGAGAACTTACAAAACTTTATGGTTTACCACATTATGACGAACTAGATCCAACACCTTTAATGGCAATAACTTTTCCGATTATTTTTGGGTTAATGTTTGGAGATCTGGGTCATGGGTTAGTATTGTTGTTTGGCGGATTAATCGTTGGATTACTAATCAAGGGAAACAGAGCCATTAAAAACGTCTGTTACATAATGGCAGCATGCGGTGCTGCTGCAGCCGTTGCAGGTTTGGCGTTTGGAGAGGCATTCGGGCAGCCGTTAGATTGGGGTCCATTGTGGATTAACCCCACTGAAAACATATTCACTTTCCTATTGTTCACCCTGATTGTAGGCATTATACAGATAATCAGCGGGATAGTCCTCGAAATGACCAACTTTGCATTAAAACACCAGTACATCGACTCCATCTTAACCTCTGCACCAAAAATCGCTTTTTACCTTGGCGGTGTTTACCTAATTGCTGCATACCAATTGAATTTTGGCGCGTGGTTTAGCGGACCTATACTGCTGCCTCTAATTCCATTCATTGTTTTAGTCACAGGAAAACCTCTCTACTTACTTCTGACTAAATCAAAATCGCATGGCGACGAACATTCAGAACAAGACACACTATCAGGCAGACTCTTTGAAGGCGGAGACTTAGTTACTCGTTTACTAAGTAACACCATATCTTACAGCCGCATTCTTGCCTTACTTATGGCCCACTGGGCATTACTCCTTGTAACTTATACTGTCGCTGCCCAAGTCCATCCAGAGGGTTCAACTTCGATATTAACCCTCATTCTCTCAGGCATTGTTATTGTGGGCGGTAATCTATTCGTTCTAGCACTTGAAGGATTAATCGTGTTTATACACACATTAAGGTTGCATTTTTATGAGTGGTTCAGCAAGTTCTATCAAGGAACAGGAACGGAGTTCAACCCGTTCAAACAGAAATTCAGCCACACAATTATAACATTGAAAACAAAAGAACCAAAAAAGCAACCGTAAAAATATAAGTCTAAATTAAAAGACTTCGAATTTCCTCAGGTTTCATTGCACTTTCTACACCCAAACTCAAAACAGTCAGGTTGTAGACTTCAGCTTCTTTTTGGGTAATAAAAGCAATCGGCAAACCAATATTAAATGCCTCTTTAAGTACACTTGATTTAGCATGCTGAAGTATTGTTTTTTTGAAAGCTTTTTCTGCAGCTGCGATAGTTTCCTCAGGAGTTTGGGTCTTTACAAAGTATTTGAAGTAATAGCTGTCAAGAACAATTTTTAAAGCTGCTTCAAAATCAACCGAGGAAACAAGAGCCTCAATCGTTTGATTACTTAAGTTAAAATAGTTTTGAGGAACCACTAATCTTAGCCAATTAGGCTCGTAGCTTAAGGTTTTTCCTCTTAGCAAAGTTATTAACGAGAAACCATCGTTCTCAATACTTGCGTAAAAATTTGCGTAAGTTTGCTCTTTTTTGGAAAGTTTCCCATAGTAATCAAACAGTTTTTCGAAGTATAGTTTGTCTAAAAAAATATCAAAAGATACGGTAGATGCACTTTCTTCATATTTTTTTAACCCCATATTCAAAGGTAACCAATAATCAGTGCCTTTGAAAGCATGAATTAATTGAGCAGGAGTTGAAGCTTTAATCGCTTCTTCAAAAACTAAGCTTCTTTTAAAGTAATCTTCTATCGAAAAGTAAATTTTTGCCTTCTTTTGTTCAGAAGGCAGTTTAGCAGTAGTCGCATTCATAAGAGCTTTTATATTTTCTATTTCAAATTTTAAAAGATACAAACTAAGGTATTCTCTTGCCGCTTTGGGCGAATATTTAATGATCTTTACATAGGTATCAATTAAATTTTCGTTGAATGCTCTTTCAAGTTTGCGACTTGTAAATGGGGGGATTATTTTTGCAATTTGCTTTTGATAAGTATTGTCTCGAAGTTGAGCGGCAAGTTCTGTAGGGCTTTTGCTTTCGGCGAGTGCTTTAAGTTTGGTATCATTAATCAAGTTACTTCTTTCTGCGCCTATTTTGGCTAGAACCGAAGAGTAGCGTGTGGTTTGTGTCAATATTTATTTTCCTCAAGAACTTCGTTCAAAACTGCTGAAACAGCTTTATCCATTCTTTTTTCAGCTTTCGCTTTTAGTTTTTCAATGGCTTCCTGAGTCGCTTTCAAATGTTCCTCACGACTCAAATTAGCTTCTTTAATTGCATTCACGAAAAGTTTCTGAGACTCTTCCTCACTATAGATTCTGCTGTTTTCGATAAGCTTTTCAGAGTTTTGCTTCGCTAAAAGAACCATGTTCTTGGCTCGTTCTTGAGCATTATTTTGAATTTGCTCCGCTTGGGCTTCGATCTTTTTTAGTTCATCCCAAACTTTTTCCATTATTCCACAGACATAATAGGGTTTTAAAGGTCTCTAAAGTTTCTTGTGGTTTCCAAAGATTTTGTCCAACATCATTGAATCGTTATTAGGCATATTCATATCTCATAACCAATATTTTCGCGAACAAATTGGGAAAACCCATTTTAAAAGGGTCATATAACCTAATTGAAGTTGAGCGATTAAATAATGGTGAAAAAAGAAGATGATATAAAAAAGCTCAAACTTGAAAAATTAAAACATGAGTTGAGCTTTGACTATCATTCATCCAGGTTCTTTTCGCTTCTCTTCTTAGGAATCTACGTCATTGCAGCAACTATCTTTTGTTTGCAATTCACCGTTATGCCAGGACCAGAATTTCTTGTTTTAGGGATTCTCTTTTATGCTTCATATGATCGACGAACTTGGAGAGCTTTAAAAGACTGGCTCCCTTTCGTCACCGTATTTATTTCATATGAAATGATGTATGGCTTCGTAGGTAAAATCTCGGAGTTCAATCTTCATTCTGGACCTCAAAATTTGGAACTACAATTGTTTGGTCAACTTCCAAGTCTGTTTCTGCAACAGAATTTTAGGTATCCAGCTTTAGACTACTTAGGAGCCATTTACTATGGATCATATTTCTTTATTCCAACTATCTTTGCATTTATCGTTTGGAGAAAAAGCCCCAAAAACTACTGGAAATACATTGTTGCCTTTGGCGTACTAACATATTCAGCATTGATTACTTTTCTCTTTTACCCGGTGGCCCCTCCTTGGAAGGCACTTCCAGATATCACTAATCGAATCTTAACAGGGTCAGTCGATCCGAGTTTAGGTCTTCCCGTCTACAAAACTCTGTTTGATTTTTTGGGCGGAAATGTCAATGCGGCTTTTCCCAGTATGCATTCAGCCTTGCCTTTGTTGGTTTTCCTTTTCGCGTTTAAAATCTGGAGGTGGAAGAGTCTTCCAGCGTTGGTGATTCCTGTTGGAACTTGGTTTAGCGTAGTCTATCTTGGGGAACATTACGTAGTTGATGTTTTAGGTGGAATAGCCTATGCAGTGATTGCATTTGTCGCAGTGGAAAAAATCTTGCCCATATTATCCAACAGAATCAATCTACTAAAGAAACATATGCCCGCTGAAAATAGATAATCTCAACCTTAAGAGTAAAGTTCATGGAATATGCAAAAAATAGTTATCGTTTAACGCATTTTCCAGTTGTTGCATCATAATGGTTACTTTTGGAGTAATCACAGTTTTTACAATCATCTTTAATATCTTGTCCAAAAGGGCAATCTTTCAAATCAGCCAAGTTATAGCACCTAAATATTTCTCTTTGAATTCAATAGTAGATTCATTATATAAATCTGAATCTTTAAAGCAATATTTTTTTGGCAGTCGGAAGAAACGTACGCTTATGCATAAAGCTATTCGAAATTAAGTATTGGTAATTAGTTTCTTTTCTTCTTTTTTGCTCTCATATCAGTTAAAAGGCTGAACAGTTAGCTTGGGTTGAATAGAAAATCATTTTTTTATGTTCCGAAGAATCTGATTTTTTTTTGTACTCAACTTCTGCTTTTATTTGCCAAAAGCAAGTTACTTCTCAAGAAAATAAGTATTTAAGAGAAGAAGAAGAGTGAAAAATTTGCACTTCTTCTACTTTTAACATTCTTCTACCTTTAACTGCTTGAATGGTAATAGCCACACGAGAGAGAGTTGAGACAGAACATCCATTATTTTTTTTAATTTTGTTTATGTTTTGTCTTCTTGAATGCGGATGCTTTGTTTTAGTTGGTTATAAGAAAAATGGAACAAGAAAAAATTTGTGGCAAAACAGCATGTCCTGCAAAGATTTAAAATAAAAATTATCAAGGAAATCTGCGAAAACAAAACAGTAGAAACCTGAGATAGTGAAAAAGTAGCCCGGGAGAGATTCGAACTCTCGTCAAGGACTCCAGAGGCCCCTATGCTTGACCGCTACACCACCGGGCTGCAGATTCCAATAAAATGTTGCAGTTATTATTAACTTTAACTTTACAAAGTTTCGTCTGCTTTTTTCTTTGCTTCTCTCACGCAATAACATTCTTGACTTACCCTATTGTAGCTGTCACAATGCCATAGCGTATCTACAATTGGATTCTCGTGGTGCCAATATCTTGTTGAACAGAAAACTTTTGTGGGATACTCGTAGCTATTGTGGCTATCGCAGTTGCCGCAGAACTCTTCTATAGATTCGTTCATGTTAATCCCTTGCCTGCAAGTTGTTCTCGTTGCAAAAACGAATTCCGCTTAAACCCATCACCTAATCGCTCTGTCACTGAAGCTACAAGAAATGGAAAAACCATTAAAGCTTCCCCGATAACCATCACGTGGTCTGCAGCTCCTTTCATTTTGCCCCAGCTCACTGTCTCTTCCAATGTTGAACCTGACAACCCACCTGTTTCTGGTCGATCTAAAGTAATTACAACTGCGTAATCTAAGCCTTTTTTTGAAGCCAAAGCAGATGATTGGATAGTGTTTCGGGGCACTCCGCCGCCGATAACTATCATACCGTTTTTGGGTGATTTTGCGCAGATTTGGCAGATGGTTGGCACATCCTTGAAAGCATCAACAAGAAGCACATTTTTCTGGTCTTTTTGCGAAGCATGAAGCCAATGAATAAAACCGAATTCGGAATCGCGCACAGAAGGAAGGAAAATTGGAGTGTTCTCTTCATATGCTGCTCGCAGGATAGAGTTCTTATCGGTTAAGCGTTTGCCTATTTCATATGCAAATTCATTTGAAGCCAAACTTGCCCCTTGGCGTTCTTTGGCGATTTCAGCGTACATTTCTGACAACCGAAAATCTAAGCGAACGTAGTCTTCTTCAGGAACAAAAATGTCGTAAATTCGAAATAGATGGTACTTGTAGAGTTCTACATCGTTAACTGACCATCCGCCTTTATAGTGGTGTCCACCTACCGCTTCAATTGCGTCATGAACCATGCACGCTCCAGTGCTTACAATCACGTCGACAAGATGATTTCGGATTAAATCAACGATTAATGTGCGCATTCCTGCAGGAACAACCGCACCTGACAAAGCCAAGAAGACAGTACAATCTTTTTCTCTTAGCATTCGTCTCATAAATGTCACATGCATCGGCTAATCGTCCAGCACCAAGCGAACCTGAATTTTTGAATTGATGCATCAATTGATCGACTGTTAATGTCCCATTTATTTTAATATGATTGACTGGTTCTTTGAGGTAATCTTTTCTGTCCATCAATGTGCGCCTATAGGCTAGTTAATGTTGAAGTATGGAAATAGTTTTCGATTTCAAAATGATAAACTTTGAGGAGAAATTGTATTTAGTTTTCTTAGACACTTAACAAAATTGTTGCTTAAAATTTAAACAAAAAAGAAAAGGGAATTATTTTTTTTGGTTGTATTGTTTTATGCGCGTTTTCTAAGGACCAAGATGGTCAATAGACCAACGACTATTATGGCTACGAATAGACCTGCGATTGCTGGTACGAAGTATAAGTCAGCTGCTGAGTTGTTGTTTGGTGTTGCTGTTGGTGCTTCGGTTGGGTGTGCTGGGTCAACTGCGAATGCGGTTACTGCGTGTGTTGGATAGTATGATTCAGAGCCTGTGAATGATGCGTATACTGTGTATGCGCCTGCAATGTCTGGTTTCCAGTTGAGGCTGAAGAATCCGTCGTTGCTTGTGGTTGTTCCGATTTCTCTGAAGTTGCCGTTTGCATCAACAACGCTCAGGGTAATTGGGACACCGGTTGTGTTGCTTGGTCTGCCTTTTTGCATGTATACGTATTCCATCCATTGTGCTTGGGCTGCGTCTGAAACTGCTGGGACTCCTTGTGGGAATCGTGCTGCTTGCTCTTGTTGTTTTGTGCCTGCTGAAATGTCTGTGATTGTACCTTTTATGGTGATTGATGTGCCTAGTTCTGTTACAACGTCTGGTGCAGTTACGGTCATGGATGTTGGTCCTTTACCGATTGCGTAGACTTGTGCATCATAGTTGTTCCAGTAGACTAGTACGCCGTCTGCTGTTGCAAAGGTCATTGGGTATGCCCATCCGGACATGTCCCAAATGGTTGCACCAGTGGTTGCGTTAAGAGCGTGTATGCGTTCACCTTTGTAGAGTGGTGTATCTGCAGAGTGTTCGTGTGTGCCAACATAGATTTTTCCGTCAGCGATGAGAGCTATCATTTGGACGAAGTTAGGTATTTTTTCTCCGCCAGATGGATAGATGTTTCTCCAGAGTAAACTGCCGTCAGCTAAGCTGTAAGCAGAAACTGCTCCGGTGTATCCTCCAGTGTATAGTATGCCGTATGCCATCTTTGTTTGTGTTTGTGAGATTAGGCTTGGCCATGTGAAGTATCCGTATGCTTGGAAGTCAGATTGTGCATCGGTTGTTCCAACTAGGGTTCCATCATCTATGTTATAGATTTTGAAGGTGCAGCTTGGGACTACGATTGTTACGAAGCGGTGTTCAGATCCGGATGCTCTTTCGAACATTTCGTTCTGGTTGGTGGTTTCGTCGTCAATATCCATGTTCTTTTGGTAGGTTACGTTGCCGAATGTTGCTGGTGCAATGCTCATCTTCCAAATTGTTACTTGATCTGGATATGCATAGCTTGGACCACTTGTGCCTGTTGGCCATGAACCGTTGGTGCCCCATATGTAGTCGCCTACAACACCTGCTCTGATAGTTGGGTTAGTGGTGAATTTTGCGGTGATTGGAATTTGATATTTGTCATATCTGGCTGGAGTGCTTGCGTTTATTTGATTTGATGATGGGTTGCTACCTGCGCTGATCATTGGGACTACTTTTGATGAGTTCCATTGACCCAAGGTATATCCTGTTGTAGTATTTGTTAAAACGTAACGTACGTTTTCACCGTTAGGTGCATTTAGTTCAAAGACGTTTTGGATGCCTAATGCAGGTACGTTTTGGGGTGATGTAGGAACACCTGTAATGTTAAGCCATGGGAATCCACGTTCTGGTTGGTAACCGATTGCATAGTTGCTGCTGAATAACCATCCTGGGTTTTGTACTCCGTGTTCGTTAGGATCATCTTGACTGTAGTAGTAACCAAATTGGAACATGTTACCAGTTGTAGAAACACCTAAGCCGCCTGTGTTTGCTTGATCAGCACCAGTGTTAACCTCATAGATGAGTTCACCAGTTTTTAGATCGACACAGTCCATGAATGAACTTGAGCCAGAGCTTAAGGCGTTAGGTGAGTAGTAGAGTCTTCCGAACATAATGACTTGGTTAGTCCATCTTGGCTGGTATTGTGAACCAGCGTTGAAGGCGTTACCGATGCCATCACGTGAAAGATTTCCTCCTCCTACTATGCCGTTATCTTCAGTTGCTCTTGTCCATAGAATGTGTGGGCTGTTTGGTGCAATTCCGTCAGCTTGATATCTGTTTTCTCCACCGCCATTGTCACGGTCATGTGGACCGCTAAGCCAGTTTGAAGAAACAGTATACCATTGGTCATTTTGTCCTTCTATTGGTCGTGCCCAGTATTCAGTTGGAATGGATTGAATGATTGGTAAGCCATTGATACTTACTGGTTCTTGTTGTACGTTAACAGTGAGTGTGTAATTACTTGCTAAGAAAGTTGTACCATAGTAATCTGCGCTACCACCGCCATTTGAGCTGTTCCAGAGGTATTGCAATTGATGGAATTTAACTAGGAAACTATAGTTTCCAAGTTGGTCAGGTGTATATGCTGTGTAGGTTGAACCTGTTGAGTCAGAAACGAAAACACCGTTTTCGATTCCTCCTTGACCTCCATGAACGTTTAATGTTGAGGATTGACCAGCAAGTGGCAAGTCCTCAGTTGTACCGTCTGGTTTAGTCACAACAATGTCGAATATGTAGCGAATTGGATTACCTAGATAGTGCGTTTGGTGGTACTTGTGGGTTCATCATGATGACGTTGAATGTTTGGCCGACTCCTACTGGATTAGGTGATGCAATTCCAAATGTCCATGTTGGAATTTGATCGTGGAATCTTGTCCAAAGCAACAGCCTGTTTGCTGAAGCGTTAGAGTTCATTCCATTCCAGTACATGCCTGCATCAATAGCGGCTGCGGTTGCATCGTTATAGTTTATTCCGTTTCTTACTACTGCTTGTGTTGTTTGTAGAGATCCAATTGAGATAGCCATTGAAGTTACGAGAATCATTGTAATTACAATAGCCATAGTTTTATTTTTTATTTGCATTTTTTCTTTTTCTCCAATTTTTATTTTTTGAACGAAGAGGTTATTGTCTTCGTTCAATCCGACAAGTGTAAGCAGCTTAATTAATAAAACTTATGGAAAGTAGCCACTTACTACACAAAAAACGTTGTTAGCCAATAATTCTAAATATATTAACTAGAAAACAAAAAAACATAAATATATTTTACAAAATATTTACTTTTATAAATTGTATTGTCTATAAATTATTATATTTTGTTTAGTTCTTAAAAAAAGGAAAAAAACACGAAATAAATTAGCAATTTGAGCAAATAACAACCCTTTTATCTGCAACGGTTTTCTTTTTAAATAGATATTATATGCCAACGGTAAAAGAAATAATGACTAAAGAAGTTGTAACAATTGACCCCAACAAAACCGTTTTTGAAGCTGCCGAGCTCATGTCGTCGAAGGGTGTTGGTTGTGTAATAGTAGTAATCAAAGCATTTCCCGTTGGAATAATCACTGAACGCGATATAGTCAGAAGAATCGTAGCAAAACGAAGCTCTCCAGACGTCAAAGTTACAGAAGTCATGACTAAAACAGTTATAACAACTGAACCTGACACCTCACTTAAAGAAGCTGCAAGATTGATGTCAACTAACAAAATAAGAAGACTACCCGTTCTCGAGAATAACAAATTGGTCGGAATAGTAGTCGCTTCAGATTTTGTGCGAAATGCAGGGAAAAAAACTACTACTGAAGAGATACTTGATGCGCTGGGACGTTACCCAAATAGATCAGACATTTAAAATCAAGGATTAAACGAAAAATTCAAATGTTTTCTATTTTTTAAAAATTTTTCCAGTAAAAACTTCGCATTAACTTAATAAATTTGGCGGGTCCGAAGGGATTTGAACCCTTGACTTTCAGCTTAGAAGGCTGACACGCTATCCGTACTGCGTCACGGACCCGCATAAGGCATTCTAAATGAAATGCTTCCACATATAATTTTACCTATCGCTTTCCGACAAAACCTATCTTTGTAGTAAATGCAGTCTGCTCCTAGAATAACTTGTTCGAAAAGTATCTGTGTATCGCATCACTTGCTTGATAGTAATTATCTTCTTTTAATTCTTAAAATAGTAAATCAATGATTTCTCAGAAAAAATAAGGTGTGACTGCTTAGAGACAATCACACAGGCTTAATTGTTCTTAATATGTTAACTAAGTTGGTGAATTGAATTGACAGAAAATATACTTGACCCAAAAGATGTTGCAAGTAACGTTTACAACTTTATAATGGAGAATGAACGTGTCCGTGTTTTCAACGCAACTTTTAAACCTGGCGAGATTGCTGCAATGCATCATCATCCTGATCATGTTGTTTATGTGCTTAAGGGTGGCAAAATTAAGTTGACTTCTGAAGGAAAGACTGATGTTTTAAATCTTGAAACTGGTAAAGCAATTTTCATAAGCGAGCAGGTGCATGAAGCGCAAAATATTGGACAGCTACCGCTTGAGCTTTTAGTGGTTGAGCTAAAGAAGTAACATCAAACAGAACTTACTTTCTCTATTTTTCGGGGATTCTAGTTGTCAGCAAAGTTAAACGAAGTAACAAATTGGAACTACCGAAAAACAGATCAAAGGATAATTGTCATTAAAACAAAAAACGATAACATTCGCAAAGCAGCTGTTCTTGATGTCTTAACTAATCTACACTTTGCAATAGATGTTCCAGAAAACATTTCTATGGAAAGTTTAATTCCTGAAAAGGAATATTTAGCGCATCTAAAGGTCTATACATCCAAAAGTCATCAAGGAATTGATAAAGAATTCATTAACTTCTTTGATGCAATTGACGTTGACCAAGCCCTCGAGGATTTTATTAAAGCTTATTGGATTTACCCGAGCAAAATAAGTTTTGAACTCGCAGAGTTGGAAGAACCCTAAGTCATCTTAAGACCATGTGTGACGAATTTTTCCGGGTTAAATAGTTCTATATCCTTGTAGGTTTGACCAACTCCAATGAACAGGATAGGCTTTTTTGTTACATAGGTTACGCTTAATGCTGAGCCACCTTTTACATCTGCATCTACTTTGGTAAGAATTGTTGCATCGATACCAACGGCTTTGTTGAATTCTTCAGCCTGCATAATTGCATCATTACCAATAAGAGAATCCACAACGAAAACTGTTAAGTCAGGCTTTACCACTCGCTTCACTTTAACAAGTTCATTCATTAAATTCTGGTTAGTCTGCATTCTACCAGCAGTATCAATCAAAACAATGTTAAGTCCATGTGCTTTTGCATGGCTTACAGCATCAAAACCTACCGCAGCTGGATCTCCGCCATAAATACTCTTAATCACTCGCATGCCTAACCTTTTACCATGCTCTTCCAACTGTTCAATTGAACCAGCACGGTAAGTGTCAGCTGCAGCAAGAATTACAGAGTAACTTTTGTCACGCAGAAACTGAGCCACTTTAGCAATTGTGGTGGTTTTTCCAGTTCCATTGATACCTACAAACATCAAAACAAAAGGTTCTTTTTTCTTTCGTTTTTCCTCAGCTATTTTTAAAATGTCAATTCTGATGTTGGTTAACATAACTTCTAAGAGAACTTGACGAAGGTTATCGTCAACAATTTTTTTACGGTCTTCTAACCGTTTAACTTGAACACCTGCCAAACGCTTTTCGAGTTCATCGCAGATTTTATCTGCTACAGGAAAAGCTACATCATTTTCAGCTAGACTCATTTTAAATTCAGATAAAATAGGAGCTAAGTTTTCGGTTTTAAGTTCAGTTGTTGTTACTTTAGTTATTAATCCTTTAAAACCGGATTTTAGCTTATCAAACATTAAACTAATGTTTCCCTTCTCTTGTCGAAAGCATGCTTTCAAGTCTGCTTCTGCCAGAATTGATGCGCTCAGCTACTTGACTGAATTGTTGTTGGGCTGCATGCATTGTTTTCTCAAGTTCATCTAAGCGTTCTTTAAGAGTTGCTTTTGCTTCCGGAAGGGTTTTTTCAACTGACACTCCTGAACCCATTCCAATAATAACTTTGTTTGTATCTGCAAGCTTCACTTTAACATATGAACTTCCGCCGATTGGAATAAGCATTTCAGAATTTTCTTTTTCTTTTTCCATACCGTCAAGAGTCATATTGGCATAGTTTATGTCGGTGAGAGCTGCATTTACCATGCTTATTCGTTGTTGCAATGCATCTGCGGTTTGTTCGAGGTAACGCATTTCCATGCTGAGGCGGCGGAGTTCTTCTTCAGCTTTCTCTCGTTGCGCCAAAAAGTCTACGCTCCAGCAACAATTTTCTTCAAGATTGGGTTTTTGATTTGGTCAACAGAAATTTCTTCAGAACTGATAATTTTTATGTGATATCTTCTAACGCGGTGTCTACTGCCTATTTCAGCATAAACTTTCTCGACTGCGTGTTCACTTTTTTCAGCTAAGAGTTCTCTAACAAATGAAGTTGATAATCTGGGCTTGTTGATTGTGCCTGTTACTTTGAAAGTTTTCATTTTTCTTCTTCCTGCACAACATCCAGTGCGTTCCCAATTATAAACATCTCGGGTCCAGTTGTCATAGAACCAGCAACAGCTGCGTGACTATTCGCAAGCAAGCCTGTCCCAACATATGGAACTCCACAATTAATAGTACCTACGTCCACTGGGACTTTAAAGACATCTTCAAGAATTTTTTTCTCTTCGTCCTTTAGCAATGGGTGTGCTAATACACCTTTGTTAGTGGCTACAGCCAAAGAACCAACATATGGCAAACCCGCGATTTCTGTTGGAACAGCTTCAACACCCAAAGCCTTAGAGATTTTGGCTATTTCAGTCTCTTTGAATCGTGGATCCACAATTGCACCTTTATCATTAGCTAAAACTAGATTACCATAAGCAGTTTTCTTAGAATCCATAATAGTTATGTTGCCATCAAAAACCATTTTTATTGCAGCCAATTCTTCTTCGCGAATAGCGTTAGACACCATCAAACCCAATGAGTTTGCACTCACCAATGAACCAGCCAAAACAGAACCAGAGATAGATGTGTAGGCAAGCTTAACTTTTAGGTAGTCAGCGAATTCTTGAGCTTTTTCAAGCGGAACCATCCGCGGAATTAAAACTATATTCTCAGTTGCTAGCGCATATACGCCTATACTTGCGCTTCCCACGATACTTGATAAGTAAACAGTCAAGAAATAAATCCCCTGATGAATGTTATTAGCGAAAGTTTCACGCGATACTCCCTTTTTTAGATTGTGGTGTTTTTTATTGGTTTACAAAAATATTTTGATAAATAGTTACAAATTTTAACTTTTTACTTTAGATAGAGAATAGAATACCTTAAGCAAATAAAATAATACAAAAAATAAAAAGACAAAAAATTATTTTTGTGTTTCAGCCAAGTAAACGGTTACGTTACCATCTTTGTCTTTTGTTATGCGTGTCTTTATCTTGCGTGGAGGCTTCTCTATTCCGCGGTCCCAAATTTTCTCGTTGACTTCTTTGCTAATGATGAGTTGCGGGAGTTCTTCTTCTTCCTCTTCTTCAGTGACTTTCATTGCAATTTTCATGTGTCTGTTTACGAATTCTTTTACGAGTTGCATTGCTCTTGGAGCACGTTTCTTTGGTGGTCGAACCAAAGCTCTTGACAGGGGGATTGTGTAGAATCTTTCTTCGACAATTTGTTCGTCTTTCTTCTTTTTCTTAGGCTTAACTTCCTCAACAGCTTCTTGTTCTGCAGGTGCAGCTTCAGGTTGAGCTTGGCCAGAGACAAGTTCAGTTCCAGGTTCCTCTTCTGGTACAGTTAATTCTTCAATTTCTTCTTCTTTTGTAACTTGTTTAGTAGTTTCTTTGGACATTGTGCTCTAATACTCCTATGCTCTTATCTTCCTGGTTCTCCAGTTGCGTCGTTGCTTAGGATTATTTCTAACTTTACCGTCAGTTCGGGCAATAACCCATGTTGGAACAGACTGTGATTCTTTGCCAGCTTTGGCTAGTCTGAGTTTTTTTCCTGTTGGTTTAACTCTTGCCATTTCTATATCCTTCTGATTTTTGTCTCTCGCTTCCGTGATTGAAGCTGAACTAATATCTGTTTGAGCTGTGCATCTGAAAGTGGAATGGGCAATTTTCCTGTCTGCGCCATCTCAATCAGCTGCATCTCAATACTCTCGGTAAATTCCTGCTTAACCATTTTTAGGTTATTTAGCCTTTGCCGAGCTTCAGGCGCTAATATCTTACTAAGTAACGCCTGCTTTTGATTTTCCATCTGTTGCTCTGCTTGAGCTTGCCTTTGCTCATCACTTACGCGATGCTGCATCGAAGAAAGTTTTCGCTTACGAATCTGGGCAAGCTCGTCATCTGACATTGTCACTATTCGCCTTGATACTTCTTGAGTTCAGGGACAGTTTTAACCATTTCTTTAGATAAGTCTCCAGCAACTTCTTGGAGAAGCTTACGACCTTTAGGAGTCATTACTCGTCCTTTAGGCTTTGACATCTGAATTAAACCAGCGGATTCAAGCTGCTGCAGACCTTTGCGGATTCCGCTTCCACCTGCTTTTCTAACACGGTCACGTTTACTGCCTCTATTTTTTCTACCGCCATATTCAGCGCGTAGTTTCTCAAGACCGATTGGACCATAAATGTAAACTTTGCGCAGAACCGATGCACTTCGAGTAAACCACCAGTCTGGATCTTGCGGCTGTTTCTCAACATGCATGCCTGTTTTAGCGAATGCTGCCCATGGAAGAGGTTGAACTTCGTCAACGTTTTCCCTAAGATACTTTGCTAATCTAACTATGAATTTTGAAGCTGGAACGTCATGAGGAGTCGTCAAGTTACTCTAATCCTTTGGTTTTTCCTTGCAGTTAAACAATGAAGCCTAATATAAATATTCTCCGAACAACCTGAAGGGTTAACCAAAAAACGTTATTTAGAAATATTATGGTTGAGAAGGCTCTTCTTCAGCTTTACGCTTCCTAAACAGAATGAACACGTGACCTCTAACTTCTACTAAAGCTGAATTAGTTTGTTCAGAAGCGTTAACTCCGATAGATTGGGCTGTCACTTCACCTTGCAGGGCAGCGGGCAAAATTCTAACCTTAACCATCTTATTTCTTTGCAGTTGCTTCTCGATTTCAGCAGATAATGGAGCGGTCAAACCTTCTTTGCCAACCCAAATCGTTGGGTTCTCATCTTTCAAAACGTGCCTAACATGGCGCTTCATTCGAGTTGTTATTTTGCTCAAGTTTCTTATGCTCCATTTTCTTTTTTAATAATATACGAGTTTGGTTACCGCAGTTTAAACATGTTACTACAACGTGAGGCTCCCTTTTCTGCTTTATCCTAATACGGCAATTAACTCCCTGTACAAATAGCGAGTTGCATTGCTTACATGTCCCGGTTTTAAACTCTACTGGCAAATGGGTTTTGGCAGCCATGGCAATCTTTCTTGCAGAAACAACATATTGCATAGCCAACTTTGGATTAGCTTTACAAACTTTCTTGGCTTGATCAAACAGAATTAAGATACGCTGTCTAGCTATTTGCTTAACATTGGATGGATTCATCGAGCCTTCCCAAACAACTTGAAAAACATTGCAACTTACACATAACACTTGTGCTCAGTTATTGCCTTTCTGTGAAAGCTCAAACTTCAGCTGATTCAAAGCCACATCCATTTCAAGTGGCTTATGCTGCAAAGTTTGTTTTGCTTTTAAAGTGTCAAGAGATGAATCCATCGGACGTTTAGCCGGCATAGTGAATTGAGAAGATAAAACCTTATCAATCAAACTTTTATCTAGGCTAAAAACATCTGCGATTTTCTCTGCAAACTCAAATCTACTAACCCGTGTTGCCCCGCACAAATGATAAATTCCAGTTAACTTGCGCTCTACAACTTCCAAAGTCATTTCAGCTAAATTGGTATTGAGTGTTGGCGTATTCCATTGGTCAGTTATAATTTTGACACGTTCACCTTTTCTAAGGCTTTCGATGATCCAGAGAGCAAAGTTAACTTTTCCTGCTGCAGGAGTAGAACCATACATAACGCTGGGTCTTGCTATGAAGTATTCTTTTTGTGTTTTGACGATTTCTTCAGCTTTCAGCTTGGTTACCCCATAATAGTTGATTGGGTTAGGCGAGTCGGTTTCCTTGTAGCGCCCAGTTTCACCACCAAAAACATAATCGGTTGAGATATAAATCAAAAAAGAACCCGTAGTTTTTGATGCTTCAACAATGTTCTTTGTGCCTTCAACGTTTACTTTCCAAGCAAGTTCCTTATTCAACTCGCATTTATCAACATCAGTTAATGTTGCTGCATGAATAACGACGTCGGGTTTTATAGTTTTAAAGGCTTCATCTACTTGCTCTTTTCCAGAAATATCTAGTTTAACATAGTTCCCATAAATCGACAAGCTTTGAATATCAGACGAGTAAACCTCAAAGTTTTTTGAAAGAGCAATTTGAGCTAGTTTTGAGCCATAAAGTCCACTTGCACCTGTAATTAATAGCTTCAATTAAATGCCACCAAGTTTCCATGGTGTTGGATGCAAAATGACTTCAGTTGCAAAAGGTGTCCACCAATGTTCGTTGTCAAGATACCACTTAACTGTTGACTCTAAGGATTTCTCAAAACTAAACTTTGGTTTCCAACCCAATTCAGTTCTGGTTTTTGTAGAATCTAAACTATATCGGGTGTCATGTCCGGGGCGGTCTTCAACGAATGTTATTAGGCTTTCAGGCTTATGGAGCATACAAATTATTTTTTTGGCAATTTCAATGTTTGCAATTTCGTTTCCCGCTGAAACGTTATAGATTTCTCCTGCTTTGCCCTTCTCAAGTACAATACTCAAGGCTTCACAATGATCTTCCACATAAATCCAATCACGAATATTGGTTCCTTTCCCATAAATTGGAATGGGAAGATCTCTTAGGGCTCGGATAACGGTTTTGGGGATCAACTTTTCAGGAAGTTGGTAAGGTCCAAAGTTGTTTGTGCATCGTGTGATTGATACGTTTAAACCAAAAGTTTTATGGTATGATAATACGAACATGTCGGCGGCAGCTTTGGCAGCTGAGTAAGGATTAGAGGGTTTAGGAGGGGTGTTTTCTGTGAATGATCCTTCGAGTGCTTCACCATAAACCTCGTCGGTGGATACCTGAAGAAGTCGTGCTTTATGATTATGTCTTCTTATTGCTTCAAGAATTATGAAGGTGCCTACTGTGTTGTTTTGGAGGAATATGTTTGGGTCGGCGATGCTTCGATCGACATGAGTTTCTGCTGCAATGTTTACAACTGCATCTACCTGATGAACTAAGCGATTCATGAGTTGTGGGTTACAAATATCGCCCTTGATGAAAGTGTAACGCTTATCATTCTCAATATCATGCAAATTCGCTGGGTTAGCACCTATGCCAATTTTATCTACATTTATTAATTCACAGTCAGGGTACTTTGCAAGCATTAGCCTGCAGAAGTTGCTTCCGATAAATCCTAATCCGCCAGTAACTAACAGTTTCATATTCATCACTTGTGAGGAAGATTGTTCCAATCCCATGGTTTACCAACACGAGCTTCATCTTTCTTGCCATTAACGATTTTTGGAATGAGTGCTGGGTCATTCCATGGACGACGTTCTTCATCTGGGTTCGAAGCATCATATAGGTTAGTGGTGAAGTATAGAAGCATTGCAGGTTCGTTGCCTAACGCTTTAAAGCCATGCCAATAGTGCCCAGGCATACGAACAACTTGCAAATCTAATCCGCTTGAAATTACCTCATTAACTTCCGAGGTTTTCTCATCAAAAGCGCAGATTTTAATCAAACCTTTAAGCGCCAAAAAATAGTCTACTTGACCCTTAACATGTCGGTGCCAAGCCCGAATAACATCTGGATACGTAAACGAAAAGTTTGCTTGAGCAACAATATCTTCTCCAAAGAGATCCTTCCAATCCTTCCGCATAACTTCAGTGAAAAATCCTCTCTCATCTGAAATTCGCTTTATAGGTCTAATTTTTATCCCTTGTAACATAAGTTATCCCTTGTTTACCTTCAAACATATCAATTTAAAAACTTTATAAATAGTTCCTTTTTCGAGTGTTAAACCTCGATTTCTGAGAAATCTCCCACATGTAGCTTTATTGTTCTGTTCCTCTGGTTACGAGTCACTTTAGCGTTTTTGCCAATCAAACTGTCCTCGAGCCGCTCAACATCCTTAACAGTTACACAATCTTGCACAACGCAATATTCAAGGTTAGAATTATAGATCTTTGAGCCATCTCCAATGCTTGTGTACGGACCGATGAATGAGTTTTCAATTAAAACACCTTTGCCAATCACACAAGGTCCCCGAACTACGCTGTCCGAGATCTTTGCTTCTTCCCCAACTTTAACCCTACCATCTACTGTACTGTTAATCACAGTTCCTTTAATGTCACGTTGAATATATGCATCCAGAATTTTTGCATTAGCAGATAGAATGTCGTCTTTTTTGCCTGTATCAAGCCACCATGAATTCAAGATTTCAGCTTTAACAGAAAAGCCCATGTTGATCATTTCTTGGATGGCATCTGTAATTTCTAGTTCCCCTCGCCAAGAAGGTTTGATTCTTTCTATGGCAGCGTGTACTTTGTTAGAAAATAGGTAAGTTCCTATAATAGCTAAATTGCCCATGGGAGTCTTAGGTTTCTCCACTAGCCGGGTAATATTGCCTTTTTCATCTAATTGAGCGATTCCAAAACTTGATGGGTTATCGACTTCTTTTAGAATTATGAGTGCATCAAGATGCTCTTTCTTGAATTTTTTGACGAATGGTTCTAAACCTTGACCTGTTACGTTATCACCCAAACACATGACAAAAGAATCCTGACCTAGAAAACGTTTAGCTGTTCTGACTGCGTGTGCTAATCCAAGAGGTTCTTGGGGAATATAAGAAACCATGAGATTCCAGCTAGATCCGTCTTTAACGTAATCTTGAACGAACTGACCGGTTTCGTGTGCAGTGATTATTCCGACTTTTTTTATTGTGGTTGACGCTACTTGGTCAAGAACGTATCCCAATATGGGTTTGTTTGCTACGGGAATTAGTTGTTTGGCGCAGGTGAATGTTAGAGGTCTAAGCCTGGTGCCTTTTCCGCCGCTTAAGACAAGTGCTTTCATGGTGATCCTTAGCTCTTTAGTTAAAACTCGGTATTATTATTTGCTGTATAGAGAAAAAATATTTTCAATCGATAAGGTGTTGTTGTAACTGTACAATCACATAATTCTATTAGCAAATCATTACATTACAATATTAGGTTACTCGTTTGCTAAGCATGGAGAAAGAGAAAATGGAAAATCTAAAGAAATGTTGTTTGCCTCTTTGATTAACCGAAAAACAATTTGCAAATTTACTTCTACATGCAGTCTCTATTCAAACGCAAGTTATACATGCACCCATACTGGGGGAAATTATTGTGGCAAATATAGAAAATTAAGCAGTCCAGCAGAAAACGTTAGAGCAAAGTCGATATTTGACTAGCGATTTCGCAGTAAACCAACTATTTTTTAAGTTAGGTTTTTATTAACCATTTTCTTCTTTTAAGGTTTATTTTTATGGAAAATGTCCATTAGCTTCTCGACTCATATTAAGCACTAAAACTAGTGGTTTTCGTAGAGGGTCCTAGGGCATTAATTATTTGTCGAATGTTTACCAAGATCAGCCTTGATTAAAGTTCTAGTAATTACGGATAAAAGTAGATAGGCAATCACGAAAATAATTACACCGACGATTAATCGTATTAGACTGCCAAAGGGAATTGACTGATCATTACAAAATAAGTTAAGATTGCTGCAGTACCTGATGAAAACACGATTTTTGCAGAAGATACCCAATCTATGGAAACCCCAAAATTCTTCTTAATGAAGCGTAAACTTAAAAACAGACTTGGAAGCCCGACAACTATGGTAGTAACTATTAAACCGATAATTCCGAATTGAGAAATTAACACATAACTTAATGGAAAACCGATTACGACTGTTACCAATGTTAGTTTTAAGTTGTATTTTGTGAATCCTTGGCTGTTTATTAGATTGCTTACGCTTAGACTGCCAAGAGCAGTTAAGAGATAAGTTATCGCGGATAAAGCTAGGTATAAAGGTGCTTGTTCATACTTGCCTTCAAATATTGTACTAATCGCAGGTTGGGCAAGGGCCATAACCATCGCTGTTACTGGAACAACTACAAGAGTGGCATATTTTACTGAATATTGAAATACAGTCTGCAGAAGTTCCCGCTCTTTTTTTGCATCCAATTTTGAGAAGGCAGGAAACAACATAGTTGTCACCGGAGTTGCGAAGAAAGTAATGAGAACTACAAAGTTCAAGGATACAGAATAGTTGCCTATCAAAGAGTTGTCAGTTACGAAAATGTAAATTATAGTACTGTAGAATTGAGTAAGAAAACCACCTAAAATGCCGCCTATGGATAATGGTAATCCATATTTGAGCATTATCTTGGTCGTTTTAATAAATTCTAACTTTCCTTCTGGCGGTTTTGGTAGAGCTCGGTACATTACATATATTAGCAAAACTCCAGTAACTCCAGCAACTAAGACTCCTAAGGAGAACCCAATTACTGCACCAAGTGTTCCAAAACCTAAAATCACTAGGGCAAGTATAAGGCCAGTTTTAACTAATGATTGAACAACCAGCATTATGCTGTTTAGATGCATCTTTTCTAGACCAGTGAAAGCTGCACTTGCTGTATTCAATAGTGCCCCGGTTAAGATGAACAATGAAGCTATTTGAATTAATTGAACTATTGCTGGACGTCCGTAGAAGTCTGCTAAGAATTTGAGAGAATATCAAGGAAAGTACTGAGAGTGAAACACCTACAATGATTTCGAATGCTGTTCCTGAGACAAAGACGCTTCTTATTTTCGCCACGTTATTTTCGCTGTAGTATTCTGCAGAATATTTAATCATGGCTGTGTTTATTCCCCAATCTCTGAAGATTGAAATTAGGTTGGGGGCAGCTAGGGCAATGGCATATAAGCCGTAGTTGTCTGAGCCTAGAAGTCTGGCAATAATAATTGTTCCAACAGCCGAGATGACTGTAGATAGGACCAGTCCCCAAAGTAGGTGAAAGCCGCCTTTGGCTGAAACCCTCGCCATCTCTGAAGCCTTAGACATTATCTTCTTCTCAGCAGTTTATGTTAGCTTACTGTTGGTGAAGATGTGCTCTTTATCAGTTTTGGTTTATGAATAAGAATTAACATAATTTTTGACAACTAAAAAATAGATATGGTTGGATGTTTATTTTATCTTGTTTTGTGTGGTTGTGGGTTTTTTGGGTGCCACTTCTTTTAGGTTAAGGTTTTTGTTTGCTTTGGGTTTGGGTTTGTTTTGTTTGCGTTTGGTTTTGGTGTAGGATATTTTTACTTCACCAATATGTTGTTTTTCCTGGTTACTGGAGTGGACTATGTTGGTGTTAGCTGGTCGAACATATTGCAGGATAAATTCTCTACTCATTGCTGCAAAGAACAGAATTGCGACAAACTTACTATATTACTTTGAATAAAAACAAGACAAAATATCAAAACTATAAAGTAGTTAAGGTCGCTACTTTGAGGAAATTGTTCCTTAAAAATTAGTGCAATATTGGATAAAAAAAATTAAAGGTCATTTTCCAAGACCTAAAGCTACAAATTGCATTTTCGTTTTAAAGTCTCTGGGTTAAAGATTCTTCTTCCATCAATTAGTATTGGTTGATTCATGTTTTTTGTGAAGTCTTCTGGAGTTAATTTTTTGAATTCGTCCCATTCTGTAACGATGATGCAGGCATCAGCATCTTTTATGCATTCAAACGCTGATTTAGTATACTGGATTTTGTCTTCAAAGATGGTCTTTGCAACAGATATCGCTACTGGGTCATAAGCCACAACTTTTGCGCCTTCTTTTAGTAGCTGGTTAACTATTGGGATGACTCGTGCTTCACGCATATCGTCAGTGTCAGGTTTGAAAGCTAATCCTAAAATTGCGATTCTTTTGCCCTCCAGACTGCCAAGCCTTTGCCTGCAGAACTCCACAGCTTTTAGGGGCTGGGTTTTGTTAACCTCTTCAACGGCATCCAACAACTCTGGTTTGTAACCGTGTTTTTTTGATGAAGCAATTAGGGCTTTAACATCTTTAGGAAAACAGGAGCCTCCATAGCCTAAGCCAGCATCCAAGAAAAGTGGACCAATACGTTTGTCTAATCCCATCGCTTTTGCAACGACTTTCACGTCGGCTCCCGGAATTTGCTCGCAGATGTTAGCTATCGTGTTGATGTAGCTTATTTTTGTTGCAAGCATTGCGTTGCTAGCATACTTGATGAGTTCGGCTGTGGAGAGAGTGGTTCTAATTATCGGAGGCAGTCAGCGGGGTGTAGTAATCCTCTGTATAGATCCTCTAAAACTTCACCTGAACGATTATCATACGAGCCAATGACAACCCGATCAGCGTTAACTGTATCTTGAAAAGCTGAACCTTGACGCAGAAATTCTGGATTCATACATAAACCAAAGTCGGCGCCGCATTTTTTCCCAGACACTTTTTCAAGAATTGGTTTCACAGTGTCTTGTGTTGTTCCGGGAACAACTGTGCTTTTAATTATGACGACATGGTATGAGCTTTTATTTTTGAGCGCTTTACCGATGTTTTGTGAAGCAGATTCTATGTATTTGAGGTCTATGCTGCCATCTGACTTGCTTGGGGTGCCAACTGCGACGAACGTTACATCTGTCTCGTCAATCACTTTTTGTGTTTGGTTTACTACACCCTTTAATTTGCCCTTACGGATGCAGTCTGAGAGTTTTTCTTCAAGTTCAGGCTCATGAAAAGGGGGAATCCCCTTATTTATCTTATCAATCTTCTGGTCATCTAGGTCACAAGCAAGAACACTATAGCTTTTGCTTGCAAAACCAACTGCGGTACATAAACCGACGTAGCCAACTCCTATAACTGAGATTTTTGGTCTAATCAAGGGACAAACGTCTCCTGTGGGTATGATAATTCAGATAAGTTCTTACATTAAATATATATGGATTATACAAGAATTGGAGAAAAGGGTTCATGATGGTTCGTAAGGTAATAATTCCCGCTGCAGGTTTGGGGACCCGCCTATTCCCCGCTACCAAAGAGCAACCCAAAGAAATGCTTCCAATCTTCTCAAGATCTACCAATGGTAACATGTTAGTGAAACCTGTTGTTCAACTGGTTTTTGAGCAATTACATGATGCTGGACTTAGAGAATTCTGCTACGTTGTAGGCAGAGGAAAAAGAGGAATAGAAGACCATTTCACTCCCGACATGAATTGTATAAAAAACCTCGCGGAGATGGGAAAAAATGGTCAAGCAACTGATTTGGAGGAATTTTATGAGAAACTTGACACTTCTACTTCTATGTGGGTTAATCAGTCTGAACCAAAAGGATTTGGAAACGCGGTTTTGATGGCTCAGCCTTTCGTGCAAAACGAAAGTTGCTTAGTTCACGCTGGAGACAGCTGCATAATCTCCGAAAATATGGATTACGTTAAAAAGCTCCTTGAAGCTTTCGATGGACTTAATGCGGATGCAGCTTTTCTTGTGTTAGAGATTGAAAATCCTAAGCAGTACGGAATTGTTGAAGGGGACGAAGTAGAACCTGGAATATTAAAGTGCAAACGAGTTGTCGAGAAACCTGAAAAACCCAAGACAAACTTAGCAATTATGGCAATGTACGTTTTCCACCCAATTATTTTCAAAGCATTAGAAGCAACTAAGCCCAGGAAAAAACGGGGAAATTCAGCTTAACCGATGCCATCCAAAACTCATTGACTGGGGATTAAAAGTCTACGCTGTAAAGTTGATAAAAACTATATCACATTTGGATATTGGAAGCCCAGAAAGATATTGGGAAGCGTTAGAGTTGTCGTATAAGCAATTCTGCAAGAGGCCAACCCATGATGGATGACATTATGAGCGAAGACGTTGAAAGGATTAAAGAGCATAGTCAAAGGCGACCTTTTCACAGGAAAGAAAGTCTTGTTACAGGCGGCGCTGGCTTTATCGGCAGTTGGCTTTGTGATGTTCTAATAGGTTTTGGCGCCGAAGTAACAGTTATAGATGATTTGTCCACTGGAAGAATAAAAAACATAGAACACTTGGACAAAAATGCAAAAAAATCAAATTTGTGCAGTCAGATGTTTGCACTTTAAGAGCCAAGAAAAATTTGATTTCATTTTCACATGGCTGGTCATGCATCTCCTGACGAGTACCAAGCACACCCAATTGAGACACTGCAGACAAGTGCATATGGGTACATTCATGATGGCAGAATTAGCAAGAAAAAACGATGCAACATTGTTGTTTTCTTCAACCTCAGAAACTTATGGAGATACAGAAGTAATTCCTACACCTGAGACTTACTGGGGAAAAGTAAACCCGATTGGTCCGCGGTCATGCTACGATGAGGGGAAACGTTTTGCTGAAGCGCTACTTATGGCTTATAGTAAGCAACACGGATTAGATGTTCGGGTTCCGAGAATTTTTAATTCGTATGGCCCCCGACTAAGGGAAGATGGTTTGTACGGTAGAGCCCTGTCTCGTTTTATTTTGCAAGCGTTAACTAATCAGCCTATCACGGTCTACGGTGACGGAAAACAGACACGTTCTTTCTGTTACGTAACAGACACAGTAACTGGATTAATGCTTCTGACTATAAATCCCAAAGCTAAAGGAGAGGTTGTAAACGTGGGCAACACCAAAGAATTCACGATATTAGAGTTGGCTCAGAAGATTAAGGATGCAACAAAATGCAAATCAAACATAGAGTTCTTCCCGCTGCCTAAAGACGACCCCAAAAGACGGTGTCCAGACACAAGCAAACTTGAAGAACTGGTTGGTTGGCAACCGAACGTAGAGTTTGAGGAAGGATTAAAAAGAACGGTTCTGTGGTTTTCTAATAAAATTTAAAAATATTTTTTTTGTTTCAGACTACTCTCGCAACCACAGCCATATTCCAAACCGTCTCATCAACCACACCAGAGAAATTATTGGAAAGGACAAATCTTCAAAATCTCAAACCCCGCCTTCTCAAGAAACAATCTAATCTCTTGCGGAAAATAAAAACGGACACAGTGACTTTCACTAAACTCTTGCAACAATTTTGTTTTTTTGCTCTAGAACCGAGTAAGTAAAATCCACCTCACAAAGATGATTAAAAGACTTCAAGAAAGGGAGTGCAACTCTGACAACTTTGCAGCTCTCGTCTTCAACTTCCTTTACTCTGGTCTCAGGGAGAGTTCTCATAACCGCTAATCCATTCCACACATCAAAAACTAACAATCCACCCTTTTTTAGATGAGCGCGAATGTTGCAGAGAGCACTTATAACATCCGAGTTCTCAACTACGTATCCCATCACGGCGAACATGGCAATGCAAGCATCAAACTTGCGACCCAAAGAGAAACTCCGTAAATCCCCAATTTGAAAATCACAATGGCATTTTTTCTTTGCCGCATAAATCATTTTTTCCGAAATGTCCAACCCAGAAACATCGTAACCTCTTTCACAAAAAATTCGAGTGTAATTTCCTGTGCCGCATCCAACTTCAAGTATGCTTGTGGGCTTGCCAAAAGTTGAAAAAACTTTCTCGACAAAATCAGCTTCCAATTCATAATTCTTGTCTTTGTAGAGCAAATCATAGAACTCAGCCGAAAAATCGAAACAGCTTCCAGATTTCAATAGGCATTCCTTCTAATTATCTATCCAAACTCTGATATATTAGAGATAATCTTGCTCTCGTCAGGGTAACAGGAAGCATCCCAGGGGAAACTTTCACCTTTTTGCCAACGCTCCCAACGACTAAGATCCTCTTTTACCATAATCTTTACGAGTTCATCAAAATTCACAGTGGGTTTCCAACCAAACTCTTTGTTTGCTTTCGAAAAATCGCCACGCAAAAACTTGACATCCAAAGGCCGCATAAACTTGGGATCTACTTTCACATGTTTTTGCCAATCCAAACCAACAACCTCAAAGGCTTTCTCAGCAAACTCCTTTACAGAATGAGCCTCATTAGTCGCTACAACATAGTCACCAGGCTTTTTTTGTTGCAACATCATCCACATGGAAGTAACGTAATCAGGAGCATACCCCCAATCTCTGTGCACATCAAGATTCCCCACAGAAACTTCTTTATCTAAACCCAAGGCAATCTTCGCAGCAGCATTTGATAATTTTCTAGTAACAAACTCTAGACCTCTTAATGGACTCTCGTGATTAAACAAAATCCCATTGCAGGCAAAAAAATTGTAACCTTCTCGATAAATCTTGGTTACCCAATAAGCATAGAGCTTAGCAGCTGCATAGGGGCTTGAAGGCTTAAAAGCAGAATCCTCAGTTAGGCTAACACAATGCCCATTGCCATACAGCTCGCTTGTGGAAGCCTGATAAAACCTTATCTTTGGATTAACATGCCTGATAGCCTCTAAAATCCTCGTAACACCTATACCAGTAATCTCTGAGGTGCTGATAGGCTGCTCGAAAGATGTTCCGACAAAACTTTGAGCGGCTAAGTTGTAGATTTCCTCGAGGTCATTTATCTTAATAACCTCGATAATTGAAGACGAATCTGCCAAGTCAGCGGAATATAAATTAATTCTATCAAAGATGCCAAGAGCTTGCAGTCTCCAAAAATTCGGTGTTGATAACCTTCTGAAAGTTCCAAATACTTCATACCCTTTATCCAACAGTAATTTAGCTAAATAAGCCCCATCCTGACCAGTAATCCCAGTAATCAAAGCGCGCTTAGCCATCTTAACCCAATTCTTCAGATTTTATTTATGGTGAACAAATTTAACATTTTCCTTAATTAAGCTCATTTAGATAATTCGCTTAACCAAGGAGCAAATATCCAAAAAACTAAGAACTAATATCGGCAATTGATTTACAGACATACTTTATTTCTTCTCGTGTTAGCCCTGAACTCGAAGGCAAATACAGCCCTTTCTTCGATAAACTCTCGGCAACTGGATACTTTTCGTACTTCAAATAGGTTCATGTTCCTAAAAACTGGTTGCTCATTCATGGTAGTAAAAAAAGGTCTAGTCTCGACGCCTCTTTTAGCTAATTCGTCAATCAATCCATCTCGACTCAAACCAAACTCAGGCTCAACCAGAACAGAGAACATCCAATAAACACTCTTAGCCCAATCCTTTTCCACAGGCAATCGAATTCCAGGAACTCCACTCAAAAACTCCTCGTAGATCTGTGCATTCTTTCGTCTCATATTGACAAATTCATCTATGTGCTCAAACTGCGCTAAACCAACCGCCGCTTGAAGATTAGTCAACCTGTAATTGTAACCCACTTCAGAATGAAGGTAAACCCTCCCTTTCCACCTTCAAAAGACAGATTCTTAAGAGACTTCGCGTGTGTGGCTATTGCTTCATCGTTTGTAACCATCATGCCGCCTTCTCCGCATGTGATTATTTTATTCGCATAGAAACTAAAGCAGCCAATATCACCTATCCCACCGGTTTTCTGTCCTTTATATTCTGCTCCGTGGGCTTCCGCCGCGTCTTCAATTACAGTTAATCCGTGTTTCTTGGCGATTTTTAGAATAGGGTCCATATTGCAGGGGTGACCGTAGATGTGAACAGGCATTATTGCTTTGGTTTTTTCAGATACCTTCTCTTCTATTTGGTCAACGTCGATATTCCATGTCTCTGGGTCAGCATCTGCAAGGACAGGTTTGGCTCCACTGTAAATTATTGGAAAAACAGAGCTAATCATAGTGAAAGCGGGTACTATAACTTCGTCGCCTTTTTTTAGTCCTATTGACTCCAAAGCTAAATGTATGCTGGATGTTCCGTTTGTTGTGGTTACACCATATTTGCAGTTGCAGTATTCAGAAAATTTTTTCTCGAACTCATCCACATAGCGGCGTTTGGAAGAAATCCAGTTAGTATCTACGCACTCTTTGAGGTACTCAAGCTCTTTTCCCTTCAACAGTGGAACGCATACAGGGAATCATTCAATCACTCAACTCGGCACTTTTTATTACTCTATTAACTCTCTATGGTTTTCTTGCCCAAATTAGGACCTTGCTTAACTTCGATGAAAGTTGTATCCTCAGACATTTCAAATCCGTGTCCGCCAACAATTAAAAATATCAAGTCGCCCGTTGACAAACTCAAAGACTTCACCAACTTTTTGTTTAAATCGTAGAGTTTTACAAGTGCGCTACCGCTTTTGAAATAAATCACTTCTTGGATGCTATTAACTACGAT